>CACZFM010000013.1 GCA_902780495.1 uncultured Bacteroidales bacterium
AGAACCCGAAGAGCCGGAGACGGATAAACTCTCCGTCACCCTCAACGAAGTCATCTTTGTCTATGGCGAAGTACCCAATCAGCAGGTCATCGAAACGGCGGTTATGAGTGTCACCGATGGCACCAATACATACACCTACGATGAGAATGAAGAAGACAATACCTTCGAATTCCCTGTTGGCACAGAACTGACCTTCTCGTTGGCTCCGACCGATCCTCTCTACACTTACGGAGAATGGCAGGACGAAGACGAGAATATTCTCTCTACGGGTCTTGAATGGAACATCATCCTCACCGAGGATATGGACGTGTACGCATGGTGCGGTATCGACAACCTCGTTTGGGAAGACAAAGCACCTGCCGGCTATGCCGACTACGATGCGTATTACACGTACATGATGACCACTTATGCGGGCAAACCTATCCATCGCCTCTCGCTCAACCGCACCTTCAAAGCCAATGCATGGGGCACTATCTGTCTGCCTGTGGTGAAGATGAATATTGAGCAGTCTGCTATCGGCGATATGCTCTATAGTCTGCACAAGGCTTATACGCAGAACAACCGCTCGGTAGTGGTCATCGACTTCGCTGTCTCGCCGGTTGTTGAGCCGGGTATGCCGTACTTGATAATTAGCCCGTCTGAAGTCAAGAATCCGTATTTCGAATATGTGATGCTGGATCCCTCTGCAGAGGCGCAGAGTGTGCACGATGATCTGGGTGGCGATGTGGATTTCATCGGCGTATTGAAGACACCGGTACACCTTGAACCCGGTGACCGTGGTGTGCGCTATCTGTCATCCAACAAACTCTACTATCCTAACAGCAAGGGTTCTGGAGCCACCATCACGGCAGACCGTGCATACTTCGAAATCAGGAACTTCTCGCCGGCTGCTGCACCGCGCGTAATAGTTACCGTGGATGGTGAGACAGTCCTTGAGGATGCGGAGGAATTGCAGGCGGATACTTCTGCGGGGATAAGCAAGTACATCGAGAATGGTATCCTCATCATCGAGCGTGCTGGACAGCGCTACGACGGCACCGGACGCCGGATTGCTACTGCCCCTGCGGAATAATAAACCACATGATTTGTAAAACACAGACAATATTATGACAACCATGAAAAAATATCTGATTCCTGCCACTGAGGCACTGGAGGTTCTCTCTCCGATGGCCATCTGCGCACCGAGTATGCCGGAGGACAACGGGGAAGACCCCAATGCGGAACCCCTTATTGACTGACGGCACCTGCCGTATTATCCCCTCCTGCGCTGCAAATGTGTGGCGCAGGAGTTTTGTCGCGAAAAAGGTACAGTTTTTCAAAAAAAGCACACCTTTGGTGCATTTTTCTTGAAAAAAATTTGGAAAATCAAAAAAAATGTTGTATATTTGCATGTTATTTTAATAGTGATGCAAATGAAACATTTTTTACCCATTTTGCTGCTCGCAGTAGCAGGTATAGCGCTCCCCGCTAGGGCGCAACAGTCTGAATCCCACGCTGCTTATGCGCCCGAAGCTGTGCAGGCCTATAGCAAGGATGCTGTTACGGGGCTCTATTTCGAGTCTGTTAACGGCAACGCAGTCATAGTAATCAATCAGGACAAGAAAAAGAATGGCCAGCCCAAGCCGTATGCCACTTCTCCGATGGTGATCCCTGCCACCTTCACCATCGCTATCACAGGTATGGGGGACCAAGGGGAATCCTCTGGTTCAGAAACCCTTCCGGTTACCGAATTGGGTGCTTACGCGCTTATGGATGCTACGTTCACCTCTCTTTCCTTTGCAGAACCGTCCAACCTTCGTGTCTTCCGCACAGGGGCATTGATGAATGTGAACAAGATTTCGGGCACCCTTGCCCTCCCCTCATCCTTGGAGGAGATTGAGACGCAGGGTATCATCGGTGCTTCCATGCAGATTACCAAACTTGTTATCCCTGCCGGTTTGCAGAACTTGGCGATTTCCTCCATCTTGCTTCCTAACCTGCAGGAGATTGAGTTCCTTGGCAGTGTGCCGCCTTCTTGTGCGGTCGACGTGTCCGACCCGTCTGCTTGCAATCCTTGGGTGTCGGCATCGCTCTCCACTCCTGCTTCCGTCAGTGTTGTGGTGCCGGATGGAGCATACAACACCTATAAAGATGCCGCGGGCATAGGTGATTATTTCACTTGCTTTGCTTCTTCCGGACCAACCGCTCTCTCGGAAAACGGACAAACGCCGGTCGCAGCAGACAAGTTCTTCCGCAACGGGCGACTGTATATCCTCCGCAACGGCCGTATCTACAATGCCGTCGGCGAAGAACAATAAACATATCCTTTCATATTCATGCTTATGAAAAGAACCTTCTTATTCCTGCTTGTCGGGATACTTTGTGGTATATCTGTTTCTGCGGCCGAGCCCGATTATCTCACGCTTACCAATACAGGCACTTCCTCCGCTACGGTCTATTTTCGCAGACAAAGCGGAAACAACTCTAATACGCTCAATATCGAGTGGAGTGTCAATGGTGGTGCATGGTCAGACCCGCGTGAATACAAATACACCAACTCCTATTCCATCACCGTACCTGCCGGTCAGAATGTGCGCTTTCGGGGAAACAATACCGTCACCGAAGGAGGCGTAACCAAATGTCGGTTCAGCACAAGTCTGTCTGTTTACTGGAATATTACGTCCACTACAGGCAAATTTACAGCCACGGGTGATGTCATGTCGCTTGCTGCATACGATGAAGTTGCTGACGTTATTCATGATGAGTATCCTCTGGCTGATTACTGTTTCAATAGTCTGTTCTGCTCTGGGTCTAACAACAAGTTTACCACGCTGGAGGACGCATCTGACCTTCGCCTGCCAGCTACACAACTTGGCGCGTATTGCTACCGCTACATGTTCAACCAGTGTACTGCCCTGCGGAATGCGCCCGCTCTGCCGGCTACATCTCTGGCGAATAACTGCTACAACGGTATGTTCCACACCTGTCGTGCGCTCACTCAGGCACCTGCATTGCCGGCCACTGAATTGGCGAACTATTGCTATGCGTATATGTTCAATACCTGCGTCGCATTGACTACGGCACCCGCGCTCCCTGCCACTACGCTCACAGAGGGATGTTATCAGCACATGTTTGATGGCTGTACGGCACTGACCTCGGTGCCGGACACACTTCCCGGAACCAATATGCCGAAATTCTGCTATGAGTATATGTTCAATGAATGTACCTCTCTCACCGCTGCTCCCGAAATTATGGCTACTGCCGATGCAGTTCCTGGGCAAGGGGCGTGCAACAATATGTTTGGTGCATGCAGCAGTCTGGTTAAGGCACCGTCTGTATTACGGCCTCTGACGCTGAATGTGAACATGGTGTATTATAATATGTTCCTCAACTGCACTTCTTTGGAGCGCGGCCCCGACATGCAGGCAACGGCTATCTCAAGCAGTAACCCCCTCTATGGAATGTATCAGCGTGCTTCTAAAGTGAACCATATACGGGTGCATTTCACAAAATGGGGCACGATGTCTTTCTGCAATTCGTGGACATACGGGGTAAGTACCATGGGAGCTTTTTACTGCCCGCCCGAACTTCCGAGGGAGTATAGTAGTACATCCTATTGGAACAAAGTACCCCTTTCTACCGACAACCCTTGGACAATCTTCTCCTACAATCTTACCTATGTCCCTGTCGGAGGAGAATGGCCGCGTGGAGGAACGGATCCGAGACAATACACATGGGAGACTGACACTTCCGAAGTGCAGGGATGGATGCGTCTGCTGGATTCTAGAGGAGCAGAGTATTTCCACGATGCGGAATGTACACAGCCGTTCGCGGAGGAGGATATAATTGCTTTTCTGGCTACGCAGCAGGAGAGCTCGTCCGATATAACGAAGAATATCTACGTCCGTCTTGGCGCAGCGCAGAATCCGGATGGAGAACGCTATCAATATATCGCTTATGCGCTGGCGGATGAAGATAGTCAGCCCGACTTTGAGTGTACACCTGCATCGCGTCCTGTAGTGCTGACCAACGATGCTACTTCCGTCACTGTGGATGGAGCTGTGCTGAATGGAAAGGTCACTTCCGATGGAGGGAAGACAGTTACCGAGCGCGGCTTCTGTTGGGGAACGGATGCGGCTACTCCGGAGTGTATAGCGGTGGGCAATGGAATGGGGTCGTTCTCTTATACGCTTTCCGGCCTTACACCTTCCACCACCTATTACGTGCAGGCTTATGCCACCAACAGTGTGGGGACGGCGACAGGAGAGATACTTACTTTCACAACGCCTGATCCGCCCGCACCCGAAGAACCGACAGGCACTACCTGCAACCATGAGTGGGTGCAGCTTTGGGAGGGTGGACCCAAGTGGGCGACCGTCAACCTCGGAGCCTCTGCTCCGGAAGATGCGGGAGACTACTATATGTACGCTGACACCAGAGCCAACCCATCATCTTGCACCTGGGCAAACTATCCCTATAAAGGTTCCAATCAGAATACTGCCCCTTACACCAAATATGGTGTAGCGGGAGACGGAAAGTTGGTGCTGGACGAGGGGGATGATGCAGCAGCACAGGCCTGGGGATGCGAATGGCGTATTCCGACGAAGGAGGAATTTGATGATTTGTTGACAAACTGCACGGTTACCTACAATATGTCGAAGCGGGGCTATACCTTCACGTCCAAGGAAAACACGTCGCTCTCCATCTTTATGCCCACTGCGGGATATAAAAACGGTGGTTCGATATTCAATGTCGGGAGGTATGCACGTTATCTGACAGCCACCTCGGTGGCATCACCCACTACGAAAGATAGAGACTGCCTTATCCTCTACTGGTACACCAATTCCTCATATCAGGAAGACCACAAACCGGAAACAAGAACCCAGTCTGTGCGCTATTGGGGAATGTCTGTGCGGGCTGTCTGCAGGTAATGAACGCTTAACATGAAAAAAGGAAAAGGCTCTATGAAAAAAAGACTATACATATCGGTTTTGTTCTTGCTCTTGGGAATGACACTTAGCGCTCAATACGAATCGCGTTGCCGTATCGCAGCGGACCCGCGCCCGCTGCAGAGTATGGGAGTTTCGGTGGAAGAAACTGTTCTTCCGCTTACTGTGTCACATCCGAACCGTGCTCCGCAGGATGGCGAGGGGTTCAATACCGAAGGCACTGACTTCTGGCTCACCTTCATGCAGAATTACGAGTACAATGTCAATTCCCGTGCGTTGAAAATGCAGATAGTATTCTCTTCCCGCTACGCGGCAAACATTACCGTCAGCAATCCCAATACGGGGTGGAGCACACAGACCAGCGTCAAGGCGAACGGCGTTACCATTATCGCTGTACCTACTGCCCAATGCTATAACTATGGTTCCGACCAAACACAGAACACGGGTCTCTATATCCAGGCTTCTGCCCCTATATCCGTGTATGGTGCCAACTTTGGAGACTATACGTTTGATGCCACCAATGTAGTGCCGACACCCTCGCTCGGTACGGATTACGTGGTACAGGCTTACCGTACGCAACGCGAAGGCTCTACCGAGTTCGCCATTGTGGCTACGGAGGACGATACGCATATCACGATGGTGCTTGCCGGACCTACACTCACGCGTAAGCAGGGTACATACACCCTCACCCTCAATCGTGGACAAGTCTATCAGGCTACCTCCGAAGCAGAAAAGGGAACATTGGCGGGAACAGTCATTAAGGCGGATAAGAAAATAGCCGTCTTCAACGGCGATATTGACCTCTATATACCGGACTATAATGGTTATTCCGACCATATTGTCGAGCAAGCAATGCCTGTGCAGACTTGGGGGAAGAAATTCGTATTGACCAAGAGTTACGGACAGACTTCTGACTATGTCATGTTTACTGCCGTAAAGGATGGTACACAAATTCGGAAAGACGGAACAGTCCTTGCCACCATCAACACCTGTCAGAGTTATATGTACCGTCTCACCGATGCAGCGGTGTATATCGAGACTTCTGAACCGGCCGCTTGTTATCTCTATCAGAGTAGCCGCACCGCTAACTCCAGTCGGCAGGGAGACCCCTCCATGGTGTGGATCACGCCGCAGGAGCAGGGTATAAAACAGATTACCTTTGCCACCTTCAAGACGCAGGTCACCCATTACCACTATATGAATGTGGTCGTCCCTACCTCGGCCGTAGGCTCCATGACGTATGACGGAAGCAAACTGACCGGCTTTAAGACAGTGCCGGGGAATGCGGAGTATTCGTACCTGACCAAGAAGATTGACCATGGCACGCATACGCTCTATAACGCGGATGCCGAGTTTGTGGCGCATGTCTATGGTATGGGTGTGGATGAGTCCTATGCCTATTGTGTGGGTGGTTACTTGCGGGAAATCAATCAGACCGATATAGATGACATCATCGAGCAGGTCACAATCGAACAAACCTACCATATCTGCGAAGGACAGAGTGTTACCATTGCGGGCAAGCAGTATAGTGAACCGGTGATGTTTTTGGATACCGTAGGTAATCAGATTAAGAAATACACGGTCGTGCTCCATACCTCTTTCTTGGATGTAGATACCATAGCTTTCCGGCAAGGAACAACGCTCAATTGGCATGGGCAGGCTATTACGAAGCCGGGTACCTACCGTGACGAAAAAGTGTCCAAGTTCGGTTGTGATAGTGTCTATAAGGTGTTTGCCAAGTACGACAACGTCACCGTTACCTACGACACCGTCTGTGCTTCGGCATTCTATAAGTTCCGTGGTGAGTCGTTTTCCCTTCCTGCATACGATACCTATCCCCAAGACTATACCGTCAAAAAGATAGAGGGCGATTGGGAGTATCACATGCAACTCCGTATTCTTCCGCAGGTGGAGTATTTCACCGACACCTATCAACTGGAGCCGGAGGAAGTCTATGACTACCATGGGATGTCCATTTCCCGTGCCGGTACGTATCAGGTCAATCTGGAGAACCGTTTTGGTTGTGATAGTATTGTTACCCTCACCGTCACTCAACCGGTTAATAGCCGTATCTATTACACGATCTGTGAGGGGGAGAAGTATAATTTCTTCGGCGATATACTCACGCAAGGTAATACGTACACCAAAACCGTTGTGGGCACCGATGGTATAGAGAAGGTGCATCAACTCATCCTTACGGTAGAGCAGGCATATACGCCTGTTATCTATGCCACCATCTGTGAGGGGGAAAGCTATGACCTTAACGGCTTCCATGAGTCCCAAGCTGGAACCTACCGCCAATACTTACGTAGTGTCAATGGTTGTGATAGCACTGTTACGCTCAAGTTGGATATATGCCAACCGCAGAGTCGCACCATAGAGGATGTTATCTGTTCCGGTACGACATACGACAAATATGGCTTTTCGGAAACACGCGCGGGAACCTATGTCCGTGCATTGCGCAATCAGTATGGTTGTGATAGCACAGTCACGCTTGTTCTCCGCGAAGCGCAGTCTTACCGTTTTGAGGAGAATATCAAATTGGTGGATGAAGAAACGCGTTTGTGGCATGGTCAGACGCTGGACAAGAAGGGTACTTATACGGCTCCTTACAGCACTGTAGATGGCTGTGATAGTATCTATATAGCTCATGTTAGAAAAGTGGTAGGTTTGGAGGAGGAAGTCTATGACACGCTTTGCTATGCCACCACCTATGAGTACAGGGGCCACACCTACGACATACCCGTCCCCGTATCTTATCCCTACGATTTCGTCATGGAGGTGCGTGACTTGCAGGAGTGTAAGCGTTATCGTATGATTCTTACTCTTATGGGTGCCGACACTACGCGTCTCTCATACACGCTCTCTCCTAATGAAAGTATTACGCTGGGCGAACAGACTATATCGGAGGAAGGTATCTATACCGAGAAATTCACTTCTCGCTTTAATTGCGATAGTGTAGTTGTCCTTACTGTCTCCCAACCCGTTATTGAGTGGCAGGAATTGACGGCGGATATCTGTTCGGGCGAGGTATATCTCTTTGCAGGACAGGAACTTACTCGTCCTGCCACCTATATTGACTCCGTCAAGGTGGAAGGGAAGAATGGGTGGCGTATCACTAAACTCACGCTGAATGTGCATCAGAACTATACCTTTGTCACCGACACTGTCATTCAGCAGGGGCAAACGTATCAAGATGAGCATTTCACGGAATCCCAATCGGGTGATTATACTGTTGAAGGTTATTCTGTTTGGGGATGCGATAGTACCTACATCCTAAACCTAAGCGTGTGCGCACCTAAGAAAGTGGAGTTATTTGAGACGATTAACGAGGGCGAAGTGTATAACCGCAATGGTTTCTTGGCATATACTAAGGATGATTATTCTCGCACTGATTTGACGATAGACGGCTGCGATAGTATCACCATCTTGCACCTCAATGTTTTACCGGCTCTGGAACCTATTTATACAGACTCTACGTTCTGTGCGGGAAGTACTTGTCTGTGGCGAGGTGGAGAGTATTTCGAACGAGGTACTTATACTGCGGAAACTACATTGCCGGATGGACGGAAACAGTTGTATGTACTGCGCTTGAAAGAGCAGTCTGTTTATCATGATACGGTCTATGCCTCTATTTGTAAGGGTGAGACCTATATGCAGTACAACTTCAATCATTCGCTTCCTAACACCTATACGCAGCATCTCGTTACTCAAGCGGGTTGTGATAGTACCATGACCCTTGTGTTAACAGTGAACGACACCTCTAGCACGGATATCTATGAATCTATATGTGAAGGGGAGACTTATTCCAAATATGGTATCACTACCACCACAGGCGGGGATTATGTTCGCCGCTACGAAACGATTAACGGGTGCGATAGCATTCTCAATATCCACATCTCGGTCAACGAGCCGACATCGTTTGTCAAGAAAGTGACCATCAATCAGGGGCAGACCTATCCTTGGAAAGGTGTTGACTATCGAGAAACTACCTATCTTGTGGATACATTGCTCAATGCCGCAGGTTGTGACTCGGTGGTCATTTTTGACCTGTTCGTCAATCCGCTCATTACGGAGAATCACTATATTGAGTTTTGTGAGGGTGATAGCGTTACGCTGTGGGGTGATACCATTGTCAAGACAGAAGGTTTCTATATGCGCAGTTTCCGCACGGAAGCGGAAGCCGATAGCCTTGTAACCTATGTAATTACAGTGCTGGAGCACACCGATAGTGTTACTACGGCAGTGATACAGGATGGCGAGATTTTCCCGTGGCATGGCAAAGAGTATACACAATCCGTACACCTTACGGATACAATTCCGAATGCAGTTGGGTGCGATAGTATCTGTACTCTTGACCTTACTGTTGTGGGTTATATCTATCAGGATAGTGCTCGCGTTTGCGAAAATGACCTTGCGGACTTTGAATGGCAGGGCGAACACTTTACAAAGGATAGATTGGAGACCACCAAGGAAATCCGTCCCGACTCGGTAGTGCATTTCCGTGTCATCCTTTTGCCTCTCACCTATGGCAGGGAGGAGAAAACGATTCCATCCACGCAATTGCCTTATACTTGGTATGGATTGACGTTTGATAAGGCGGATGAAAAGCCGCTCACATTGCAGGGTGCAAACTCTTGCGATAGTATCGTAACGTTGCATTTGAATGTAGAGCCACAGGGCGAAGAGCATGAGTGCGAACCCCTTGTGGCGGAAGCATCGGTAAGTGCGGTTTGTGCCAACGACAGGCAGATACGCATTGCGCTAAACATTCAGCAGGGCCAGGCTCGGAACTATAGCGTTCATTTCGATGTGGTGGCGCAAGCGGAAGGTTTGACCGATGGTGCGGCTGTCTTGTCGCAGGATGGAAGTTATCTTACTGTGTCTTTGCCTCCATTGGTTGACACTACTAACTATCCTAAACCAAATACCTATGCAATGACCTTGTCGGCACAGGATACTTGTGACAATACTTGGACGCAGTCGCTCACATTGGACGTGCTCTATCCTTCGTGGATAATGGTACAGCGGTGGAATGATGTCATTGCACTGTATAATGACCGTTACAATGGCGGTTACCGCTTCTCTTCCATTCGTTGGTACAACGAAGGAACACCCGTCTCTGGTAAAGGGGTAAACAATAGTTATATCTACACGGGAGATGTGGCTGGTCGTATGTTGAACTTTGGTACACGCTATTGGGCGGCTCTGGTGCGCGAAGGCGAGACCACGGAGATTTGTACGTGTCCTTTCATTCCGCAGCACACCGACAATGTGTCAACGCGTTTCGAACCTCTGGTACAGATTAGCGCCCGTAACCGTGGACGTGAACTTACTATTGAAAGTGAGACCTGTGGAACATACCATATTTACGATGTATGCGGCCGTCACCTTGGTATGGGGCGCTTTGGAGATAGTGGTAGTGGAGATAACCGTATTACACTCCCTGGGTACTATGCAGCAGGCACCTATATTCTGCTTTTCATGGCAGATGATGGAACCTCTGAAATCCATAAGAATGTGGTCTGGTAATCTGCCGATAGGATCAAAGTGGGAGAGTGGATTCTAAATCTCAGATGAAGCGGAATCCGCCAAAAGGAAAAGACGATCGCCGCGATGGATGGTTTTTGTGGTTTTAAGTGCAAACAAATGCCCTTGCTGCACCGAATTGACAGGCAGTCCTGTCTCGTTGTGCAAGTCATGTGCGGTTAGTTCGTAAGCACCGGTGGTTTC
This sequence comes from uncultured Bacteroidales bacterium, assembly GCA_902780495.1. Taxonomy (GTDB): domain Bacteria; phylum Bacteroidota; class Bacteroidia; order Bacteroidales; family Paludibacteraceae; genus Colicola. The sequence continues at coordinate 10,662 of CACZFM010000013.1, forward strand.
TCCTGTAATAAGCAGTTCGTCACCTTCCTGCAGAGTAGGAATGGCCTCCAAATAAAACTCTGCGACAGAGATGTTCTTGAAGAAATTGGTACACTTGCCTGCAAACACTTTCTTCTTGGTGGCACGACTGCCGTATTCCGTAGTCCATTCGCCCAAGCGTTGTCCCTGATAGTAACCGTCCCAAAAACCTCGGTTGAAAACACGTGTCAAACGCATATTCCATGCCTCTATTTTGCCTTGTAGAGTGGGCGTTGTCTGCGGCCGTTCGGGCGTGGGAAACTCGCCGCGCTGCCAGCATTCCACAGCCTCTTTGTAACATTCCACCACAGTCTTCACATATTCAGGGCCCCGTGCGCGGCCCTCTATCTTCAGTACGCGCACGCCTGCATCCAACATCTTGCCCAAAAAAGCAATGGTCTTAAGATCTTTGGGAGACATGATATATTGGTTGTCCACCTCTAACTCAAGGTCAGATGACTTGTCTTTCACAATATAACCTCTCCGGCATATTTGCATGCATGCACCACGGTTGGCACTGGCTCCAAGATTGTTCAGACTGAGGTAACATTTTCCGCTTACTGCCATACAGAGTGCTCCATGACAAAACATCTCGATGCGTATCGGTTCGCCCCTCTTCCCACGGATATCTTGCTCTATAATATCACGGTGAATGGATGCTACTTGTTCCAGATTGAGTTCGCGTGCTAATACCACCACATCGGCAAATTGCGCATAAAATCGTAACGCCTCGGTGTTGGCAATGTTCAATTGGGTGGATAAATGCACCTCTACATCGATGCTATTGGCATACTGCATAACGGCAATATCACTGGCAATGATGGCACTGACCCCCGCCTGCTTGGCATTGTCAACAATCTCACGCATCAGCGGCAAGTCTTCTGGATACATCACCGTATTTAATGTAAGGTAGGTCTTGACTCCTGCCTCCCGACAAATACCGACAATCTTGTGTAAATCCTGCGTTGTGAAATTGGCGGACGAACGGGCACGCATATTCAAATGCTCGATGCCAAAATAGACACTTGTTGCACCCGCCCCAATGGCAGCAGCCAAACTTTCCCAACACCCGACAGGAGCCATTATTTCAACATCCTCTTTCATCGTGGCATGTGTGGGATAAGGCCTTCGGCTATTTGTACGGCATTCAGTGCAGCTCCCTTGCGGATTTGGTCACCCACCAGCCAGAATGCCAATCCGTTGGAATTACTGATGTCTGCACGGATACGCCCGATATAGACATCATCGGTTCCGCTTAAAAACAAGGGCATGGGATATTGCTTTTCTCGTGGATTGTCCATCACTGTGCATCCTGGAAATGCAGTAAAAATTTCACGTGCCTCATTTGCTGTGATGGGACGTTCTGTTTCCACCCATACGCTTTCGGAATGAGCACGGAGTGACGGTACTCGTACACATGTGGCGGAGACGGAAAGGTCACTGTGCATAATCTTGCGGGTCTCGTGGTGCATTTTCATCTCTTCTTTGGTGTAATCGTTGTCCTGAAACACGTCAATCTGCGGAATGAGATTGTAAGCTAACGGGTAAGCAAACTGTTGCACTGTAACGGGCTGACCGGCCAATACTTGTCGGTATTGTTCTTCCAGTTCCTGCATGGCTTGTGCTCCTGCTCCGCTTGCTGCCTGATAGGTGGCAACATGTACGCGGCGCACAGGGCTCAACCTGTTAAGGGCTTCTAATGGAAGTGCCATTAGGATAGTGGAGCAATTGGGATTGGCAATGACACGGCGGGAGCAATTGGGCTGTAATACAGACAAGGCATCTGCAATATTGATTTCAGGCACCACCAAAGGCGTATCTGCATCCAGACGGAAAGCACTTGAGTTATCAATCATCACAGCTCCGAAACGGGTCATGTCATCCACATATTCGCGACTGACACCGGCTCCTGCACAAGCGAAAACAAAGTCCGTCTGGCGGAAACAATCGCCGTGTTGCAAACGTTCCACTCGAAGCGTCTGCCCCAAGTACCGATAGGATTGTCCTTCGCTTCGCTCTGAACCGAACAAACGCAATTCTGTAATGGGGAAACAGTGCTCCGCAAGAACTTTCAATAGTTCTTGGCCAACGGCGCCGGAAGCACCCACTATGGAAACGCGGTAAGGCATGTCTTTGTTTATTCGCTTTTACGGAATAACAGACATGTGTTATGTCCGCCGAAGCCGAAAGTATTGCTCATCGCATAGCGTATGTCTCGTTTCTGGGCCTTGTTGAAGGTTAGATTGAGGCGATAATCAATATTCTCGTCCTCATCACCATCTTCATGGTTGATCGTTGGCGGCACAATGCCGTTATGGATTGCCAAAACAGTGGTAATAGCTTCTACCGCCCCTGCTGCACCTACCATGTGTCCTGTCATCGATTTGGTAGAAGAGATATTTAGGCGATAAGCATCTTCTCCCCATAGGCTTTGGATAGCCTTTAGCTCGGCGATGTCGCCTAATGGCGTGGATGTGCCGTGGGCGTTGATGTAGTCCACATCCTTTGTCCCGATGCCTGCATCTTCCATTGCCATTTGCATGACTTTTGCAGCACCTTTTCCTTCTGGATTGGGTGCAGTCATGTGGTATGCGTCAGCGTTTAAGCCGGCACCCACCATCTCGGCATAGATGTGTGCACCACGTGCCTTGGCATGTTCGTATTCTTCAAGGATTAGACAACCGGCTCCTTCACTTAATACAAACCCGTCCCGAGACTTTGAGAACGGACGGCTTGCTGTTTCCGGACTTTCGTTGCGGGTGGAGATTGCATGTAAGGCGTTGAAACCTCCGATACCGCTATAGGTGATATCCGCATCGCTTCCGCCGGTGAAAATAGCATCGGCTTTTCCTAAACGGATATAATTGAAAGCATCTGCGATGGCATGTGATGAAGATGCACATGCTGAAGCTGTGGCAAAATTGGGGCCACGCAAATCGAACAGAATGGAAATCTGTCCTGCCGCCATATTGAGAATGGACTTGGGAATATAGAAGGGATTGAAATGAGGAACACCATCGGTGCTACGACCGTATTCCATTAGTTCAGCTTCCATTGTTGTAATGCCTCCCATGCCGCTACCCCAGATTACACCTATGCGATCGCGGTCTTCCTTGTCCAAATCCAAACCCGAATTATCCAATGCTTGCTTGGCGCTCACCAGAGCGAATTGGGTATAACGGTCATGCTTGCGAGCTTCTTTGCGGTCAAGAAAAGTTAATATATCAAAGTTGCGGACTTCTCCGCCGAAATGTGTTCTGTATTTGGTGTGGTCGAAAGATTCTATCTCCCGTATTCCGCTTTTTCCTTCAACCATAGCATCCCACATCGTGGGAACATCGTTGCCAAGAGGGGTCAAAACTCCCATCCCGGTCACAACAACTCGTTTTAGTTCCATGATAATCTTTAATATAGGTGCAATACGAGCCTACAGAACTTCCGCAGACTCGTATAAATACGCATTGATAAGGTATGCTATTACTTGATGGCGTTTTCTACATAGGCCACCGCATCTCCTACAGTTGCAATCTTGGAAGTATCTTCTTCAGGAATAGAAATGCTGAATTCCTTCTCCAACTCCATGATTAATTCTACGGTGTCCAGCGAGTCTGCATTTAGGTCAGCGGAGAAATTCGCATCCATAGTTACCTTACTTTCGTCAACTCCCAATTTGTCAACGATAATAGCCTTTACTTTTGCTTCAATTTCTGACATAGTCTTATTCTTTTATAAATAAACATTATTTATTCTTATCCCCTGATAAATGTTCCACAGCACAAAATCGGGTGCAAAGATACAACTTTTATTTCAAGTATGCAAATTTTTTTAGGATAAAATATCAATTTTCATATAAAAATGGGTGTATTGTCTAGAAAAATCGTCCAATCTGCTCTTGAGAGAGCAATGCCGCCACGTTTTTTCCATCGGGTGTATAACGATATCTTGGAAGGGTGAAAAGTTCTTCCAATAGATGCTGCATTTCTTTCTGTGTTAGAACTTTTCCGTAAGGAATGGCGGTACTTTGGGCCATTGACAAAGCAATCTTCTCATGCCATTGTTGTTGTGCGGAAAGTCCTAAATCTCGGATGGTATCCAGTATGTTTTGCAACACAGGGATTGTACTGCTCCCTGCCAGCATGGCGGGGACGCCGTTGATACTGTAACTCACGGGCGTGAGTGCTGTCAAATCAAAACCGATAGAGCGAAGGTCGGTTACCAATACTTCAACCAAAGGAAGATCTGCTCGATCCACGTCCCATACATCGGGGAAAAGAAGCTGCTGCACTTGCCCGTCATGGTCTTGCAGACGGCGAAGATATTGATCATAAAGGATATTGATATGTGCGCGGTGCTGATTGACAAGCAACAACCCCTCGTCTGTGGGTAACAAGATATATTTGCCGTTCAGTTGTACAAGCGGCATGTCTACAAAGGAAACAGGAATAGGTAAGGCGGGTTCGGATGGACGAATCGGTGCAGAAGGGCGATCATACAACTGTTGCCAATCGTGCGGAGTGGTAATTCGTTGTGATGAGTGGAAAGGGTTATAAGTTGGCTGACGAGTGATTACAGGCTGTTCGAAGGATGTATGTTCCGGGTGGGCAATCACGGGTATCTCTATGTGCCCATCCGTATTGAAGTCCAATGAAGGAGCCACATTGAATTTACCCAGCGCCTCTCGGATGGTAGCTGTCAGGATGGGGAAAATCATCTGTTCGTCGGCAAACTTTATTTCCGTTTTTGTAGGATGGATATTGACATCAATGGTTTCTGGATTAATTTCAAAATAGATGAAATAAGCAGGTGCCATATCTTGTCCGAGCATACCGGTATAGGCATTCAGTACGGCTTTGTGAAAATAGGGATGGCGCATATAGCGACCGTTCACAAAGAAGTATTGCTTGGCATTTTTTGTCGCTGCCTCTGGCTTGCCGATGAACCCGTAGATACTGACCAAGTCGTTATCCGTCCGTATCTCCACCAATTGGCTGGTGAATGGTTGTTTTCCACCGGTTCCGAATAGGGTTTCTATACGTTGTTTTATGTTGGTGACCGGCAGGTCTATAAGGATTTCGTCATCCTCAATATAGGTGAATTGTACCTCTGGATACACCAAAACGATGCGGTAAAATTCGTTGAGTAAGTTGCGTCGTTCTGTCTGGTCTCCTTTTAGAAATTTGCGTCTTGCTGGAACATTGTAGAACAGGTTTTTCACCTTCAAGTTTGTCCCTTTGGGACATTGAACGGGTTCTTGACGTACAATGGTTGAACCATGTATTTCCAGCAATGTCCCCAATTCGTCCTCTTCTTGTCGGGTGAGGATTTCCACTTGCGCCACGGCACAGATACTTGCCAAGGCTTCGCCTCGAAAACCCATGGTTCGAAGTTCAAAGAGGTCTGCTGCTTCGTGGATTTTGGAGGTCGCGTGCCGTTCGAATGCCATGCGTGCATCTGTTTCACTCATTCCCTTGCCATCGTCAACCACTTGTAGCAAGGTTTTCCCTGCATCGCGCACCAGCACTTGTATATGTGTTGCACCTGCATCCAATGAATTCTCAACCAGTTCTTTTAGACAACTGGCAGGACGCTGAATCACTTCGCCAGCCGCAATTTGGTTGGCAACACTGTCTGGAAGCAGGTGAATGATATCCATGTTAGCGTAATAAATAGTAAACGATTGCCACAGCCGCCAATACGCCTATCCACAACCATAGATTGCGGCGTTGTTTGCGCTGTTGTTCTGTGCGATGTCGTTCAAACTCTTCCCGCAAGTCCCCGTGTTGAAGGCGCGCAAGTTTTTCCTTGCGCGCCTCCTTGTCTTTGTCGTAGTAAATGGGGCGATAGTCCCATTCACGGGGTTTGTTTACTTTTGGAAACAGAACCGACATTACTTCACGATAGCCAAGAATTGGCTGTCTTCCATGTATTTTGCGAACTCAATATCCTTTTGAGCACGTGCTTTCAGGGAAGCGTCTTGGGCAACAGCATTCTTGAGGTTGCTGTAAACAGCCTCACGGTCGTTGGTGCGTGCGCCGACGATAGCACTCAAATAGGCCGTAGTCGCATTCGGGTTTTGAACAGCAGCCAAGGTCTTGCGTGCACCGGCATAGTCCTCGTTCAGAATCTGTTGAACAGCAGCGTTATTGGTAGCACTTTCACCATAAGTGGTCTTGGCTTTTTTGTAGTCACCGGTCATGGTGTAATAGGTACCCATAGCGGTGTTCAAGTCACCCTTGGTGCCGGCAGCTTTACCAAGACATGTCTCGGCTTTCTGCATATCACCGTCCATCATGGCGGCAACACCGGCGTTGTAGTTTACGTCTGCATCGTTAGGAGCGATAGCCAGTGCCTTGGTGTAGCAGCGGCGTGCTTCTGCGATATTGCCTTGGTTGAAGTAGCACATACCCAGATTGTTCCATCCGCGGAAATCGTCCTTGTAGAGTTCGGTAGCCTTGGTGTAGATAGCCATCTTCTCGTTCATGTCGTTGGTCAGAGTAGCCGAGTACAGCAGCTCTTCTACGTTCAGTTGAGCGGGATCTTTCTTCCAGAGGGCAACGATTTCTTCGTCCGACTTACCGATAATGTCAGTGGTCAGAATCAAACGGCTGCGGCGAAGAGCCGGCAGAATGTCACTTGCGATGTTCTGATATACGACAGACAGGTTTTTGATCTGAGCTTCACGCTCTTCGGGATCGCTGTACATGGAAAGCACGCGCAATACCAGTTCCTTGTCTTGGATGTTACTCTCTTCCATGGCTTTCTGGAAACCTTCCCAGTCTTCCGAAGTGGTTTTTGCATCAATGCTTGCTTTCACTTTGTTCTTGCGAAGCTCTCTCTCCAGATAACGCTGTGCGTTGGCCTGACGGTTGTTGGCCAAACGGGTGTTCAAATCCATACCGCCTTCGGGGCTTGCATAACCGGAAACCTCAAGGTTGTTGATGGCTTTCTTCTCATTTCTGTCAGCCTCTTTGATAGCAGCGTGCAAGTCTTTCATCTCTTGGGTGTTCAATTGACCGTTGCGGAGATTGGCTTGCTGGATAAGGAACATAATGTCAGCTTCTTGCATCTCTTGGATGATGCGTTGGAACTTGTCAGCTGTGATTTGTGCTTTCGCATCTTTGGGGTCAATCAAAGTAGAAGTTTGGTTCACACCGTCAGCTACCTTCATGTCAGGAATTTCAACGGTCTTTTTGCCCTTCTTTGCCTCAAAGCGGAGGTACAACTCTGAAATGGCCATTTCGGGAACGAAATCAAACACTGCGGTTTGGCTATAGGTGCCACCATTGCGGTAGTTCACCACTTTCCCGTTCTCTTTCACTTTTTCGCCCACATAGGTCATCGGCTCGCCGAGAACCTCTTTGCCTGCGAATTTCAGTACGGGAGTAACCACTACGGTTGCGTTCTTCGCAAACTTCTTTGCAGGGAACTTACCGGTGATTTCTGCGCTCACTTTGCCGCCTACTACGGTCAGAGGACTCGGATTAACTGTGATCTGATCGGGAGGAACAGGAGCACCACATGACGTCAGTATCAAAGCGATAAGCGTCATCATCAGGAAACCTTTTTTCATGATAGTAAAAATAGATTGTTTATTTGTTTGTATTTTGTTTTTGTTGATTTGTATGCGATACCACACCAATTCGGCTGCAAAGGTACTACATTTTTTTTATGTGTGCAAGAGAAAATGATTTTTTTTTGAAAAAAAAGCAAGAACAGGCTGATTGGCATATTGTTTTCCCCTTGCATTTTGCATAAATGAAGAAAAAATACTACCTTTGCAGGTGAATTTTAACAAGGAACGGACTCATGGCACAAAAGACGAATGAATTTGAGATGCTTGCCAAAACCTTCAAAGGTTTGGAGGATGTCTTGGCGGAGGAATTGATAGACCTGGGGGCAGGCAATGTGGTGAAGCAGCGGCGTGCCGTGTCCTTCACAGGGGGCATGGAGATGTTGTATCGTGCCAACTTTTGTCTGCGTACCGCCATCCGTATTCTGGTGCCGGTCGCTGCCTTCCGTGCCAAGGATGCCGACGGTGTGTATGAGCAAGTAAAGACTATCGATTGGAGTCTGTTTATGACCGAAACCACATCATTCAGCATCGATTCAACGGTATATAGCGACGATTTTCGTCATTCCCGATATGTCACCTATCGTGTCAAAGATGCTATTGCCGATTATTGGACGGAACGCACGGGGCGCCGGCCGAATGTGCAGATTGTCAACCCTGACTTGTATATCAACGTACACATAGCGGGTGCGGATGTTACGGTCAGTTTGGATAGCAGCGGCGAGTCGTTGCACAAACGTGGTTATCGGGTGGCTACTACCGAAGCTCCTATCAATGAAGTTTTGGCGGCGGGTATGCTGCGCCTGGCGGGATGGAAAGGCGACAGCGATTTCTATGACCCTATGTGCGGGTCGGGAACCTTGCTGATTGAGGCCGCCTTAATGGCGCAGAATATTGCTCCGGGCATCTTTCGAAAAGGTTTTGCCTTTGAGAAATGGCGCGATTTTGATGGCGATTTGTTTGCCTCCGTCAGCGGTGACGACTCTCGTGAACGCCCGTTTATGCACCATATCTATGGCAGTGATGCCGGATATTATGCGGTGCAGATGGCGTTAAAGAATGTCGCCAATGCCGGTCTGAACCGCCATATATCTGTCCGTCAGGTGCGGATAGAGGAACTTCGGGATGTTCATGCGGACGGCGCGTTGGTCATGATGAATCCGCCATATGGCGAACGGTTGGCGCAGAACAAAGATGTGCTTCGTCTCTATCAGGCCATGGGCTCTACGCTCAAGCATCAGTTCACGGGGGCTACCGCATGGGTCATTTCCTCCAACGAAGAGGCCTTGAAATGCATCGGCCTCAAACCTGCCAAACGCATTCGCTTGCTGAACGGCGATTTGGATTGCCTCTTCAATAAATACGACCTCTTTGCGGGAGGTCGTAAAGAGCAGTTCAGACAGCCTGCTGCAGACGGAAAAGTTCATCCTTCTGCAGTTTCTGCTCGGCATACTCGCGGGTGACCGTATATTGAGTCAGCTTCTTCTCAGGTATCTCATACATCAGGTCTATCATAATGGTCTCTGTTAGACCTCTCAACCCTCGTGCGCCCAGTTTGTATTCAACGGCTTTGTCCACGATGTAATCCAATGCCGCATCCTCGAACCGTAGTGTCACACCGTCCATTTCCAGCAGTTTCTGATATTGTTTGGTAATGGCGTTCTTTGGCTCGGTCAATATCTTGCGAAGTGCCTCTTTCCCAAGGGGTTGCAGGTAGGTCAGGATGGGCAGACGACCGATGATTTCCGGTATCAACCCGAACGATTTCAGGTCTTGCGGAGCGATGTAGCGCAACAAGTCGTTCTTATCTACTTTTTGGCTCTTTTGCGAGGCCTCAAAGCCCACCACTTGGGTGTTCAGACGTTGTGCAATCTTCCGTTCTATTCCGTCAAATGCACCGCCGCAGATGAACAGGATGTTTTGGGTGTTTATTTTCACGAATTCCTGTTCCGGATGTTTGCGGCCGCCTTGGGGTGGAACGTTCACCACCGCACCTTCCAGCAGTTTCAGCAGTCCTTGTTGCACGCCTTCACCGCTCACATCGCGCGTGATGCTGGGGTTGTCGCTTTTGCGTGCTATCTTGTCGATTTCGTCAATGAAGACAATGCCTCTTTCGGCTTGTTGCACATTGTAGTTTGTCTCTTGCAACAGTCTCACCAGCAGGCTTTCCACGTCTTCACCCACATAGCCGGCTTCTGTGAGAACGGTCGCATCTACCATAGCAAACGGCACTTTCAGCATCTTGGCGATGGTGCGGGCCATCAAGGTCTTGCCTGTACCGGTCGGCCCCACAAGGATGATGTTCGATTTCTCTATCTCCACGTCATCGTTGCGGGTCACTTGCAGCAAGCGTTTGTAGTGGTTGTAAACGGCAACGCTCAAGTAGCGTTTAGCCTCGTCCTGACCGATGATATATTGGTCAAGAAACGCTTTTATCTGGCTGGGATGGGGCATGTCTTGCACGCTGGAACGCCATTGTTTTTCTTCATCGCGCGCCATTTGGGCTTCCTGCTCCATCAGCAGTTTATGCCCTTGCTCGATGCAGTCGTAACAAATCAGCGACCCGTCTAAACCGGAAAACAGTTGGTCGCTTTCGTTGCCGCAGAACGAACACAGGTTGTTCTTTTTTGTCGCCATTGTTTTTATTTCTTTGTATAGATTTTGTCTATCATTCCGTACGCCAGCGCTTCTTGCGCGTTCATCCAGTAGTCGCGGTCCGCATCTTGGCGTATTTTGTCCACGTTTTGTCCGGAGTGGTCGGCGATGATATGATAGAGTTCGTCTTTCAGTTTCAGTATTTCGCGTGCGGTTATTTCGATGTCGGAGGCTTGTCCTTGGATGCCGCCGAGGGGTTGGTGTATCATCACGCGGCTATGGGGTAGGGCTGCGCGCATACCGTTCTCACCTGCCACCAGCAGGATAGCACCCATAGAGGCCGCCATACCTGTACAGATGGTGCCGATGCGGCTTTTCACAAATTGCATCGTGTCATAGATGCCGAGTCCCGCGTACACACTGCCGCCGGGGGTGTTCAGATATAGATTGATGTCTCTGTCCGAGTCGGTCGAATCCAGATATAGCAACTGGGCTTGTATCACGTTCGCGGTGTAGTCTGTCACTTCTGTTCCCATGAAGATGATGCGGTCCATCATCAGGCGCGAGAACACATCCATTTGGGATACGTTCAGTTGTCGTTCCTCCAGAATAGTGGGGGAGATGTATGACGCGGACGTTTGCATCACGTTCTCTACGTGCATGGTGTTCAGTCCTTGACTCTTGGCGAATTTCAGAAAATCGTTGTTCATGGTCTTGTTTGGGTTTATGTTTGGCATAAATAAGGAGTCACGCGTGTGCGCATGACTCCTTAATTGGTTTCCATGCGGCTGGTTATTTAGCCTGGGCTTTTTTCTCGCGACGGCGTTGTTGTGCCATTTGGATATCGTATGCCAGCGGTGTGGCGATGCACAAGCTGGAGTAGGTTCCTACGATTACGCCCAACAGCAACGCGAATACGAAGCCGCGGATGGTCTCACCGCCGAAGATGAATATTGCGAACAGCACTACCAGCGTGGACATCGAGGTCGAGAACGTACGGCTCATCGTTGCGTTCAGGGCGGTGTTGATGTTCTCTGCACGGTCGCGTTTGCTGTACAATGTGTTGTATTCGCGTACGCGGTCGAAGATAACCACCGTATCGTTGATTGAGTAACCGATCACGGTCAATATGGCTGCGATAAACGATTGGTCAATCTCCATGCTGAACGGCATCACTTTCCACAGCAGAGCGTATGCACCCAGGATGATGATGGAGTCGTGTGCCAGTGCGGCAACGGCGCCTGTCGAGAACGCAAGGTTGCGGAAGCGGATCAGGATGTACAGGAAGATACCTACCAATGCGGCCAGCACTGCCCATACGGCACTCGTCGTGATGTCATCGGCAATGGCGGGACCTACTTTCTGCGACTGCATGATACCTACGGTCGGGTTAATCTCTGTCGACTTGAATTGTTCGGCAGTGATGTTCTCGGACAGGAACGGTTTGCAGCCTTGGTACAACAGTTCTTCTATCTCATCGTCCAGAGTCTCAGAGTTCTCATGGATGCGGTAGTTCGTGGATACGCGCACTTGGTTGGCATCACCGATGGTGATAACGGTCAGCGAGAAGTTCTCGTCGTCGTTCAGTTTGGCTTTTTCGGCCATGAACACGCCCTCTAACGATTTGTCAACATCCAGTGTGTTCACCGGCTGTTCGAAGCGTACGATATAGTTGCGACCACCGGAGAAATCGATACCCAGGTTCAGTTTGCCGAACAAATGCGGCTCCAGACCGATGATACCGATTGCCACGATGATGGCGGAGATAACGTATGTCACTTTGCGGATACCGATGAAGTTAATCTTCGTGTTCTGCAGGAAGTTCTTCATCAGGTTCGTGGTGAAGCTCAGCTCTTTGGCGTTCTCACGGCGTGCGTATGAATCCAACCACAGGTGGGTCAGGAATACGGCCGTCATGAACGACGAGATGATACCGATCATGAACGTCACTGCGAAGCCCTTGATCGGACCGCTACCGAAGATAGCCAGGATAGCACCGGTCAGGAACGAGGTCACGTTCGCATCCACAATCGCGGAGATAGCGCCTCTGAAACCGTCTTCGATGGCTTTGCGCATGGCTTTGCCGCTACGCATCTCCTCACGGATACGCTCGTAAATCAGCACGTTCGCATCCACGGCCATACCCATCGTCAGCACGATACCGGCGATACCGGGCAAGGTCAGTACGGCGGAGAACGATGACAGGATACCCAGCAGCAGAACGATGTTGCACAGCAACGCTGCATCGGCTATCAATCCGGCGGTCAGACCATAGTAGAACACCATGTAAATCAGAATCAGCAGGAAGCCCAGAGCAAAGCTCCACAAACCGTTTTGGATGGCTTCTTTACCCAGCGACGGACCAACCACATCTTCTTGGATGATGCGGGCGGGGGCGGGCATCTTACCGGATTTCAGCGTGTTGGCAAGGTCTTTTGCCTCATCCACGGTGAAGTTACCGGTTATCTGGCTGTTACCGCCGGCAATCTCGTTCTGCACCGTCGGGAAGCTATATACATAGCCGTCCAGAACGATAGCGATGGATTTGCCGATATTGTCTTTCGTGATACGCTGCCAGGTCTTTGCGCCTTCAGCATTCATCGACATGCTTACATTGGCGTATGCGCTCAGTTGGCTGAAGTCGGCACGGGCGTCGGTTATCACGTCACCTTCCAGACTTGCACGGCCGTCACGCTGCGCTTTCAGTGCCACCAGCTGATACATCGTACCGGCCTCGTCAATGGCTTTCACCGTCCATTTCAGACGAAGGTCACGCGGCAGCACTTGGCGGGCTATCGTCGAACTCAGCATCGCGTTCACTTTGGCGGTGTCTGTGTACAGAACCGTTCCTACCACCGGACCGCCCATGGCCTGACCGGCTTGGTTGATGCTCGGGTTCAGCACGTAGAACAGCGGATTTTGCTCCTTGTAGTTCTCCACGGCTTTGGCCTGCTCTTCAGCGGCTTGGGCGGCACTGTCGGCGTTCAAGCCTTCCATCAGTGCGGCCATGTCGTCGGTCTGCTCCGAACTGTTCTCTGCATCAACGGCCTTCTCTTCCACCACTTCTTCGGCTTTTTCCTCGGTCGCTGTCTCGGCGGTGTTCAGACGGGCGTATTCGCTGTTGATTTGAGCCAACTGGGGCAGCAACTCCTGCAGGTCATAGGTCTCCCAGAACTCCAGGTTGGCGGAACCTTGCAGCAGTTTGCGGACGCGTTCGGGCTCTTTGATACCCGGCAGCTCAATCAGGATGCGGCCGGCTTGGCTCAAACGCTGGATGTTCGGTTGTACCACGCCGAAACGGTCGATACGGGTGCGCAGCACGTTGAACGAGTTGTTGATGGCGCCGTCCACTTCTTCGCGGATCACTTTCTCAACCTCGTCATTGGTGGAGGTCAGCGTCACTTTGTCCTTCAACTCGAAGGTCGAGAACACGCTGGCCAACTGTGCATTGGCATCCAGTTCTTTATAACTCTCGATGAACAGTGTTACGAAGTCTTCGCCGCTGCTCTTCTGTTTCTGGATGGCCATATCCATGGCTTTGTTGAAGCCTTCCGACGTGTTGTTGCCGCTCAGCGCGCGCAGAATGTCCGGAACGCTCACTTCCATCGTTACGTTCATACCGCCCTTCAGGTCCAGACCCAGGTTCAACTGTTTCTCACGGCACTCTTTTAGGGTGTGACCGAACCACACTTTCTGGGTGGCGATGGAATCTAAATAGAAATACTCTTTGGCGGCATCGCCTTCTCCATAGGCTTTTGCCTTTTTGTCATAGTGGGAAACCACTATGCTGAACGACAGGTAGAATGCGCATACCAAGGCAAGGCACACGGCCATCGTTCTAATCAATCCTTTGTTTTGCATAATTGTTTGGTTATTGTTTTTATGTTGTTTTTTCGGTCGTTTTGTACTATCCGCGCGCCTTTTCGCACGAAATAGCCCGCAAAGGTACTGCTTTTTTTTTAATTACGCAAATATTTTTCAATAAAAATGTATTTTTTTGTGTTTTTTTCGGCAAGAACTCACTTGGGTTTCCGTTTGACTATTAGGCTATTATTAGGTTATTATTGGGTGATTATTGAGTTATTATTAGGCTATTTAGCCAAGGAAAAGCAGAGGGAACGCCAATTCTCCATATATTTCTACAAAAAATGCAGATTTTTTCACAAATATTTGTACATATCAAAAAAAAGTAGTACCTTTGCAGGTTGTTTCGGGTGAACGCCTGAAAATCATACCAAAAGCATCAATGTACGTCGCTATCGCAGGAAATATCGGAGCCGGAAAAACAACGCTGACTAGGATGTTGGCGAAGTACTATGGCTGGGAACCGCGCTTTGAAAGTGTCGGCTTCAATCCCTATCTGGAGGACTATTATAAGGATATCGCCCGTTGGTCCTTCTGCCTCGAAACCTATTTCCTCAAAGAGCGCTTCAAGGATATGTTGGCGGTCCAAAAGGCGGAGCATACCATCGTGCAGGACCGCAGTATCTTCGAGGGTGTTCATGTCTTCGTCCGTAATAACTACCTGCGCGGTGACCTCTCCGAACGCGATTACACCACCTATATGGAGCTTTTTTCGCACATGAAAAAACTCATGCGATTGCCCGACCTGATGATTTATCTCCGAAAATCCGTACCTTGCCTCATCGCACAGATTCAGAAGCGCGGACGTGAGTACGAGCAAACCATGCAGATTGACTACCTCAAAGGCCTCAACGAGCATTATGAAGACTTCATTTTCCATCAGTATGAAGGGCGGGTGCTGGTCATTGAGTCCGACAATCTCGACTTCGAAAACCGGCCGGAAGATTTCCGCATGGTGGTCAATAAGATAGATGCCGAACTCTTCGGACTCTTCTCGCAGGAAAATGCCAACTGGAATGGAAAGTAACTGGAAATTTAATAGACTGTAATATAAATACTTAAAACCCTCTCAATCGGCATAGAGGAACCTCTTGCGAGGTGTCGGAAAGCGCAATAAACTGACCGCCGACCGATTGCCGAAAGCGAATGCATATTGCCGTTGCCGGAAATATCGGATGTGGTAAAACAACCCTTACCAACATGCTCGCCAAGCATTATGGCTGGGAACCCCGTTTTGAATCGGTCGAATTCAATCCCTATCTGGAAGATTTCTACCGCGACATGAAACGTTGGTCGTTCAATCTCCAAATCTATTTCCTGAACAAGCGTTTTCAGGATGTTGTCGAGATTGCCAATACCGACGAGTATATCATCCAGGACAGAACCATCTATGAGGATGCACGTATTTTCGCACCCAATCTGCATGAGCAGGGATTCATGGAAGACCGCGATTTTGACAACTACTGTGACCTCTTCAACCTCATGATGTCACTCGTCAAAATGCCCGACCTCATGATTTACATCCGTTCTTCTATCCCTAATCTGGTCGCACAGATTCAGAAGCGCGGACGTGAGTATGAGAACTCCATGCGTATCGACTACCTGCAGGGTCTGAACGATAAGTACGAGGCTTGGATTCGTGACTACAAAGGCAAACTGCTCGTTGTCGATGGCGACCATATCAAGTTCGCGCAGAATCCCGAAGACTTCCAGTATATTACCGATCGCATAGATGCCGAACTCTTCGGTCTCTTCCCCTTCGAAGCGTCCGACGAAGTAGGCAAAGAGATTAACTGAACCCACTAACCGGCGCACTGTGATTCAGAAGTTCCTCGATTATATTGCCATCGAGAGGAAGTATTCACCTCGCACGGTGCAGACCTATCGCGATGACTTATACGAGTTTTGCCGTCATCTGGGATGGGAACCGGAGGAGTATGATGTCTCCGCTGTCACCGAGGGGGATGTCAAAGAGTGGATTATTTCACTCATGGAGGAAAATCACAATGCGCCCCGTAGCGTCAAGCAGAAACTGGCAGCCCTGCATTCGTTCTATCGCTTTCTCTTGCGCCTGGGGATAGTGGAGAAAGACATCACCCGCAGGGTCATTGCGCCCAAAGTGGACAAACCCTTGCCCGTGTTCTTCAAAACAGGTGAGATGGAGGAAGCCACCGCGTGGGATGAGGCAGCCGATGATTTCCTATCCATCCGCAATGCCCTTATCATCGAAATGCTCTACCAGACCGGTATGCGGCAGGCGGAGATGTTGGGGCTCAAAGATAGCGATGTCGATACACGCCAACAGCAAATCCGTGTCTTCGGTAAAAGGAGCAAGGAACGCATTATCCCTATCGGCGAAAGGCTCTGCGCGCAGATTGAGACCTATCGGCAGGCAAGGGACGGACAGTACGGCACGTTTTTTGTAACACAGAAAAGTAACGGACAGGTCGTACCCCTTACCAAAGGTGTTCTGTATAATGTCGTTCGCGAAAGGATGGGCGAGGTCTCAACCCTCAAAAAGCATTCGCCGCATGTGCTGCGACATACTTTTGCAACAACCATGCTCAACAACGGCGCCGACATTCGTACCATACAGCAACTCCTGGGCCATGCTTCGCTCGCTGCCACGCAGGTTTATACCCATACCACCTTCGAGCAGATACGCCAAACCTACCAAAACGCCCATCCAAGGGCACAAAAAGATAATAAAGACTGAAAAACATACATACCATGAAACGCCTATTTTTTACCCTCTTTCTCTCCGTCTGCGCATTGGCTTGGACCAATGCTGAAGTCATATACCTCACGCAGGCTGATTTTAAGAAAAAGATAATGGACTATTCCTCCGAAAAGGAATGGACCTACTATGGCAAGAAACCTGCTGTTATCGATTTCTATACCACTTGGTGCGGACCCTGCAAACGCCTCGCACCTATCATGGAAGAACTCTCTGAAACCTACAAAAAGAAAGTCATCTTCTATAAAGCGGATACCGAACAGGAACGCGAACTCGCGCGGGTTTTCCAGATTAGCAGCATACCGCAGGTGCTTTATATCCCTGTGGATGGACAACCCATCCTCCTCAAAGGCCTCTATCCCAAAGAGGAAATCATCCGTCTCATCGACGAACATTTGTTGAACAAAAAGCCTGAGAAATAAGCTGCCATGCAAGTCGAACTCCTGCTCCTGGTCCTTAGTCTGCTTTTCTTTGCCAGCATCTTTTCCGACCGTATCGGAAAACGCTACGGCGTGCCTGCACTCCTCCTTTTTATGGCGGTGGGTATCATCTTTGGACCCGAAGGACTGGGAAAATGGATTAGCGAAGACGGAGTAGGTTACATATCATCCATCTCCACCTCTTCTGCACAGGCAATGGGCACTATCTCGCTTTGTGTCATCCTCTTCTCCGGAGGTATGGATACCCGTATCTCCGACATACGCCCTGTTTTCGGACCGGGCGGCACATTGGCAACGGTCGGTGTCATGCTTACATGCCTTATTTCGGGAACCATTATCTATCTCGTACTGGGCTGGGTTAATGCCATTGCCTCTGTCGGATTTGCTTCGGCGCTTCTCATTGCCGCCACCATGTCTTCCACCGACTCGGCAAGTGTCTTCTCCATCCTTCGTACCAATCGGATGGGACTCAAGCACAACCTTCGTCCCTTGCTGGAGCTGGAGTCAGGTGCCAACGATCCCATGGCGTATGTACTCACCATCACCCTCATCGGCATTGTCACATCCCATCCTTCCTCTGTCAGTGCCTTGGAGATTGCACAGGAAATCGTTATCCAGATTATTGTCGGTGCGGTCATGGGCTTTGCTCTTGGCAAGATGGCGATTGCCCTTATGCGTAAGGTGCAACTGACCAACGAGAGTCTCTATCCTATCATGATTCTCACCTTCTGTATCTTCATCTTTGCCGTCACCTATTACATGAAAGGCAATAGTTTTCTGGCTGTCTATATGGGAGGTTTGATGATTGGTAACAGCAAGTTTGCCCGCAAACGCCAGACCCTTTCTTTCTTCGACGGACTCTCTTGGCTCTGCCAATTGGTCATGTTCCTTATGTTGGGACTTATGGTCAAGCCGCATGAACTCGTGCGGATGGAAGTGTGGTTGCCTTGCTTGGTAATTAGTTTCGTAATGATATTCATTTCGCGTCCTTTGTCAGTCTTTCTCTGTCTCTGGCCGTTCAAGAACTATAAGAACAGCGATAAACTCTTTGTCAGTTGGGTGGGGCTGAAAGGTGCCGTGCCGGTCATCTTCGCCATACTCTGTATGGCAAGTGGCGTTCCTCATGCTACCTTGCTCTTCCACATCGTTTTCCTGTGTACCATCGTTTCCCTTGTCATCCAGGGAACATCCGTCAGTTCGGCGGCACGGGCGCTTAACCTTGCCGAACCCGCACAGGAACGCAATCGCATCACCCATTTTGACATCGAACTGCCCGAAGATATCGAAGCCTATGCCCGCGAAATGGTGGTCACCGAACAGATGCTGGAGCGAGGAACACAACTCAAGGATATGAATATCCCGGATACCGTACGGGTTATTATGGTTCGGCGGGGCGAGAACTTTGCCGTCCCAAGCGGAAAAAGTGAACTCCAGAAAGGGGATATCATGCTCGTTATCAGCGAAGAAGATATTGCCCATGTCGCACAAGTGCAGGAAGAGGAAGAAGACTATGCCCTCAACGAATGGGGACTCCGTTTCATCAATCATACGGGCGCTTTCTTGCGCGAACGGTGGCATAACCTGGCGGAAGGCGCTTCGGCTCCGTTCCGCAAAACGAAGACTACGGACGAACAAAAAACCGACCACCCAAACGGGTAGTCGGCTGGTGACAAGAATAAGTTACTCATTTGTTGGTTTTTATCCGCTCCAGTTGTCTCTCTATGGCTTCTAATGTGTCATCCACACTCTGTTCGAACGTATCGCATACTTTCTTGGCAAATAGCTCTGACCCTACGCCACGAACGCTTATCTGCGCTTCTTTGTTCAGGTTAGTCTCGGGTTTGACGAGAGTCATCTTTACTTCCATCTCTGCGCTTTCGGGCAGAAGTTTGGAGAAACGTTTGGTCTTCTTCTCAATGTGTTCGCTCAAACGGTTAGCGATGTCAAAATTCACGGCTTGAATACTCAGTTTCATACTTTTTCCTCCTTTGATGGTTAGTTTGTGTTATCGTTTAAGAGGCATTTGTCCTCCTCAAAAATAAGGGTACAAAAATCGTGCCAATCAAAAGGGTTTCGTGGGGTTTTATCTAAAAGTATCGTATTCTTGGCATTCGAAGAGCATAAAATAAGAAAAATGAAAAAAAGAGTAAAAAAATTTGCATATATAAAATATTTTTTGTACCTTTGCCGCCGATTTCAAAAAATGATAATTAGGAGATGCCGACCAACTATCAAATGACAAATAAAATGAGTACACCGCAAGCTGTGGCAAGCAGTCGTTTCTTGACGGCAATGGGGCCGATGATTAATGATGAGTCGAAGATGGCTGTTGTTATTAATTACATCAACGCGATGCGTCACAATGAGGCACCTTGCCGCTTTACGGAAACGGAGATCCGTTCTCTCGCAGATAAGGCGGAGCATGAATATGCAACGGGAAGCGGTATGGTGTGCCATGAGGATTGGCTTAACGAAATAGCGACATGGCAAGGATAATTTGGCACTCCCTCCAAAACCC
This sequence comes from uncultured Bacteroidales bacterium, assembly GCA_902780495.1. Taxonomy (GTDB): domain Bacteria; phylum Bacteroidota; class Bacteroidia; order Bacteroidales; family Paludibacteraceae; genus Colicola. The sequence continues at coordinate 30,404 of CACZFM010000013.1, forward strand.
ATCTACAGTGGTAACTAAAATATAAATAATATCACAAACAAACCAAATACATTGTAAATTGAAAACTGCTATGACAACGAAACAACCGAAAGAACAACAGGTTAATCCGGCATGGAGATAAGTGAGATGCGATACTCGTTTTGCTTTTTACAGGAAACAAGGTTTGGATTTGATATATAATGCAAAATAGTCCTACATAGAATTAAAATACAAATCATTAATAAAAAACTAAATACATTATGAAACATTTAAAACTAAAATCATTTTTTCTTGCCCTCCTCCTCACCTGCGGCGTAGGACAGATGTGGGCGAATGAAACCAAGGTGGTGGGTGTTACGATGCCGACCGATAACACGTATACACCTTTTATAAATGTGAACCGAGATAACTGGGCCATTGGATCGTGGTATTGCCACAAGATGACAAGAGCTGGTCTCACATTCGAGGGTAAGCAATTATATATTGATTCTTACGACACATCAAATGGGTGGATTTGGAATTTTCAGTTCCAAACATATAATAATGACAATACCAATGATGGCCAACACTATTCCAAAGAAATGTGGAAAGATGCAAGGGCTAATCACTTTAATAAATGGATATATGATTGGGATGGGGATGCTACCTGTACCCAATATCAAACGGGAAGCGACAATTCAAGTTATAGCTTTTCTACATCGAAGTTATATTTTGATGCTTCTGATTGGGAAGAAACAAATATCCGTGTTGTGATAGGTCATGCTAGTTGCCAAAAATATCGTGACATGTCTCCTGTGACAGGAACAAAACTTTACTACAACAATTACCTCGATACATGGAATGATGCAATGGGATTTGGTATAGTAGGTGGAGAAACAGGTACCGGAGACAAGGCTCGTGTCGGAAACGGCACGGCATACAATCAATGGCTAACTGATGTGTCGGATAAAGCAGTAGAATATACAGGATTGAGGCATTATGGTTTAAATAACAATGGAGATGCTGTTTGTTATTTAGTTGTAAATAATGGTAAGGAAGGTGAAAAACCGGATGTATACTATGATAGCAATTATCGGACTTACTTAAATGCCACTCAAACCTACAATAGTGTTGTTAAGACGATAGGTGGTTCCTATACTTCGGGCAATTCAAAATCGACCATTAATATATCTTCTTATGAGTTGACAAGCCAAGGTGGTACGACAAAACGTACACCGTCTATCTCTACCTCTGCAAGCAGCACTACCGTTTCTGCTTGTCGTACGGCAACAACGCAATTACAAGTAGGTACTCCTGCAACGGGTTATCGATTCGATGGTTGGTGGACAGGAGCAACTTCGGGAACTCAGATATCTTCAAAGGAGAAGTACACGTATTATCCGACGAGTGCAAATACCTATTATGCACGTTTCTCGGAGATAGCACGTACTGTGACGGTAGCATATGAATGTGGAGGTACTTCAATTAAATCAAATGGCTCTGTAGAAAATGTTGGTGTTACTACCGCAAACACTACTACAGCGCCGGATATCACGGGCTATACATTTAGTACGTGGTCGGCTGTGCCGACTGGTGTAACAACGGGAAGTTCGTTAACCGGCAAGACGATTTCTATCAATGCATCTGATGACGGCAAAACGATTGTTGCTAATTATACACTCAATAGTCACACGTTGACATGGGATTTAGATGGCGGTACGGTTACAACGGCCGGAACCTGTGCGGATGCTGCGGCTACGGGGACTCCCAATGGGTCTGTTAATTATGGAGCATCCATTACGGCTCCTGTGGTAACAAAGGCAGGATATACTTTTGCAGGATGGGATGTTACTCCGGCAAGTACGATGCCCGATGATGATGTTACTTACACGGCTCAATGGACCGAGATTACTAAAACCGTATCGTTTGCAAATGATGGAAATGGAACAACGAGTCCTAATACAAACCAAACCGTTGGAGTAGTGACGGGTGTTTCTATTAACGCAACAGGGAATACGGGATATGACTTTGACCATTGGGCAAGTTCGAATGGTGGTACATTCTCTGTTGGTACGACTACGGCAAGTCAGACCTTTACTCCGACGGCTAATACAACTCTGACCGCATATTTTAGTGCTAAGACTTATACAAGAGGTACCCTTGATAAAAAAGGTGGAAGTTCAGATGGTGAGTATTCGGTTACATACAACGCAACGAGTATTACTATTGATGATGAACCGGAGTATGCCGGATATCAAGTTGCAGGATACTATCTTGACCAGGGTTATAATTATATTGTGGCAGATGCGGAAGGTAATTTGACTCAAACAGTTACGGACTATGTAACAGAGCACCATTGGATATATGATGGTACTGTCACGCTTTATACAAAATGGGAGGCGAAGTCTTATCAAATCACTCTTTCGCCGGAATTGTCTCCGACAACGGGAACCAATGGTTCTCCGTACTTCACAGTGACCTCTGGTCAGAATAACTATAGATTTGGATCAGGCAAAGATATTGCAATGACCCGACCGACCAAAGAAGGCTATACCTTTAATGGGTATTGGACCGATTCAAGTGGTGGTAATCAGATATTTAATGCTTCCGGCGGTATCGTTGGTAACGTGTCGGGTTATACAGCCGCAAATTCAAACTGGGAAAACACCGATGATGACCTCACCCTTTATGCCCACTGGACCAATAACGGTACGTATGTGTTCAAAGGTGGAGCAATCGGTAATGAGACCAGTTGGAGTACTGCTGCTAACTGGACGAAGGGCGTGGCTCCGAGTGTGAATAACGGAAGTGAGGATATCATCATTCTTGCTCCTGTGGAGATTCCTGCCAGCGCAACAACTAATGTCAATAGCGTCCGTATCGGTACTGTAGGTAGTTATACCCCAACCGGTGGTAGCGCGATTGATGCAGCCGGTAAACTGACTATCCCCGCTACGGCTATGTTGAAAGTAACTACCAATGTGCAGAACTACAACTTCAGTAATTCCTCTGCAACCCCCACCACAGAATCTACGCTGCATATAGAGTCGGCTTCTACAGGTAACGGTGCATTGGTATGGGGAGCCTCCGGTACTCCGGGTAGAGCACAAGTGGATTTCTATACCAAGTCTTCCGCTGCCGGAAATTGGGAGGGTGCTCCCACCGATGTAAACCAATATATCGGAACACCGTTTAGCGATGCAAATGTGCTGTACAACTACTACAACGCTTGGACATTCAAGGTAAACGCTGCCGGTACGGATTGGGAACGCCTGAAAGGCGATGAAACAATGTATCCGTTCGTGGGTTATGATGTGATTTATGACGGTGCTGCCGGCCATATCTTCCAGATGGATGGTACACTGGTAACCAACGAAAACAAGACTTGTACGCTGTCTCACACTACGGCTGGAGACGAGAACTTGCTTGCTAACTCTTGGACTGCCCCAATCTGGATTAAAGGATTTGAAGCAACTGACTTTTCCAAAGCTTCTGATGCATCCATCTATATCTTTAATTCGACCAGTGAGAATCTGTCTGCAGGCGATAAATCTGTTACCGGCGGTAACTATACCGCTTACACACCCGGAACATCCGGTACTGATGATTACATCCAGTCTATGCAGTCCTTCTCGGTACTCTCCTCCGGTGGTGCCGGTTCGGTTACACTCAATTATACCAATTTGGTGCTGAATCCTGCTTCACACAGCCATATTGCCCCAATGCACGCTCCGCGTCGTTTCGCAGACGGTGAGACAGAACCGGAAGAAAACCTTGAACCCAAGATGGACTTCTTGCGCCTGCGCGTAGCTGACACGAACGGCTGGGCAGATGAACTGAAGATTTATATCCGCGAGGACTTTGTGGAAGAGTTCGAGAACGGCTTCGATGCCCGCAAGATGTACGGCGATCCCGCAGCACCTACCTTGTACGGTATCTCGCCCGATGGACGGATGGCTATCAACTGTATTCCGACTGCCGACAATCATGTTGTTGGTTTCCATGGCGGTTCGGCAAGCAATGAATATACCTTCCGCTTCACTTACGATGGAGAAGACGAACTCTATCTGCGTGACAACAAGACCGGAATAGAAACCCCCATCACCGCAGAGGATACCTACAGCTTCACCACTGAATCCGGTGACAACGACCTGCGCTTCAGCATCATCCGCAAAACACCGGCCGTTCCTACGGACATTGAGACGGTGACGGGTGAAGGCTTGCAGACTACGGGCGTACAGAAGATAATGTACAACGGCATGCTTTACATCCTCCGCAGCGGACGTATCTATGACGCTACCGGCGCGCTGGTAAAATAATGGTTACTATCTGAATGTTGAATATTAAAAGTTTCATACAACGATGAAAAAGTTAATGATATTAGTTGTTATGGCGGCAGCCCTCGCGCTGCCTGCCATGGCACAGAGTTCTCAGGACTGGCAGTCCACCTCCACAATGCGAGGCGCCGGTAGTTCTCTCTCCTCCCAAGTAACCGCCGTTGGCGCTACTTCCGTAGAGGATATGTCAAGCACCACGATGTCTGCCGGCCAACCCGGAGGCCCGCGCAGGATTGGTCCGACACACGGTGAGGATAACCCGAACCCTGTCGGAGAACCTGTTCTGCCCCTGTTGCTGATGGCTGCGGCTGCTGCAGGCGTAATCTATCTGCGTAAGCGCAACGCGCACAACAAAGCGCAAGCATAATCATCTTTAGCCTATCTCGCGCCACTTAAGATATGCTAAGGGTATGCTAAGGGTATGCTATTGTTATGGTCAGACTGTACCGATGGTACGGTCTGATTTTACCAAATATATGTCAGTCCGGGAATTATAAAAGGGACAGTTCACGGGCGATATCGCTCTCTAATTCTGCAGTGGCAGGAACCAACGGCAAACGCAGCGCGTTGCTTGCCAGCCCCATCTGCGACAGCACGGCTTTAATGCCGGTGGGATTGCCTTCGCGGAACAACAATTGCACCATCGGAGCAAAACGTTCCTGCATCTCCGTATTCCGCTCGCGGAGCATTCGTCCCACTTCCGCAGGCCAGGCGTTTGATGCCACCGAGATAAGCCCCGCGGCACCCATACGCATCATCTCAACGGCTATGCCGTCATCGCCCGATATAACCAGAAACGGCTGTTGCACTAAAGCAAACAAACCCAGTCCGTCCTGCACCAACGAAATAAGATGCTGTATCTGCTCCAAATTGCCACTGGCTTCCTTAATGCCCAAAACTTTTTCGGGATTTTGGTTCCAGATGCGCACAACGGTTTCAGGCAGCATATTCACGCCCGTGCGCCCGGGTACATTATATAATATAACCGGCACCGGCGAAGCTTCCGCCACCGCCGTGAAATGTTGGAACAAACCTTCCTGGTTGGGCTTGTTGTAATAAGGGCACACACTCAGTATGGCGGCAAAAGACTCTTTCAGTTCTTCGCGAAGTGCCTGCAGTTGTGCCACTACCGCCGCCGTGCAGTTACCCCCTACGCCTAACACCAACGGCACACGCCCCGCCACATGGCGCACGATAAAACGCCGCACCTGCCGCCGTTCTTCGTCGGTCAATGTAACGGCTTCGCCCGTAGTGCCAAGCACAACCAGATAATCCACGCCTGCCGTCAACTGGCGGTCCACCAAGCGCGAAAGGGCATTGAAGTCAACTTCGCCCGAAGGCAGAAAAGGCGTAACAAGGGCGGTGCCGAGACCGCGTAACGAAGGATTAGTCATGGCTTTGTATGGTAGTAAGGTAATGAATAATTTGATGATAAAGCGGCTCCGCCGTTTCTTCGGCGGGCATGTCAATCATAAAGTCGAGCAGTCCGTCCACAATGCGCCGTCCCGCCTTGAAGCGCGCATCTGCATACAGCGCTACATTGTGCAAAGGCAGGCAGTCGGACTGCGTAAGGTCAATCAGCAAGTCGCAATGTATATCGGCAAGGTCCTGCTTCACCCCCTGTGTCAGGTCGCCGAGAAACGTCACATCCTGCGTGCCCAGTATGCGGCTCTGCGGAAGAATAGGCGCCTGCACATCTTTCTTGGGCACAAAACCCCAGGTGCAGACCTCTTTCTTGTCCTGCGTCAGGGTGCGAACCAGTTCTTTGATAAACGGGTTGCGCTCCAGTTGATCGCTTTCAAAGAGAATGAATACGGAACGGACAGATGCATAGTCCATAAACATCGCCTGCCGCTTCGGACGTGCCGCAAGACGGCGGCGGAAAAGGTAATATCGCAATTGATTCAGTACGTTCATAGCGTTTGTGTTGATTCGTTGGATTGTATCAGCGTCAGAAACTCGTCTTCTGTCATAATCTGTACGCCTAAGGTTTCGGCTTTCTTGCGTTTCTCCGGCCCCATGTTCTCGCCCGCAAGGATGAAGGATGTCTTGGCGGATACGCTACCGGTGTTCTTCCCTCCGTGTGCTTCTATCATGGCTTTGTATTCATCCCGCGAGTGATGCGCGAACACGCCCGATACGACGATTGTCTTGCCTTGCAGCACAGCCGACTGCTGCTCTTCGGCGGGCGCGTTGTCTGCCAGTTGCACACCGGCTTCGCGCAGGCGGAGCAGTATCTCCAGATTGCGAAGATCGGCAAACCATGCCAGCACATTGTCGGCAATCTGTCCGCCCACATCTTCCACTTCGGTCAGTTGTTCGCGTGTCGCCCATTGCAGGTCTTCTGCAGCACGGAAACGGCGGGCTATCTTCTTGGCGGTGGTTTCTCCCACCATGCGTATGCCCAACGCAAAGAGTACGCGCGCCCACGGCACCTGCTTGCTGCGTTCTATGCCCGCCAGGATATTATCGGCAGACTTGTCGCCAAAGCCTTCCAGCGTGGCGATATCCTCACGCCGCAAGGAGTAGATATCCGCCACATTGTGCAGCAGTCCGAGCCGGAACAGCAGGGCGATGGTCTCTTCACCCAGTCCGTCGATATTCATGGCCTTGCGCGATACGAAGTGTATCATCTTGCCCACTATTTGCGGCGGGCAGCCGTCCTCGTTGGGGCAACGCCATGCCGCCTCGCCCTCCACGCGCACCAAAGCAGTGCCACATTCGGGACAAAGGGTGGGGAAAGTATAGGGTTGCGCTTCCGTAGCGGCGGAAGAGGCTTCCTTGCCCGTTATCTTAGGGATGATTTCGCCGCCTTTCTCCACCCATACGCGGTCGCCCGGCCGTATGGCCAGCGAACGGATAAAGTCCTCGTTGTGAAGCGTGGCGCGCTGCACGATAGTGCCGCTCAGTTGTACCGGCTCCAGATTGGCAACGGGTGTCACTACGCCTGTACGCCCTACCTGACAGGTGATGTCGCGTAACAGGGTAAGCTGCTTTTCGGCAGGAAACTTGTAGGCGATAGCCCAACGCGGCGATTTGGCGGTGTAACCCAGTTGCTGCTGCTGTGCCAGCGAGTTCACTTTCAGTACGATGCCGTCCGTTGCTACAGGCAGTTGCTTGCGCTCGGTATCCCAATAGCGGATGAAATCCATCACCTCGTCCACACTGCGGCACAGGCGTATGGCATCGCTTACGGGAAATCCCCACTGCTTGGCTTGTTCCAGGCGTTGCATGTGCGTATCGGCCGGCAAGTCTTCGCCAAGCATGTAGTATAGATAGCAGGTTAGTCCGCGCCTTGCCACCTCTTGCGGGTCCAGCAGTTTCAGCGTGCCACTGGCAGCATTGCGCGGGTTGGCAAATAGTGGTTCCTCTTCCTCTGCGCGTTCGCGGTTGAGGCGCTCGAAGTTCTGCCAGGGCAGCAACACTTCGCCCCGTAACTCGAAGCGGTCAGGAAAACCGGTGCCGTGCAGTTGTCGGGGTATGGACGGGATGGTCTGTATGTTGCGCAGCACATCATCGCCTCGTGTGCCGTCACCGCGTGTCAGTGCGTGGATGAGCCGTCCGTGCTCGTACCACAGGGATATACTGAGGCCGTCGTACTTGAGTTCAGCCACTATCTCCACGCCTTCGGGCAGACGGCGCAGCCAGTCTTCTATCTCTGCCTGCGAGTAGGTGTTTCCCAGCGACAGCATGGGGTAGCGGTGCGCCACCTGTGCGAACTTGCTACCTTGCGTCAAGTCACTGCCCACATGGTGCGTGGGTGAGGCTGCATCTGCCCATTCGGGGTGCAGGCGCTCCAACTCTTGCAGGCGCTGCATCTTGCTGTCGAAGTCGCGGTCGGACAGCGTGGGCATATTGTCCACATAGTACCGGCGGTTGGCTTCCTCCAGTTCTTTGCGGAGACGGAGCACTTCGTCGTGCTCGGCAGATGATATGTCGGAGAAGAGGTCGGTCATGGTACAAGTATTTTTCGGTACAGCACGGTGCCGTTATAGTACAGATGGAGCAGATGCACTCCGCATCGCAGGCCGTTGACAGGTATGTCGAACAGGTCGGATGTGACAGGTGCTTCCGCTTCCAGCCATCCTTCCGTGGAATAGATGCGCAGGTATCCTCCTTGTGCGTTGTGGATGCGATGCTGCGTGTCCACTTCAGTGCGCCGTGCCAGTTCGGGGCGCAATCGCAACCCTACCAATACGGGGTCATGGTCGGAATAACGGAACATCGTGCCATCGTTGCAACGGCTGTCATAAGTGAAACAGTCGTGCTCGTCGGAGTTAATATGGTAGGACAGCATACCCGTCACCTGCTCCAGCATCGGGCGGTTGGCAAGTGCATGGTCCAGATAGCCAACGGTGCCGTCATAATAACGGTAGGTGTACGAACTATCGGCATGGAACAGCCGGTGAAGGTCCGTCAAACCGCCATCCGTCAGTCGGCGAATAGGCTCTTCCTTGCCATAGGCGTTCAAGTCACCCATCACCAGCAGGTCGGGTTCGGAGGTGAAAGTGCTGAAGTAGTTGTACTCTTCCAACACAGACTGCGCTTCTGCCACACGGTCGGCATTGTAACTGCCTTGTCCGTCATCCTGGTCGCTGTTGCCGCCGTTGCCGTTGCCCGATTTGGCTTTGAAGTGATTGATAGATAATATGAAGCTCTCGCCGGATGCAATCTCCTCGAAGCACTGCATGTATTTGCGGTACTGCACGCCTTGGTTATTCAGGCGGGGTCCTATGCCGGGGCGCACGGTCTCGGTGCAATAGACATAGCCGGATTTGGTGTAGGTGCCGTAAACCGAGACATTGTCGCCGATATAGCTATATGCCCGACCGGTCTTTTCCGTGAGGTCTTGGGCTATTTCTGCCAGCGCATACGAGCCGCGTTCCACTTCCACCAGACCATATATATCCGCCTGTATCCGCGCCAGTGCCGCCGACACTTTCTCGCGTTGCAGCATGTGTTCGTCTTCCGATGCAGGACCCATGCCCTGACCTACGTTCTTCACCAGATAATACTCCAGGTTGGCGGCGCACACCAGCAGCGTATGTTGTCCGCGTGCATCCAAAACGGTGGTGTCATAGCCTTGCAGGATGTCAGCACGCGAATTGCTGTGCCATATCCCGTCAATCAGCAGCAACGAGCCGTCTTCCTGCACCCGCACACGGGCATTGTGCAGCCGTTCGCCGCAACGGTGATAATCGTTTTCGCCCCATAGCGACACGCTCCCTTGGGCATTGTGGCGGAGCAGGGCATAGTAATAGTCCGTGCTCGGTTCAGCCTGATTGGTGGGGGCAAAGATGCGACGGGGTGAAAGAGAATAGAGGCCGTACGAAAAGTTGTAGTTGTCGGTGATATACCAATCGTCTTGCAGCAGCAGCGTGTCGCCGGTGAAATCGCTCAGTTCGCTGCGGCTCCATGTGTCGGCATCCTCCGTGCGATAGGGCGTCAGAGCGAAACAGGGTAAAGCAATCGCCAGCCAAAGACCGGCGAGAATGCTTGCCCGTATGTGCCTGTGCGCCATCGTAAATGTTTGTTTTTTGTGACCCTGCTGGGGCTCAAACCCAGAACCTTCAGAACCGGAATCTGACACTCTATTCAATTGAGCTACAGGGCCGTATGTTGTTTTATCTTCTGTTTGATGCAAGCAGAATGTAGTACACCAGCGTGGCAAGTGCCGACAGGGCTGCCACCACGTAGGTATAAGCGGCGCTTTTGAGGGCGGCTTTTGCCATCGGCGTGGTCTCTACATTGGTGATGCCGGCTGTTTCCAACCATGCCACTGCGCGGCGGCTGGCATCCACTTCCACGGGCAGTGTGATAAGCGAGAACACGGTGATGACAGCGTACATACCGATACCTATCCACAGCAGCTGCGGGAAAGTGTGGAAGAACAACAAGCCCGCAAGAATAACCCAACTCACCCATTGTCCGGCAAAACTGGTCACAGGCACCAGCATCGAACGGATGCTGAGCGGTGCATATTCCGTGGCATGTTGGACGGCATGTCCGCATTCGTGTGCGGCAATGGCTGCGGCTGCTACGGAAGCGGATGAATAGACCGACTCCGACAGATTGACCGTTTTGTCGCCGGGATTGTAGTGGTCGGTCAGGTGACCTTGGATGCAGGTCACACGCACATCGTCCAAGCCATTGTCACGAAGCATTTTCTCCGCAACCTCTTTGCCTGTGAGAGGCAGCGACACGCGTGAGTACTTCTTGAACTTGGCTTCCACCGATTTGGACACGGCGAAACTCGCAACAGCGATGACTATGAATAATATCCAGTACATGTTTCTCTTCGTTTATAGGTTAATCAACAGGTTTTGTTTGTGGTTTCTTACGCAACCGGTGGCACGATTTGCACTCTCCATATATATATAGTGCATAGTGCTTGGGGTTGAAGTTGTTGTATTTTCGGTTCCTGACCATTTGTGCCAGCACGGTGTCATGAACCAGTGTTTTTCGTCCGCAACGGGTGCAGACTATTTGTATCTGTTCCTGCTGTGCGGTGTAGAGTTGGTACTCTTTGGCGCGGACGGAGCCTTGCATGTAGTGTTCATAGAGCACTTCGGCTTGTGTCAGCACGCGCAGGCTGTTGTACACGGTGGCCCGGCATATATGGTCTTTCGCGAGCAGTTCCACTATTTCCGCCGTGGTGACAGGCCGCTGGAAACGACATAGGCGCTTTAATACGGTTTCCCGTTCGGGGGAACGGTTCATCTTATGCGCGTCGATGTATGCGTTCAGTTTCTGCAGCGCCTGTTCATATACGGTGTCTTTGCCGGTCATGTGGTCAGATGCTCATGATGTATGCCCGACGGCGTTTGTGTTGTATCTTGTCATACGGGTCGAAGTTGCTCAGCACTTTGTTGTTGGTTTCCAGCATGGAGGTCGTCTCGATATGTTTGACCCCGTAGCGCGGGAAATAGGGTATCATGTCGGCAAAGATAAGGCTTGTGATGCCTTTGTCCTGATAGTCGGGCCGAACACCGATGAGCAGCAGGTCGAACACCTCCATTTTCTTCGCTTTCAGTGCGCGCAACAGGTGGAACCAACCGAAAGGAAGCAGCTTACCTCCGCAACGGCGGACGGCCTGCGATATATCGGGCATCCCCAGTCCTACACCTACCACTTCGTTCTGTTCGTTCACCACGAGGGAGACAAAGTCGAAATTGAGTATCGGGAAATAGATGTCCCTGTAATACTCTTTCTGCCGTTGCGTCATGGGCTGGAAGTTGTACAGTTGCTGATAGGCTTCGTCTAGCATATCCATGTATGTGGTGTCGTATTTGCGTTGCAGTTCGCGTGCGGAACGGACTTTGTCGATACGCACGTGAAAACGCTCGGACACGATACGGCTGAAACGTTGCACGCGTTCCGGCACTTCGGCAGGCGGTGTGATGCGGTATTCTATCCAGTCGGCCTCTTTGTTCAACCCGTAGGCTTCCATGTGGCGCGCGTAGTAAGGATAGTTGTAGAGCGATGCCAGCGGTGCCACATATTCGAAACCTTCCAGCAGCAACCCCTGATGGTCCCAATCGGTGAAACCGACAGGGCCGTTCATCTCGGTCATCCCCTTGGTTTTGCCCCAAGTGCGGACGGCATCCAGCAATGCGCGGCTTACATCGGTATCGTCCACAAAGTCCATCCAGCCGAACCGTACGCGGCGGTAGTGCCAGTGTTCGTTGGCTTTGTGGTTGATGAGGGCGGCTATGCGCCCCACGGCTTTACCGTCGCGATAGGCCATGAACAATTGGTATTCGCAATGCTCCAACGCCGGGTTTTTCGTTGCATCAAATATATTCAGTTCGTCAAAGAACAAAGGCGGACAGTAGAACGGGCAGTCTTTATAGAGACTATTGGCGAACTCGATGAATTGGCTGAGTTGCTTTTTACCTGATATAGTGCGGATTTCTACTTCCATTTCCCAAAAATCGCGCAAAGGTACTACTTTTTTTTCAATTGTGCAAATTTTTTGCTCAAAACTCCGCCATTTTTTGTAGATTGGTGTATTCTCGGTCCAATCCAGGTCCGTTTTCGGTCCATCATCGGTCCATCTTCGGTATCATATTTTTATATTCTCGTGCCACTCTCATGCTTTGCCATCGTCCCGTATCTGTCCCGTAGGTCGCTCGTGGGTCGCAGGTAGGCCTCAAGTCGGGCGTTTGTCGGTAGATGGTCCCGTGATAATCCCGTTAGTTGTCCGAAAAGCGAACAAAAAAAGAAGATGCCTGTTTCGGCATCTTCTTTGTAGCGGGACCCAGGATTGAACTGGGGACCTCATGATTATGAATCATGCGCTCTAACCAGCTGAGCTATCCCGCCAAACTTTCATATGAAAAAGCACCTTTTCAACGAAAGCGGCTGCAAAAGTACTGCTTTTTTTTAATATGACCAAATATTTTGAGAAAAAAGTGATAAATAAACTGTTTTTTATGCGTTTTTTTGCCCGACAGCACAGGATTGGTGCGCTTATTTGTTGAAAAAGTTGCACAATTGAAAAAAAAGCAGTATCTTTGCACGCTCTAAAAAAGAACCGAACTATGGATTATGCCAAATATATGCGTCGCTGCCTGCAATTGGCCCGCTTGGGTTGCTACTATGTGGCTCCCAATCCGATGGTTGGTGCCGTATTGGTGCGCGATACACCGGAAAACGGCGAAGAAGTGCTGGCGGAAGGATGGCACGAGCGTTTCGGGGAAGGTCATGCGGAAGTGAACTGTTTCCGCCATGCGGCAGAGACCGGCATCACCGATTTTACCGGCTGTACACTTTTTGTCTCGCTGGAACCTTGCAGCCATTACGGCAAAACACCGCCTTGCGCCAAACTGATTATCGAGAAAGGTGTCCGAAAAGTGGTGGTTGGCACGCTTGACCCCAATCCCCAAGTGGCGGGTAATGGCGTGCGTATGCTCCGCGAAGCCGGAATAGAGGTGGTGACGGGTGTGGAAGAGGCCGCTTGCCGCGAACTGAACAAGCGTTTTCTGTGTCTGCATGAGAAAAACCGTCCGTATGTGGTGCTGAAATGGGCGCAGACGGCAGACGGATATATGGATGGGTTGCGTGATGTCAATGACCTTTCCTTGCGCGGCAAACCGTTGGTTATCAGTAATTCAGTAACCAAACAACTGGTGCATCAGATGCGTGCGGAGAACATGGCAATCATGGTAGGTACGCGCACGGCGTTGTTGGATAATCCGCGCCTGTGTACTACGCGTTGGTCGGGCCGCAATCCCGTGCGGGTGGTGTTGGACAGGCATGGCGTTATCCCGCGCGACAGCAAGCTGTTTTCGGCAGATGCGGAAACATTGGTTTATACCGACACCGACTATCGGCATATCCTTTCCGACCTTGCGGCACGGGGAATACACTCGCTGATGGTAGAAGGTGGCGCGCAGTTGCTGACCACAATTCTGGAGTCCGGTATATGGGATGAAATACACCTGGAGGTTTCCCCGCAACAGGTGGGGCAGGGCGTGAAAGCACCCGTTCTTTCTTGCCCGATGGAAGAGATAATGTGCATAGAGAATCATAAAATATACAAAAATGTACGCTAATATTTGGTAATTCGGCATTTTTTTCGTATCTTTGCAGCCGCTTATGAAATACCTGTCTAAAATATATGTATTGTTGTTCCTGTCCGTTGCTTTTTCGGGCTGCGATTTATTCCGTCAGCATAGTCATGAAGGGGTGGTGGCGGAGTTGAACGGTCACACGCTTACCGAACAGGATTTGCGCCCTTTAATCGTCGGTCTTTCGTCGGAAGACAGCCTGCAAGTGGTGTCGGATTATATCCGCCAGTGGGCCATCAACATCCTGCAATACGATAAAGCGATGGGGCGTGTGGATGACCGCATAGAAGCCATGGTCAACGATTACCGCCGTTCGCTTTATATCTATGCCTATGAGCAGGCTCTGATTGCGCGCCGGATGCCCAAAGAGGTGGAAGACTCTGTGTTGCTCCAATTCTACAAAGAGCATCAGAATCAGTTTGTCTTGCGTGAGAGTATCCTTCGCGGCATATTGCTGGTGATTCCTGAAAAAAGTCCAAAACAAGCCAATCTGCGCAAACTGCTGGCCAATCCCACGGAAGATAATCTGGAAAAGATAGAGAAATACGCCTATCAGTATTCGGCGGGATATGAACTATTCACTTCGCAATGGCGTACCACGAACGAGATTCTGCTCCGCCTGCCTGTGGAACGGGATATTCTGCAAAAAGACTTGCGCAGCCGTTCCTTGATAGAGGTGAAAGACTCGTCCATGATTTATCTGCTGCAAGTGACGGACAAACATCTGGCAGGCGATTATATGCCCTTTGATTATGCTGCAGACGAAATCAAACAGATTGTTCTGACCGAACGCCAAACCGATTTCCTCCGTGCGCAGAGGGAGAAACTATATGGAGATGCCATTCGGCATAAAAAACTGAAACTCTACAATGTACAAGATGAAAAGAAAAATGGTGCTTCTGCTGTTGCTGACAAGTTGTTTGGCAATGGCGGACAACGTGATTGATGAAGTGATATGGATAGTGGGCGATGAAGCTATTCTCCGCAGCGAAGTGGAGGAAGAGCGTCTGCGTTCGCAGTATGAGGGACAAGAGATACAAGGCGACCCGTATTGCGTTATCCCCGAACAAATAGCCATACAGAAACTTTTTCTTCATCAGGCGGAATTGGATTCAGTAGTTGCCAACGAATCAACGGTAAGTCATCAGGTGGATATCCGCTTGAACTACTATATCAATCAGATTGGTTCGAAGGAAAAAATGGAGGAGTATTTCCGTAAGACCACTTCCGAAATACGTGAGGAGATGATGACAACCGTCCGTAACCAGATGATTATCCAGCAGTTGCAACAGAAACTGACGGAGAACATCAATCCCACACCGGCTGAGATACACCGCTATTTCAATTCCCTTCCGCAAGACTCCATCCCTGTGGTGACTGCGCAAGTGGAGGTGCAGATACTGAGTTTTGCGCCGCAAGTGCCGATAGAAGAAACCGAGCGAATCAAATCGCGTCTGCGTGAGTTTGCCGAGCGTGTGAACAAAGGCGAAGCCGATTTTGCCATGCTTGCCCGTTTGTATTCAGAGGACACGGAAAGTGCCAAACATGGTGGCGAATTGGGCTTTCTGGGAAGAGGACAACTGGTGCAGGCATTTGCCGATGTGGCCTTCAACCTGACCGACCCGAAGAAGATTTCCCGTATTGTGGAAACAGAATACGGTTATCATATCATCCAGTTGCTGGAGAAGAAAGGTGACCGAATCAATTGCCGTCATATCCTAATGCGTCCGCGTGTGTCCGCTTCGGACAAAGTACGTGCGTTGGAGCGCCTGGATTCGATTGCCGGCAAAGTGCGTGCAGACAGCCTTTCGTTTGAAAAAGCGGTCATCTATTTCTCGGAAGACAAACAGACTGCCCTTAATGCCGGTCTGATGATGAACCCGCAGACGGGTGCTTCGCGCTTTGAATATCAGGATCTTCCTCCGGAGATTGCCAAACTGGTATATACGATGAAAGAAGGCGATGTGTCCGATCCGTTTGTAATGATGGACCAGACCAGCAATAAAGAGATATGTGCCATTGTGCGGCTCAAGTCTAAAAAGGATGTCCACAAAGCCAATCTGGTGGATGATTTCCAATTGGTGAAATCGATGCTGAAGAACAAACTCAGCGGAGAACTGCTAGACAATTGGATTAAGAAGAAACAACAGGAAACCTATACGCATGTGTCTCCCGAATGGCAGGGCTGCGACTGGCAGTATCCGGGATGGGTGAAAGAATAAGTAAACGCTGTGAAAAGAAGAATCGTCATATATGCTCTTTCTTTCCTGTGTCTCGCTTTGTCGGCACAGGAAAATCGTGTGTATCTGGAGAATTCACGAACCCTCTCTTTTGACGAGAACCGCTTACCCGATGCACAGATATTGAAGGGCGATGTGCGTTTCCGACATGATGATGCACTGATGTTCTGTGATTCGGCGTATTTCTTCGAGCGCACCAACTCGGTCACTGCTTTCGGACATGTCCGTTTTGAACAGGGCGATACCTTGCATGGCTTTGGTGATATACTTTACTATGAAGGTGACCGGAAGTTAGCGCGGCTATGCCGGAATGTGCGTCTGGAACACAAAACCACCATCCTGACAACCGACTCGCTGAATTACGACCGTATCACCAATACCGCCTACTATTTCACCGGCGGTAAGATTCAGGACAGCCTGAATGTGCTTACGTCCCGTTGGGGAGAATATTGCCCCTCTACCAACGATGCCATTTTTAAGTACGATGTCTTTTTGGGCAACAACTCGTTCACGCTCAATGCTGACCGTCTGAAATACAATACAGCCACCAATACTGCTCAACTGATTGCACCTACCACTATCGTATATGACGGCGAAACAACTATCTATTCCTCCAACGGATGGTACAATACCTCCACCGAACAATCGATGTTGCTGGATCGTAGTGTGATAGAACATGTGGATGGCAAGTTCCTGACAGGTGACACCATCTATTATGACAAGAAACAGGGTTTCGGACAGTTGCTGTATAACATTGAGACGAAAGATACCGTCCAGAAAATGACACTTACCGGCCATTATGCCGAGTTGTGGGAAAAAGACCGTCGGGGTTTTGTCACCGATAGTGCCATGTTGGAAGACTGGTCGCAACCTAAATCCACTTACATGCATGCCGATACGTTGTTTACGGAGCAGTTCCCTTGTTTGGATTCCACCTGCCGTGACACTATTTGGCGGCAAGTGCGCGCTTATCACCATGTGCGGCTGTATAACGAAGATTATCAGATTGTTACCGATTCGCTGACCTATGACGGGCGTGACAGTATCATCGTGTTGCATCATGAACCTATTTTGTGGAGCGAAACCAATCAAGTGGCGGCTGATAGCATTACCATGTACTTGGTGAACGGTACGCTTGACCATATTTATGGTGTGGGTGCCGCTATCGGTATCCAGAAAGAAACGGATGAGTATTTCAACCAGATTGTAGGAAAGGAGATGTATGCCTATATCCGCAATGGCGCGTTGGACAGGGTGGATGTGATAGGTAATGCAGAGACCATTTTCTATCCGAAAGATGACAGTGTGACGTATGTGGGGGTGAACAAGACGCGAAGTTCGCATGTGCAGACTTTTATGCAAGAGGGCAAGATTCATCATGTCCTTTTCACCACCGAGACATCCGGTACGCTTTATCCGCTTGACCAGATTGACCGCAAAGAGACATTCTTCCCTTCTTTCTTCTGGGCAGAGAGCGAACGGCCTGCATCAAAGTCGGATATATTCCTGACACCACCCTCTACCTTGCGCCCGAAAACCACATCGATATCTGCTACCGATGAGGAAGATGAGGTGAAGACACCCAAACAGAAAAAACAACGAAACAAAAAACGCAAATAACATTGTAATATGTACAAGAAAGGATTGATTTTAACTATTTTGATGCTTGGTTCGCTTGCCGCTATGGCAGAGCATTCTCTGGGTTTGCAGATTGGTTTTGCAGAACCCATATACCGACTGAACAGTCCCTTGCAATCGCTCAGTCGTACCCGTTTGGATGCCACTCCGATGGACGGACTGAAAGTGGGTGTGGTATATGATGCTTCGCTCATCAAGGGTTTCGGTTTCTCCATGGGACTGAACTACACCTTCGCCTACCACAAAACGAAGTGGAAAGATTATGAATATGCTTCCGACGGAACATCCGCCATATTGCCTTTTTATGAATACAAAACAGAATATTACTACCATCAGGGAGAAATCTTTGTAGATTGGCAATACAAGTTTGAGATAGCCAAGAAGACCTATATCATTCTTTATACAGGTCCGACTATCCAATGTCTGTTCGACCTGAAAGCCACCGATGACCACCGCTATACAGGTCCCGCTGCGGCTTCCGGACAAATATCGGATTTCAAACCCTCGGAGGAATCGTATCTGAGAACAGGGAAAGACGGTCATGTACAGCGTTTGAATGTAACTTGGGGCATAGGAGCCGGTTTCCAGTACAAACGTTATTTCTTGCGCGGTGGGTACGATTTCGGTTTGATTAACCCTTACGGCAAACAGGCATTCTCTGACTTTGGTTATACCGATGAAACGCGTTATGACGGCAACCGCCTTACGCGCGGTCGTCTCGACCAATGGCAGATAAAACTTGGTGTGTATCTCTGGCAATCGGATAAATAAACAATGATTCCACGCGACACAGTCGAACGTATTTTTTCCACCGCACGGATTGAGGAGGTGGTAAGCGATTTCATCACGCTGAAAAAGCGCGGTGCCAATCTCATTGGCTTGTGTCCGTTCCATCAGGAGAAAACAGGTTCGTTTACGGTCAGTCCCGCCAAAGGTATTTACAAGTGCTTTGGTTGCGGCAAGTCCGGGCATGTGGCCGGTTTTGTGATGGAGATAGAGCAATGCTCGTATGTGGAGGCATTGCGATGGCTGGCAAAGAAATATCATATCGAGATTGAAGAACGCGAACTCACTGCCGAAGAACAGCAGAAGCAGGATGACCGCGAATCGATGTTCGTGGTGAACGATTTTGCACTTCATTGGTTTGAAGACCAATTGTGGAATACACCCGAAGGGACGGCAATAGGATTGGCATATTTCCGCCAGCGTGGTTTGACCGATGATATGATACGCCGCTTTCACCTTGGTTATTCGCCGGACAAGTCTCTTTTTTATACGGCAGCCAAAGAGAAAGGGTTTGATGACAAGTATCTGCTGAACGATGCAGAGCATGCTCCTTTTGTGGGAACGGGGCTTTGCTGTGCCTCATCGCAGGACGGCAGGTTCTTCGACCGCTTCCATTCGCGTGTCATGTTTCCTTTCTTTTCCCGTTCGGGCAAAGTGGTAGGATTTGCCGGACGAATCATGAAGCAGAACGACAAAGTGGGAAAGTATGTCAATTCGCCTACTTCGCCCATCTTTGAAAAGCATGACCAGCTATATGGTCTCTTTCAGGCCAAGCAGGCTATATCGCGGCTCAACTACTGCTACTTGGTAGAAGGGCAGATGGATGTTATTTCCCTCCATCAGGCGGGCATTGAGAATGTGGTAGCAAGCGGCGGTACATCCCTTACAGCCGAGCAGATTCGCCTGATGCACCATTTTACGGATAATATAACGATCCTTTACGATGGTGATAAGGCAGGTATCAAGGCCACATTGCGGGGTATTGATATGGTGTTGTCGGAAGGAATCAATGTACGTGTCGTGTCTTTGCCGGACGGAGAAGACCCTGATTCGTTTGCACGCTCGCACAATGCTTCGGATGTGATAGACTTTCTGGAGAACAATAAGGTTGATTTCATTCGTTTCAAGACGC
The DNA here is from genome assembly GCA_902780495.1 of uncultured Bacteroidales bacterium. Classification (GTDB taxonomy): domain Bacteria; phylum Bacteroidota; class Bacteroidia; order Bacteroidales; family Paludibacteraceae; genus Colicola. Next base: position 50,067 of record CACZFM010000013.1, read on the forward strand.
AACTCCTGCTTTCCGAGGCGGCACAGGATCCAGCCCAACGCAGCGAGGTGATTCATTCGATTGTGCAGTCTATTTCGGTTATTCCGGATGCTATCACGCGGCAGGTTTATATCAAAGATACGGCACAACGGCTATCCATGACAGAGGCCATTCTTTCTCGTGAAGTGGCAGGCGCTCGCCGCAAGGATGCGGATAAGGAGACGCAACAGATAAAGTCCAATCCGGCACCCATCGTTCAGCAGCCGATAGCCAAGAACAACGATACGTTCACCCGCAATATGCTGAATATATTGCGCCTTATCGTGCGTTATGGGGAACGGACGCTGTATGAGGATGACCAACAGCAGCCTGTCAGGGTGGGGGAATATATCATTTCCAATCTTCGTGAGGATGAGATTGCTCCGCGCCACCCGCTCCATCAGCGTATACTGGACGAATATATGGCACATTATCAGGAACCGGACTTTGTGGCAGAGAAGTTCTTTTCGTTTCACGAGGATCCTGAGATTAGCCAGTTAGCGATTGCCTTGATCGCCAATCGCTACCAATTGAGCCGTATTTTTCAGAGACAGTCAATCTCAGAAAATGTGGTGCAGGAAGTGCAGCAAAAGACGGATGCCGACATATTGCCGGAACTTACCGGTAAACTGCTGTTGGAAATCAAATTCACCGTAGTGGAAGAACGTATAGAGGCACTGTCGAACGAACTGAAGATAGCGGAGGAAAATCATGATGATGCCTTGATGATTACTCTCCTTTCCACACAGAAACAACTTATTTCTATCCGTGCCCAGTTGTGCAAAGCTCTTGGCAACCGAATTATTGTCTGACAAAATGTGTTAAATCTTTCAAGCGTATGCTTTTTGATTCTATAGTATATGGTCCCATCCATTCCCGCCGTTTGGGGGTGTCATTGGGAATGAACCTGATGCCCACCACAGCCAAACTTTGTTCGTTCGACTGTGTCTATTGCGAGTGCGGTTTCAATCAGCCGGTTTCGCATCCCCAACTTCCTTCGCGCGAGGAGGTTCGTTTGCAATTGGAAACCAAACTGAAAGCCATGGTTGACGGCGCGTCTCCCTTGCCTGATGTGATTACTTTCTCCGGCAATGGTGAACCTACGCTGCATCCCGATTTCAAGGGAATTATTCAGGATACTTGTGCTTTGCGCGACCGGTATTGCCCTTCCGCCAAAGTGTCGGTGCTGACCAATTCCACCCAACTATTCCGCTCCGATGTGGTGGAAGCGCTTATGCAGGTGGATAACCGTATCTTGAAACTGGATTCGGCGCTGGATGCCACTATGCGCTTGATTGACCAGCCTGTGAACTCTGATTTGACAGTGGACAAGATAGTATCTTATCTCCGCCGTTTCAATGGAGACTTTATTTTACAGACTTGCTTCCTGCGTGGTGAACATTTGGGGCAGACCATTGATAACACGACACCCGAAGAACTGGCTGCCTGGTATAAGGTGGTGGAGATGCTGCAACCAAAGGAACTGATGATTTATGTCATCGACCGTGCCACACCTGTTAAAACGCTTGCCAAAGTCAGTCGTGACGAGATGGAGGCCATTGCCGCACCGCTGCGGGAAAAGGGATATAACGTGATTGTTTCTGCCTGACGTGAATAAGAACTTTGTAATTTGCGACGAACAATAAGATGTATTTTGACGAACTCGCTCTTTCCGATGAAGTATTAGATGCCTTGTGGGATATGCATTTTGACGAGTGTACACCTGTACAGGCAGAGACCATACCCGTTATTCTTGACCATCGTGACGTTATCTCTTGTGCCCAAACCGGTACGGGGAAGACAGCGGCGTATGTGTTGCCCTTGCTTACCAATCTGGCTTACGACGACCACGATCCGAATAAACTGAATGCCATCATTATGGCCCCTACGCGTGAACTGGCGCAGCAGATTGACCAGCAGGTACAAGGCTTTGGCTTTTATGTGCCCTTCTCGGCAGTGGCTGTCTATGGCGGCAACGATGGCGGAGCATGGAGTACACAAAGCACAGGTTTGACACAAGGTGCGGACATCGCTATTGCTACGCCCGGAAGACTTCTCTCACTGATGAATATCTACGACATTGATTTCTCCGGTGTCAAGTATTTCATCCTCGATGAGGCGGACCGTATGCTGGATATGGGCTTTTATGATGATATTATGACCATTGTCGCCAAACTGCCCAAGGACCGTCAGACCATTATGTTTTCTGCCACTATGCCGGAGAATATCCGCCGCATGGCTAAAGCCATTATGAACAATCCCGTAGAGGTGCAGATTGCTGTGTCACGTCCGCCGGAGACCATTCACCAAATGGCTGTTGACCTCTATGAGGGACAGAAAACGCCATTCCTTCTGCATTATCTGAAAGACAAAAACCTCAAGAAGGTGATTCTTTTTGCCGGCAAGAAGCAGCGTGTGAAAGATCTTACCCACATGTTGCACCTCAAGCATGTGGATGCACGGGCGATGCACTCCGACCTTGAGCAGAAAGAGCGTGATGAGGTCATGCTGGATTTCCGCAACGGAAAGGTAGATGTCCTGGTGGCCACTGATATTGTCTCGCGCGGCATTGATGTGGACGACATTCCGTTGGTTATCAACTACGATGTTCCTCGTGATGCGGAGGACTATGTGCATCGTATCGGCCGTACTGCGCGGGCTGAGAATTCGGGTGAGGCTATTACGCTTGTTTCTAAGGAAGACCAGTTCTTTTTTCATAAGATTGAGACCTTCCTCCATCGCGATATAGAACGATTGTCTGTCCCTTCCGAATTGGGAGAGGTGCCGGCGCGTTATGTTCCTTCTTCCAAAGGGAAAGAGCGTAAAAGAAAGCCGTTCTTCCGCAAGAAGAACGGCCGTTCGGGGCATCGTCACAATGGCGTTAGTAAGCGATAGCGAATACTACGCGCCCTTTTGACGGTTTGCTGGTCACCATACATTTGCCTTCTTCTTGTTTGAAGCCCGGCAGTGCATCCAGAGGGATGCAACGGATGGTTGCCTTGGTTTCTTCTTTGATGCGTTCTTCTGTTTCTGCAGTGCCGTCCCAGTGGCAGAGCAGGAATCCGCCTTTCTTGATTTCTTCTTTGAACTCCTCGTACGAATTGCACTCGCGGGTATTGGCGGTGCGGTAGGCCATGGCTTTCGTGTAGCAGTTCTTTTGTATCTCTTCCAGCAGAGCGACTATTTTTTCTTCTATGCCTTCCATACTGATGGTCTCTTTGCTCAGTGTGTCACGGCGGGCTATTTCTATTGTGCCGTTCTCCAGATCCCGACCGCCCATTGCCAGACGTACAGGGATTCCCTTCAACTCATAGTCGGCAAACTTATAGCCGGGAGTTGACTTGTCGGATGTATCCACCTTCACACGGATGCCGCGTGCTTTCAGTGAGGCAGCGAGAGGAGAGAGTTTCTCCATCAGTTTCTGCAAGTCTTCTTCTTTCTTGAAGATAGGAACAATCACCACCTGTATCGGAGCAAGGTGTGGGGGAAGAACCAAACCATTATCGTCCGAGTGGGTCATTATCAAGGCACCCATCAGGCGGGTCGATACGCCCCAACTGGTGGCCCATACGTATTCATATTTGTTCTCTTTTGAGAGGAACTGAACATCAAACGACTTGGCGAAGTTCTGTCCGAGGAAGTGGCTTGTGCCGGCTTGGAGGGCTTTCCCGTCCTGCATCATAGCTTCGATGCAGTAGGTGTTAAGCGCTCCGGCAAAGCGTTCGTTGGGTGATTTCACGCCTTTCACAACGGGTATGGCCATGATATTCTCTGCAAAGTCGGCATATACGTCCAACATTGTGCGTGCGTAGTCCTCGGCTTCTTCCTTGGTGGCGTGTGCGGTATGCCCTTCCTGCCACAGGAATTCGGCAGTACGAAGGAACAGACGGGTGCGCATCTCCCAACGCATCACGTTGCACCATTGGTTGCACAATATGGGCAGGTCCCGATACGAGGATATCCAGTTTTTATAGGTGGACCAGATGATGGTTTCCGAAGTGGGACGGATTATCAGTTCTTCATCCAGTCGTGCATCGGGGTCTACCACTACTCCTTTGCCATTTGGATCGTTCTTCAGACGATGGTGGGTTACCACAGCACATTCTTTGGCGAATCCCTCCACGTGTTCCGCCTCACGGCTGAGGAATGATTTGGGAATCAATAAGGGGAAATAGGCGTTTTGTACACCTTTTTCTTTGAAGCGGCGGTCCAGTTCGCTTTGGATGGTTTCCCAGATGGCGTATCCGTAGGGTTTGATTACCATGCAGCCGCGGACGGCGCTTTGTTCTGCCAGGTCGGCTTTCACGACCAGTTCGTTATACCATTTCGAGTAGTCTTCAGCTCTTGGTGTCAGTTTTTGATAGTTTGCCATTATAATTTTGATATCAACTTTTTTCCGGCGACAAAAGTACTACAAATATTTGGAATATGCAAGAAAAATCAGAGATTTTTGGTTGAAAGTTTAAAGTTTAAGGTTGAACGACACAAAAGAAGGCGAAATAGGATGACACTCGGGCCATTATCGGTCATCACCTAAAATGCAACTTTTTTACATTTTTATTGCATTTTCTTTGTAATGCAATGATTATCAAAGTGGTGACAAATGGGCACATAGAATTTAGGACCATCTTCCAATAGTCCTGTGACAGTAAAGAGTGGTAACGGAGTGGTAAGGTAGGCAGTCTAAAAATACCTTATTTCGTTTCAGGAGGGGGTGGTCTTTTGACGATGTTCGTGCTCTTTCTGTATGCGGTCAATAATCTCCTGCGCACTTTGTCCGACCGATGGGAAAGGGTCTTCAAATACTGTTACTGACATAATAACATGTTTTTTCTCATTCCATCCAATCAATATGTATTGAATGGGGGTTACGATTATAGTTATGAATATGAGGTTTTGTCTTCTTTACCCCACAACCAACCATACCCTAAAATGAATAGAGGGATAAGTAGGATGCTCATTATTCCACATCCCATATTTCCGTTAGAATTTTCCATAATGATTTTATGCTTTATTGTTAGTATTTTGACCCTTTATTATTTTTGCAATTAGTACTGCTATCCCACAGACTGCAGCCCCAATGCCGATTGCTTTGTTGCCATTTTCTTTTGTAACCATAGTTGGAAATATTTAATGTTTGTATTATTTTATTTCTTCGTAATCAACATCTTCTGCATTATTTTGCATCCAATCTCTAATTCGCTGATCAAAATTATGCAGTTGAGTTGACAGGTTTTTCATGTCTTGAAATTCTTCGGTTTTTTCTTTTACTTGTTTCTTCAATTGTAAAAAAGACGGAGCAAAATATTTGTAGTAGTCTTCATCATTATCGAAACAATCAAAAATCTTTTTGATTTTATCACTTACTGCATTTTTAATCTTTTCCTGTATTGCTTTAAACTCAGCCAATGCTTTGTCCTGTTTCTTTTTTTGCCAAATGGCTAGACAAACCTCCAATCCAGCTCCTATCCAAGGCATTGCTTTTGTTAATTTTGCGCCCAAATTAATAGCCCCCCATGGCTTGAATTTATACCCTTGTGCAACAACATTTCTCACCGCTTTAACTGTTTCTCCTGAGATTTTTACTCCTTTTATTGCAGTAGCTCCTTTTTGCAGTCCTTCTGTTAGCAATTTTTCTGCAAACGTAACATGGTTCTCAATGTTGGCTACTCTTGTTTTTATGGCGACATTGTTTCCTTCTGAACAATCCTGCACAATTTGATTAATTGCCCGATCAAGTACGTAAAATGATATCTGACCATTATTAACACCTATCTTTTGTTCTATAATCAACTCAAAGCTATCCATTGATGCACTATGTATGTCGGCAAGGATACCATCTTTTAGAGCATTCAATCGATCTTGCATTTCTTGTTTTGAATTGCTTAAATCTTTGCTCAAAAGAGATAAATCCTGCTCCATCTCATGATTTGTCTCTTGGACTTTCATCATCGTGGATTCTACAGATTGACACACCGCCTGAATCGTATCAGATGTTTGACATACTATATCCATTATTGAGGCTTCCTCTGTGGCTTTTCTCAATGCTTTGACATCACTATTCGCGACTATTTCATCTATACATTTTCGCAAATCTTCAATATGGGAACGTTGTTTGTAATTGTCCATTTTTGAGAACCAATGTCCAAGGCCTTTCCCTTTTGGATCAGCAGCAATACAAACAATATGCACTTGTTGTTCTTCTTCCGGCGTCAGACCGATAGTATCCTTCAAACGTTGTTTTAAATTATTCGTTTTGATGGAAACACCTCTTGTAAAATCATCCTCATCCATTAAATCATAACCAGCTTCGTCCATTTTATTGATTACAAAAATAGTTGAGTTGAGTTTGTTAAATTTCCGCATTACTTTCTCAATGAATTTGGCATGACTGTCTTTGAGTGGAGTGACAGCATCGCAAATATACAAAATAATGTGTGCTTCACTGATATATTTTTCTGTAATAGCAGACAAACGGATGGATTCTCCGTCAATTTCTTTTTCTTTGGAGCCAAAGAGCCCTGGAGTATCCATAATCTCAAAACCACTGGCTAATCCTCTCGGATGATATACAATTATCTCATCCGAAGACTCGTCTACATCAATCTTCATATTGGGTTCAATTTTTCCATTGAGCCCGGCAATTGTTGATGTTTTGCCATCAGAGAAACTGCTGAGAAGAACTATTTTTATCTTTTGATCCTCCATTGTTTCTCTGACATGGTCGATCTTTTTATAGACTTCTCCAAAATTCAATCCCAATTTTTCGCCATCCTTAAGAATTGTTACAAGACTTGATAAATTTTTCATATTTTACATGTTTTGAATGTTAACGGAATAATCGTTGATTTTCTTAGAAACTAGATTTAGCGTATCTTTAATCCTCTTCACATGCCCCATATCACCATTAATGGTATCCATTAAGTCTGTTATCTTCCTGTCAATCATATTCTTGCAATCTTCTATTTCTCTGAACAACAGATTTTGCGCTTGCTGTTTATTAGAGTTTAATTGCTTTCGTAATTCGTCCTTTGCTTTTTGTTTGTTTTTCTCTTTAGCCGTCTTACTTCCATCCAAAAATATTTTTTTAAAACCACACACGCATGCTCCAGCTATCATACCGAATGGCCCGCCCAAAGCTCCTAATCCAACATAGACTCCTAATTCCAAAGCATTTTTAAGAAAATCTCCAAATGTAAATTCAAGATTGTCCATGATATTTTCCATCTCTATTCCTTGAATGGATATGGCATCAATTTCTATATCCGGAACACGCTTAAAACAATCTAAATACTGTTTTTGTTTAGCCTGCAAACTTTCATTCATTTTTGATATATCTTTTAATACCAACTGCTGCATTGCATAACTATACTCATATTTGAAGGTGGCTACCTGACCTTTTAGTTGTTGTTCAAGATTATCCAAATCTGTATTATCTATTGTGGCACACATCTTGTTTTGCAAAGCTGCAAATAAGCGATTATTTTCTGATGTTGCATTTGCCGACAAATGGTGTTTCGTGTCTTGTACAACTTGTTTTATTGCATTCTGATATTGCTTTAAGTTTTCCATCAATTTTTGCATACTCATTGTTTTAGAATCTACAAGTTGAGAAATACCATCAATGATATGATTACACAAAGCAACCAGTTTTTGTTTGTTGGCAGAAATCAATTCTTCATCAAAATATTCCGTTTTGTTTTGTATCAGATTCACAACCTCTTGGAAATTACTAAACTTAAATACCTCATCTGAAGAACCAAAATAGGATACTAATTTCTCTTGCGTTTTTGTTAAATCACAACGTGCCGCCGCGAAATGGGCTTTTGCACACATTGCAAGTAGGGCTTGAATGGCAATATTCCCTTTATAAACATCTCCAAGGATTTCTCTAAAAGTATCTTCTATCAGACTATATGTTTTATCTACATCACTTGTGAAAAGGTTTTCTCTTTCTTCACATTCATCATAGTTAGATGCTCCTCCGCGGACATTATATATAGAGTATACATTCACCCAATCATTCAGATATTTTTTTATTTTCTCTGCCGTTGCAGAATCAGGTTTTTTGTTGTGTCCTTGCACATAAAAGACAACGTGAGCCTGTTGAAGGGCCCGTTTGATATCCTCTTTGAAATCTTCTTCTTTACCCTCAATACCTGGAACATCAATCAAAGTAAAGGGCTTACCAAAGATATTTAGGTTGTATTCATCATACGTTTTCGTAAAGTCCGAACGCCCGTCACCAACAATCAAACCATCATTTTTGCTTTCTTGCTTTTTGGGATCAAATAAAATACGTAATGTTTCTATGGTAGTACTTTTTCCTGCATTTGTTTCTCCGAAAAAAGCAATTACCAAATTATCCCAAACCATACCATTAATAGTTTGTTCCATCATATTGGAAACGCTATCAATTTGTTTGGTGATTCCTTTGACAAAATCCGATTTAAGTTCGACAAGTTTGTTATTCTCCGCATCCAATTTCTCAATTTTTGACTTCGTTTGTGCTAAACTCGCAATGAGACCTTTATATTTATCTTCAATAATTTGCTTTGCAGATTGCGTATCCGGTATCCCACATTCAACTACTTTGTTTTCCTTTTTTTCTTGGCCTTGAGATTGAGAATTGTTTGTCATGGAGAGTTGTTGTTTCCCTATGATAGTATTGAATAAAGCCAACCATTTCTTTTTATGTAGTTGATTTTTGCCACCGACTAACAAACTATAGTGGAAACGATACTTATTACCTCCTTTACTAATAATGTCAAATTCAATTCCCTCATCTTGAAAGTGCTTGATATCATCCCAGTTATAGACGTCTTTTGTGAAGATGGACTTATCACTTTTCCAGGTATAGTGAATTCCGATGTCTGATAATAAAATAGCTTCTACTTGTATGTGTTTTGCTTTGTAATGATCATCAAGTACCTCATATCCATCTTCATTTAAATACGTGGTTTCTTTAGCTGCATAATAAAGCGTCTTTTTCGTTTTGTCAAACATCTTCAGGATACTAAAATCTGAAGATAACAAATGTTCTTCATCAAGATAGTCAAAGCAATTTTCATGATCTGCAATTGATGAAATAAAAGAGGAGAAATGCTTGAAAACATCACCTGTGTTGTTGTTCATCGTCATAATAATTCCCTTAATTTTTGTTTTTTTTTTATCTTCGTTTTATCCAGCTTCTACCTTCGTTTGTTGATTCAAAAAAACCATTAGTCGTTTGGGCAACCACATTTGTTCCGTTTAGTGCTAACGTTTGAAAGGTTCCACAATACGTCCCAATATACCGAACCTCCCAACTTCTTCCCTCATTTGTGGATACATAATCAGGAGTGGATACAACTCCTTTCCCCTCCATTGATTTTGTCACATCTACAAGATAGATTCGCTTTTCCTGCAAACTTCTTTGAGAATATGTACCAAGAGAAATCAGGGTACATAAAAGCAATAACAATAATTTTCGTTTAGCCATGAGCATTGTTTTTTATAATTAGTTTTGTTTTTTCACTTTTCCGTTCGCAAAAGTACTACTTTTTTATTTAAAATTTGTAGACGTCTACAAATTTTGTTGCATTTCTTTAGATTCTGTACAAAGATAGTCTATTATTCCGTCCTATTACACATATTTTATTGTCCTTAATATCTATGCACAAAAAAACGTGAGGCTTGTTGGCTTCAATTTGGATTGTTGAGGATTCTGGACTACCTTTCATTACCAAACATCTACGAAACAAGGCTCACGCACAACGTGAGCAAAAAGCCTTGTCCTTGATAATGAAATTGTTTGAAAGTGTCCAGTTTTCAACAATCCAAGTTCTTAGCCGTATGCTTATATATGGCGCACGCTTGCGCTCTGTTCTCCTATTTAACGTCAGGGGGTGACGTATATTGTTTGATAGTCACGATTAGTGACAGCAAGTTCCCTTAACCTGATTCAGTATTACATCCGGACTCAAGTCCATGCGCATGATAGCAGATAATTTCTTACCCAAATCTTTTACCGAATGCCCACAGTGGTACAACGTATCATCAGCAATAACCCAACGGTCATGCGAGGAGCCTGACCACTTATGCGTATTAACGGGCTGTTTACCTTTGGATGCGTTATGCGCGTCACGGAGAGTTTTGTTCTCACTTTCGGAATAAATATCCGCAGTTACGCCTTTCGCGCGCACATCCAACATCTCAAACGTTGCAGCATCTACATACGGGTCAATAATGATGATGCGTTTGGTGGCTGTCTTGACAATCCGTTCAAGCAACACGCGTGCTTCAAAGAACTGTCCATCAAAGAATACCTGCTCCACAGGCGGCAATGCAGTCCGGACAAAGAAATCGATTTTATTCTGTAATTCGTGAATCTGCATTGTATGCTCCTCCAACTTACGATCTATACGTTCTTCCACATATAAAAGCTGTTGATTATATGCATATCCACGCAATAAATATTCCTTGATAATTCTCAGTGCCCATTGGCGGAATTGTGTGCCGCGCTGAGACTTCACCCTGTAACCTACGGAGATAATGACATCCAAATTATAGTATGAAACGTGACGCGTTACGTGACGCCCTCCTTCATTTTGAACTATTAAAAAATCTTTAACAGTTGCCCCTTTATCCAATTCCCCTTCCTTATAAATATTGCGGATGTGAATACTTATATTGGGAATCGTCGAATTAAACAACGAGGCCATTTGCTGTTGACTGAGCCATACAGTCTCATTAGCCAATTGCACATCCAATTGCAGCGTATTATCTTCCGTACGGTAGATTACCACGCTTTCATCTGTTGGATTATATGGTTCGATACTTTCCGCCATTTATTCACTCCGTTTTATTGACGCGACAATTTGCAGGAGTATAACACTCTTCTTTTCAAATCCGGTGCAAAGGTAATGCTTTTTTTTGACTTGTGCAAATAAATCCGCATTTTTTTGCGGATTTATTGTCAGACTAGCAGAACTAGTGTTCTAGTTAAACTAGTTGGACTATTGTTTCCGGCCTTTGGCAGGCTTTCCTCTGCTTTTCGTTGGCTTAATAACCTACTAATAACCCAATAATAACCCAATAATCACCCAATAATCACCTAATAATAGCCTAATGGTTATACGGGAAGCGCGGTGTATTGCTCGCGTTCGCGAGCGGTGTATAGGCGCAAGGCGCCGTTTATTGCAAGGCGGTGTATATAAAACGGGACAGGGACGGTAAAGAGTGGTAAGGTTGGCAGTCTAAAAATACCTTATTTTGTTTTAGGAGGGGTGTAATGGAAACACTCGCCCCAACTCATCAAGACATTGCCAATGCCCATGCGGCGGGTCTTCTCCATCGTCATCCAATAAGCTTCTCTGTGGTCGATGGAATGTTCCATCTCGTTCTCATGCCCCGTGATGAGCTGTTTGGGTGCAAAGCCGGCGATGGTGCGCGGCATGGCATTAACCCAGCAGTTGAGCAACAAGACATCCACCCGATGTGTATCATGGACACGGTCAATCCAAGCAAGGTCCTCCTCGTTGTATTGGTCACCGGTATGCGCAACAGTTATACCATTGGCGAAAGTCATCAGGTAGATATTGTTGTACATGTCGTCCTGGTGGCCGGGAAGAATAGTAAGTTTGAGGTTGAGTTCGTCAAAAGGCACCACTACCGCCGTATCAGCAACAAGGAGTTGCTCGATATTCGGGTCAATACCCGTCCAAAGCCCTTTGGGAACGATGACCCTTTTTCCCCGTGCGGCAAAGGTTTTGGCGATACGCAGATTGGCATGGTCGCCGTGTGCGTGGCTGATAAACATAGCATCACACTGCCCCGCGATGGCATAGATGAGCGAGTCGGAAATGAAAGGATGTGTTTCGGGGCCGCCCGGAACAAGGTCAATAGCAACGGTGGTTTTCGGGGATTGGATGATGAATCCGTCGTTGTAGAGCTTATAGATTTTCACGCCCTTTTTGCAGCCTTTCTGCATGTCGGCGAGCATATTCGCCATGCGTGCGTTGATGAAATCATAGAACGCCGGCGTTTTGTCGTTACGCGTATCGTGCAACAAGAGGTCGAGTGCGGTGAGCGCCATCCGCCGTGCCTGACAATCCTTGTTCTTTGGCGGATAAGCACGGAGGGTGCGGTCAATCTCCTGAAACGCCATGCGCGTCTGATTGTCCAGATAATTATCGGGATAGCCCCAGAAAATGAGGTACTTCTCATAGGGATTGTCCTTCGGGCGTTCTGCAGAAACAGGCAAGGCCAGTGCGAAAGCCGACAAAAAAGCGAGCAATAAAGATGTGTGTTTCATGGCAAAGCAGATAAGGGGTTTATGCGCGTTGTGTGACTTTTGAACCCATGAGCGCGTAGAAAAGGATATATGCCAGTCCGAGGACAGGGACGGCGTAACTCATGAGATAGCCGGAATAATCTGCCATGAGATTCTGGAAGAACGGCAGGATACCACCTCCGCAGACGAGTGCCATAAAGATACCGCTGGCAGCAGGCGTATATTTGCCCAGTCCCTCCGCCGAGAGGTTGAAGATAGCGCCCCACATGACACTGGTGCAGAGTCCGCAAAGTACCATGCAAATCATGCCTACGGGAAGAATAACTCCGCGGAAGATAATCGTCAAGTCTTCCGGCAAGAACATGACTCCCAATAAGAGCCAGATACCGAGCAGACTGACCGTTGCCAACATGGTGCGGCTGCTGACCTTGCCGCCAATAAGTCCGCCAACGATACGTCCAATCATCATCAAGAACCAATAGAAGCCGATGATGGTGCCCGCTACCTGCGGTCCGACACCTTCCATGTTGGACATATAGAGATTGGCGGTGTTGGGGATACCCACTTCGATGCCGACATAGAAGAAGATGGCAATGGCTCCCAAGACGAAATGCCGGAAGGAGAAAGGACTGCGCGTGTCTTTCTCCGCAGCCGTCTCTGCCCGCTGTTCGGGTGTTTCGATATGGGGTTCAGGGATGGACGAGAAGAAAACGATGATGAACGAAACGGCAAAAATAATCATTGCCGCCAACATAGCCGGTGCCACGCCTATGACGGAAGCCTCCGAGACATTGCCTCCGATGAGGTAGCCCAGAAGGATGGGTGCGATGGTTGCACCAATGGAGTTGCAACTGCCGCCGAACTGCACGAGTTGGTTACCCCGATTGCCTCCTCCGCCGAGAGTGTTGAGCATAGGATTGACAACAGTATTGAGCATACACATGGAGAAGCCTGCAATGAAAGCGCCAAGGATATAGATACCGAAACTCTCGGCGTAACCGCTGCACCACTGTACCGCCACTCCTATCAAGCCAATGGCAATAGCCAGCAAGGATGTGAATTTATAGCCTTTGCGTTTAAGGATAAGTCCGGCCGGAAGGCCCATAACGGCATACGCGATAAAATTGGCCAAGGTGCCGAGCTGCGAAAGGGCGTTGGATGCACCAAACTGATTTCGGACAATGACGCCCATAGAACCTGCGAAGTTGGTGACAAAGGCAATCATGAAAAAGAGCAAAAACATCACGATGATTGCCGGAAGATTAGAGGATTTGGAGTTGTTCATATCAAATGTTGTTTAAGTCGTTTGTCAAGCGATATTGTTCGGTCAGTCCAGCCAACGCCAAGTGGTGTTGGAGCGATGGTGGAGATATTCCACCCGCGCCTTGATGATTGCGGGTCGTTCGGCAGGCAAGACAAAGGGCGCAGTGTAGCGTTGCCAGGTGTGGTCGTCGAGGGTGTAGTAGATGTCACCGCCATCCATGACACAATTCATATAGACGGTGTCATTGTCAAGATGGATACCCGGCTGCTGGATGTGGAAATTGCGTCCCGTGGCCGCCAGATGCGGCATCTCCACCTGATAGACAAGACGGGTATAATCTGCCAGCGTAAGCGCAGAATGATTATTCCAAGCACGCTCTGCCAGTCCGAAAATCTTGGGATAAAGTTGCCACTCCACCTGCGCAAAACTGCGGAAAGTCTCCGCCCACATCTGGGCATTCAAGCCGATGATGTTGGGATGCTGCAGAGGAATCCAGTCGAAAGAGCTCCATTCATCGGTGAAACCACCCCAATGGAGTCCCTTTTCTTCGTGGTGACGGCAATAGGCAAAGTCGAAATAGAGATGATTGGCCGTCGCCAGGACAACAGGATAACCCGCGTTGGCCATCTCCAGAGGTTTCTCTTCTCCGTTGTGCCAACTATAGCATACGGCTTGTGTTTCCGGTTTGCAGAAATGAGTGATCTCTTCCCATCCCATGGGTTGGAGGTGATAGCGGTTGAGGATATCCAGGACTCCATCAATGAAGGCCTGATGTTCTTCTTCGGTGAGCGCACCTTCCGGTACTTCGTCGCCACCGATGTTGAAGTGGGCAAACTCGCAACCTGCTTCCTTGTACATCTCTGCGAAATCATGCACGACGGTCTCAATAAAGGTCAGGGCATAGGGTTTGGTGACGGCAATGACATTGTCGGAATACTCCTGTGCGCCATAGTAGGTTCGTGCATCCAGCGTACTGTCGTTCAATAGTCCGTGCATAGCCTTTTTGCAAGCACGCATGTGACCGGGCATGTCGATTTCAGGGATAACGCGGATATGGCGTTCCTTGGCGAAACGGAGAATACGGATATACTGCTCACGCGTGAGATAGCCGTTGGCAGTGGAATGCGGGTCGGTGTAATCCCATCCTCCGCAATACATGGGGAACAAGCATTCGGTTTCGGTGAGCGTGTATCCACGGCGTGAAGCCATAGCCGTAAGTTCCGGAAGAGAGGGCATCTCAATGCGCCATGCTTCATCGTCCGAAAGATGGAAATGCAGGACGTTGAGCTTTTGCTCTGCCATCACTTCCAAGATGCTCAAAACGGAATCCACCGGATAGAAATTGCGGACAATATCAAGCATCACGCCACGATGGGGCATATCCGGATAGTCGTAGATGAAAGATACGGTGCATGGAGAAGGAAGTTGCCGGAGAGTTGTCTCGGCATAGAAATAACCGGCTTCGGACGAAGCAGCGATATAAACGGTATCCTCCGTAAGCCGGATACGGTAGCCTTCTGCGGGAATGCTACTGTCTTCCTGCAAGATACGAGCTGCTGTTGATATGTCGTTGAGCGTTGAACCATAGACTACTTCCTTGGGTTGCGGGATAAGAGGAAGGACTTGTTCGGAAACGGGACCGGAGATCTTGTCCTGATTGTACGACCAGACATACTCTCCGTCTGCGTAAGGAGTCTTTTCCCAATAGTCAATGCCGCGCAACATTTGTTCTTTGCGCGTATAAGGAGCATACGTGCAGGGAATGGTTACAGGTTTGTTATCCGCATCGAAGACAAGGAAAAAGCCTTCGGGATGCCGGTTTTCCTGATGTGCGCTTCCGCGGAAACGGATGCAATAGGTCCGTGAACTATCTTTGGGAAGCGGTGCAAACGAGAGGTTGGGAACGATGCGATGGTAACTTCCCTGAATCTGACGGATGTCAATCTCTGCCGTTGAGTCGGGTATGGGCGTCATGGCTTCCAGGCAATAGTACAGTGTCCAATCATCGGTTAGCGTTTGAGAGGAAGTGTTGGTAATCGTCAAGTAGGCCTCTGCCACAAAGGGTTTCACATCGTTCCTGCCAAATTCCCAATGAAGGGAAAGAGGTGCTTTGCCGGAATGGCAGGACAAGAGCAGAAGAGAGGTCAGAAAGAGTGTAATCTTTTTCATAACAATCAGATATGTTCGTTGTTTATTTCTTTTCGTTTTCTACACTTACTCCAAGTATATTGTACATCTTGCCGTTTCGCATGATATACAAATTGCCGTCTTGATGTACCTTGTGAGATTTATGGTGCACAGAGTCGGATTTAGTGGTTTCCGTTGGTTTTTCCGAGAATGTTGCTACATAGGTTTCTGCATCCTGTTTCTTTATGAGACGCGGATTATCGGTGGACCCATCCTGCCACTGCAGGAATGAATGTCCGTTCTCCGGCCGTGCCCACAATTGGATGTACACTTTTCCCCACGCCGGATTGTTGGTTGCCACAGAAGGGGCTATGGGAGTGTTTGGATTGTTCACTTTTTCGAACACAGCCGTAAGCAAACTATCCTGTGTAAGAACAATGTCGCGTGCCTCTGCCGTTTCATTGTCCGACCAACGCAAGAAACGATAGCCCTTGCGAGCCGCCGCCAAGACAGAGGTTTTTGTCCCTGAAGTAAAGGTTCCACCTCCCGCCACTAACCCATGGTTCTCGTTCTGACTTTTAACGGTGAGTGTGAACGAGGACGGCGTATCCTCCTGACGGACATTGGAAAGCGTGTGGTGGCTGCTTGTGGGGTCGGAAGAAGGTGTGAGGTCAGTGGAACCGTGCTGCGCGAAATCGGTGTCGTTGACCTGTGTTGGTTGTTCTGCCTGACGGATGGTGCCGATGGCGCTCCATCCCTTTGCTGCTGCGAACGATTGCTGCGAATTAGCGCAAAGCAGATTGATTTGTAAGTCCTGTTTTACCCCCTCAAACACATTTGTACCCATCTTGGGTGGAGTGCAACCGCCTATGGTGACCGTGTGCAAGTTGCGACATTGGGCAAAAGCGGTGTTACCGATTTCGTTAATCCGTTGGGGAAGATGAATAGACTTGAGGTTGGTACAGTTCTTGAAAGCAGCATCCCCAATCTTTGTAACATATCGTCCGATAGCGATTGAGGAGAGGTCATAACATTCTGCAAACGCCATGTTCGGAATGACCTGTAGGTTACCGCCCATGTATATACTGTTAAGGTTGGTGCAGGAACGAAATGCTCCTTCCCCCATTTCTCTCAGATTTTCGGGCAGGATAATGTTTTCCAGATGGATACAATTCCTAAATGCGTGGGCACCTATGCGGACGAGATTCTTGGGGAAGGTGACAGTCCGCAGTTCGGAACAGGTGGCAAAAGCCGATTCTCCGATTACTTGCAGGCTGTCTCCCAACGACAGTTTGGATAACTGCCGGCAATCGCTAAAAGCCGATTGTCCGATGCGTTTCAACCCTTTGGGTATTATGACCGATGTGATAGCCGTACATCCGGCAAAGGCAAAGGCATGGATTTGTTGAATCCCCGTTCCGAAATGCACGGATTGTAGGGCCGTACTACCGTAGAATCCGTATTCTTCTATTACGACAACGCTGTTGGGTATGTGTATGCTGCGCAGCGCAGAACACCCCCGAAAGGCTCCTTCTCCGATGCGGGTAACACGGTACTTGCGCCCTTGATAGACAATTTGTTCCGGAATAGCGACAGCACCTGCGTAACGATTAGGGTCTGTGGGTTCTGCGCCTGTGTAGGTGACAGAAGCCGTTCCGTTGTCATAGAGCACATAATGGATGCCGTCTATTGCAATACCATTACTCCATGCCAGAGCTGTGCAAAGCAAAAACAGAAATGTCGTGAGGGGTCGATTCATAGAAAGTGAGAGTGCGATTAGAATTGCCAGCGAACACCAATCTGCCCGTTGATGCCGAGCGACTGGTATCCATAGAAGATATCATTTTTACGGTGAATATAATTGTTGATTTGGAGATAGCAGGAAAGCCAGCGATGAATGTTGTATTGTGCGCCCAACCGAACATCAATCAATTCTTTCATTTTTGCCGAACTTCCATCCATCAGCAACGCCTGTCTGCTTCCGCCAAACAGATTGTCGGAATACAGCGACCACTTGGAGTTGATTTTAGCATCAATACGGAGATGCAGATCCCATGACGGGCGTTCATATACTTTCGTCGCATCTATAGCTTGTTCGGCATTTTCCATTGCCTGTTTCCAAGCGTAGTAATGCCCGCCGAGACGGATGTTCACGATGTCCTGGTAGTGGTATGTCAGTTCAGCACCCACCGTCCAACGCTGATAGTCCGCATACACGTGATCCATAAAAGCATTACGGTTGTTTGCCAACGAATCTATGGTCGGTGAACGGAAGATAACGGTGTTTTTCATATATGCATACCGTGCGTATACATCGATGAAAAGTGTGTTGATTGGCTTGAGTTTAATACCCAGCGAAGCTTCGATAGGCATGTACGGAGATACATGGTGCGATGTAATACCGGGCTCCAACTGATCATAAGGATTGCCAATAAGTGCATCTTGGAATTTGCCGGTACTGAACCTGCCTTCCGCTTTTGCATAGACGGCCAACCAAGTAGGAATGATGCGGTATTCCGCCTGTATGTTGGGCGAGGGTGCAAAACTCAAATTCTCGTTATCGGAGAGAAGGCGTCCTTTCCCAATGTTCATATCAAGATTAACTCCCGCATGCACACGCCAAGAGCCGGAGGCATACTCGTAGTAAGGCTCTATGCGCAAAGCATGACGGGCATTGTATGCAGAGTCGGGAATATGCATACGCTCCTCTACTGTATAAAATGCATTCTGTACATAGATATTGGCTCCGGCCTTATGTTCTTCGCTCTGCCAGGCCACATCTGCATGCGAACGGATTTGATGTTCCACAGCCAAATCGGGCAGAATGAAAGCCGTATAACCGATTTGAACGCGGTATTGGATGGTTTCGCTTTTGCGGGAGCGTACACCTACTGCCGTATTGACGGTCCAAACATGCTGGAAATCATCACCATGCAAATCGCGCATATTGCCTGCCAGATGTTTGTCTTTATCAAAATAGCGGCCGTATCGGGTATAATACCAATGGTTTCCATCCACATCAAAATACACTTCCATAGTTGAATAGCGCTTGAGGAAACTCATGCCGATTTTGCTCTCCGACCATGCCTTCATTCCCCATTGTGCATCATGTTTAGCAAAAAGGTCCATGCGGATATCCCGCTTTTGTGTAATGCGATAGCCAAAATCGAGGTGCGTAAGCGGATGTCCCAGTCCTGCTTCCAGATAGCCATCAGGAGTGGAAGGCTGGTTGAAACGAATAGAGGATGCACCCAACGGATTGAAATCATTGATAGATTGTAAGGTGGTAGAGTACTCACTATACTCTACTTTCGCCGGTTCTACTTTTGTCTCCACTTGTTTGGGCTGGATATTCAGTTTGCCAACATTTTGAATGATAGGACGGAACTCTTTTTCCACTACCACGTCACGAGTGATAAGACTGTCTTCGGTTTGTGCTTTTACAGACAGCACTCCCAAAACTACACCTATTAAAGGGATGATATATCGTATCTGTTTCATAGTTCTTCCTCCTCTTCTGTCTCTGGTTCGTCCTCAGTTTCGTTTTCAGGTATTACTTTATCGGCGTTCTCTTTTGCAACTATTGCACTGAGATGATCTGCCACTTGGGATTGAATATCATCCTGTTGCTTGTAGTTATTCTGCAGAGAAAGCAGATATTGTTTGGCTTGGAATAGGTCACCACGTGCTACATTTATATCAGAAAGCAGGATGAGGCTTTTTGCCAGCCAGTATTGTTGCTGGCTTTTAGATGCGGCAAAGCGCATAATTTCCGTTTCTGCACTCTCCAAGGCATTCAGATGATAGTAGCAATCGGCAAGCAGGTAGGATGCTTCTGCACCTGTTTCAATACGTACATTCTGACTCAAAGCAATCAAATCTTGCACTACATTGCCATATTGACCGCGACGGTAATATACTTTGGCGCGGTTATACATGGCTTCTTCCTTGATTTCATCGGTCGTTTCTTCTTCCAAAATTAGAGAAGCCGTTTGCACTGTCGCTTCGTCATCTTGCAGATAGTAGGAACAACGCAGTTCTCCTAAACGGGCAAGGATGCGATCCTGCGGTTTATCAGCCAATGTGCTAAGGTGCTTGAATTGTTCGCGGGCAGCAGAATAATCTTGTTTGTCATAAAGCAGTTCCGCCATTTTTTCCGCAGTCTCTTCAGCATACGGATTACCGGGGATTTCTTGCAACATGGTGTACATCTCCAGAGCAGCATCTTTCTGGTTCAACCTATAATAACTGTCTGCTGCATAATAAGCTGCCATGGAGCAATAGCGTCCACCGGCACAGAACTTACTTAGATAGGTTGTCAGTCCGGCAGCGGCATCTTTGTAGTTGCCCATCATATACTGCAGTTCTGCGGTTACATACGTAAGTGAATCTTCTTGGCTGGAGGTCGTCATGTGCATACGCCCCAATTGCTTGGTATAAGCCAGATAGTCGCTCACACGGTTCGTCTCAACATAAATCTGCTCCAACGCATCAAGAGCTGAGTAGGCTTCTTCCGTACTTGGATATTTCTCAACCGTTGTTTGCAAGGCCTTGATAGCTTCGTCATAGCGATGTATGTTCCGGTAAATCATGCCTTGTTCCAAAGAAGACTTGCGTGCCAGATTGCTATTTGGGTAGCGTTCGATAAGGCGGGAATAAGCATTAATCGCTTCTTCGTTCTTGTCTTCTTGTAAACGTGCACGTGCGATTTCATATAGCGCATCATCTGCATAGTCGGATTTTGGATAGTCAGTTACCAACCGTTCCATTAGTTCGGCTTTTTCGCTGTACTTCCGTAGCAACCCTTTGGCATATCCCATTTGGAAAGTAGCATAGTCTGCTCCGGAACCTTTTTGTTCCACTACCTGTTGGTAAGCAGTGATAGCATCTGTGAATGCGCGATTGTTGAAACAGCAATCGCCGATACGGTTCAGCGCATCGGTATAAGCGGCGGTGGAGCCTTCTGCTGATTCCACAAAACGACGGAAAGCGATTTCCGCTTCACTGTATTGTTTCATGGAGAATTGTGCATAACCCATCAGATAATCTGCCATAGGACGATTAGTGGAGCGTGTGGGCTCTGCCACGAAACGGCGTAAATCGTTGTAACACTGTTCGTACTTGCGTAAGCGATAACGCGCTTCGGCGCGGTAGTAATAGGCATCCGTTTTATAAACCGAAGTATTGGGTTCGTTGTCGATAACAGTTGTCATCCATGTTTCACAGTCTTGCATCTTGCCTTGCAAGAACGCATCCACACCGATTTGATATTGCAAATATTCGCGTATCTTGGCAACTTTGGCCGTCTGTTCAGGAATGGCATTAACAGCCTCCAAGGCAGCTTTGTAGTTCTTGCAGCTCATATAGACGCTTGCCAGCAACTGATATACCTGTGTGGCATGTTTCGTCTGTGGATAGGCTTTAAGGAAGTCGTTGAATGCCGTGGCACTTTCTCCCAAGGCTGTACTGCTTTGATAGGTTGTCAGTGCGTAGTTGTACATGGCTTCTTCCCGCAGTGCAGGAGTGATGTTAAATGCCATGGCAGCAGAGTAGGCAAGTTTGGCTTTCTCCAGTTGTTCCGTCTTGACGTAGGCATGTCCCAAGTGCAAGCATGTGCTTTCCGAGATGGAGTCTTTTTCTTGTTTTACGCTTTTCAGACTTGCGATGGCTTTATCATAGTCTTTCTGCTGATAGGAGGATACACCCAAAAGGTACAAGTCGTTACGAAGCATGTCTTTTTTCTGTTCCTTACATGCTTTTTCATAAGCGGACAGGTGGTCAACAGCCTGCTTGTAATCTCCTTTGGCGTAATAGAGTTCACCCAGAATGCGGTGTACTTCAGCATTGTTCTCGTTATTGGGATTCCGTTTCAGCAAGTCTTCTGCCCGTTGATAGACTTCCTCGTAGTTACGTTGTGCGTAATAGATTTGGATAACGTAGTACGGCACTATTTGGTGGTACTGCGCTGTCTTTTCTATCTCAAGGAACGACGGCAGGGCTTTCTGGTATTCGCCTTGAGAATACAGACAGTAGGCGTAGTAGTATTTGCCTTGTATCGTGTACGGATTCTTGGTGTCTTTCAGGGTACGGAAACATGTGGTAGCCTGCTTGATATCGCCAGTCTGGATATAATTGTAGCCGCGATAGAAATAGTACATCGGCTGTTCATCGCGTGGCAAATCTTTGACCACCACTTTCGCCAGCGTTTTATTGGCTTGTTTGTATTTCTGTTTTTCCGTTTGCAGAACGCCAATCATCAACTGCACATCACTTCTGTAGGTTGTATAGGGATAATCCTGCAGATACTGTTTCAGTTCCTGTTGGGCGGTTTTTTCTCTGGTGGTGTAGAGTTCCCTCACCTCCTGATAGCGTTGCTCCATCTTGTCTGCCCGAATGGTGGTGCAGAGCGTGAGGAGCAGGAGAATACATCCTATTCTATATTTCATGCTTTGTGTATTTTGCGTTTTTTATTCTGTAGATTGCGCTCACGGCGTTTGTTTGCGGTCTGTATGATGGCAAACAGAACAATGCCCAGCAGGATGACAATGATCACAGCTATCATCGGCCAGGACAGGTTGTCGCCTTTGACGCGATTCCACATATCCAACATATCCTTTGACATGTCACCGCAGTCGTGCATCAGTGCGCAACGCTCGATAACTCGTTGGTCGGGATAGAGCACATGATTGGCATGTACGGCTTCCGCACCTTCACCGAAGAAGTAGGTCAGGTTGGCGGTTTCTTCTATTTCGTCATCATTCGCCCACTCCAGAATGGTGGAGTCGGCAATTACGCTTACATAGCCTATTTCTTCCATGTTCAGGATGGCATTTTCAGGCATACACAGGTAGTTGATGAAGTAGCTGGCAGCTTTTGTGTTGACAGCGTATTTGGGGATGCACCATCCGTCAAACCATACATTCGAACCTTCTTCGGGCACGATATAACGCAGTTCTACGCCCACTTCTTCTGCTTCGTCAATAGCCCATTGTGCATCGCCGGACCAGGAGAGGTTCATCCACGCTTTGCCTTTTGTCATCTCTTCTTTTCCAAAGTCCACTTCCCAGCCTGCAACATTGTCTTTGGCTTGCAAGAGGATTTCTTCCACGCGTGCAATGCGTTCGGGGGTGATTTGTGCCACCAGTTCATCGCGTGTCACTTCTCCGCGTGCAATTTCGTCCTTGTAAGCATAAAGCACCATCACCGAATAAACATCACGGAAAGCGTCTTTCACAAAGATATGTCCTTTGAATTTCGGGTTCGTGATGGCTGCCCATGATTGCAGGTCTGCCTCATCCACATGTTTCGGATTGTAGAGCCAGCCTGTGGTGCCCCACATATAGCCCACGGTATAATCGTTCACCATAATACCGCTGCCTTCGGGAGCCATCTGCTGGAATTTGTCTTGCACGAACGGAGCCACCAGACGTGTGTAATCCGGCGTATTGCCAAAGTCCTTGTTGATAGGCAACAGCAGTCCTTGACGCAACATGCGCTCAATGATATATTCCGATGGGCAGATAACATCGTAATCTTCGTGTCCCACTTCGATTTCGGTGAGCATCGACTCGTTGATATCAAACGTCTGGTAGATGACTTCTACCTCTTCGCCGGTCTGGGCTTTATACCAATCGGGGAATTTGTTCAGCACATTGTCCATGTCGATATAATCTGCCCAGTTGTAAACTTTCAGGGTGTGGGCACGGTCGGCAAAGGCCGGTAAAGCAAGGCACAAGGCCAACAGTGAATAGAAGATCTTTTTCATTTTTCTTAGTGTTTTGTGTGGTTTGTATTTATGTTATTTCTTTGTTTGTTTTCTGCTGCGTATGTTCATAATGACGAGTAGCACAAGGATGGTAAGGAATATCAGCGAGAACAGCGGCCGTAATTCCGGTGTCAGTCCGCCTTTGCGTGCATCGGCATAGATGAATGTACTTAATGTTTCCAATCCGTTACTTCCTTTGGTGAAGAAAGTCACGCCGAAATCGTCAATACTCAGTGTTAGCGAAAGAATGAAGCCGCTTATCATCCCTGGCCACAATTCCGGCACCAGCACTTTGCGCAATGCCTGGCCGGGAGTGGCGCCGAGGTCAAGGGCTGCCTCATAGATATTCGGATTCATCTTGGTCAGGCGCGGCAGCACACTGAGAACGACGTATGGTGTACAGAATACAATATGCGCTATTATCACCGTCACCAAACCTCGGCTGATACCCAGAAAAACGAACAGTAGGAAAAGCGATATACCGGTCAGAATGTCGGGGTTAATCATCGGAATGGAGTTCAGGAACTGAATGGCGTTACGGCTTTTTTGGCGCATGTTATGGATGCCGATGGCGGCTAATGTGCCCAACAGCGTTGCGCATGTGGCGGCAATAACGGCAATCAATAGCGTGTAGAACAGCGAATGGTAGAGATTGGGATCTACATGCACTTGTGCCACGCTGTCATAGCCGGTAAACAGGTTCTCATACAGTTGCACCGTAAAACCGGTCCAGTTGCCCAGCACTTTGCTCTTGGTGAAAGAGAAAACGATGATGAGCAGAATCGGAGCGTATAACAGAAGCAGAAGAAACCACAAATAGGTGTGGGCAGCCACTTGCCGCAGGGTGAGATCGCGTTGTCTGCGGCGTGCTTCTTGTTGAGCGTTGGTAAGTTGCTGTTTCATAGGATACTTCTGTTTGATTCAGTGTCTTCGTTGTTACCGAAGAAACTGGTTAAACCGATAATCAATAGCATGATGAGCGACAGGGCTGCACCGTAGTTCCACATTTGTAATCCACCTTCGCCGAAGGCGCGTTGGATAAGCGAACCGAACAGGGTAATCTTGTTGCGGGTCAGCAGTTCGGCGATGGCAAAAGTGCTGACGGTCGGCATAAACACCATGATTATCCCGCTATAGATACCCGGAGCAGAAAGGGGAAGAATCACTTTGGTGAACACTTCTCTGCGGTTGGCACCCAAGTCATGGGCGGCCTCAATAAGCGAACGGTCCATTTTCTGCAAAGTGTTGTAGATGGGATAAATCATGAACGGTAGAAAATCGTAACACATGCCATATATCAAGGCGCCTTCGCCCAGTGGGATGCCGAACATGTTGAACAGTTCCACCGTAGCCAGCGTTCGCAACAGGAAGTTGATCCACATCGGCAGGATAAAGAGTATGGCCATCACAGCCGGTATCTTCAGTTCGGCGGTGGCCATGATATACGCGGCGGGATATCCCAATAGCAGACATATAATTGTGGTAATCAGTGCGATAGCCAGCGAGTAGATGAAAGTGTTTATCGCGCCGATTGTGCTGAAGAACTGTACAAAGTTCTGCAGCGTGAAATGTCCTTGGGGATTGGTGAACGCATATATCAGAATCAAAATTAGCGGCAATACCACAAACAGCACAAGGAACAGGACATACGGCCATGCCCATGTTCGCCGACTTCCCATAAGGAGAGATGCTTTGTTCATGTTTCTTATCCTTTCACTAATTTGATGGATTCAGGAGCAATCAGGATGCCGACACGGTCTCCGTTGTCCCATACATCGCTGGTGTTCGCAAACAGGTCATACCCTTCATCCGTACGGATGGTGAGGTGATAGTGGTTGCCTTTGTAGAGAATGAAATGCACTTCGCCTGACACAACGCCCTCATCTTCATGGTCTTGAAGGTCTATCTGGCGGAACGGAACCAGCACTTCTACATTGTCACCGGCGCTCAAGCCGGCCAACTGTTCGTCCGTAACCTCCCATTCAGCATCCAGGAAACGGACTTTGTTATTCTTGAGCACTTCGCCTTCGAAATGGTTATATATATGGTGCTCTTTGTGCATGATTTGGATGTCTTCAGGCTTGACGAGCATACCCACCTCTGCTCCGGGCAGGAATTCGTGATAGTCCTGAACCATAAACTCATAGCCATTGTCTGTCAGCACCATCATTTCATAGTGTACGCCCTTGAAAATGCAACTCTGCACCACGCCGTACCACTTGGTGAAGTTGCCTTTGGGCACGCGGTCATCCGGGTCATAGTCCGATTGCTGCGTAGCGGCTACGGCGGCAAGGTCATCGTCCCCTTTTGCTTTCTTTGTGTTTGTGCTCGACTCCCATATATAGATATCCTCAGGACGGATGACTACATCCACCGGCTGGTTCTCGCCGAAACCGGTATCCACGCAGTCAAACTCTTTTTCGCAGAACCGTACGCGTTTGTCGCGTATCATCGTACCGCTGAGGATGTTACTCTCTCCGATGAAATCGGCCACAAAGCAGTTCACGGGCTCGTTGTAGATGTCCATCGGGGTGCCGATTTGCTGAATCTTGCCTTCGTTCATCACCACCACGCGGTCCGACAGTGTCAGCGCCTCTTCTTGGTCGTGTGTAACATAGATAAAGGTGATGCCTAATTTCTTGTGCATCTCTTTCAGTTCGAGTTGCATGTCTTTGCGCATCTTGAGGTCAAGCGCGGCAAGAGGCTCGTCCAGCAGCAGCACTTCCGGCTGATTGACAATCGCACGCGCTATCGCTACACGCTGTTGCTGACCGCCGGACAGCGAATCAACATTGCGGTATTCGTAGTCCGACATTCCTACTGTCTTCAGGGCTTGTTTCACCTTCTTGATAATGGTATCTCTGTCTATCTTCTTCAGCTTGAGACCGAAAGCGACGTTCTCAAACACATTCAGATGCGGAAACAGTGCATATTTCTGGAACACTGTGTTCACCGGCCGCTTGTGCGGAGGTGTCTGCGTTACATCTTCACCATTCAAAAGAATATCCCCCGATGTTGCCACTTGAAAACCTGCGATGCATCGTAGCAACGTAGTCTTACCGCAACCCGAAGGACCCAATATGGTTACAAACTCGCCTTTCTTTACTTGAAGGCTTACATCGTCCAAGGCAAACTTTCCATCTTCAAACTGTTTGGATACATGGTTCACCTCAATGATATACTGAGACTTTGACATCCTCTTCTATCTGTTTTAATTACTATGGTACACTAAAACTAAAATACATAAATTCACTTTTCAGAATTTCGCGGCAAAGGTAATACTTTTTTTTCGAATATGCAAATTTTTCTGCATTTTTATGGTATTGTCTCCCAAAACACCCCCAACTCCTTCATTCTTTAACTCTTTCATTCCTTCATTCTTTCATTCTTTAACTCTTTCATTCCTTCATTCTTTAACTCTTTCATTCCTTCATTCTTTCATTCTTTAACTCTTTCATTCCTTCATTCCTTAACTCTTTCATTCCTTCATTCTTTAACTCCTTCATTCCTTCATTCCTTAACAACTACTCCCGTGTTAAACACGATAGATATACGATAGATATACGTTAGATACACGATAGATATACGATAGATACACGATAGATATACGTTAGATATACGATAGATATACGTTAGATATACGATAGATAATAGGGTCATCATCGGTCTTTCAGCCTTAAACGCTCATCGTTCAACCAAAAATCTTTGATTTTTCTTGCGTATGTCAAAAAAAAGCACTACCTTTGCACCCGCTTTCGATAAGCCCGAACAGCCACAGCGAACCTATGAACGCGCTTCAGAATAAATCAGTATCCCCTTGGTGGTGGATTCCTACGCTCTATTTCGCGGAAGGAGTACCCTATTTTTTGGTGAATAACATATCTGTCTTGCTCTTTGCCAAGATGGGAGTGCCCAACGACCAACTGGCATTCTTCACCACACTGCTTTATTTCCCTTGGTTCCTGAAAGGGATTTGGAGTCCTTTGGTCGATGTGGTCAAAACCAAGCGTTGGTGGATTGTTGCCATGCAGGTGCTGATGACCGCTCTTTGTGTCCTCTTGGCGCTCACTTTGCCTTATCCCGATGCGGCCGCGATGGCGGAGAAGAGTACGCCTGTCGGTGTGTTCTGGTTGACTTTGGTGCTCTTCATCATCACCGCTTTCGCATCTGCCACGCACGATATCGCTGCGGATGGGTATTATATGTTGGCGCATGATTCAGGCAGTCAGGCGCGTTTTGTCGGCATACGCTCCACGTTTTATCGCATAGCAATGGTGTTCGGTCAGGGTGTGCTGGTGTTCATCGCCGGACGCATCGAACGGGCCACAGGCAATATCCCGCAGTCTTGGCAGATTACCCTTGGTGTCACGGCGGTTGTGCTTTTTGCGGTCACGCTCTATCATATCTTTGCCCTTCCTCGTGTGGAAAAGGCAGAGGATACAGAGGCGCGGCAACACCAACTGAGCATGGGCGATGCCTTCCGTACGTTCTTCACCAAACCCGGCGTGGGCTTGGCAGTGCTTTTCATGCTCTTGTACCGATTGCCGGAAGGTCTGTTGGTCAAACTCAGCCTGCCTTTCTTGATTGACAGCCGCGAAACGGTTCTTCGCGATGGACAAATCATCGGCGGAGGTTTGGCATTGGATACCGATATGGTGGGCGTGCTCTATGGAACGGTAGGGGTCATCTTCCTCTTGTTAGGGGGTATCGTTGGCGGTATCTATATTTCCCGTCGCGGTCTCAAGCGTTCACTTTGGCCGATGGCAGCCCTTCTCACCATCCCGAATTTGGTATATGTATATATGAGTGCTGCCCAGCCGTCCAACCTGCTGCTCATCGGCAGTGCCATATCCTTGGAGCAGTTTGGCTATGGCTTTGGCTTCACGGCGTATATGCTGTATATGATGTATATCTCGCAAGGCGAATACAAAACCTCTCATTATGCGATATGTACGGCATTCATGGCCTTGAGTATGATGATTCCCGGCTTTGTGGCGGGTAAAATAGAAATGGCGGTTGGCTATCAGGCGTTCTTCTGGATTGCCATAGCCTGCTCCGTAACAACGGTATTGGTCACCCATCTGGTGCATAGGTCGGTGGATGCCTCTTATGGCATCAAGGCACCGGAAAAGGAAACGGTATAACAGGACAGATATTGATAAAATGAAACGTATTATTCCGAACATCGTTACAGCCTGCAACCTCCTCTGTGGAGCTTTGGCAGTGTTTATGGCAACGCAAGGTGCTTTCATGTATGCCTTTCTGCTTATTTTGGCGGGGGCTGTCTTTGACTTCTTCGACGGACTCACGGCACGCGCCTTGGGCGTCAGTGGAAAAATGGGCATTGAGATGGATTCTCTGGCCGATGACATCACTTTCGGACTGGCTCCGGCAATGATTCTCTGCTGTTACCTGCGCCCGCTCATAGGTTGGTGGTGCCTCTTGGCACTGCTGATGGCGGCGTTCTCTGCCGTACGCTTGGCGAAATTCAATATCGACGAGCGCCAAACCTCATCCTTCATCGGACTGGCCACTCCGGCAAACGCTATCTTCTGGGGTTCCCTCTGCTCCATGCCTTATGCCTTTATGGCATGGGACGGAATGCCTTGGCTGCTCTTGGCGTTGAGTTTCCTGAGTTGTTATCTCATGGTATCGGAAATACCCTTCTTCTCTTTCAAACTCAAGAACTTCTCGTGGCGGGATAATGCCGAAAAGTATCTGTTCCTGCTGGGTTGCCTTTTCATTATCGCTTTCTGCGTGGCGGAAGGCGTACGTTATGGGCATCCGGAGTTTGTCCTTTTCGCCGGCACGGGCTGTGTGTTATGGTATGTAACGCTCAACCTCTTGCTTTCCGTTCGTCTGTTGGCTGTCTCTGTTTTGCTTCTGCCGCTTTCGCTTTTGCAGGCGGAGCCTATCCCCGCAGGGTATTACAACGACTGTCAGGGCAAAAAGGATTCCTTCCTTATGGCTGCTTTGCACGACACCATCCGTGGCGGTGTCCGTTACAACTATGGCACAACCACCTATCATACTTCCAACAATCCGCCCGAATGGGTGAAAGGAGACCTCAAAGCCTATGGCACATGGCAGGCGTTTCCCCTTACCGATAGGCGGGAAGATGGTTCCGTTTGGGATATGTATTCCAACACACGCCGTCTCTTCCCTGCCAGACAGGGCGAATCGGCTTGTAATCTGGAGATTGAGCACTGCTTCCCCAAATCCTGGTGGGGAGGTGTGCAGAACGCAGCGTGGAATGACCTCTATCATCTCAATCCCTCGGACAAGCACGCCAATGGCAATAAAAGCAACTTCCCTCCCGGAAAAGTGCAGAAAGCCGATAAGTTCAATAATGGATCGTTCCGCATGGACTCGCCGCAAGCCTCGCTCTATGGATGGGCATGTTTTGAGCCTGCCGATTGCTACAAAGGCGATTTCGCGCGCGCGTACTTTTATATTGCTACTGCTTACAGCGATTTGACCTGGGCAGATATCACTGCCAACTATATGGACAATGACTCCTACTTGGAGTTTAAACCCTGGTTGGCGGAAGTCCTCTTGGAGTGGCACAGGCAGGACCCTGTCAGCGAGAAAGAAATCCGCCGGGCGGATGTCATCAGCTCTATTCAGCACAACCGCAACCCCTATATCGATTACCCCGAACTGGTGGAATATATCTGGGGAGACAAGAAAGGGCAGGAAGTGGATTTCACAACGCTTGTCTGCACCGCATCCCCTTCCTATCAGCCCGCACCGGAACGGAACGCTTTCCGTGCCTACGAGGCAACCGATGTCTTCAGTAACTATTTCCTTGCTTCATGGAACAACTTTGTGCCGGGACCCTATACCTTGGAAGTATACACCGCCCGTGAAACGAAAGGCCATAACGACACCATCCTTTCCTTCCCCGGACTGACGAGGAACATTGTCAATGCCGAACCCAATTGCTTTGCCAGTGAAAGTGTTAAGTCGCAGGGGTCGCAGTCTGTCCTGATGGGAACGAGTAACACGGATGGCTATTTGGAATTCTCTGCGCTTAATCTCACGGAGCCTGCGTGGCTCTCGTTCCGTGCCAGCCAGTACGCTACGGCCACATCGGCGCAACTCTGTATCTATCTGGACGACCATACCACGGCTGACACCACTATCTTTGACCTGCGCCGGGACGAACAGACCTATACCTATCGCCTGCCCGCAGGAACGGATAAGGTGAAGATTCTCTCTGTCGGAGGCAGTACCTCCAAACGCGCTTGTATGCAGGAACTGTATATCTTCCGTGGCGATTTGCGGGAAGAAGTGGAATATCTGGATGGTTTCCCAAAACAGGTGAGCGACACGGCTTTTGCCGTTCGCTTTGCGCAACCCCAACCGGGCAAACAACTGTTCTACCGCGTGCGTTCTGCAGGGGGATGGCAGTCGCAGGAAATAGCTCTCACGCTCGGACAGGAAACGATAAAAGAGTATGAAGTCACCGCTGAAATGGAACATGGCACCGTTCTGGGAACGGGCACCTATCGCGAAGGAGCAACGGTCTCGCTCACAGCCGTTCCCGATGAGGGGTATCTCTTTCTTGCTTGGGAGGATGAGGTGAAGGATAATCCCCGTCAAATCACGGTGAATGGCAATATGCACTTGGTGGCATTGGCGCAGGAAGATACCACGGGTTACACCCTTACCGTGCAGTTCACGCAAGGAACCGTGAAAGCAAACAATGTCACACTGGTGTCTGACTCGGCATACCGCTATCCGCATAACACGCAGATTAACCTCACTGCCGGTTCCGTACCAGGTTGGCAGTTCAAGGGGTGGAAAAGCGGCAATGTCACATTGGGTTCTGTCATGAATCTGTCTTTCGTCCTTTCGCAGGATACTGTCATCTCCACATCTTACAGCGTCAAATCCTATGATGTAAAGGGCCTTGTCAAAGATGGTGGCGGCACGGTCACAGGTGCTGGCAAATACCCCTATGGTTCGGAAGTGGAACTAACCGCGGTGCCGGATGATAACTATCATTTTGTTTCTTGGACCGACAATAATACCGACAACCCGCGTACCGTAGTTGTTACCAACTATACGGCGCAAAACACCTATACGGCCGTCTTTGAGCCGGATGAGACTGCGCTTACGGACATCCCTTCCGATGTGGCGGAAGGGGCAAAGAAAGTCGTTTCGGATGGACAGTTGTATATCTACCATCGCGGTCGTTGGTACAATGCCTTGGGTCTGCCGCTCTAATCCGTTCTGTGTAATACCTCTGTCCTTATGAAGATTTACCTGCGTAATATCCCGTTCCTGTCGCTTTGCCTTGTGGCATTGTTGGTTATCGGTGCGGTTCTTTTGCAGTATCCCAAAGCGGATATCCACCTCTGGATGAATGCCAATCATAATACGGCTTGGGATTTCTTGTTCCGTTATTATACGGTGGTTGGCGAATGGGTGCCGTATGTCATCGTGGCGGCCTTGCTGTTCTACAAAGCAGGTTGGGCGGTCTTTATGCTGGGTGACCTCTTGTTGAGCGGTTTGTTGGCGCAACGCTTGAAGTATGTGTTTGACACCGATCGCCCTTATTTGTTCTTTCAGAATAATTATCCCGACATTCAGTTGCCTTTTGTCGAGGGAGTGCGGCTCAGTAAGTTCTATTCGTTTCCATCGGGACATACCACTACCTTCTTTGTCTTTTTCTTTGTCCTTTGCTTGATTGCCACCGACCGTCTCGCATCTCAGCGGCAGCTGGTTTCGACACCTTCAGCTAAATCCGGCTATGCGTGGCTGATGTATATCCTTGTGCCTTCCGTTTGCTTCATTTTTGCACTCCTTGGGGCATATTCACGCATCTACCTCAGTCAGCATTTCTTGGAGGATATCTTCGGAGGAATGATTCTTGGGGTAGGCACAACTTTGTTGCTCATGTGGATAATCGAAAAGTGGGGGGAAACACGCTTTTGGAATTGGAATTTGCTCGATTTAAGACACAAAAACGGGCAAAAAACAAAAAAATGAGGGTAAAAATGCATTTTTTTTCAAAAATATTTGGTCAGGTCAAAAAAAAGCAGTACTTTTGCACCCGCTTTCGATAAGAAAGGGCGTTTAGCTCAGCTGGTTTAGAGCATCTGCCCTACAAGCAGAGGGTCTGCGGTTCGAATCCGTAAACGCCCACAAAAGAAGACAGAACCCCTGCCTTCTTTTCTTTTTCTTTCCACTTTCAACCAAAAATCTCAGATTTCTCTTGCACATCTCAAAAAAATGTTGTACCTTTGCACCCGAAATTTATAAAACACTGGGAGAGTGTCGAAAAACGAAGTAAAATATCAGTTATTGGCTGCTCTGAAAGCACAAAACTGCTTTTGGTCGTATGATGTGTCTGCGTTGAAGGATGTGCCTGACGATGTGCTGATTGAAAAAGTGCTCGTGTATTTGGATCTTCCGGAAATCAACAACTTGATGGCACTTTATGGAAGGAATCGGGTGAAACGCGTTTTTAGAGAACGGCTTGTCCCGCAGGAAGAGTATCTTTATACGCTCAATCGTTTCCTTGCCTGGTATTATTTCGGTGTCAAGCAGCCTGATCGGTATTTGCGTCAACAAACCACACGTCATCTTAACCGACTCATGGCATGAAATCATTAGCACCTCATACAGGACGAATCTTTGATGCTATCTCCCGTCTGGAATGTATACGGGGATATTTGTTGGTCGGAGGAACGGCTTTGTCGTTGCAGATACATAATCGGCAAAGTGAAGATTTGGATTTCATGCGATGGAGAACTTCTAAAACGGAGAAATTAGAAGTGGATTGGCCGAATATCCGCAAACAATTGGAAACCATTGCGCCAATTGATAATATGAATCTGTTGGATATGGATCATGTGGAGTTTCTCGTGCAAGGGGTTAAGATTTCGTTCTATGTTAGTCCGCGTTATACACCGGTTACCCAACCTGTGCATATTCAGCACAATCTCTTTGCTGCCGATTTGCTATCTATTGGTGCGATGAAAATGGAAGTGTTGCTCCGTCGGAGTACATTTCGGGATTATTATGATATCTACTCCCTTTTGCGGGAAGGGGTTTTATTTAAGGATATGGTGGATTTGGCGTTGCGTCATTCCAATCATCTGTTGCATACGAAGAACTTGTATGCTATGCTCACCAATGGGCAGCGTTTTGTGCGGGACGACACGTTTGTACAGCTTGAGCCGAAATACAATGTCACATCCATGGATATAGAAAATGATATCCGTGCAAGGATAATTGAGTAAGAAAGCCCGACAAATTCAAATAAAAATGCAACAAAATTTGTAGACGTCTACAAATTTTAAATAAAAAAGCAGTACTTTTGTCAAACTTACATGGTCTGAGTACATGGGTAATGGCAATAATTCCATCTTACATCCGCGGCGTGAATCTGAAATTGATCGTAATCAATTTGATAAAGAGAAATCTGCATATTGGCAAGCACGCTTCGCTACTCTCTCTGAAGCTGAAAAACGCCACATATACGGTAAGTAAAATAGGTCTTTCTGCCATTGGCGGCATATCGCGACCAAAGAAGACCGAATTATAGTCAAAGGGGCGTTGGCACAAAAGATTGCAAAACAGCGAAAAGCAAGTATAGGAACCACTATTGCCGGAGGAGTTATTGCGGCAGGCTCTATTGTTGCCGTTCCATTTACAGGAGGGCTATCTCTTATTGGTGCTGCTGGTGCAGCTGCGGCTATGTCAGGAGGTGCAATCGCGGTGCTGCTCGCTATAGCTGGATTACTTGGCCTAAGTTTTTATGCACTGAGCAGAGATTATAATGTAAAGATAACAATCGAGAACGGGGTAGAAGTGGAATTAATCCGTAAATAAAGAACTATTTATTGACCGCATACAAAAAGAGCACGAGCATCGTCAAACACACACACCCTCCTGAAACGAAATGAGGTGTTTTGAAGCGGCCTACTATACCACTCCCTGACCACTCCGTTACCACTCTTTACTGTCACAGGACTATTGGAAGATGGTCCTAAAGTCGATACGCCCATTTGTCATCACTTTGATAATCATTGCATTACAAAGAAAATGCAATAAAAACACAAAAAAGTTGCATTTCGGGTGATAGATTTGCCCCTTTTTTCGCCTTATATATGGAGGGGTATATGTAACACACACCAATAAAAAAATCGAGATACCGAGATTGGCCCGAAAACGGACCGAGCATATATCACGCAGTCCATTAGGTGCTGAAAAGAACAAGACAAATAACAATTTAACGGTTTAACAGCTTAAAAGAGGAAAAATACCCCAAAAAATCACAAAATATTTGGTGGTTCCAAAAAAAGCAGTACTTTTGCACCCGAATTCTCAAAATACACAAATGTTATGTATAAAAACTGCTTATTACACATGTTCAGGAAATTCGGTGTTGCAATCTTCCTGTTGGTAGTTGTTGTACCATCTATGGCATCGGAAAGTATTGAAATTACAACTGATGAGATGAACTTGTATGAGTTGATTATGCAGTATAGAAAAGAGAATAACCTTTCGCGGATTCCGTTGTCGCCATCGTTGACTTATGTAGCGCAAACCCATGCAAAAGATGCTTATGACCATTATTCGGAAATCCCTTCAGGATGCAATATGCATAGTTGGTCTGCTTATGGTCCATGGGAGAAATGTGATTATTATCCGGATCATCGAAATGCGGAATGTATGTGGTCCAAACCGGGAGAATTGACTCCGTATAAGGGGAATGGATATGAGATTATCCATTATCGCTATCCGCCTACAGCGGGTGTTTGTACTCCGAAAAGTTCGTTAATGGCTTGGCAAAATAGTGCCAAACACAATGAAGTAATACTAAATCGTGGTATTTGGTCGGATGCAGAATGGGAAGCCATAGGTGTCGGTATGTATAAGGGGGTCGCCTGTGTTTGGTTTGGCCACGAAAAGGAATCTGCAACGGAAACAACCACAGAAGATGCAACTTTCAGTACCACTGTCCCAACTTGTCGAAGTTTGTCCCAACCTGTCCCATGTCCTTCGTCACGTTTGTCTACTACCCTTGAAGAAGTGAGGTGGTCAACAGATATGTATGCCAAGTATTCATATACCGATTATACGGATTATGCGGCTTTCAATCAGCCGATTGATGAGACAGATTATAATGTGGGTCTCTTAGAAGCAGCCATGTTTTATGAAACCAATCGTCAGCGGGTGAAGTATGGGCTTCCGCAACTCAAGTTTGATTATAATACATGGGTATGTGCGCACAATCATTCGGTGGATATGGTGAATTATGATTTTTACTCGCATGAGAGTCCGGTTGCTGGTAAACACACAATGTCGGATCGTTTTGAACAGGTGGGGTATGAGAATTGTTGGTGTGCTGAAAATATTGCATATTGTCCTATAGGCTCATCTTATGTGGAAACTGCCCGACAATTGGTGGCTGTGCAATGGATGAATTCGTCAGGGCATCGTAAGAATATATTAAATTCTAATTATACACATTTGGGATGTGGTGCAGCGTTTTATAGGGAAGGCGCGTATATGTACGTAAAGGCCACGCAGAACTTTTTGGGGAAATAAATCGACACAATGAAAAAACTGCTTATAATACTCCTTGCATTCCTTCCTCCTACACTCTCATTTGCACAATATGGCTGGCAAGATGAGGTGGAAGGAGATCATTGGGTTAATACAAAATATAATACTACAGAAGGTACAGAATTCTGGGTGACATTTATGCGTAACTATGGATCAAGTACAGGAGATAATAATGATATGTCTCTCTACTTGTACGCCACTTCTAGAGAGAATGCTATTGTTACAATTACAAATCCTAATATTACAGGGAGTTCTATAATACTCAATATCAAAGGGGGAAAGCAGGATTCATGTTTGGTTCCAAACTCTTGGGCGTATATAGAACTAGATAGAACGATTGGGCATTATGGTGTCAAAGTGACATCCGACAAGCCTATTTCTTTGTATGCGACCAATCAACATAGTTCTGGAAAATACGATGCAACAAATATCTTGCCAGCGAAAGCATTAGTGGGTGAATATGTTGTGCAAACATATAGCCACATTGAACGATAATAATCCATGCCTTACAAAATGGCAACAACTCGTAACTTGTCAATCTATTTCTTACACCATCCCAGCGCATCCTCTCAATCGGCAAGGGGAGACAGAAGGTATTCTGATTGGTGGCAATCTAAGCGTCCTATATGGATTACAAGGAACTCCCTATTCTCTCACCAATTGTATCCAAAAGCACAAAGCAGAAGGAAAGAAAACCCTCCTTTTCATCGAAGATATATCGGAGCGACACTACCATATTGATCGTATGATGCAAAACCTTCGCCTTAGCGGCGTTTTGGCTCAAATTAGTGGGCTAATTGTGGGACAGTTCTCCGAATGTGATAACGATCCTTCTATTCTGCAACAGCGACCTTCTACCACATGTTTTCCACAAACCGAAACGATTTATCAAACTATTCTTCGTGCCGTGGAGCAATATGATTACCCCACGCTTTTTGATTTCCCGGCAGGTCATGTTGACAACAATTTTCCCTTCATGTTAGGAGCCTATACAAAAGTACATATTTCCTCCAATTCATCGAACTTTTTACAACCATGACACCCATGCTAACATACGCTCTCCACCACAGAGTTCTTCCTTCTGAAACAGCTGATCAAATGGGTAGCGGTTTACTTCCTGTTTTTGCCACTCCATCTGTCGTTGCACTTATGGAAAACGCGGCTTGCCAACTAATTGCCAATATCCCTGCGGGAAG
The DNA here is from genome assembly GCA_902780495.1 of uncultured Bacteroidales bacterium. Lineage (GTDB taxonomy): Bacteria > Bacteroidota > Bacteroidia > Bacteroidales > Paludibacteraceae > Colicola. Next base: position 87,296 of record CACZFM010000013.1, read on the forward strand.
AGTTGGTGCTATAGAAAATGAAGATGAAACCACTGTTGGAACAAGAATAGCCATTGACCACGTAAAAGCCTGCCGCCCCGGATGTATGGTTACAGCTACCGCCCAACTGATTTCCGTGAACGGAAGGCGATACGAATTTAAAGTCATCGTTACAGACGAGAATGGTAACCTATTGGCAACTGCAGAGCATTCGCGATTCATCGTTTCCTCCAAACGCTTTATGGCTCGCATCTGAATTAGTACTTATTTTTCCCCTCCCCCCCACCTCTTATTGTTTCTCTTTTTCGGAAAAACAAACCTTTTTTATGTGTATAAAACATGGCATTTTTTAAGATTTACATCAAAATAATAAATATTGACATGTTTTTCAAAATAATTGCTATTTTCCAATCCAGCTAAAAGCTGTACCTTTGCACCCGAATTTGAATATTATGCTTTTAAAACCAATGAATACTGTGCAGAAATTATTATTCACAACCTTACTTTTAGTTTTTTCAACAAGCCATTTTTATGCTCAATTGATTACGGGTACTGTTACTGATGAATTGACAAAGGAACCTGTTATTGGTGTTACCATTGTTTTGACAGATGACAAATCTGTTGGAACAGTTACCGATTATGATGGCAACTACCAACTTTTAGTAGAAAACCACAAACGTCCATTTTCTATAACCTTCTCTTCGGTGGGTTATGAAAACGAAACACGCATGGTGGACGAATCAACCAAGCAAATCAATGTGGTTCTTAAAACGCACTATGAGCAACTGGACGAACTCGTTGTCAGTGCTGGTAGATTTGAACAACGCCAAACAGATGTGACCGTTTCTATGGAAGTAATTAAGCCCCAAATGCTGAAGGCACAAGCACCTACAGACCTGACGGCAACACTGCAAACACTGCCCGGTGTAGAAATAGTGGACAAACAACCGAGTATCCGAGGAGGTGGAGGATGGACCTATAGTGTAGGTTCCCGTTGCCAAGTATTGATGGATGAAATGACCATTCTTAACCCCAAAACCGGTGAAATCAACTGGAATAATGTGCCGCTAGAAAATGTAGCCCAAGTAGAGGTAATCAAAGGTGCCTCTTCCGTACTCTATGGTTCATCTGCCTTAAACGGAGTGATCAATGTGCGCACAAAACGCCCAAACATTGAACCTGAGACAAAGTTGTCAGGTTATGTTGGAATATATGATAACTACCAGAAGTACAAACACACAGGTGCTCGTCTTCCTATGTATTATGGTGCTGAAGTTTCACATGCTCGCCGTGTTGGGAATTTTGATGTATCAGCTGCACTGAGTGGATTTAAAGATGAAGGATACCGTCAACAGAGTTTCAATGATCGCGTGCGCTTAGGAGGTAATATGACATATCACGCACCTATGCCTGACAATCAGTATATGACGGCAGGTTTTAACATGAACTATGTGGCTAACCAATACGGTGACTTTTTCATTTGGCGTAGTCCCAAACAACCAACACTCCCATCTCCTCTCACCAATATGGGACGTAAGGAGCATAATTTCAACATCGACCCGTTCTTCAACTATGATGATACAGAACGCGGAATCTCTCATAAATTGCGTACTCGTTTTTATATTACAGCAGACAACTTGACCACACCATCTGGCGGCAAGAGTACAGAGGATCTTCTCAAATGGGGTGTTTCGAGTTTTGATTTAGATAAAATAAAAGGTTATTACGATGTGATTTCAGCAGAATTAGCGGAGGAGACCTCACTTATAGACGCCATCCTAATCGCTTTTGAAGATAAAGCGATATCCATTATGGACAATATAGAAAACAAGCGTTGGTTAGATGCCGTTATCACAGGTATTGATCTTGTTCAGAATGACTTAGGTTACACGGGCACTGTATCAGAAATGCAAGATGCTGTAGCTTATGGTATGGGGCTTTTGTCGAACAATGCGCCAACTCCCCCGGAATTGACCTACAACGGATATGTTGATTATCAATTTGCCAAAGCATGGGATTCAGGTGTTCGACTCACAACGGGCGTCAATTGGAATCATATCACTAATACAGCAAATATTACCGGAACTCACCAAACAGATAATGTGGCTGTTTATCTTCAGTACGATCACCGCATTGTAGACCGTCTCTCGCTGAGCGCAGGCATGCGCCTGGAATATTATAGGATGGATACATGCTATAAAGAAGCCAACATTCAATTAGGCAATTGGCTGTGCCCTGTTAGACCGGTTTTCCGCGCCGGATTAAACTGGGAGATCTACAAGGCCGGATTCCTTCGCGCCAGTTTCGGACAAGGCTATCGTAACCCATCCATCACAGAAAAATTTGCCCGTAAGGACATAGGTGGTGTAGGTGTTTATCCCAATCACAATATTAAGCCAGAATCCGGTTTTAATGCAGAATTAGGATATAAGCAACTCTATAAACTCGGTCCTATTTCCGGTATGTTGGATGTAGCAGGTTTCTACACGCAATATAAGGACATGATTGAATATCAATTTGGCCTATTCCGTAACTCAGATTTCACAATGATCAATTCTATGGACGATGTGATTAAAGAGGTTCAAACCATGGTAGATGACTTGTCTAAAACAAAATCGCTCAGCAATGCAGGAATCGGTATTGGTGCCCAATTTGTTAATGTTAATCGCGCACGTATTTATGGTGTAGAAATCAGCACCACCGGACGAGTAGATATTAGAAGAGATATGTCTCTTTCTTATAACATAGGTTATACATTCACGGAACCTGAGGATATGGACTACAAGGATCGAATAGAAAAAGAAAAAACATACACCGACCCCTTGCAGATGAAAAATAAATCCAATGACTCCAAGTACCTCAAATATCGTAACCACCATTCATTCAAGACCACCTTGGACTACAATGTCAAGTGGTTCTCAGTAGGTGTGAATATGATGTATCGTAGTAAGATTCTTGCGGTAGATTATCTAATGGTAGATGAGCGTCGTAAAGAACAACCCGACCTAATGGATTATGCACGATTGTTTATCTTTGGTTATGAAGATGGTGTTTCGTTGCACGACTATTGGATGGAACACAATAAAGGTGTATTCACGATGGATTTGCGCGCATCGGTACGAATTAAAGAGAAAGCAGAAGTACAGTTTATGGTAAACAACTTGCTTAACACTGAATACAGTTACCGTCCCATGGCACTTGCAGCCCCCCGTACTTTTGTATGCCGACTCAATGTACAATTTTAGAAACTCTTAAATTATGAAAAGGATATTCTCTCTACTGATTATTTCGACTAGTCTTTATCTCTCCTGCTTTGCAGTTTCTGTGGCGGATGTATCTAAAGTATTCACCGGTTCGCTTTCTATTGGAGGTGAACCATATAATAATAAGGAAATCTATATATTGCCAGGCTCAAAAAGTGGCCATGTCACAATGGTGCTACCCAATTTTGAGTTTAGTGGTATTTCGTTAGGGGATATAATCGTAGTAAATATCCCGATGGATACTTCCGGTCAGTTGAATGCACTGACCACTTCGGTTTTTATTGAGATTCTGGAGTTGAGAGCCAATGTGATTGTAAGTAGTCCCTCCTCTCTTTCCTCCAGTTTGGCACAAATAACCTTAAATATCGATGTACCGGATTTGGCAACGATTCCTGTGACCTTTAGCGGACAATCGATTACCGATCGCAATTATGATTTTACCAATGGCGGTTTTGAGGGTTCATGGAGCAATAATGAGCCCAACGGATGGCATTCGTTCGTGACCGCAACAGGAAAGATGGCAACTTTTGTCAACAGTAGTAGCGGACAATTCACTCAATCTTCTGACAAACGACCGGGTTCAACAGGTTCGCACAGTGCTTTAATTAAGTCAAAAGTACTGATGGGTGCTAAAGCAAACGGCAACTGCACGAATGGACAAATCAATGCAGGTGCTACAAAGGCATCAGACGGATCAAAGAACTACAATTTTTCGGATCCCAGTAATGAGGGTTATAACACCGCATTTGTCGGAAATCCGGACTCCCTTGTTTTCTGGACCAAATATATTCCTGCAGATGGAAATGTTTCCAATTCCGCCAACAAGGCACGCGCTCATGCCGTTGTAACGACCAATGCTCGTTATCAAGATCCTGAGACGAGCGACTATTCTTCCATAAAGATCGCAGATGCCGCTATCAACTATTCTGCTACATCATCAAAGGGTTGGCAACGCCTTTCCGTGCCCTTTTCCTACTCTTCCGTTAATCCAGCGTCTGCGGCTTATGTGATGATTACCTTCTCTACCAATCAGACACCCGGAGGAGGCACCTCCACAAGTGACAATGTGGATAACGTATATTTGGATGATGTAGAAATGGTATACAACCATGCGCTCACATCCTTGACGATAGACGGACAAAACGTTTCTTTCAGCAACGGGGTAGCCACCAGCGACTTAGTATATAGCGATAACACATATGCTATTGAGGCAAAGAATAACGGAAAAGGAGCGCAATCGTTCATCGGATATGATGAGGCAACTGCAAGTGTGTATATCTATGTGGTAGCGCATAATTATTCTCAAACACCAAATTATTCACTCTACACGGTCAAAATGGTTCAACCTACACAAGATAACGAGTATGCCTATTCAGCAAGCACTTGCGATAACGAACCATATTCCGATGCAAATTTTACGAACCTAACCCAAAGTGATACATATCAAACAACGCTGAAGAACAAGCAAGGGGGAGACTCGCTAATCACCCTTACATTAACAGTGTTGCCGTCCTATTCATTCCCGACAAGCGCAAGTATTCACCTTGGTGAAACATATACATGGCACGAAAAAGAATATAACTACTCTACTCCAGGCATATATAATGATACGATCAGCATGCAAACAGCAGAAGGATGTGACTCCCTATATACGCTAACCCTCCATGTGACCGCTCAGGGAGAATCCTATAGTGAGACCCTGACCACCTGCCAATACGAGGAACAAACTTGGCACGAAAAGTCATTACCGACGGCCGCAGCTGGGACATATACTATATATGACTCACTTATATCCGTTTATGGGGTTGATTCCATTCATGTTCTTAACCTTACCGTTTTACCGGCTTATCGCAGTGAATCCAATGTTTACATCAACAAGGAACTTACACAATACACATGGGATGGGCATTCAAAATATACCGTAGAATACCCTAATGGGGTGGTATATACAGAGCAAAACAATGTTCTGACCATGATAGATGGCATATATATATTGACCGATTCCCACCCCATGGCTAATGGTTGTGACTCATCAGTTGTGTTATACTTACACCGTTCAGAAGTGCCAGTTACCTATGGTTCATACACAACAACATTCTGTGAAGGCGAGGATTTTACCTACGATGGTATTCAATACTCCGAATCCTTTGAAGGGGATGTACATTTGTCTATGCCCAATGTATATGGAGGAGATTCCATCGTGCATTTAGAAGTAAATGTACTGCCTTCTCCCACAACCCATGAATACCAAACTATAACAAAGGGTGAAAAGATAACATGGCAGGGCTATGACCTTAGTACGTTCTCTGTAGGCGAAAAGGAACTAATGATTTCCGGCTACACTGAATATGGTTGCGATTCGACCATTGTGCTTCATTTGACCATAAATCCGATAGCTACAGCGTTAGACGAAATGCAATCTTCAAATATGAAGATCGAAAAGGTGCTATACAATGGTCATCTATATATAATCCGCAACGAAGATTGCGTTTATGATTTGATAGGAAGAAAAATAAAATAACATATTCATATTAACATAAGAAAATCATGAAAAAAGTATTATCTATCATTTTTGTAAGCCTATTGGCTTCATTACCAGTTTTCGCATTATCAGAAAAAGATGTAAGCGGCATGTATAATGGTGAGTTGAGCATTGCTAACACGCCAGAAGATGCCAGTGTTTACCTTCTCCCCGGAACCGTTGAAAATACAATAACGTTTGTTCTTCCCAATTTTGCATATGAGGGAGGATTATTAGGCGATATTGTTCTTGCAAACATTGCTATGGATGCTAATACAGGCGAACTAAGTCTTGAGAACAGCACTATATACTTAGAGTTAATCGAAACACGCGCAGCTATATCTGTGCTAAATAAAACGATAGAAGGTGTAACCTATGAATCGAAGCTTTCCTCTAATAGTGCTAAAATAGCACTGGCCATTGACGTAGAAGGGTTAAATACTATTTATGTTACCTTTATAGGTTCACGCAATGCAGATGCTAACTATGTTATCACCAATGGTAGTTTTGAAGGCGCATGGACTAAACACGAGCCGGCGGGTTGGCATTCCTTTGTTTCGGCAGACGGAAAGTTAAAAGGCACTGTAAATACTGAAAATGGAATAAAACAATTCATCCAAAGTAGCGATGTTCGTCCCGGATCATCGGGTCAATATAGTGCTTTACTTTCTACTCGCATTATATTGGGAATACCTGCAAATGGCAACTGCACCAATGGTCGAATCAATGCAGGTGCTACTATAGCTACAGATAAAGAGAAGAACTATAATTACTCCGATCCCGATAGTACAGGCTATAACACTGCCTTTAATGGTCGTCCGGACTCTCTTGTTTTCTGGGCTAAATATATTCCCGCTGATCGCAATGCAGGGAATGAACTCAATCAAGCCCGTGCGCATAGCGTGATAACGACGAACGCTCGTTATCAGGATCCGGAAGCAATAGACTATTCCTCTATAAAGATTGGAGAGGCAGAGATTAACTATTCTGCGACAAGCAATTTAGGTTGGCAGCGAATCTCTGTTCCTTTCACGTACGAAGATAGAGACAAAGAACCGGCCTATATACTAACCACCTTTACAACGAACAAAATCCAAGGTGGTGGCTCGGCAAAAGAAGCCGGTCAACCCGATAGCGTATATCTGGATGATGTAAAACTGGTATATAACATGGATTTGGAGACATTAACAGCAACAGAAACATTGAGTTCCATATCCTACCCTGTTAATTTTGAGAATCACATTGCCAAAATGCCAACCAATTATTGTGACAGTTGCTATTCCGTAGAAGCAATATGTAATGGCATTTCGTCTCATCCCTATATATGCTACGATGGTGTACATAAATGTGCATATGTATATGTAATAGCAGACGATTACACTCAAACGAATAATTACAACCTATATCGTGTTGAGTTTGAGGATAGTAACGTAAAAGATCTAAAACCCATCGCAGATGGTTTGATGGAAATTCTATCCAATGTACCATCCCATGAGAAAGTGGTTATCAATGGTCAACTGCTTATTCGTCACGGAGATAATTTGTACACCACAACAGGCGTACGCTTACAATAAGAATCTTTTCACTCGCACGCATACTGCATTGATGTGTGCGGGTGAAGTAAAAATATTAACTACATACTTATAACAATGAAAAAGTTAACAACAGCAATCATTTTGCTATTTATAGTACTGGGTATCTCTGCCCAGACCTATAACGGAGGGACGTGGTATTCATATTATAATGCCAGCGGAATAAAGTTGAATACCATAGATTCGGAAGAATTAACAGGTATCTTTGCTCCTACGGCGGGTACGCTTAACTTTAACTCATCCTATAATAAACTAACCGCTAATATATTCCCCAAAAACAAAACCTATGTTTATGAGTCTAATAATGGCGGTTCTTCCTCAAAAGAAATCGGTCAAGCATTACCGGATGTTGACCTTGCTTTGACATACAATAATTGGGGAAAAGAATGGAATAATTCGCTAAAATGTTCTTCAAATATCAATTGGTTGAAGTTTGATCGAGCAACAGGTAACACGCATGTAAATAAAATTTATAATATTAAGATTCCTCTCGCAAAGCATATCTTACTGCCTTCAGGTACATATGGAACGACGTCAGCGACGCACGATTTTGGAGAAGTCAACGCTTTGTCCGTTTCAGAGGATGTCTTCCATGTGGATCTGCGCTCGTTCTTAACGGCAGGAGATATCACGATTAGATCCAGCGATCCTAAGGCCTTCCGCATCAATAGTACGGATAATATCAGTGGTTTGACCTACGCCGTAGGTGCTAATGCCTGTGCCTCCGCCAACGGAAAAACGGAAGAAGCAGGCGGGAGCAATCTTGGAAAGATATCCAATTATGGATTTGATATCTATTTTACCCCTCAAGAAGGCAAGACCTACAACGAAACTGTGACTATCACCGATGGCACATCTACCGCAACAATCTCAGTGAGTGGTACCGGCATTAAGCTAGATCAATCCATTTCCTGGGATTTAGAGGATAATGTAACCTTGAAAGATACCGATGTAATAGCCATGGCAAAAGCCTCATCGGATTTGGCCATAGTATATACTTTTGCGCCAGAAGGTGTTATATCCATTAATGAAGAAGGTCTATTTGCCATTGATAGTCTTGGAATGGTAACGATAACCGCTAAGCAAGCCGGTAATAATGTATATAATGCGGCACAATCGGTAAGCAAAACCATCACCATTATCCCCGCTCAAACCAATTACGCATACTCGGCAAGTATCTGCCAAGGGGATGAATATAACGACGATAATTTTACGGGCCTAACAGAAGCCAAACAATACCAAAAGACATTGGTAAACAGTTATGGAACCGATTCACTTATCACATTTACCCTTTCCGTTAATCCGACCTACTCAATCCTGGAAGAAAAGCGCGAGATATATGTAGGTACGGAAGAAATGTGGCATGGGATTGACTTAAGCCTTCTTCCATTGGGAGACACCACCTTAGTGGCAGAATTCACGACTCTATCAGGTTGCGACTCCATTTATACAATGGATCTAAGCGTAGTGGTTCGTCCAACGACGTACGGCGAACATAATATAACGCTATGCGCAGGAAGTTCAGAAGAATACAACGGCAAAGAATATACACGTCCGACCACGGATGAAGAAGTACTTATCGCAGAAAAGAACATCTATGGTGGCGACTCAATTGTTATCGTAAACGTAAGCGTTCTTCCTGTAAAAACAATTAAAGAAGATTCGATTAGCATTGTGGAAGGGACGGATAGCTTGTGGCAAGAAATTCAATTGTCCGAGTTACCTGTAGGTGACAGCACATTGGTGGCAAGCTATACAGCCGCTAACGGATGTGACTCAACCTTTATCGTAGTTGTTACGGTTACAGAGAAAATCAACACTGCTATTGAGAACGTTGAAAAGGTGGAAACGTCAAACATTCAGAAAACCATCGTTAACGGCAATCTATTCATTCGAAAGGGTGATGCCCTATACGATAGTAAAGGTACGAAAGTGAAAAGTGCGAAATAAATTTATTCTTTTCAAATAAAGCACACCCATTCATCAGAGCCGCTAAATAGTGGCTCTGATTTTGTAGTAACCATCCGATAAAGTACATATTTTAATTAGTATATATACCAACAGGTGCCGTTTAGTGAAACTACAGCTGTTATTGTTTATTAGTAACCATCCGGTAAAGTACATATTTTAGGGATTAGAAAAAAGCTGTAATTTTGCAGTCGAATTCTAATCTCTAATTTTTTGTGTATATGGACAAGGAG
>CACZFM010000014.1 GCA_902780495.1 uncultured Bacteroidales bacterium
AAAGACACCCATCTTACTGCCACTGCTATTGCGCAGCAGATGGCGAAACTGATGGCAGATAGCGATGTACAGAAGAAAAGCGGTATCTTTGCTTATATCTTGGACGGTGACATTCATCATCTGGGCATCCGTGCTTTTGATGCCAACACCCGACGCGAAGTGTATGAGCGTCAGGGCGGCAGATGCGCCATCTGCGGCAAACCTTTTGACATCGAAATGATGGAAGCCGATCACATCACGCCTTGGGTGGAAGGCGGTCGTACCGTTGCAAGCAACTGCCAGATGCTTTGCCGCGATTGTAATCGGAGAAAAAGCAGCAAATAAATATTGCCTCTGTTTGTCTGCTATTTTGAGGCTACCTGCCTTACCACTCCGTTACCACTCTTTACTGTCACAGATGTATTTGTGGGGTATTGGTGTTTGATAATCATTGCATTACAAAGAAAATGCAATAAAAATGCAAAAAAGTTGCATTTCATGCATTATATATGGAGGGGTATATGTAAAACATACCCTAATTTCGCCTTCTTTTGTGTCCTTAAACCTTAAACTTTAAACTTTCAATCAAAAATATCTGATTTTTCTTGCACATATCAACAAAAAGCAGTACCTTTGCAGCCGAAACTACTACGGAGGATGCCGAAAAGCCGATAAAAGTGAGTAGGCAAACACAAAAAAATCATTCTTTTATGAGAAAAACAATTTTACTTTTGGCCGCACTAATGACCGTTAGTGTTGCTTTCGCTGATCTTTCTACCGGTGAGCCTCATTCTGCTGTTGTTCCCCGCACAGGTAACCGCCCACAACAAGGCGATTTCGGTATGTATCTCGGTGCTTCCGTGACGCAAGTGATTGATATTGTGAAGTTGAACAAGAACGACAAGTTTGGTAAGAACGCTTTCTGGGCACTTCCTGCTATCAACCTGAAATACTATGCAAGAGACAATTGGGAGATTCGTTTGGGATTCCAATTTGCTGCCAAAGGTGAATCGGACATTGTAAAATTGGAAGAGTACACCTACAGCCGCAATCAGGAAATCAACTACACACGTTTCTATCCCGGATTTGCGTATCACTTCAACACGAAGAACATCCTTGACGTATATATTGGTGCCAAAATGCCTATTGGTTTCAACTTGGAAAACACCAAAACTGTTACCGGTAAAGAAAGTTGGACCAAGAATCAGAACAACAAATTCGTAATCGGTGGTGGTGTATTCCTTGGTTTGCAAGTGTTCATCGCTGACCTTCCGTTCGCTATTGGTATTGAGACTGGTTATTCGGGCGTAGCGAGCATCGGTACCGGCGATCGCACCGTGGAGAAGACCAAGGGTAATGATGCTCAATACACCGTCAATATAAGCGGTGCAGGTGAGGGTGGTAAGGACTTGAGCCTTGGCACCGACAAGGGACCCAACGCTCATTTAGATGGTGTATGGGGCGCAGATGCTGCTTTGACGTTCACCTACTATTTCCGCAAGTAATAAAACGCCTAAACGAACGAGATTATGAAACGTATATTATTACCTATCCTGCTCTTTGTGGCAGTGTTGGGCACGTCATGCGTCAGCCAACACGGTGTGGACAAGAACTACGCTGCGTTCCGTCCTGACGTAGTGCGCCTAAATATGACGATGGATGATTATCAGTATCTTGGCGATGTGACCATAGAAGCGGAATACAAGACCTATCTGGGTATATTCCGTCAGATACTGACCATCAACGGAGAGCCTTACACCACTCGCACCTACCGCAAAACGCAAATCGCGTTCAATAGACCGGTACGTCTGGGTGTGTTGGAGAAAGCCCTCTACAAAGTGGTGGATACCTATCCTGAAGCCAATTATCTGCTTCCCACATCCTCAACCGATGTGGTGGAACACATGACTGCCGGACGCATCCACAAATGCCGTATGACCGTCAAGGTATATGCCGTCAAAAACGGTTTGAAACACTAATAGTACATGAAAAAAGCCCTTCTCATCCTGACTTCAATGTTGCTTCTGCTCTCTTGCGAGAATCATAAGCAATCGGAGTTAGTGACGCTGATGGATATTACGAATGTAGACTGGCGCACCTGGCATACCCAATATATGGAGTCAGGTACCAGTCTGCAACTGAATGTATATTCCGAATCGCAGTCATCGTCGGTGCAGCGTATTATTATCGAATCGAATGATGTGGAGTACAGGTCGAAAATACTGTTGGACAGTACGCTGGCAGTACCGGGAAGAAAGGTGAGTGTGGACTATTATTACACCCTTCCGATTTACTCCGAGAAAACAGAAGTGACCTTGAAAGCCACATCATATGATATGGTAGGACGCTCGATGGCTTATTCCCTTGTGTTGTACGTGAAAGCCGGTTCGCAAGCTTTGCGCAGTATTGACAATGTGACGCTTTACTCGGCTGCATCGGAAGGCAAATCGGCCTTCTCGCTTAAGACATTGCAACCGGAATATATCGGGACAGATTCTACGGCGGTGGCATTTTATGACCTGCTTTCGGAAGCAAGCAAACAAGCGGAGACGTTGTCAAAGATGTGGCAATCGAAGTCCGGAATATTGTTTGCACGTGCCGAGAATTTCAATTTCTCCGAAGCGGATGTGCAAAGCATCGAAAGCATTTGGCCCTATCTGCAGAAAAGTGCGACTATCAAGGAGCTGAAAGCAGATGATGTACTGCTATTTGGAAACACGGAGCATTCTCTCGGTGTTATCAAGATATTGTACATCGCCGATGAACCCGGAACGCTTAACGATCGTTACCTCTTCTCTATGAAGGTCAATCAAAACTATTTGGACAAGTAAAACAATTCAAAACCTGTCCAAATAGGTTATTATCAATGATTACGGGCGCAGTTGTCCGTCTCCTTCGATAATCCATTTATAGGTGGTGATTTCCTCCAACGCCATAGGACCACGCGGCCCCAGTTTTTGTGTGGAAATTCCTATTTCTGCCCCCAAGCCGAATTGTGCGCCATCGGTGAACGATGTCGGTACATTCCAATACACACAGGCTGCATCTACTTCCTGTTGGAAACGTTTGGCGGCTTTCGGATTTTCGGTAATGATACACTCGGAGTGCCCACTGCTGTATTGTTGGATATGCTCAATAGCCTCATCAATCGACTCCACCACTTTGACAGACAAGTCATACGACATCCATTCGCGCCCGAAATCCTCGTTGAAATGGACCGTTACCTTGTCTCGCATAGGAGCAAGCAACTGCTCAAGATCTTTTTCTCGGTCTTTATGCACTAACAGGCAATCAAGAGCATTGCAAACACTCACACGGCGCATCTTGGCATTGGCGATAATGGCCTTTCCTTTCTCCAGATCGCCATCTTTGTCAAAATAGGTATGTACAACCCCTGCACCCGTTTCTATGACGGGAATACGGGCATTGTCACGGACAAAATCAATCAGTCTTCTGCCGCCACGGGGAATGCACAAATCAATTTCTCCCACGGCGTTCAGTATCTGTTGGGTGGCTTCATGGGTGGCCGGCATCAACGTGATAGCACCTTTATCCACTCGTGACTCCTTCAACACCTTTTGGATGATTTCCACAGCACACTTGTTGCTTTCTTCGGCATCCTTACCTCCTTTTAGCACACATGCATTTCCACTGCGGAAACACAAGGAGAAAACATCGTACGTTACATTGGGACGTGCCTCATAAATAATACCTATCACTCCGAAGGGCACACTCACACGGTGCAGTTTAATTCCATTGGGCAACTTGCGTGCAGAAGTAATCCTGCCGAGCGGAGATGGCAAATCGGCTACATGTTCCATGTCTGCAGCAATATCCAACAAACGCTGATGGGTCAGTTGCAAACGGTCGTACAAGGGATTGTTCTTATCCATACGTGCCAAATCCTTACGGTTGGCCAATAGAATATCTCCCTCGTTTTCAACGATACTTTTCGCCACTCTACGCAGTACCTCGCTGCGTTTGGAATCGCTCATTTTCGCCAGATTACGGGATGCAATCTTGGCGGCACTAAATAAGGTGGTTCTCATTACTTGATAACAAATTCTGTGTAGAGCGCATCTTTACGCTCGGATAGTATATCTTTCAGTATATTTTCACGCTTTCCGTTGGCAATAATCACACGGATGCCACTCTCGGCTACTACACAAGCCGTATGGTATTTCGATTCCATACCGCCACGTCCCATGCTGCTCTTCTTCGTTTGGATGTATTGTGATAGATTGTCTTCGGGAAGTACACGGCGTATAAGTCGGGATTCGGGATTTTTGGGATCCCCCGTATAGATCCCATCTATATTGCTCAAGAGTACCAGGCTCTCAGCACCTATCATCTGCGCTACAAGTCCGGAAAGTTCATCGTTATCGGTAAACATCAGCTCTGTCACACAAACCGTGTCGTTTTCATTCACCACAGGAATAACACCATTTTCCAACATCACTTCCATACAGGCAGACATATTCTGGTATTGTTCACCCACTTCGAAATTCTCTTTCATCGCCAACACCTGCCCTATACGGAGATCATATTCGCGGAAGAATTGGTAATATAGATTGATGAGTTTTACTTGTCCTATGGCGCTATACAACTGGCGTTGCTCAACGGAATCCAACTCATTGTTTACAGTCATTAGACTTCGTCCGCATGCCACGGCACCACTGGTCACAAGAATAACCTGATACCCATGCTGACGAAGCCATGCTATCTGATCCACCAAGGCGGACATTCTGGTTACATCCAGTTTACCGCTATCGGTCGTCAGTACATTGGATCCTACTTTAATAACTATCCTTTTCATCGGAATAATTCTACACTGATGTTATATATATTCGCTATTTCAACCCCGCGCGCAAACACCGGATGACAGCGGCATTAAACCCTGCCATATCCAGTTCGTTTAGTCCTTTGATGGTCACACCGCCGGGGGTGGTTACTTTGTCTATTGCCATTTCCGGATGCAGGCCGGATTGCCGCAAGAGCGTTACAGCACCCAGCATGGTTTGTTCGGCTATGTTCTGTGCGTCTTGTGGATAGAAGCCCATCTCTACTCCTCCTTCCATCATAGCGCGCACCATACGCATAACGTACGCTATTCCACAACTTGCCATCATCATTCCTGCGGCAACTTGCTGTTCGGAAACCAACATGGTTTCTCCGCATAAGGCGTATAACGCAAGAACCTTCTGCGTGTTTTCTTCCGATGAATACAGGGATTTCGCAATAAAACTCATGCTCACGCCATATTCTGCACCGATATTGGGAATGACATAAAAATACTGTCCGGATTTACCAAAATCGGTTTCCAGTTTTTCGGTGGTATAGTTGGCGGCATCGGATATGATAATCTGCCTTTCTACATCTACATCGTCGCGAATCTCTGCGATAACGTCTGGCATTAACCACGGCTTAACCACCAGCACAATGATTTCTGCTCCACGGATCGCCTCTCGGTTCTCGGTTGTAACTTTTACTTCGGGACATTCTTCGCGAAGCTTACGTAACAACGGCTCATTTCTATCTGCTACAGTCAGCGAAACTTGCTTGCTTTTGCTCCAGCCGCGGGCAAGTGCTCCACCCATATTTCCGGCTCCTATTAGCGCAACATTTATCATAATAAATCGAATTAGGCTGCAAAAGTACTGCTTTTTTTCCATTTATGCAAATAAAAATGGCCTGATATGCTTTTTTATTTGGAGAATTCAAAAAAAAAAAGTACCTTTGCCGCTTATTTGGGGAAATGCCCCCTTAAAAAAGAGCAAAATATAATATATGGAGAAACATCTATCTATATATGATGGGAGATCATTTGCAGAGGATGCAAGACTGAACACACCCATCTTGCGACTTGTTGGTCAAGAGGCTGACAAATTGGGATTGGAGTGTTATGTCATCGGCGGATGGGTGCGAGACCTCATTCTCCATAGAGAAAGTAAAGATATTGATATTGTGGCCGTTGGAAGCCATCCTGCAGATGAACCGCATGGAGAAGTGAAAATAGGAATCCAACTGGCAGAAGCCGTTGCCCGACAATTGGGACATGGGGCGCACCTCAGCGTGTTCAAGAACTTCGGAACAGCCCAAGTGAAGAAACATGACCTGGAGTTGGAATTTGTCGGGGCACGCAAAGAGAGTTATCAACGAGACAGTCGCAACCCCATTGTGGAAGATGGTACTTTGGAGGAGGATCAGCAACGCAGAGATTTCACCATCAATGCAATGGCTATATGTTTGAATGCCAACCGATTCGGAGAATTGTTAGACCCGTTTGACGGACAATATGATTTGGAACAATGCACCATCCGAACGCCATTAGACCCGGATATAACATTTTCCGACGACCCTCTCCGTATGCTACGGGCCATTCGCTTTGCAACACAATTAGGGTTTTATCTGGACCACGAGACGTTTGATGCTATTGCCCGCAACAAAGGTCGTATAGAGATTATCACAAAAGAACGCATTGTTGATGAACTGAACAAAATCATGCTAAGTCGACGTCCTTCCGTAGGATGGTTGCTGTTGGATAAAACCGGCCTCCTCTCGCTTATTTTTCCGGAGTTAGAGGCTTTGAAGGGAGTAGAAACAAAAGAAGGAAAAGGACACAAGGATGTTTTTCTGCACACCCTGCAGGTTTTGGACAATCTATCTATTACATCAGACAACCTTTGGCTGCGCTGGGCGGCATTGCTGCACGATATCGGGAAACCTCGGTCAAAAGCATGGGATGCGCAAAACGGATGGACATTCCGCAATCATAATTATCTCGGCGCAAAGATGATACCCAAAATCTTCCGCAAGATGAAGATGCCACAAAATGAAAAAATGGACTATATCATCAAATTGGTGGATCTGCACATGCGCCCTATCAATTTAATAGAAGATACAGTAACCGATTCTGCAGTAAGACGACTTCTTTTTGAAGCCGGCGATGATATTGAGGATCTTATGCTACTCTGTGATGCAGACATCACTTCGCGCAATGCAGAGAAAGTGGAACGATTTCATCGGAACTACAAACTAGTGCGTCAAAAAATGGTGGAATTGGAAGAACGAGATCGTATTCGTAATTTCCAACCTCCGGTAAAAGGAGAGGAGATAATGCAAATTCTACATTTAGAGCCCTGTAGAGAAGTCGGATTGTTGAAGAGTGCCATAAAAGATGCTATCTTGGACGGAGTTATTCCCAATGAATATGAACCGGCCAAGGCATTCATGTTGCAGAAAGCCGGTGAGATGGGTCTCCTTGCAGAAACAAAACAAATAAACATCCATTCGTAAAAACAACCACACTATAATATAGAAACAAAAAAACATCAATATGTTACAGATTTACAACACCTTATCAAGACAGAAAGAGTATTTCCGCCCTATTCACAAAGGGCACGTAGGAATGTATGTGTGCGGACCAACTGTTTATGGGGATGCCCATTTGGGACATGCCCGTCCTGCCATTACATTTGACCTGCTTTTTCGCTATTTGCAATTCCTCGGATATAAAGTACGCTATGTACGCAACATCACAGATGTGGGGCATCTGGAGCACGATGCGGATGAAGGAGAAGACAAGATTGAAAAGAAAGCCCGCTTGGAACAATTGGAGCCAATGGAAGTGGTACAATATTACACCAACCGCTATCACCGCGACATGGAAGCACTAAATGTACTTCCCCCATCCATCGAACCTCACGCAAGCGGACATATCATTGAGCAAATTGCTTTTGTACAGAAAATTCTGGACAGAGGTTATGCTTATGTCAGCAACGGCAGTGTTTATATGGATGTGGAAAAATACGCCAAAGACTACCACTATGGGAAACTCAGTGGACGGAATTTACAGGATATTGTTACCGAAACACGCGAATTGGACGGACAGGCAGAGAAAAAGCACAGTTATGATTTTGCTTTATGGAAAAAGGCTTCGCCGGAACATATTATGCATTGGCCGAGTCCGTGGTCAGAAGGTTTCCCCGGATGGCACATGGAGTGTTCAACAATGGGTACCAAATACCTCGGAGAAGAATTTGATATCCATGGAGGTGGCATGGACTTGATGTTTCCGCACCACGAAGCAGAAATTGCCCAATCCTGCGCAGCGTTAGGGCACGATAGCGTGCATTACTGGATGCACAACAACATGATTACCATTGCTGGTAAGAAGATGGGAAAATCATACAATAATTTCATTACGCTTGAACAATTCTTCAATGGGGAGCATGAACTGTTGACAAAACCGTTCTCCCCAATGACCATCCGTTTCTTCATCCTGATGGCTCACTATCGTTCAACCGTTGACTTCTCTTCCGAAGCACTGGAAGCTGCAGAAAAGGGATTGGGACGTTTGCAAGAAACATATACCCGCCTTATGAAACTGCAGGCCTCAAAGGATTCTTCTGTTGAAATCGGTAATTTGCGGGAATTATGTACAGAGGCAATGGATGATGATTTGAATAGCCCGATCGTCATCTCCCATCTTTTTGATTCCGCACGTGCCATCAATACGGTATACGATGGAAATGGCACCATTTCATCGGAAGATTTAGAGGAATTAAGAAGCGTATGGAAGACTTTCGCCATTGATATTTTAGGGTTACGTTTAGAGGATAGTGATTCATCCGGTAATAGCAATCAAAATGCCTACAAGGGTGCTGTTGACCTTCTTTTGGAAATGCGTCTAAAGGCTAAACAGGCGAAAGATTGGACGACCAGTGACTATATTCGTAATCAAATGACAGCCTTGGGTTTCAATATCAAAGATACAAAAGACAGTTTTGAATGGACCTTGTGAGTTGACACCAAATATTCTTGAATTCATCGAAAGAATACGCATAGATGGCACTACACAACGAAATAGGAAAGTTTGGTGAAGATTTGGCAACCAATCTTCTTATTCAAAAGGGGTACAAAATCCTTGAACGGAACTGGACAATAGGAAGATTGGAAGTGGATATTATAGCTGCCAATGACGATACTGTGGCTTTTGTGGAAGTAAAAACCCGCACTACCCATTTCGGAGGAAAAGAACCGGAAGAATATGTTACAGCCGACAAGAAATGGAATGTCTGCCATGCAGCAGGAGCGTATGTAAAGTTCAAACACATTGAACAAGATATCCGATTTGACACCATTGCCGTTGTTCTCAATCCCACTACTCAAGAAGTTATAGAATTGCGACACACAGAAAATGCTTTCTATCCGCCCCTGCGTTCCATTAATGCTCGTTCTTATCGTCCCGAAAACCGCTGGCATAGCAAAGCTGGATGGAAACGAAGAAGAAACAGATTATGAGTTTTGAATATGACATAATCGTTGTCGGTGCCGGTCATGCGGGATGCGAAGCGGCCAGTGCAGCTGCCCGAATGGGCAGCAAAACGCTGCTTATCACTATGGATATGAACAAGATTGCACAAATGAGTTGCAATCCTGCAGTCGGCGGCATAGCCAAGGGACAGATTGTGAGGGAAATTGATGCGTTAGGCGGGCAGATGGGTATTATTACGGATCGTACTGCCATTCAGTTCCGGATGCTCAATCAAGGGAAGGGTCCTGCAATGTGGAGCCCACGCAGCCAAAGCGACCGAAAGCAGTTTATCGAAGAATGGGTGAATGTATTGTCGCACACGGACAATCTGTATATTTGGCAGGATGTTGTGACAAGTTTGATTGTAAAAGAAAACAAGGTGTGCGGGGTAAAGACAATGTTAGGTATTGAAATGCAGGCACAATCCGTTATTCTGACTAACGGAACGTTTTTGAACGGGCTGATGCACTGCGGCAAGGCAAAGATGGCAGGAGGACGCACATCCGAACCTGCATCCCACGGGCTTACAGAGCAATTGACAGCATTGGGTTTTACGGCAAACAGAATGAAAACCGGTACGCCGGCACGCATAGACAAACGAAGCATTGATTTCTCAAAACTGACAGAACAAAAAGGGGATAACACATGGCATCATTTCTCCTATCTTCCTTCCGTGAAAAGAGTGTTGCCGCAAGAGAGTTGTTGGATTACCTATACCAATCCTGCCACGCACGAGGTGTTACATAAAGGATTGCCGGATTCTCCCCTTTTCAACGGACAAATACAGAGTATCGGTCCCCGCTATTGTCCAAGTATAGAAACCAAGATTGTGACCTTTGCAGATAAAGATGCTCATCAACTATTCTTGGAACCGGAAGGTGTGAATAGCACCGAATACTATGTGAATGGTTTTTCCAGCAGTCTGCCATGGCAAATACAATTGGAGGCCATGAAAACCGTAAAGGGATTGGAGAATGTAATAATGTATCGTCCGGGATATGCCATAGAATATGACTTCTTTGACCCGACACAGTTGCACCATACTCTTGAGACCAAGTTGATCAAAAATCTGTTTTTTGCAGGACAAATAAATGGCACAACAGGCTATGAGGAGGCCGCAGGGCAAGGGTTGGTAGCAGGTGTGAATGCGCATATCAATGTGCATGGCGGAAAACCGTTTACCATGGGACGAGACGAGAGTTATATCGGCGTACTGATAGACGATTTGGTTACCAAAGGTGTGGATGAACCCTACCGGATGTTCACCTCGCGAGCTGAGTACCGCATTTTATTACGCCAGGACAACGCAGACGAACGGTTAACACAGCGCAGTTATAAAATAGGATTGGCAAATAGAGAACGCTACGATTTGTTGTGTAAAAAACAAGCAAAATGTGCTGATTTCATCGGATATATACAACAAACCATTGTTCATAAAAACGAGGTTAATAACTGGTTGGAACAAGTAGGCAGTACACCTTTACGCGAAAACTGTAAAATAAGTGACTTGGTACTACGCCCGCAAGTAAATATTACAACTCTGGCTGAAGTACTCCCCGAACTAAAGGCAAGAACAGAGGATTTATCCGATGAATACATAGAAAGTTGTGAAATACAGATTAAGTATGCCGGCTATATCAAACGCGAAAAAGCGGATGCTGCAAAATTACAGCGGTTGGAACAAATACGCATACCCGACACGTTTGATTTTGATAGGATACAGAGCCTGAGCACCGAAGCGCGGCAGAAACTGAGCAGAATCCGACCAAAGTCCATCGGGGAGGCTCAACGCATACCCGGTGTAAGTCCAAATGACATTAGTGTTTTGTTGGTTTTAATGGGTAGATAGTAAAATTTAGTTTGATACAAACTAATTATATATGTTCCACGTGAAACAATTAGAAAAACATATGACAGCAGAAGAAGTTAAAAAAGCTATTCGTAACGTGCCCGACTTTCCAATAAAGGGCATACAATTCAAGGACATTACTACAGCCCTATCCAAATCAGAGTATCTGTGTTGGATGCGGGATGAGATTGTGAATCGCTACAGAGATTTGGGCATTACACAAGTGGTGGGTATTGAGTCTCGTGGGTTTATATTGGCTCCCGCCGTAGCTATGGAGCTTGGTGCGGGCTTCGTACCTATCCGCAAACCGGGCAAGTTGCCGGCAGAGATTGTGGAGGTAAGTTATGCCAAAGAGTATGGCATAGATGTTATACAGATGCACAAGGATGCGCTGAATGAAAATGATATTGTTCTGATTCATGACGATATATTAGCCACCGGAGGTTCGATGGCTGCTGCGATTGAGTTGGTAAAGAAATTGGGGGTAAAGAAGATATACGTCAATTGTGTCATTGAGTTAGAGGGTATGAATGGTAGGAAATATCTGGAGGGAAGAGCCGAGAATGTGGATTGCTTGTTCGGAATAGAAGTGCAGGAATAATGCACATTCCCTATCAAATCATCGCAAATGTTAAACAATAAAATATATCGCCTATGATACACCAAGCGCAATAAGGTTGCGCACCATACATACATGAAGCATTTGCTTTATTAGGGATTCTTTCATTCTTCCACAAGCTGAAACCTTATTCCTCAATACGGCGAATGTTCACACAACGAGTGTGGACTTTCTGCGTATATTGGATAAGGTGGGAGTGGAAGCCCGAAAGAACCAATATAATAAAAGCGAGAGTTCACACTTTTGCATAAAAAGTAATTAAACACATCAATTATTAACCAATAAAACTAACAAACACATGAAGAAAAGGCTTATTATTCCGTGCGTATTGTTCAGTACAATGCTGGCAGCACAAGTAAACGACAATCCTCAAACTATAACCGGTCAAGACGATGGGTTCTGGTCACTTACCGTTATTCCCAAGGAATTTTCGTACAACAATGACAATCGTATGTGCCTCAAATTGGCCGATGACAAGGTGGCTATCTATAACAACGAATTCCAACGCACTAAATTACTAACCATACCCGCCAAATATGGTGAGATAAAGTATGTAAGCGAGGAGCGAAAGTCTTTGGGAAGAGTGGCAAAGATCACCTATTCTGCCGAATACCCGATTGCCTTGCCCGAAGGGTTTGTCAAGGGGCAAGTGATTGAGTATCTATCTTCCGAATATGGGTTTAACGTATCTTCCATGAATACAGAAAGTGGTGTAACCGTCTATTTGTCAGATAATCAAGAATACTATTACCAATATTCTACGTACGGAACGCAGTATCCCACCTACTATTTTGTCTTTAAAGACGATGGCTTGTATAGCAGAAACCAATCGTATGAGGAAAAAGATACATATTCTGACGAATGGACTGTTGTGGACATGGTGGAATATGAAGAAGATTTTTACGGCACGCTCATTACTGATTATAATGCATCCAATTCCAACTACGACAATACAGTATTGCTCACTCAAACATTATTCAATGAGGATGAGTCGTACGAGTATTTGAATTTTACATATTCTCTTAATTCTGAAGCAAGGGAGGAATACTGTCAAGAGACAACGATTATCTATGATTCAAATGAGGGTCAATATGTAAACGATTGCATCAGACGGCAAAAAGTATATGGTTCTACCTGCACGGGCTTTGAGATAAAACAAGACAATGGAAATGTGATTCAAAGTATTCGTTTTCCGAACGGATTCTCAATGAACGGTTACAAGAAAGATGTTTTTGCATCCATCGTACATATCGGTGACTATTACTACTTGCTAATGACAGGTTCAATAGATGATGAAAGTGCTATTCTGGTATATCGAATTAATCGAAGCAATGGTTCGGGAGTAGAACAAGTGAGTGAGCCGGTAAAAATCGGGGCATATCCAAATCCTGCCAACCGTAACCAAACGATTACGATACAATTAATCGGCGAAAAAGCAGGAACAGCCCCTACGGAACTGCAAATAACCAATCTGCAAGGACAAGTGGTTGGTCGACGCATCGTTCCCGCAGGAGAAGAGAAAACAACGATTTCAGCGGAAAAATTCGCGCCGGGAATGAATGTAATCAACGTGCTACAAAACGGGAAAAGTGTCGGCAAAGAAAAAGTCATCATCAAATAAGCGACACATCCTATATCCGTAGCGACGGACGTATTGAAAGCGGTGGTGAGAAACTACCGCTTTCTTGAATTCCCTAGTTTTCGTGATATTATTCGGTATTTTGAGGGAGCCTCCCTTACCACTCCGTTACCACTCTTTGCCGTCACAGTTCTATTTAAAGGGATTTATAGGTCCGTTCTATCGTCAGCTTATCGTCAGCTCATCCGCAGGTAAATCGCAAGTAAGGTGATAAATCCACTTTCTGAAAGCAAAAATTTGGATATATCAAAAAAATGTTGTATCTTTGCGGCGAATTTTGCAAAAGTCCGCCGAAGACCTATAAAGAGGGTGTTATTCTTCCGCTGAAATCAGGGTGAGGTTGGCTTGAGCATACGATGAGCATACGATGAGCATACGATGAGCATACATTGAGCATACATTGAGCATACATTGAAAACAGCAGGCTAACAGCAGGCAAACCGCAGGCTAGAAGTGAAAAAACAAGATAATCATATTGCCCTATTACTGAAACGCATACCGGAAAATCCGGGTGTGTATCAGTATTTTGACAAAGAAGGTCAGATTATCTACGTCGGTAAAGCGAAAAACCTGCATAGACGTGTTAATAGTTATTTCAACAAAGATTATCAGTCGAGCAAGACAAGACAACTGGTGGCACATATAGCAGACATACGCTATGTGGTGGTGGACAGCGAGCAAGACGCTTTTCTGCTGGAAAACAACCTAATCAAACAATACCAACCCAAGTATAATATCCTGCTGAAAGACGGGAAGTCGTACCCAAGTATCTGCATCACACGCGAACCCTATCCGCGGATATTCAAGACACGAACCATCAATAAAAAGATAGGCGAATACTACGGTCCGTATAGTTTTGGTAATACCGTGGAGACGGTGCTTGAACTGATACACAAACTCTACCCTATCCGTACGTGTAACATACCACTTACGCCTGATTCCATCGGAAAAAAAAAGGTAAAGGTATGCCTAAAATATCACCTGAAGAACTGTTGCGGTATCTGCGAGAACCGACCGGGGAGCGAGCATTACCCCGAATGGATAGACCAAGCACGCAAACTGATTAAGGGTGATGCCCACGAGATAGGGCGACAACTGGAGGCAGAGATGCTGCAAAAAGCGGCAGAGACCAAGTATGAAGAAGCTGCATCCATCAAACGCAAAATTGAGCTATTGGAGCAGTTCAAGAGCAAGACAATAATCACGAATTCATCGGCAAAAGACGCGGATGTGTTTGGTTATGACGAACAAAACGACCGAGTGTACATAAGTATGCTACACGTACACAACGGTTGTATCGTGCGAGGTCAGACAATAGAATACCGCCGCAAGATGGAAGAGGAAAAAGAAGAGTTGCTGGCACTGGGTATGATGGAGCTGAGAGCGCGTTTAGAAAGTGACACAAAAGACGTGATTGTTCCGTTCATTCCAGAGGTTTTTGACGATACCCTGCATGTACACATTGCGTTAAGCGGAGACAAGAAGAAACTATTGGATCTGGCTATGCACAATGTGCAACAATACAAATTGGACCGATTGAAACAGGAAGACAAACTTAATCCGGAACAACGGAACGTTCGGATACTGACAGAACTGCAGCAATTGGTAGGATTGCCTACTCTCCCCCGATGGATAGACTGTTTCGACAACTCGAATATACAAGGCACCAACGCCGTGGCAGGATGCGTGGTGTACCGCATGGGCAAGCCCAGCAAGAGCGACTACAAGAAATTTGAGATAAAGACCGTTGAAGGTGCAGATGACTACTCCAGTATGCGCGAAGTGGTACGGCGGCGGTATCAGCACCTGATAGAAGAAGGCAAACCGATGCCCGACCTGATAATCGCAGACGGAGGCATCGGACAAATGCACGCCATCCGTGAGGCTGTGGAAGACCAATTGGGTTTACATATCCCGATAGCCGGATTGAAGAAAAACGACAAACACAGGACACAGACTCTGCTATACGGATTCCCTCCGATGGAAATCAGTATGCCCGTGACGAGTGAAGTGTTCCGACTACTCGTTCAAATACAAGATGAAGTACACCGATTTGCCATCTCTTACCATAAAAAGCGTAGGAGTAAGAGCCTAAAAAGTAGTGAACTAGATGATATTCAGGGAGTTGGTGAGGTTGGAAAGCGTAAAATACTACAAGCCTTTCACTCTGTGGAACGTGTTAAACGCGCCGAATTGATGGAACTACAAGAAAAGGTTGGAAAGCATTTAGGATCAGTTGTTTATGAGTATTTTCGGGGTAAAATATCGCGTTGAGAATTGAATATTTTTGATAACGATGGATAGATACACAATAAAACAAGACGAAAAAAACGGCATTCTTGTGCTAAACGACAAGGGTGAGTGTGTTTCCCCGAAAACAATCGTGGAACAAGTTGCGCCTCGCCGTGTGTTTGCCTTCGATGGCAGGATGGGTGCCGGTAAGACCACCTTCATCAAAAAACTCTGTGAAGACTTGGGAACGACAGACGTGGTGAACAGTCCGACATTTGCAATTGTGAATGTTTATGAGGTAGATGGTACGAAAGACGAAATCTATCATTTCGACTGCTATCGCTTAAAGGACCTGCGTGAGGCGGAAGACTTCGGGGCAGAGGACTATTTGTATTCCGGCAATATATGTTTCATCGAATGGCCGGATATCATCTCCCCTCTGCTGCCGGAAGATACGGTGCGGGTAAAAATACGGGTATTGGAAAACGGCGACAGAGAATTGACCATAGAATAAGAATGTAAGGCAAGGGAAAACAGATAGTGAAGCGACTGCGCGACATATTGATTCTAACGATTATAGCGATGAACCTTTCCGCCATAGAGCACGAAGATATACTGAATCTCCGTTATGGCGGTGTGTGGCTGCAAGACCAATATCTCAGTCCCCTACTCTACACGGGAATGCAAGTCGGGATAGGTAACGAGTGGTGGCAAGTCTATAGTAAGCATCCCGGTTGGGCACATGTAGGGCGTGTGGATGCCAATTTCGGGTGGACGCACAATGCTCCGAAAAGCAATGTGATTTATGCTCTTGGGCTACAAGGCGGATGGGGTTCATATTATGCATGGGTGTTCGCGTTAGCCGGTAACGAAAGGACACCCAAACACAGTATAGAACTGCAGTTAGGGCCATACCTTGAGGCAGACTACATGGGCCGACTGATAGCCGGCTATATCAACAAGCCTTACTCTATGGATATGAGTATCCAAGTGGAGGCAATGGCAGGCATGAGTTACGCTTTCTCCGCCAAGAAAACGAGTTACCGGCTGCGGTACCTGGTACGCACCAATATGATAGGCGTTGACTTTGTTCCCGACTACTGGCAATCCTACTATGAGTTACAAGAGAACGGGATAAACGGCACCGTACGTTGTGCAGGGCTGTGGAATCACCGCTATCTAAACCATGAACTGACGTTTGATATGCAATTCCCCCACTCCACATGGCGGGTGGGTATCCGGCATGAATACCTGGAATACGGGAAGGGTGACCTATGGTTCTCACGCGAACAAGTATCTGCCGTAGTGGGTACGTGCTTCCGTTACCGAGTAGACGGCAAAAGAAATCTATTGACAGAGCGATGAAACACTGGATACTTGCCATATTGACCCTCTGCGTTACAACAGGATGCACCCATCCTTTCGGAAACGTGTATGACAACACTCCTGCGGGAAACATGGAGGCGCTGTGGAGCATTATTGACGAGAAATACTGCTTTCTGGACGAGAAAGATGTAGATTGGGAAGCACTAAAACAACCGTATATCGATAGTGCCAAACTGTTAGCGCCCGGTGACAAACTCGCCTTGTTTGACTTAATGGAACGGATGATTAACCGCTTGGAAGACGGACATGTGAATCTATATACCAGTTTCGACCGTTCACAGTGCGTGTCTTGGTACAAAGGCTATCCGGAAAACTACGACGAACGCCTAATTAACGAACTATATATCAACAACAGCCGATATGCCGGCGGCATGTACTACCAGCGCATTGCGGATGATGCAATAGGGTATATCTACTGCGGGTCATTTGAGATTGGTGCAAGTTCCGCCAATATGTATTACATTTTGACCGCGTTCCGCGATTGCAAAGGCATTGTGCTGGATGTGCGTAACAATGGTGGTGGCAGTTTAGAGTATGCCTATACGCTGGCATCCACATTCTTTGACCATGACACTACTATCGGTTACTGGCAGCATAAGACCGGTAAACGGCACAGCGATTTCTCCGAACTCAAGCCCATAAAGATAAAGAAAGATGACATGCCCAGCAAGTGGTTGCGCCCCGTGATTGTCCTTCAGAACAGACATACCTACTCTGCCGCCAACTCGTTTGTCAATGCCATGCGATATGGCAGGAACGTACTGCTGTTAGGAGGTATGAGCGGTGGCGGAGGTGGCATGCCGTTAAGTTATGAACTGCCCAACGGATGGCTCATCCGCTTTTCCAGTATCCGAATGTATGATGCCGACCACAAGTCCATAGAGGGCGGTATTGCCCCTCATGTATATGAAACTTTGCGCAGCACAGACAAGGATGACCTGATAGAACATGCCGTGCAACTAATCAACAAAGCCTATGAATAACATTAGTATAGAAGTACGTGATATCCACAAACGCTTCGGCACATTGGAAGTGCTGAAAGGAGTAAATCTGGAGGTTAGAAAAGGTGAGATTCTGGCATTAGTGGGGAAAAGCGGTGCCGGCAAGACCACATTACTCCAAATAATCGGGACTTTGGACCGTCCTGACCAAGGGAGTGTGCTGATAGACGGTGAGGATGTGTTTGCTTTCAATGACAAACAGATGGCGGCATTCCGCAACCAGAAAATCGGTTTTATTTTCCAATTCCACCAATTGCTTCCTGAATTTACTGCGATAGAGAATGTGATGATGCCGGCATTGATAGCAGGATGGAGCAAAGACAAGGCTGCTGCCCGTGCGAAAGACTTGCTGGAAAGTCTGGCGATGGGAACCCATCTGGAACACAAACCCATGCAAATGAGTGGGGGAGAGCAACAACGCGTGGCAGCTGCGCGTGCCCTAATGATGTCTCCCAAGGTGATTCTTGCCGATGAACCGAGTGGGAGTCTGGACGAAGCGAACAAGAAAGAGTTACATAAACTGCTGCTTCAATTGCGGGATACGTATGGTCAAACCATCATTATCGTAACACATGACAAAGAATTGGCCGAAATATCCGACCGAGTGGTGGAAATAAAGGACGGCAAAATCGTGGAGTAAACCTAATATATCCGGAAAGCCATGAAAAAGACTTCTATTTTATTTCTTGCTATAGCACTTTGGGGTTGCCAATCCTCCCGCACCTTTTTTCCCCGCCATCTGCCGGAAGAAGAGGTGAAAATTGTCCGCTTCGACAATGCAATCATCGGAGTCAGGAGCGATTCGGTGATGGCTGATATCCGTTCGTTATATCGTGATTTTCCCGACTTTATGCCCTATTTTGTGGAAAACATACTGGGCATCCCGTCCGCAGATACCGCTTATCTTGCAGAAGCACTGCCTAAGTTTCTGAATGACACTATCTACGGCTTCAAGTCCACCAATATGCGCGAACAGGAATTGCTGAAAGATGTCAGTTCCATCGAAAAAGACTTGTCCGGCGCCTTTGCCCGTGCTAAATACCTATATCCGGAATGGGAGATTCCACAAGTAACCCTTTTCGTATCCGGTTTTAATGCTTCGGTACTGTTTGTGGGCAACGATTTTGCCGTAGGCGGAGACATGTATCTTGGTAGCGATTACGAATACTACAACCGAGTGGTGAACGACTATCAGAAAACGACTATGCGCCCCGAATGTATCGCGGAGGATGTGGTCAGCGCGTGGCTGTTCCGCAACATTCCCTATACGAGCAGCAAGAACCGGTTGCTGGAGAATATGCTTTACCGCGGCAAAATCATGTACCTGCTTTCCCAATTGTTCCCCGACACCGCCCCATGGGAAACAATGGGGTACACTAAAGCCCAATGGGACTGGTGCGTGCAATACGAAAAGGCTATATGGAACAGGATGATGGATCAAAAAGACCTATTCAAAGCCGAACAGCGTGTGATGAATTCGTATTTGAATGACGGTCCGTTTACTTCGGAAATCTCTCAAGATTCGCCCGGTAGACTCGGCACGTGGGTAGGGTGGAGGATTGTAGAAAGTTATATGAACCACCATGAAGAAGTAAGTTTGCAGGCACTAATGGAAAACGGTGATGCCCAGCGGATTTTGGAAGAAAGTTACTACAGACCATAGAAAGCACAATGATATGAACAGAACAGATTTTCCCATACTAAACGAAACTATTTACGGGAAACCCCTTGTCTATCTGGACAATGCCGCTACTACACAGAAACCGCAACAGGTGCTGGATACGATGGTGGAGGCATATAGTCGCTACAACGCCAATATCCATCGCGGCGTACATCATTTAAGTCAAGTCGCAACAGAACGGCACGAAGCTGCCAGACAGCGTGTGGCAGACTTTATCGGAGCACGTTCCGCCAAGGAGATTATCTTCACGAAAGGAACCACGGACAGCTTAAATATGCTGGCGTTTTCGTTCGGCGAAGCATTTATCCACGAAGGAGATGAGATAATAGTCAGCCAGTTAGAGCATCATTCCAATATCGTTCCCTGGCAGATGCTGTGCGCACGCAAGAAAGCCGTGCTAAAGGTTATTCCTCTGAAAGAAGACCTGTCGATAGACACAGCAGTTTACGAAAGTCTGCTTACCGAAAAGACAAAGTTAGTATCTATTGCGCATGTAAGCAATGTACTGGGTATTATCAATCCCGTCAAGGAAATGATACGAATAGCCCATGCAAAAGGTATTATGGTCGCCATTGACGGTGCCCAATCGGTGCCACATATCGAAACGGATGTGCAAGACTTGGATTGCGATTTCCTTGTGTTCTCGGCACACAAGATGTACGGTCCCACCGGTCTGGGTGTGTTGTACGGAAAAGAAGAACTGCTGAACCAAATACCACCGGCAGAGGGAGGTGGCGAAATGATAGAGCATGTGCGTTGGGAAAAGACCACATACAATGTTCTTCCCTATAAGTTTGAAGCAGGGACACCAGACTTTATTGGTAGTTACACATTCAAATCGGCATTGGATTACATCACAGCTGCAGGGCGCAAGGAGATAGAGAGAAACGAACAGGCACTGACTACCTATGCGGAAGAACAACTGCAGTCTATATCAGGCGTAAAAGTATATGCTTCCGGACTAACGAAAGCCGGTGCCGTATCTTTTAACTGCTATGCCGGAGAGAAACTCATCCATCCTTTCGATATAGGGACACTGCTTGATAAACAGGGTGTGGCCGTGCGGACCGGACATCATTGCGCTGAACCGCTGATTGATTTTCTGGGCGTTCCAGGAACTGTACGGGTGTCGTTCGCCATGTATAACACCCAAGAAGAGGTGGACCGCTTCATCAAGGCTCTACGCACAGCCATTGCTATGTTATCATGAAACGATTGAGAGTGCTTTTGCTTGCCGTTCTGTCGGTGTTGCCATTGGTTGCACAGGCGGAAACGTCCTTGTTCCGCGTAATCAGTTATAACGTAGAGAACTTTTTTGACCCTGCACGCGATTCCCTTAAGCGAGACCAAGATTTTACTCCTGAAGGGAAATTCCATTGGACTATTTCCCACATGCACCGCAAAGCCGAACAGATTGCCAAGGTGATTGCCTGTGCGGGCGGATGGGGCACTCCGGCATTGGTGGGACTATGCGAAGTGGAGAACAGGCATTGTATGAACGTGCTGTGCGAGAAACTAAAGTCATATCCTTACCATATTTTGCATTTTGAAAGCCCAGACGAACGTGGTATAGACGTGGCGCTACTGTATGATCCTTATCAGTTTAAGCTAATAGATTCCGCTGCTATCTCTGTTCCTTTAGGCGAAGACAAGACACGTGACATCCTATATGCGCAAGGTGTGACGCGAACGAAAGATACACTGCATGTGTTTATGGTTCATCTGCCGTCCATGGCAGGAGGTGCCAAAACCTCAGAATGGAAACGTCAGGCAGGAAAAGACCGGATACGACACAAAACCGACAGTATTCTTGCGCGCCACCCACAAGCGCAAATTATCGTCATGGGGGACATGAATTGTTCCGCGCAGGATGATATAGCAGGCTTGCATAATAAGATGCTTAAAATGGAGAAAAAGGGGCTTGGAACTGAGAAATATCATGGGGTGTGGGCTTGTTTGGATCAAATTTACCTTTCAGATGCCTTAAATGAGGTGAGCGAAGTGCAGATTTTTGCCCCTTTGTGGCTTCAAGAACGAGATGAGCGGTATGCGGGACTCAAACCTAAACGGACATATATCGGGTACAAATACCAGCGGAACGGGTACAGCGACCATTTGCCCGTGGTATTGGATATTCGGCACAATTGACCGATAAAGGTCGCTATATCTATCGTATATCTATCGTATATCTAACGTATATCTATCGTATATCTATCGTATATCTATCGTATATCTAACGTATATCTATCGTGTATCTATCGTGTATCTATCGTGTATCTATCGTATATCTATCGTATATCTATCGTGTTTAACCCGAGAATTGTCCGAGAAAAGCAGGTATATAATTCCCCTAAAAAGCGAGTGCCAAGCCTAATTGATTGGGTGCAATAGACCAACGCAACTGTACGGCTGCCTTGTCAAATCGGGAATTATAAAGATCAATCGCCTTATTGTATTTTGCGGGTGCGCACAAAACCATCCCCAGCCCCACTCCAGCAGAGACCAGTGCCCCACATGCCAACCCAACACCCGCATCCCGGGTTCCTGTGACCATAGCAACACTCCCTCCTGTGGCCAAGCCTGCACCTATTATAACGAACACAGAACCACCTACCACCAGGCTTTTCCCTTTTTGCCATTGTGCATAGGCGATAGAATCCTCGCGCTGAAGAATCCTCTCCACCTCTTTGGAAGATATATAGGTTTCATCACACAGATAGTGTCCGTTGTCCCGATAAATACGCCCCCGTAAAGCCATTGGCGCAGGTTTAGCATTCTCCACCGGCGTCACAGGCAAAGCAACCGGTGTAGTGTCCGACTTTACGGTCACAGAAGATTGATTGTAGAGTACGACTTTCCCATTGGAATAGATGACTGAACTAATCTCCGAAGTGGCCATCACGAAGAGAGGCCCTTCCAAATTGTCCCATTCTTTGTACTTGATTTCCGCCTTTGACACTTCCATAATTTTCGCTTCAATCTTTTGCGCGTCAGAAGTAATAATAATGTCCTGCGCGAAAGTCAGCAATGCCATCATCGTCGTGCAGATACAGCAAAAAAGTCTCTGTTTCATATTCTTATCCATTATGTCGGTTTGCGAGCACAAAGATACAGCTTTCGGCGATAGTAGCCAAAAGTTCGATTTCGATTATCGAAGTTATCGAAAAATGTTATTACAAAATGCGCTCTATTTCTGCCAAGGCGGCAGTTATTTTGCTTTTCGTCTTGCTGGGTATTGCCTCATTGAACTGACTTGATGAGGGTACGTTTTTGCCGGTTGTGCGTTCTACCCACATTCTCAGCGCATGTTTGTCGTTCAATTTGATTTTTCCTTTCTGCTCCAATGCCGTGAGGTATTGCGAGACCAATGCAAGATTGATGGCTTCCGGTTTATTGCCGTTTGGCGGAAGATTGCGCAGAAGCGTTATGATTTGTGCTTCTTGTTCAGGCAAAAGGTTGCATAAAGGGGAATAATCCGATAGAACAGAAAAAGGTTGTGGTTTAGCGGTCTTTTGCTGTAGTATAAAGTTTACTTTCCGTTCGAAATCCTCCTCTTCTTCGCTTTTAACAAACGGCGCCAAAACAATGCGACCTATCACACAGATACATGCCAATCCCCCCAAGCTCCACCAAAGGTACTTGTAGACAATAAGAACAATGCTCCATGCCGGTGAATCAAAATGTATGCCACACTTAACCAACAAGACCTTTATACCTGCTAACGTAGCCAGAACAATTCCGGTAACGACTAATCCGTTCAGGAATTTGCCTGCGGTCCGATCAATGCGATATAATAATTGTTGTGTGCCGATATTCATATAACGCCCCTGTAAGACTTGTTTACAGCCTCTTTACGGGGAATGTGAAGTAGGTGTCTGGGAAAGGTTCGTTGGCAAGGGTGAAGTGCCACCACTCGCTGTCAATAGGCAGGAAGCCGTGACGTAACATCACTTCGCGCAGCAACATACGATTTCGGAACTGCTCCTCTGTCAATGCACCGCCCGTATATTCGCCTGTATCGGGATTGCCGCAGAAGTCAGGATGACTCTCTTCGCCGAACCAATCGAACACTCCGCCCATATCCACTTCCTTGCCTGTGGCTTCATCAAAAAGGGTCAGGTCGACTGTTGAGCCGCGCGTATGTCCCGAACGGGAAAGGATATAGTTCTGCTCGAAGAGAACGGGCTTTTCGAGCATGGGGTAGAAATAACGCTTTGTGAGGGTGTCGGAAGGGTTCTGCGCCCAACGAACGAAATGGTCCACCGCACATTGCGGACGGTAGGCGTCATAAATCTTAAGGCGATAACCCTTTGCTTTCATCTCATCACTGACAACCTTCAGCGAATCCGCCGATTGTCTGGTCATCAATGCTGTCGGCTCCAGATAGCCATCTACTCGAGTGCCCACGAAATTAAAGGTGGAGTGATACCGAATCTCCAGAATGGCATCAGGAATGACATCTGTTATGACAACGAAGTTCTCGGAACCGTCAGAAGTTTTCTTAGTGTTATTGTATAGCAGCAGTCCGGTGCAGACAATGACACAGATAGCAATGGAGATGATAAGTTTGGCACGTTTCATATGGCGAGTAACTGATTAGTCCACGGCAAGATGGTCACGCTCGATATCCAAGAAATATTTATACGTTCCGACCTTGAGTTCATCGCAGGCGCTTTCGTCACAAACGATGATACCATGCTGGTGCATCTGCAGAGCAGAGACGGTCCACATGTGCGAGATAGGTCTTTCGATGGCATGTAGCAAGGCGCGGGCTTTGTTGTGGCCATTGACGAGCACCATGACTTCTTTGGCATCCATGACCGTTCCGACACCGACGGTAAGGGCAGTCTTCGGCACTTTGGTAATATCGTTGTCGAAGAAACGCGAGTTGGCAATGATGGTATCGGTGGTCAGCTCTTTCATGCGGGTGCGAGAGGTGAGAGACGAACCCGGTTCATTGAATGCGATATGTCCGTCGGGACCTATGCCGCCGATGAAGAGATGAATACCGCCATATTGCTTAATTTTCGCCTCATAGCGTGCGCATTCCGCTTTCAGGTCGGTGGCATTTCCGTTGAGGATATTCACGTTCTGCTGCGGGATATCGATATGGGAGAAGAAGTTTTTCCACATGAACGAATGATAGCTTTCGGGGTGGTCTTCTGGAATACCGACATACTCATCCATATTGAACGTGACGACATTACGGAAACTGACCTTTCCTTCCTGATAGAGACGGATGAGGTTTCTATACATTCCGATGGGCGAAGAGCCTGTGGGCAGGCCCAAGACAAAGGGATTACTCTCTTTGGGCGCAAACTCGTTGATACGTTCCATCACATAGTTAGCCGCCCAACGGCTCATGAGGTCATAGTCTTTTTCGATGATTACACGCATAGTTGAGAGGGTTTAAAGGGTTAGTTGATTTGCTCCAGTACTACGGCACTGCGGGCAGGCAGATAGAGTTTCATCCAGCCTTTGTGTTCAGGCTGATATAGTCTATCGGGCAACGTGAAATGGGGTAGGGAGTCATCGGTCAAACCGAAACCTCCGAACTCCGGCGAGTCAGTATTGAGACGCACTTGGTATTTGCCTTCTTTTAGAAGTATTCCGTAGTCGGTGAAAGACTGCTCACGATGCCAGTTGAAGACAAAGACCCACCGTCCACGACGGAACGCCATCACTTGGTCGCCTTCTTTGTCCCAGACTTGTTCGATATTATCGTTGTATTCTTCATCTTCCGAGGCTTTCTCAAGCAGATGAACCATCGCTTTGTCAAAGCGGTTGAGGTCGGAGTAGAAATAATTGGGATTATCCACCAGCGACCATTGACGGCGGGCATACTGGTAACTCCAGTTGTTGCCCTGACGCGGGAAATCAATCCATTCCGGATGTCCGAACTCGTTACCCATGAAGTTGAGATAGCCGCCTTGAGCCGTTGCTGCTGTGATGAGACGTATCATCTTATGCAAGGCAATGCCGCGGTCAACCATAT
This sequence comes from uncultured Bacteroidales bacterium, assembly GCA_902780495.1. Classification (GTDB taxonomy): domain Bacteria; phylum Bacteroidota; class Bacteroidia; order Bacteroidales; family Paludibacteraceae; genus Colicola. Next base: position 25,698 of record CACZFM010000014.1, read on the forward strand.
AGGTGGAGTGTCCGTGCTCGAAGTGCCAGTACATATCGCTGTCCACCAGGCGGAAGATGATGGTCTTGTCGCCCACCAGTGCCTGGTCGTGACTTTCCGCGTAGGAGATGGTTTTCTCACCGGCGCGGCGGTTGGTCATCTCATAGAAGATATGTCCACCTTTCCAGTCCTCGTCTTTTACTTCTTTGATATACTTAATCCAGAAATCGGGAATACCCATTGCCAGGCGATAGTTGAATCCCATACCACCTTTCTTGATGGGTGCTGCCAGCCCCGGCATACCCGACATATCCTCCGCGATGGTGATAGCATGGCGGTTGGACTGATGAATCATCTTATTGGCAAGGGTCAGATAGCAGATAGCATCGCCATCTTCGTTGCCGTTGTAGTAGGATGAGTAATCACTGAAGTTCTCACCCAATCCATGACTAAGATACATCATAGATGTAACGCCATCGAAACGGAAGCCGTCGATGCCATATACATCCATCCAGAACTTGCAGTTGGAAAGCAGGAAATGGATTACTTCGGGTTTTCCGTAGTCGAAGCAAAGGCTGTCCCATGCCGGATGTTCGCGCCGTGCACCGGCGTGGAAATACTGATAGGGCGTTCCGTCGAACAGACTGAGTCCCTCGCGCTCGTTCTTCACGCAATGGGAATGCACCAAGTCCATTATCACTGCAATACCGCGTACATGCGCATCGTTGATGAGGGCTTGCAGTTCATCGGGCGTTCCGAAACGGGAAGAGGCGGCAAAGAAATTGCTGACATGATAGCCGAAGGAACCATAATACGGGTGTTCCTGAATGGCCATAATCTGTATGCAGTTATAGCCCAAATCGGCAATACGGGGCAACACCTGCTTACGGAACTCATCGTAGGTGCCGACACGCTGCTCCTCGGTAGCCATACCGATATGGCATTCGTAGATAAACAGCTCCTTTGCCATCTCATTGGCTTTCAACCGTTTGGCATTACGTTTTGTGCAGGCACAAGTGACGGGGGTGGACTTGTCTTTTTTGTCCAGCAGCACCACTTGGGCGGAGAAAAGCATCGTTTCGGGGTCTTGCACTACGCGGAAAGCATAACTCGGTATGCGTTCACCCCAACCGCCTTGCCATTCGACCAGCAGTTTGTAGAACTGTCCCAGTTGTATTTTTTCTTTCGGCCATGAACCTTCCCACACACCGTTATCCAGCGGACGGAGGCGCCATTCTTCACTCTTTTCCCAATTGTTCATGTCGCCTTTCAGGTAGATGGCGGTAGCATTGGGTGCCCATTCGCGGAAATACCAGGTGTCGCCATCACAGTGGAGACCGAAATAGAGGTAACCGTTGGCCCATTCCTGGAGGTTTTTACCCTGTGCCAATTCTTCTTCACGGCGCGCCACGTAATCCATTCTGCCTTTGATGGCAGCACGATAGGGCTTCAGATACGGATCTTTCGCGTAAAACATGACTTAGGGCTGAACTTTCGATTTGACAATCAGTTTTCTATGTGTTGAAACGCCGATGATACCGGGCTGATGGGCATCACTGGGGAAGAAGACCACGAAATAGCCTTGCGGCACTTCGAAAGTGCATAGTGCGCGGTCGCCATACAGTTCCATATCTTTCCCTTCGTCATATTCGCGGGTGATATCCAGGCAGTCTTCCTGGGGTTTCCACCCCATCTTTTCAGGGCCAGTCAAGGGCACTTGAATGTCAATGTAATCCCGATGCGCTTCCAGTGGGATGTCCTGCTCTTTGCGTTGTTTGATTTCGTTGATGTTGATGAACAGGTCATCGCCGTTCAGTTTGATGCGGCAGTTAGGGAATTCCTCCAAGTCGTTGTCGGAATAAAAGCGGATAAATTGTTCCAAACCGGGGACGCTGTCATAGTACAGGTCCGCATTTTCTATTTTGTCAAGTATCATAGATATACTCTGTATTTAGTAAAATCGGCGGCAAAGGTACTGCTTTTTTTTGAATTGTGCAAATATTTTGTACATAAATCTACATTTTTTATATGGATGTATTAGGTGGAAGTTTGCTTGACGTTGGCTGAATATCCTAATAATAACCTAATAATAACCCAATAATCACCCAATAAAGTCCTATTATTCATTCGAGAATAAGAGAGAGAGGGAAAGGGAATAGAAAGGGTGAAAAAGGGGTATGGAATGGGTATACAATGGATATAGAAGGGAGATGGATTGTAAATTGCAGATTAGGTGAGATATGGGTGGAGGTGACTAACGCAAGTCGTTCAGATAAGCATCGGGATGAGAGAGGGAAAAACGAGACAAAGGAACGTCTTTCTCCAATCGCACCGGATTGGTGAAACGAAGCAAGGTGGTCTGTTTTTGTTCGCGCATCTCCAACGATACAGGCATCAAATCCTCCGTGCGCACACAGAGAGAAGCCGAACGGAACGGCACTTTCTCTCCGTCTTTCGGTGTGAACGTTATCAACGTTTCTTTTCCATCTTTCTGTTTTCGCTCCGCTGTATTGCACAGGGGCAATATCTGCTGCACCATCCGAAACGGATTCACTTCATTCAGTTCGTTCGTTTCCGGCACGGAAAGCGTCAGTTCGTCCGTTTCAGCTTGATAAAGATAGAGCGTTTTGCCATCATACGCCGCTTCCATCGAAAGCATTTCCAAGCGGAAACGTTCCCCTTGCATCAATAGTGAACCCGAATATGTGACAGGTTGGCTCTGCGCCATCGAAAGAGTCATGGTGAAATCGGATTGCAGCGTATGCGACTGCACCATTGCCAGAAAGAGTGAAAGAGCGGATAACAACATAAGCGGAAAGATTTAATCATCAAACACCTAATGAACGCAGTAGTTCCTCCAACGCGCCAAGGTCTTGGATAAGCACATCGCGGCCTTTCGGTCCTTTGTTTGGTCCGACAACTCCAGCGGCCTCTAACTGGTCGGAGAGTTTGCCTGCGCGGTTGTAACCTATTTCAAACGCGCGTTGCAGACGCGAGGTAGAACCCTCTTGTTTGGTGACGACATAACGCGCCACATCGGCAAACATGGGATCAAGGCGTTTCATATCCACCTGACCGGGTTGCAGTCCGCCATCGCTGTCACCACCGCCATCCGGCACGTATTCCGGCAACGGATAGGGCTGCGAGTAGCACTGTTGATGTGAGATATAATCCACGATGGCATCCACCTCCGGTGTATCCACAAAGGCACACTGTACGCGGGTAATGCTGGCATTACCGGCATAGAGCGAGTCTCCTCGGCCGATAAGTTGCTCCGCCCCTTTGGCATCAAGCACGGTGCGCGAATCGATGACTGACTGTGTGCGCAAAGCGATACGGGTCGGGATATTCGCTTTTATGACGCCCGTAACGATGTTGACAGACGGACGTTGGGTGGCAAGAATCATGTGCATACCAACGGCACGTGCTTTCTGTGTGAGTCGGGCGATAGGCGTCTCCACCTGTTTGCCTGCCTGCATGATAAAGTCACCGTACTCATCTATAATAATAACGATATACGGCAAATACTGATGGTGCAGACTATCAGCAATCAGCGTATTGGGGTTCAGATGGCGATGGATAAACTTGTCGTTATAATCTTCCAACGTACGCACGCCTGCATCCATCAGCAGTTTGTAGCGATTTTCCATCTCAATGACCAGCGAATTGAGGGTGTTGATAACGCGGTCGCACTCAGTGATAACAATCTGCTCCGGATCCGTATCGGGCATGGCAGCCAGATAGTGCTTGAGCAAAGGCTTATAGGGTGCGAACTCTACCATCTTAGGGTCAACCATCACCAGTTTGAGTTCGGACGGATGTTTCTTATAGAGCAGCGATGTGATAATGGCGTTGATGGCCACCGACTTACCAGTACCCGTTGCACCAGCGACAAGGAGATGCGGCGTTTTGGCAAGGTCGAACATAAAGACTTCGTTGGTGATGGTTCGTCCGTAAGCGACGGGCAGACGCATCTTCTGTTCTTCCTGGAAACGCTTGGAGGCAATCACGGAATGCATGGAGATAATCTGCGGTTTCTCGTTTGGCACCTCAATACCGATGGTTCCTTTACCCGGCATCGGTGCGATGATACGGATACCCGTGGCGGAAAGCGACATCATGATATCGTTCTCCAACGCCTGAATCTTCGCCACGCGGATACCCGCTTTGGGGATAATCTCATAGAGGGTAACGGTCGGACCCACCGTGGCCTTGATGGAATCAATCTCTATACCATAATTACGGAGCGTAGTCACAATGCGGTTGGCATTTGCCTGCTGCTCTTCCTGATTGATGACCGGTGCCGTTTCATTGTCATAGGTTTTGAGCAGGTCAAGCGGAGGCAAGGTGTAGGTAGATAGTTCCTTATGCGGGTCGTAATCTTCCTGTTGTTCTACGATTTCAACATCCTTCGTGGGATTGATATCCAACGGAGTGTCTTCATTCGGTTCCTCTTTTTTCTCTTCTTCGGGCTCTTCCGGCGTATCTTCGACCACCAGATTTGCTATATCTACCGTAATATCTTCGGTGGCCGGCTTTTCGGCAGGCGTTTCCGATGAACCCGGGTCAAGCACTAATTCAATAACCTGCTCATCATCTTTCGGAGCAGAAGGATCCTCTGTGTTTTCGGTATCAACGGGCATATCCTCGCCTTCCGGATCGGAACGCTTCACCATCTTTTCCCATAAACGAACCACAGCCGGTACAAACCATGGGGCTGTCAGTACGAGAAAGATAATAAGCGTAACAGTCAAAACAAGAATAGTGCCCAGCGGGTGAATATAATCGGTCAACGCGCCGGCAGACCACTCACCGAATGCACCACCGAGACGGAAAAAGATATTCAGCCCTGCCATCAACTGAATGAAACCCAAGCAGAACGCGCCCCAGAAGAGCCAGAACACGCTCAAGAAAAAGAAACGCAAACCCGCCTTGGGCATCACTCCGAAACAGCGCAGGCCATAGCAGCAGGCAAGGACGATAAAAATGATACTGAAAATACCAAATGTCCCGTCAATCAGCCAACAAGCATATACTGCCCCCGGTTTGCCCAGCCAGTGAGTGTAGCGCAACGACGCTCCGTCCGCCATTCCATCCAATTGGAGCAAGGAAGCATCTGCCCGCCCCGTAAAGAAAAAAGCAACAACGGAAATGAGCGTGACAAGCGCAAAAAACTCCAGCAAAACGCCGCACACAATAGGTGTGCGCGAGTCGGCAAAGAAACTGCGAATACGGTCCATGAAAGGAATCTTCTCCACTTTCAGATTTATTGGAGCATAACCTTTGTCAGAGGTTGCGGAAACAGATGAATTGGATTTACGAGGCATCTTGTTCTAAGGATATTCTTTTTAGGTTTCGGTAATTTAATATTTATGGTGATACAAAATCAGCCTGCAAAGTTACAAAATCTTTTTGATAAAACAAAATTAAAGAACCTGAAAATTGAAATTTTCGGGTAAATACACAAATTTTCATAGAAAAAGGAGGAAAAATTTGTATATATGAAAAATATTTTGTAATTTTGCCCGCTATTTTGGTATTGTAGTGTCCGAATATATAGAACATAGCGGAAAAGTGCTTGTGCGCGAAGGTAGCCAAGTGCGTGTTCAAATCACTCAAACCAGTGCTTGTGCTGCCTGCCATGCCAAAGGGATGTGTACGGCGGCCGAAAGCAGGGAAAAAGTGATTGATGCCACAACAACAGACCTGACGCTGCAAACCGGTGATGCGGTGCGCGTGCTGGTGCAAGAGCATATGGGGTGGAAAGCTGTACTGCTGGCGTACTTTTTGCCGTTTGTGTTGCTGATAATCGCAGTTGTAATCGGCGGGCTATATACCAAGAATGAGGCATGGATAGGGTTAATCGGTATAGGCACCGTAATGCTCTATTACGCCGGCCTGTACGCTTTCCGCAAAAGAGTGACCAAACAATTTGCGTTCACGGCCATAAAAGAGTAACACGAGAGGATGACGGGACGGATACGGGACGATAACGAGACGATAAAAAATTAACAAAATAAAAAACATAAGAGTTTATGAACCTGATTTTGATTTCTTTGCTTGTTCTGGGCATCACGGGTTTAGTGGCAGCTATTCTGCTCTACCTGATTGCGCAGAAATTCAAAGTGGAAGAAGACCCGCGAATCGACCAAGTGCAGGACGTACTCCCCGGAGCCAACTGCGGTGGTTGCGGATTTGCCGGGTGCAGAGCGCTGGCAGAGGCCTGCGTGAAAGCGGACACATTGGATGACCTTTTGTGCCCTGTAGGAGGTGCCCCAACAATGGAAAAAGTGGGTGCTATTCTTGGTTTGGCGGCAGTAGCCAGCGACCCGAAAGTGGCGGTTGTGCGCTGCAACGGCACATGTGAAGCCCGTCCGAGAACCAGCGAGTACAACGGAGCAAGAAGTTGCCAAATTATGAACAGTCTTTATGTGGGCGAAACCGCTTGCCCGTTCGGCTGTCTGGGATGCGGCGATTGCGTGGCTGCCTGCCAATTCGGTGCGTTGAGCATGGACGAAAAGACAGGACTTCCCGTAGTGGACGAGGAGAAATGCACCAGTTGCGGCAAATGCGTAAAGGCCTGCCCGAGAAACATCATCGAACTCAGAAAGAAAGGTCCGAAAGGCCGTCGTATGGTGGTGGAATGTGTCAACAAAGACAAAGGAGCTATCGCCCGCAAAGCCTGCCTGAACGCTTGTATCGGATGCGGCAAATGCCAGAAAGAATGTGCATTTGAGGCCATTACAATCGAAAACAATGTGGCTTACATCGATTTCGAAAAATGCCGTCTTTGCCGTAAGTGCGAAACCGCTTGCCCGACCGGCGCTATCCATGCCGTGAACTTCCCGCCGAGGAAACCGGCCGAACCGAAAGCCACAACAGAAGAACAACCTAAAAAAGAGGAGGCACAAGCATGAATACATTCCATATAGGCGGTGTACACCCCAATGATAACAAGCGCTATTCGGCTCACCAGCCAATCATCGAATGTCCGTTGCCGCAGAAAGCTATTGTTCCGCTGGCACAGCACATCGGTGCGCCCGCACAACCCGTAGTAGAAAAGGGGCAGAAAGTGAAAGTGGGCGACCTGCTCGCTAAAGCCGGAGGTTTTGTGAGTGCCAACGTGCATTCTCCTGTAAGCGGTACCGTAACCAAGATTGACACCACCACCGATGCATGGGGTATGAAAATGCCGGCGGTGTTTATTGACGTGGAAGGTGACGAATGGGCAGAAGGTATTGACCGCACACCGGAAATCATCCGCAGTTGTGAGATAGACCCGAAAGAGATTATCGACCGTATCGCTGCAGCGGGCGTTGTGGGATTGGGCGGTGCATGTTTCCCCACACAAGTGAAACTGCTGCCTCCTCCCGGCAAAAAAGCTGAAGTGCTGATTGTGAACGGAGTAGAGTGTGAACCCTATCTGACCTGTGACCATCAGTTGATGCTGGAACATGGCGAGGAAATCATGATTGGTATCCAGTTGCTGATGCGCGCTTTGGGTATTCAAAGAGCCATTATCGGCATTGAGAAAAACAAGCCGGATGCCATCGCTCACATGCAAGAACTGGCAAGCCGAACACTGGGTGTAGAAGTGAAAGCTCTGAAAATGAAATACCCGCAAGGCGGAGAAAAACAACTGATAGATGCCTGCATCGGTCGTCAAGTGCCCAGTGGCGCACTGCCTATCGAAGTAGGTGCGGTTGTGGACAATGTGGCGACCATCTATGCCGTGTATGAAGCGGTTCAAAAACACAAACCGCTTGTTTCGCGCGTGATGACCATAACCGGCAAAAGTGTGCAAAAGCCCGGAAACTACATGGTGCGTTTCGGAACTCCGTTAAGCGAGGTTGTTGAATTGGCCGGCGGTGTACCGGAAGATACCGGAAAAATCATCGGTGGCGGACCGATGATGGGTCGCGCAATGAACAACATCGATATGCCTGCCCACAAACGCACAAGCGGTCTGCTATTCCTGCCGGAAGCCGAAAGTCGCCGTATCGAACCTGAAAACTGCATCCGTTGTGGCAAGTGCGTAAGTGCGTGCCCGATGGGACTGGAACCTTATTTGCTCTCCAAACAAGCCGAACTGCAGATGTGGGAAGATATGGAAAAACATGATGTGATGGATTGCATCGACTGTGGTTGCTGTCTCTTCACCTGCCCAAGCCATCGCCCGCTGTTGGATTATATCCGTATGGGAAAAGGCAAAGTAGGTGGCATCATCCGTGCACGCCAAGCCGCAGCACAAAAGAAATAAATATAATTAGGAATAAAGAAATAAACGATATGAAAAACTTGATTGTAGCTCCGGCACCTCACGCGCATAGCGGAGACAGTGTTCGGAAAAACATGCTCCTTGTAATAGTTGCATTGCTACCTGCCTATTTGGTAAGTGTACTGATGTTCGGTTGGGGAGCACTGATTACTGCCTTAATCAGTATCGTAGCATGTATGGGTGCGGAGTGGCTGATTGCCAAGTTCGTACTGAAAGAGCAACCCACAATTGGTGATTGTTCAGCATTGCTGACAGGACTTCTGTTGGCATTCAATCTACCCAGCAATCTGCCTTGGTGGATTGTGGTAATCGGTGCCGTTGTAGCCATCGGCGTGGGAAAAATGAGTTTTGGCGGACTCGGACAAAATCCATTCAACCCCGCATTGGTAGGACGTGTGTTCTTGTTGATTTCGTTCCCTGTGCAAATGACCACTTGGCCTCGTCCGCTAGGTTTTAGCGGTGCGTATGTGGATGCCGAAACCGGCGCAACACCGTTGTATTACCTGAAACAAGTGACCAAACATAGCGATTTGGCCGCCATGGAAAAACTTCCGCAGCTGTGGGACGCTTTCATCGGCATGATGGGAGGCTCGCTTGGCGAAGTGTGTGCACTGGCCTTGCTTGTCGGAGGCTTGTTCCTGATTTGTGCGCGCGTCATAACATGGCATATCCCTGTTAGTATTCTAGCAACAATGGCAGTGTTTGCACTTCTTACCACGCCGGAAGGTGTGTGCCCTTGGAACTATACCGCACTGACACTTCTGACCGGTGGTGCAATGTTGGGTGCGTTCTTTATGGCAACTGATTATGTGACCAGTCCTATGGTCGGCTGGGGTAAAATCATATTCGGTGTGGGTATCGGACTGATTGTGATGGTTATCCGCACATGGGGTGCTTATCCGGAAGGCATGTCATTCGCCATTCTGATTATGAATGCAACCGTACCTTTGTTGAACAAAATTCGTCCGAAACGTTTCGGCGAGAAAAAGAAATAAGGAGGACTGAACTATGGCAAAACTTAAAAGTTCGTTAACCAACATGCTCCTTTCGCTGACCTGCATCACCTTGGTGGCAGCAGCAGCACTTGCCGGCGTATATATGCTGACAAAAGAGACCATCGATAAACAAAAATCCGATGCAGAAATAGCCGCTCAACAAGCCGTGCTTGCCGGTGATGAAAACGGAACACCCATCAAAGTAGAAGTGGACGGGTTCGGAGGCAAAATGATTGTAATGGTCGGTTTTGCGGAAGATGGTACGATTCTTGGATATAAAGTTTTGGAACACCAAGAAACTCCGGGACTTGGTGATAAGGCCGGACAATGGTTCCAAAATGCCGATAAACCGGGGCAGAACGTAGTCGGAAGAAAAGCAACAGGTAACTTTACCGTATCAAAAGACGGAGGCGATGTTGACGCCATTACCGCTGCAACCATTTCTTCTCGCGCTTTCCTGAAAGCGGTAAACGAGGCTTATACCAAATTTCAAGAGGCAAAAGGCGTAACTGTAGAGACATGGACAAGCGCTACACAACAAATTGAACCGGAAAATACGATCTGTGAAGAGAAAGGAGGCCAACAATGAATAATGCAACAAAAACGTTAGTAAACGGTATCCTAAAAGAAAATCCGACCTTTGGGTTGGTGCTCGGCATGTGCCCGACATTGGCAACCACCACCAGTGCGATAAATGGTATGTCAATGGGATTGGCTACCATGTTTGTGCTGATTTGCTCCAATGTGGTGATTTCCATGCTGAAAAATGTCATTCCCGACAAAGTGCGTATTCCGTCATTCATTGTGGTAATAGCTGCATTTGTAACCATCTTACAAATGGTAATGCAAGCTTACGTCCCCTCCATTTACGAAACACTCGGTCTGTTTATTCCGCTGATTGTAGTAAACTGCATTGTACTTGGCCGTGCGGAAGCGTTTGCAGCGAAAAACAGTGTGGGACTGAGCGCATTGGACGGTATCGGAATGGGTGTCGGCTTTACGCTTGCTCTAACCATCATCGGTGCAATCCGTGAACTATTGGGCACAGGATGCCTCTTTGGTTACAATCTCTATAGTGACCATTATGGTATGCTAATCTTTGTATTGGCTCCTGGAGCGTTCATTTGCCTGGGATATGTAATGGCATTAGTACAGAAACTAATGAAGAAAGATTAAAATAAACATCCTCTTTCGAGAGGTATAAAACAAGACGATTATGTTATACTTTTTGATATTTGTTTCTGCGATATTTGTCAATAATATCGTATTGAGTCAGTTCTTGGGAATTTGTCCTTTCCTTGGTGTGTCTAAGAAAATTGATACAGCATTGGGCATGGGGGCCGCCGTTACGTTCGTATTGACCTTGGCCACTATTGTAACCTATTTGTTGCAACTGTTGCTCGTAAAATGGGGAATTGAATTTCTGCAGACAATCCTGTTTATTCTGGTGATTGCCGCAATGGTTCAAATGATTGAGATCGTGCTCAAAAAGATTTCACCGTCGTTGTATCAGGCTTTGGGTGTATTCCTCCCACTGATCACCACCAACTGTTGCCTTCTGGGTGTTGCCATTTTGGTTGCCAACGGAACGAACAAACTCCCCGGAGAATTGGATCATAATCTTTTGACAGGTACCATTTTTGCCTTTGCCACCGCATTAGGTTTTACACTGGCACTCATCTTGTTTGCCGGTATGCGTGAACAATTGGCAATGAACAAGGTGCCCAAAGCTATGCAGGGAACTCCGATTGCTCTTTTAACAGCCGGTTTGTTAGCAATGGCATTTATGGGTTTCTCGGGCGTCGTTTAGTGGATGTTTCATCGCTCTGTATTACACGAAAAAATAGCAAATGTATTAAAAAATGAAACGACTACCAATCGCAATCATAGGTTTAGTGCTGGGTTGTTCCACCATGTTGGCGGAACCGACTCTTCTAACTTTGGCAGCATGCAGAGATATGGCGGCTCGGGATAATACGCAAATCCGTATTGACCAAGAAAACGCCAAAAGTGCCATGTATCTGCGAAAATCAGTGATGGCACGCTTCTTCCCTCAGATTAGTGCTAATGGTGCTTATGCTTTCAATTCCAGACATATACATGTCGTTCCTGACGAGATGGAACTCAGTTTCGGAACTTGGGGACTAAATGGAATGAGTTTTAACAATCCTACCATTCAAGCCTATCAGACATTATTGCCTCAAGGTACAGAAGCGCTTAATTCACTCACCGGAAGTATCTACCGCGAGTTATACAACCAGTTGGATTTCAATGTTACTCATGTGCTGGTTGGACAAGTGGGTATCATACAGCCTATCTGGGTCGGTGGGCGAATCACTCAAGCCTATAAAATTACGAAAGCGGTGGAAAATCTGGCAAAAATCCGCGCAGCAAAAAACATGGCGGAATTAACCGTCAATGTGGATGAAGCCTATTGGCGCGTCATTTCTGTCAGTCAGAAAAAGAAAGTGGCAATGAAATACCACCAGTTGCTGACTAAGTTGATGGAAGATATAGAAGAGGCCAAAGAAGAAGGAGTTGCCACCCAAGCCGATGTTTTGAACGTACGTGTCAAATTGAGTGAAGCGGAAACAATGTTGGCGCAGGCCACGGATGGCTTAGAACTCAGCGAAATGGCTCTGTGTCAAATCATCGGATTGCCGTTATATACGGAAATAAAATTGGATGATAGTCACTTGAACGATGTTGTTCTCGCGGATAGTACTCTCAATATACAAGAAGTGTTATCTCGCAGAGACGAGTTGAAGATGTTGGAAGAAATGCAGAAACTGGCAAAAGCAGGCGTCGGAATGGCTGCTGCCGGTTTACAACCCAACATTGTGGCCTCCGCGAATTACATCGTTAGTAATCCTAACGTAGCTAATGGTTTTCAAAACAACTTTGCTGGCTTCTTTTCCGCAGGTGTTGTTGTGAATGTTCCGATAGCCCACGCCAGTGATATCTTGGCTGTCAAAGCTGCTAAACACAAGCAAAAAACCGTGGAGTTACAGATGCAAGAGGCGCGTGAGAAAATAGAATTACAGGCGACTCAATCTGCTCAAAAAGTGATTGAGGCCAACAAAGCCCTCATACGCGCGACCAACAGCATACGACACGCGGAGGAAAACCTGCAATACGCACAGGATTCCTACGCAGAGGGAGTTATCACCTCCAGTCAATTGATGATGGCTCAAACTGCATGGCAAAAAGCCGAGTCGGAAAAAATAGATGCCGCCATTGCATTGAGGATGGCAGAAATAACCCATAAAAAGAATATAGGACAACTTTAATAAAACGCATATAGCAAATACGTAATCATGGAAGAAGATTTTTTGAAACAAAATGCAGAGATTGAAGCAGCCAAGCAAAATATGAATGCCAAAGGCGATATTTTCTTGGGCTTGGTAGTATTGTTTTCAGTTCTGATAGTGGTAGCACTAATCGGTTTGTTGGCTGTTCGTCCGGACAAAGTGCAAATTGTAGGTGAAGCTGAAGCTAGTGAATATCGCGTATCCGGAAAAGTTCCTGGACGTATTGAAATGTATTTGGCACAAGAAGGTGATCGCGTTAAAAAAGGCGATACGCTGGTTATTATTAACTCACCCGAAGTGGAAGCAAAAATGGCACAAGCAAAAGCCGCGCGTGCGGCTGCGGAAGCACAAAACCAAAAAGCTATTCATGGTGCACGGGAAGAACTAATTCGAGGCGCGTATGAACTTTATCAAAAAGCATTGGCCGGAGAAGAGGTGTATCGCAAAAGTTTCGAACGCGTAGATAGACTCTATCAAAAAGGTGTTGTTTCTGCGCAAAAGCACGATGAGGTTGAAGCTCGATACAAAGTGGCACAAGCCGATGTTAAAGCTGCAAAATCACAATATGATATGGCTTTACGTGGTGCGCAAGAAGAAGATAAAGCTGCTGCTGCGGCCTTGGTGGCACGTGTAGACGGTGTGATTCAGGAAGTGGAAATAGCAAAGGCAGAACGTTACTTGACTTCGCCTGTTGACGGAGAAGTAAGTGAATGTTTCCCCAAACCGGGCGAATTGGTAGGCCAGGGTTCACCTGTAATGTCCATCGTGGATATGACGGATGTATGGTTTCATTTTGCAATTCGAGAAGATAAATTGAAAGATATCACGCTGGGAAGTACATTGGAGATCAAAATTCCTGCTTTGGGTGAAGAAACTCATCTGGTAAAGGTAACCTTCATTAAAGTAATGGCCAGTTATGCAACTTGGCGTAGTACCCAAACAACCGGGGGGTATGATGTAAAGACTTTTGATGTAAAAGCCCGTCCAATAAACGAAATACCGAACTTACGTCCAGGAATGACAGCCATTGTGGTTGAATAAACATGACGATATTTGAATTTTATACTAAAGTCATGCGTGTGGCTCGATATGAACTCAATCGAGCCATCACGAGGCCTGTCTATATTTTCTCCACTATTGTTGTTATGCTTTTCTCGTGTATTTTTTTCCTCACCCTTTTCAAAACCGGTGCTCCGGAAAAAATGCCGATAGCCATTGTGGATCTTGATCAATCCAGTATTTCAAGGAGAGTCGCACACGAACTAAATGCCACTCAATCCGTAACGATAACAAATGTTTATAGTAGTTATCAAGAGGCTCGGATTGCTATGCAACAAGGAAAAATATATGCTTTTCTACTAATACCCAGTCATTTCTATTCGGATTTGGCTGCATTCAAACGTCCGACTCTCACATTTTATGTTAATAACGCCTATACAGTTGGTGCATCTACCAGTTATAAGCAACTACTCATGGTTATGAATCTTGCCAGTGGCGCCTTTCAACGTGAGGTTTTACGCAAGAAAGGATTGCCGGAGCATCTTTTGATGAAAAGAATACAACCGGTAGCCATTGATGCCCACTTGATTGGCAATCCGATGTCCAACTACTCGGTATATCTACTAGGGGTTATCTTACCCGGAATGTTAGGTGTGATAGTGCTAATGATAACTATCTATAGCATCGGAGGAGAACTCAAATGGAAAACTTCACATGAGTGGCTTAAACAAGCGGAGGGTAACTATGTCGTTGCCATGATAGGAAAAATGTTACCACATACAGCATTGTATTGTATGATGGGTATTACGGTCAACATCATCATGTTCCGCATCTTGGAATTCCCGGTAAATGGCAGTTTTCTTTATTTGAATCTGGGACTGATTACATACATTTTTGCTATTCAATCCATTGCAGTAACTTTCATAGGTCTTGTTCCCGTTTTGCGTGATGCTTTGTCCATCGGTGCTTTATATGGAATGTTATCATTTTCTTTGAGCGGTTTTACATTCCCTTACATGGGAATGCTTACTTGGATGAAACCGCTTTGCTATCTTTTCCCGTTGCGACATTACTATTTGATTTATGTCAACGAGGCGTTGTTGGGTGGTCCAATTATCCAATCTGCTCCATTCGTGGGGATGTTATTATCTTTCTGTGTGTTACAATTTCTTGTGGGGCATCGGTTACATAATGCCCTTATATACCAAAACTATCCCAGAGACTAAGAATCATGAAACGTAAACGATTAGCCGCCTATATACGAACACGCTTGGCAGACACTTGGAAAGTGTTTGTGTTAGAGATTCGTCGTGTCTTGCGCGATTCCGGAGTCTTCTTGATTTTCTTCGTCGCCGGTTTAGGTTATCCGATTTTATATAATCTTATCTACCTGAATAATACTATTAAGGAGGTTCCTGTTGCCGTAGTCGATATGTCATGCTCTTCGGAAAGCCGTGAATTCATTTATCGTTGGGATGCAAGTCAGGAAGTAGAAGTTCGGTATAGTTGTACTTCCATGGAAGAGGCAGAGCAATTACTGAAGAAACAGTTGATTCATGGCATATTATATATCCCGTCGGACTATGCCGCTATCCTTAATACAGGGTTGGAAACTGCACATTTGTCCCTATACTGTGATATGTCTTCGTTTCTTTATATGAAGAATGTATACATGTCCGCCAATATGGTCATGTTGGATAAAATGAATAATATTCAAGTAGATAGATATGAGAAAATGAATGTCAATCATGAAATGAGTTGGGCTCTTGTGCAAAGCGTTCCTTATGAGGCAGTTGCACTTTATAACCCGACAGGTGGATATGGCACATTTTTAATACCTGGCATATTAATGTTGATTCTTCATCAAACGCTTTTCTTGGGGATTGCTATGCTATGCGGTACTGCCCGTGAAGAAAATAAAGAAATTTTCATTCTACCTGGTCGTCGCCGGCGCTATTCTATTTTTCGTCTTTTAATAGGTCGTGCGTTGGCGTATTTCACATTCTATTTTGCAATCGCAGCCTTTGATTTAATTTTGATTCCACGCCTCTTCGATTTGCCACATGTCGGTAGAAATGTGGATATACTGGTTTTCGTTGTCCCATTCTTGTTAAGTACCATTTTTTTCTCGTTGTTATGTGGATCTTTCCAAAAAGAACGAGAGACAGGTATGGTCACGGGATTATTCTCTTCGCTGATCTTTATGTTTATCTCTGGACTGAGTTGGCCAAGAGAGAATATGTCTTTTATTTGGCAAATACTAGGAGATTTACTTCCATCCACGTGGGGAATACATGGCTATATACACATAAACACGATGGGAGCAACTTTGTTAACGACCATAAAAGAATACAATATGCTTTGGTTGCTGACTGGTTTTTATTTCGTTCTTTGTGTAATTGTATATACCATACGTGCCCGAAAGTATGATACAGAAGTACAAGAACAAGATGCGCGTCTGATTGCATATTTTCTCAGCAAACGTGATCATCTCCGTCAAATTAGTCACGAATTGATTGAGAAGGAAAAACAGCGCATTCGAAACTATAGGGAAAAACATCGGGTTTTACATCCATAAAAAATATGTTGACTGAAATCTTGGATAATAAGAAGGTCGTTGAAGCATCTCGTTATATAGGACAGGCTAAAAGAATCGTTATTCTCACTCACATGGCACCGGATGGGGATGCGATGGGGTCGT
This sequence comes from uncultured Bacteroidales bacterium, assembly GCA_902780495.1. Lineage (GTDB taxonomy): Bacteria > Bacteroidota > Bacteroidia > Bacteroidales > Paludibacteraceae > Colicola. Next base: position 41,961 of record CACZFM010000014.1, read on the forward strand.
CTTTGGCCATGTACCATTATCTGCGACAGAATGGAAAAGAAGCACACGTGATTGTACCAACTGCTTTTCCTGATTTTCTTCGATGGATGCCGGGGGCTGCAGAAATAATCATTTACGAGAAAATGGCAGAAAATGCCCTTGAAAAAATGGATGCAGCGGATTTGATTGTCTGCACCGATTTCAATGAACCCAAACGAATTGGGGTGTTGGGTGATAAGTTACTAGCACTTAAAAAAGAAAAAACTTCGCTTCGAGTGATTATGATTGATCACCACCTTTCCCCTTCTGATATAGCTGACGTGGTCCTATCTTATCCTCAAACCCCATCTGCCTCTGAATTGGTTTACCGCCTTTTAACGCAACTTGGCGAAATAGGAATAGATTCTGCTACATGTATCTATACCGGAATGATGACTGATACGGGTAATTTTTCATTTAATTCAAATTACTGTGATATGTATCAGATTGTCCACGATCTGGTGAAGATGGGGGTGGATAAAGATGCAGTGTATGATCAAGTTATGAATTCCCACACCGCGGATAGAATGCGTCTCGTAGGATATTGCCTTTATCAAAAAATGCGCATTTTCCCCCAAGAACATACTGCACTTATTTACTTGAATAGAAAAGAATTATATCGCTTTAATTTCCGATCTGGTGATGCAGAAGGATTAGTAAATATACCCATGCAAATCAAAGATATTTATTATTCTTGTTTTATGCGTGAAGATAAAGTCAATGCCAGTGAAGAAATGCTAGCCGGAGGAAGTAAAACAAAAATTAAAATCTCTATGCGCAGTAAGGGAGATCGTCCTGTCAACACTTTCTGTCATGATGTCTTTGGCGGTGGAGGCCATAAAAATGCCTCTGGGGGTGAATATTATGGTCCTCTGGAAAATGCTGTTCAATTGTTTCTTGATAACTATAAAAAGTACAATACGTAAATAATAACTTAAAATACCATGAAGAAGATTCTTATTTTTACTATGCTCTTTGCGACCATGTGGTCAACCCAAACAGTGGTGGCACAAACATCCTCGGATCATCGTACTTTGATGACCATTAATGGTAAACCTGTTTATGTAGATGAATTTCTGTACGTATTTCAAAAAAGCAACCAAAGTTCATCCATTGAAAAAGAAACCATGGATCAATACTTGGAGCGTTATATCAACTTTCGCCTTAAGGTGGAAGAAGCGATCAGCCGTGGTATGGACACAACAGAGGCTTTTCGTAAAGAACTGAAAGGTTATCGAGCCCAAGCGACGCCTAAATATCTTCGCGACAATGCTGCTATTGATAGTTTGGTTCGTCTAAGTTACCAACGAATGAGGAATTTGCGTAGAGCTGCTCACATTGTTATTGAATGTAAGGAAGATGCTAGCGACTCTGCACAACAAGTGGCTTTACACAAAATAGAGTATATTCGGGAACTGGCTATGAAAAACAAAAGCCAGTTTGGAGAATTGGCTCAAACATATTCTTCAGATCCTAACGCAAAAGAAAATTCTGGAGAATTAGGATGGATCACTCCTTTTAGATACGTATATTGTTTCGAAAATGCTGTGTATAATACGCCGGTTGGAGAAATAACGGAAGTTTTCCGCAGTCCCTATGGTTACCATATTGCTCTTGTGGAAGAGGAGGATCAAATGGCACAAGAGGTACACGCAGCACATATTATGAAAATGGTCCAACGAGGTAATGAAGAACAAGTTGCAAAAGCCAAAGATGTGATTGATAGCATCTATGCCAGATTGCAAGCAGGTGACGATTTTGCTGAGACGGCACGCAATTTTTCAGACGACAAAGGTTCTGCTATCCGCGGAGGTGATTTGAATTGGTTTGGTAAAGGCATGATGGTTAAGCCTTTCGAAGATGCCGCATTCGCTATGCAAACAGGGACTGTGTCTGAGCCATTCCAATCACAATTCGGTTGGCATATTATTAAACTGTATGAGAAACGGGATATTCTGCCTTTGGATAGTCTTTATGATCAAGTGTTGAGAAATGTACAACACGATGAGCGAATGAAAGAAGAAGAAAAATCTTTCCTTCGCAAAACACGTCAAGAATACAATTTGCCCGATACTATGACTGATGAAGAGGTAATGGATTATGCTGACCAACACTTAGAGGATAAATATCCAGATTTCAAAAACTTGGTACAGGAATATCATGATGGCATACTCCTTTTTGGTATCAGTATGGAAGAAGTTTGGGATAAAGCAGGAAAAGATTCTACAGGTCTGGAGCATTATTTCCAAGAGCACAAAACAAATTATCATTGGGATGAGCCTCGCTATAAAGGATATATGGTATATGCGCACGATAAAAAATCGATGCAGCGAGCTGAACTGATTGTGAAAAATTCTAATCCTGATAGCATAAAGAGTTTTATCGACCAGCGCCTCAATAATGATTCGGTTAAATTGGCAAAAGTGGTGTATGGAATCTGGAAAAAGGGAAAGAAACCGGAAGTGGACAAGTATATTTTCCGACAAAAGAATGATTATACACCTACTGAAAATTTCCCATTCGTCAAAGGGGTTCGTGGTAAAATAATGAAAAAACCGGAACATTATACAGATGTTCTGAATCAAGTTGCCAATGATTATCAAGATATGCTTGATACCCAATGGGTAGAAATCTTGAGACAAAAATACAATGTGCAAGTGAATGATACTTTGTTCCAAGAAATCAAAAAAACCTATTCCGATAATTGAAACCTATTACCCTCATAGGAATTTGGTTAGCTATTATTGTCGCTAATATTTCGCTGCACCGAATTGTGTGGCGATGGGATCTTACCGGTGACCATCGATATACAATAGCCGTTGAAACGAAACGAGAATTACAGCAACTTGACGATAGTTTGGATGTAATATTATGTCTAAATGGTACTCTCAATTCAGGGTTTCATAAGTTACAAAACGCTGCGTTGGATTTGTTGCATGAGTTCCGAACCATTTCACCATTCGTACATGTGGAATTGTGTGAAGAAGAACAGATGTGTGATATGCAAAAACAATTGGGGCAAGCCGGACTGGAACCTGTTGTTGTGTACGAACATTCAAAAAATGGGCGCACGTCGCAAACAATGTTATTTCCTTATGCCATACTTCGCTACCATAATAAGCAGACCATAGTAAATCTGTTACAACAGAATCGCACAAAATCAGGTGAAGAAAATTTGAATCATTCTATTGAGGGACTGGAATATTCATTTGTGGCAGCAATACACACTTTACAGAAAAACGAAACAGATCGTATCGCTTTCTTGGAGGGACACGGAGAATTGACAGAAGAAGATGTCTATGACTGGTCTTCGTCACTTAGTCGTTTCTATCAAGTGGATCGGGGAGTGTTGAAAGATGATGCAGATGTATTGAATGGTTATAAGGCGATTATTATAGCAGATCCTCAGCTCATTTTTTCAGATACAGACAAGTATATTATTGACCAATACTTGATGCAGGGAGGGAAAATTATGTGGCTTGTTAATGGTATCAAGTTCTCAGAGAATATGTTGAGTGATAGCGGTATAACTCCTGTTATTCCTCAAGATTTGCATCTGACCGACCTTTTATTCCGTTATGGTGTACGAATACAGCCTTTGCTGGTACAAGATTTGCAATGTCTACGTATTCCGGTGGATGTATCACGCGATCCTGGAAATCCGCAATATCAACCGATTCCCTGGACCTACGCTCCTCTATTACTGACCTCTGGCGAATCGCCTGTTTCTCACAATGTGATGCAAGTTAGCACCTTGTTTGCTTCCTGTTTGGAAGCCGTTGGTGGAGATGATGGCATTCAAAAACAAGTGCTTTTGACCACCTCATCGGCATCTCGCGTCACTGGGGCACCGGCTGAAGTAAATCTCAGCGATCTGACTGTTCAGAAAGAAGCGTTCCATCTGCAATATCTGCCCGTCGCTGCCAGTTTAGAAGGGCAGTTTACATCATTATTTGCACATCGTCAGAAACCGGAGGGATTATTGTCTGCGAATGCTTCGCCTATTAAACACAGTGTTCCTACTCGCCAAATCGTTGTGGCATCTGGTAATATTGCAAGAAATGAATGGCAACAAGGTCAACCGCTTCCTGTTGGATACGACCGTTATAGTCGTATTCAATTTGGGAATCGTGATTTTCTCACCAATGCCGTACTTTGGCTAACGGATAACAGCGGCCTCATTAACCTCCGACAAAAGAATATCGCTTTACGCCTTATCAATAATGAGCGGGTGCAATCATATAGTAAAACAATACAAATCACCAGCGTACTCATTCCGCTTATCCTGCTTTTCTTGACAGGAACTGTAGTGCTCTGGAGACGAAAAAACATATACGCACAATGAAAAAGATTTTAATGATTATTTCGTTGTTGATAGGTGTCAATGTCCTTTCTTTTGGCCAAGATACCATCCTGCCTTATCCGATTGATACAATCAACGGGACTGCAGTCTATCGCTATACTCCGGAAAAAAGTATCGGCCTTTATCGTATAAGTGTCAATTTCGGCCTTCCGATGGGAGAAATTGTGCAATGGAATCCTCAATTGGAAAAACGTGGACCTCAATTGACAGATGTCTTGTTAATTCCGGTTAAACAAACAATTGCTCGCAAAATTGAATCAACTCCTGTTGAGGAATCTCATCCCGCTGCCATTGTGTCCGAACAACCTGTTCTCCCCCAAACAGAACCTGTCGCGCCAACCCTACTTGATACTTCGTCAATTGTAACGTTACAGGCTGGAAAAGTCATCCGTTTGGCAGTGGTTCTTCCTTTCAATGCGAAAGCAATTACTCGTGAAGCAGCGGATGACCGCTTCTACGACTTCTATGCGGGTGTATTGTTGGCAATACGTCAGGCAGAAATGCTGGGACAGCAATTTGAAATACACACGTATGATCTCAGTCGGACGGACAATCGGCTTCTTTCTTTAGCGCAAGATACGTTCATCCATAAAGCTGACGCTGTTATCGGTCCTGTTTATACCCCGCAGATTGAAGCATTGGTGGAGTTGACGAAAGATGATCCGACACTTATATTAGCACCTTTCTCTTCGTCAATACCTTCTATAAATAAGACCAATCGACTGCTGCAATTTAATCCGACTTCCAAGATGGAAGCGGAAGTGATGGTCGAATATCTAAACCTGCACAAAGACAGCCTTCAGTGTCTTGTAATTAGAGGCACTCAAGAGGATATGAGCACTTCTGTAAGGGATATTTATGACGAACTTAATCGGTGGAATATTCCATTGGTGGAAATACCATTACAGGCTATTCTAAACGATTCCCTCACTTTTTACACAGATGCCAATAAGACAAATCTGTTTATCTTCCATTCCGATCGATATAGCCATTTGAATGTCTTAATGCCGCATCTTCACAAAGCGGCGGAAACAGGTAACCTTGTATTACTTTCGCATTACTCCTGGGATAACGAGCCCATCCGTATGCCCAAACTGCTTACTTCTGTGTTTCATCCGATACAAGAAGATTCTTTAGCGGTTGAGTGGGAACTCTATCAGCAGAATTATAGCCGCTATTTCGGTCATACGCTTGCCTCCACGCATCCTCGGTTCGATTTGCTTGGCTTTGACCTCACCCGTCATCTTATTTTAATCTTACAAGAATTACAGGATATTGCCGATCCTGTCTATCGTGAACACATTTTGACACAGCCCTACTCGGGTATTCAAGAAAATATTATCTACCAGCATCAGCAGGAGGGTGGTTATATCAACCGTTCCATCTCCGTCGTTCATCAATGAGATTAAAAGGCTATCATATTGCTCTTCTTCTTGCCTGGTTCTGTGTACTGACAGCTACCGCCCAGCCGCGTCTTCGTCAACCGGAGATGTATATAGGGGTGCATGGAGGTGTGTTGGCCTCTATGATGATGTGGCTACCTGAAGTGGAGGGAACCAGCCGCATTGAACAAACTGTCATGTTAAGCGGAAATGGAGGATTCGTCTTCCGTTATGCTCATCATAAGTATTGCGGTCTGCAAGTGGAATTGAACTACATGCAGCGCGGATGGAGAGAAAAGGTTCCTGCTACGGAAACGCAGCAAGGGGGCTATTACAAGCGTTGCTTGAACTACTTGGAACTGCCGTTTTTGATGCATATCTATTTTGGCAAAAATGCAGGGCGCGGATTTGTTAATATCGGCCCACAAATCGGCTATTGCTTTAAAGAATCGTGGTCGGGAGCAAAGAACACCAAAGAGGAAAATCCGGCACAATATAAGAAATTGGATCGTCCTTTCGACTGGGGTATTGCCGGTGGAATAGGAGGATACTATCGTAGTGAAAAAGCGGGTGTTTTCCAAATTGAAGCACGCTTTAACTATAGTCTCGGTGATTCATTCGCCAATGGTAAAGCCGACTATTTTGATATGTCACATGCTATGAATCTTAGTCTTAACCTTGCCTATTTATGGCAAATAAAATAGTAAAACCTCAACTATATGTCAAAAATTATTTCACTTGCTAATCAAAAAGGTGGTGTGGGAAAAACCACCACAGCGATTAATCTTTCAGCGGCTCTCTCGCAGGAGGGGAAACGTGTGCTGTTGGTCGATGCTGACCCGCAGGCCAATGCTTCGTCGGGTTTGGGTATTGATATTAGAACCCTCAATAACACCATCTATGAGTGTCTCATTAACGGCATTGATCCCCACACGGCTATTCATCATACCGCATTTGCCACCTTGGATGTTATTCCAAGTCATATCGACCTTGTCGGTGCTGAAATCGAAATGCTTAATCTGCCAGATAGGGAGTTGCTGCTGAAAAAGACCCTCTTACCTCTGATGAAGGAATACGATTATATTCTCATCGACTGCTCTCCTTCATTGGGTCTGATTACACTCAATGCTTTGACGGCCAGCAATAGTGTCATCATCCCCGTACAGTGTGAGTTTTTCGCTCTTGAAGGGATTGCAAAATTGCTCAATACGATCAAGATTATCAAATCCAAACTTAATCCATCTCTTCAGATTGAAGGTTTCTTACTCACAATGTACGATAGCCGTTTGCGCTTGAGTAATCAGGTATATGCGGAAGTAAAACGCCATTTTGGTAATCTTGTTTTTGATACGGTTATCGCACGCAATGTGCGTCTTAGTGAAGCCCCCAGTCATGGCCAATCCGTATTGGAATACGATACTTCTTCAAAGGGGGCACAAAATTATATACAACTCGCCAAAGAACTTATTACACGATGAAAAGGACAACAGGACTTGGGCGCGGTCTGGATGCGCTGATTGATACACATGTTATTACCGATGGTTCATCTTCTATCAACGAGGTGGACATTACGCAAATTTATGCCAACCCTGACCAACCGCGTCATTCTTTTGACGAGGAGGCTTTGCAGGAACTGAGCGATTCCATTCGTGAACACGGTGTTATTTCTCCTATCACGTTGCGCAAAAACGAGGATGGAACCTATATGATTATTGCCGGTGAACGTCGTTTCCGCGCTTCCAAAATGGCGGGACTCACTTCCATTCCCGCATACATCCGAACGGCTAAAGACGAGGAAGTGCGCGAGTGGGCTCTCATTGAAAACATACAACGCGAAGATTTGGATGCCATCGAAATAGCTCTTGCGTACCAACGTTTGATGGAGGACTATGAAATGACGCAGGAAAAGATGGCGGAGCGCGTGGGTAAAAAGCGTACCACCGTGGCCAACTATCTGCGCCTGCTCAAACTGCCTGCCGAAATTCAGATGGGCATTAAGGAGAAAAAGATTGACATGGGTCATGCTCGTGCTATTCTTGGTAGTCCTTCCACCGAACAGCAACTCGCGCTCTACAAACGTATCTTGTCCGATGGTCTTAGTGTGCGTCGGGTGGAACAATTGGTGGCAGACAATAATCTGGATAAGAAACGCCAGAAAAGTTCCGCAGATGCAGGAACCTACCGCGACAAAGAGACCGCAGTGGCCGCTTGTCTTAATACAAAGGTTAAGATTACAGGCAATCGCTTGATTATCTCCTTCACCTCTCTTGAACAATTGGATCAAATAGTATCTCACATCCATTGAGAAAAATCATCCTGATATTATCCCTGTTCGCAGTGCTTGCTTTGCAGGCACAAGAGCTGCTTCACTCCACACCCGCCGATTCCATCGCGCCGGATACCATCACCATCCTCTCTGGTGTAAATGATATCTATGCCTTGGGAGACACGGTACAACGGCCGTCTGATAGCCTGCTGCGGCTGCAACCGTGGCGACCTGATCCTATTCGGGCTACGTGGCTGGCGGTTATAGTACCCGGATTGGGGCAAATCTACAACCGGAGTTATTGGAAACTGCCCCTTGTTTATGGGGCATTCATGGGGTGTATCTATGCCATCACTTGGAACAATTCCCAGTATCAGGATTATCGTCAGGCCTATCGGGATATATTGGTGGCAGATGAGTTGTCCGCCGATCCGTCTGTCTCCTATAACGCCATTCTGCCGAAAGGATATACTATTGAAACAATGGGTGGACGTGAGCAATATACTGCTACTCTGAATAGCAAACAGAACCTCTATCGGCGTTATAGGGATATATCCATTGCTGCCACGGCAATTGTGTATATACTCTCCATCATCGATGCGTATGTAGATGCTCAGTTGTTCGACTTTGATATATCCACTGACCTTTCGCTCAATGTCAGCCCCGAGATTTATTATGACCCGCGGTTGCAGCAACGGAACGCGGGGGTTCATTTGGCATTCACTTTCTAATCTTGTTTATATACCATGCTTTTCCTGCTTTGTCTATTAAATCTTGTTTTTCAACCTGTCGAACCACAGCCCGCAGACACCATGCATATTGATTTCCCGATGGTGAAAGTGGACTCTATCATCGCCAATGAAAACGACCCGATTGACACTCTCGCACAGGCTTTGCAGGATTCTCTGGCGCAGGATCTCTTTTTCGACCAACAACTGGCGTGGGTGGACAGCAGTAGTTGTACGTCCGACACCATCATTCTCTCTTTCCCTGACTCTGTTTACAAGGCGCGGTTACAGGCGCTTCCTTTTGTGATAGAAGTGCCTTACAATCCCATCGTAGGAGGGTATATCAACCGTTATATTCAGCATTCTGCCCGTGTGGCAGGATTGGCGCGGAAGTCCGAGTACTATTTCCCACTCTTTGAGGATGCACTGGCACGCTACGATCTTCCGTATGAACTCTGCTACCTTGCTGTTATTGAATCAGCGCTCAATCCGTCTGTCCGCTCACATGCAGGGGCTGCCGGCTTATGGCAGTTCATGCCTTCCACTGGCAAATTGTATGGACTGGAAATCAATTCATTGGTGGATGAGCGGTTGGATCCCATACGGGCTACGGATGCTGCCTGTCGTTTCTTGAAGGCGCTTTATAACACCTTCGGTGATTGGAACCTCGCTATTGCGGCGTATAACTGTGGACCCGGCAATATCAACAAGGCGATCCACCGTTCCGGTAAGCGCGATTTCTGGAGCATTTATCCCTATCTTCCGCGGGAAACGCGGTCTTACCTGCCTCTCTTCATCGCGGCTTCCTATGTGCTCAATTATGCCGATACACACGGTATATGTCCTGCAGAAGTGGATCGGACTATGCGTAGCGACACCATCCTTACGCACCGCCGCTTGCACCTCAAGCAAGTCAGCGACATGTTGGGAGTGCCTTTGGATGAACTGCGAAGGCTGAATCCGCAATATACGCGGGACATCATCCCTGGTGGAGAAAAAGAATACGCGCTCTGCCTGCCAATCGAACTGTCGGGACAGTATATCGATCGGGAAGAATCCATCCTTGTTTATCAGGCGGATTCGCTTATCAACAACCGTCGTGCCGAGATTGAATTGCTTCACAAGTCCGGCCTCAATGGCTCTTACACGCATGGAGGGGTCACCTACTACCAGATTAAGAGTGGTGACAGTCTCAGTGCCATCGCCAAGCGTTTCCATGTCTCTGTCAAACAATTACGCAAGTGGAACAATCTCAAAAACGACAATATCAGGGCAGGCAAGAAACTGCGCATAGGAGGCTGACACGATGGAGGAGGTGAAAAAAGTATATTATTCCATGAAGGAGGTATCGGCCGACACTGGTCTGCCCGCTTCCACGTTGCGCTTTTGGGAAAAACAGTTCAGCGACTTGTCGCCGCGGAAAGATGCACATGGAAATCGATACTATTCGGAACAGGACATTGCTCTCCTTAAACGCATTCAATATATCCGTGATGAACTGAAAATCACGCGGATAGAAGCCATAAAAGCCGCTTTGGAAAATCGTGTGGACGACACGGATTGCCGCCCGCGTGTTTATGAAATCTTGCAGCGTGTCCGCCAAACCTTGGTGGATATACGCGCCTACTTGTAAATGGGAATCTATGAATCGCTCTTTTTTACATCAACCCACCTTGCGTTTCCGCCGCTTCACCCGAAAGGCTTACGCGGCCTTCTGTTCCATCCATCGGCATGTCACTATTGGACGCGTCTCGCGTGCCATCTGCGACCGCGAACTGCTGAAGTCGGGTGGGGCACTCGTTTGCTGCCTGTTGATGGGCGCAGGAGGCATTGCTTTGGCGGATGATACATCGGATGTCTTGACCGGTAATGCACTGCCGGATTCCCTCTCCCTGACGCTTCAGGAAGTACAAGTTGTTTCGCAGCAGACCGAGGTGCACCGGCAGGCCTGTCGGCTGGTCTCGCGTTTTTCCATCAAAGATATGCAGGCTGTGCCTGCGCTTACGGTTTCCGACTACCTTGCGTATGTGCCGGGGCTGGATGTGCGCTCACGCGGTGCCAACGGTTCCCAGACAGATATCTCCATGCGGGGAGGTACGTTCGACCAAGTGCAACTCCTCATCAATGGCATCAGCCTCAGCGATGCACAGACAGGTCACTACCAGTTCAATCTTCCTCTCTCTTCCGGTCTTATCGAACGTATTGAGCTTTTGCAAGGCGGCAGTGTGGGCTTGAGCGGAGCGTTCTCCGGCGCGGTGAATATCATCACCCGCCAAACTGACTCTATGCAGCACACAATCCGTTTCACGGCTGGCTATAACCAACTCCTTTCGCCCGAATGGGCAGGGATGTGGCGGACAGGTGACTGGCGCTTGGCGGCTTCGGCTTCTTACACGCGCAGCGAAGGGTATTACGCACCCGCTCCTTCCGACAAAGAGAAAACGGCACTTGACAACAGCGGGCATCAGTCCGCCAATCTCTATTTCCATGCCGCTTACCGTGGATTGGAACTGCAGGCGGGTGCGCAGTATAAGGATGCCGGACTGGGCATGGGCTACGGATTTGGCTCACAGGACCAGTTCGATGCCACCCGCACGGGCTTTCTCTCTGCCACTTACCGACACACCTGGAACCGCTTCTCGATGGATGCCAAGGCGGCTCTGCGGGTCAATCACGACCGCTACGAGTGGCATCGGGGCACGGTCAGCAACCGCCATCTCACCCATAACGCCACTTTGGCGGCGGCGGGGCATTATATCTCATCCCTCGGAACAACCACACTGGGAATCGAATGCCGCAACGAAAATCTGCGTTCCACCAATCTACGGGACACGAATCGAATCAATATCCATTACTATGCAGAGCAGACTTTCCACCGCGCCGGATGGTCGCTTTCGCTGGGACTGGCGGGCAATTACAACACCTTCTTTGGGCATAACATATCCGGCAACGCCGATATCCGTTATCGCTTCCGCCGCGGAGGAGCCCTCTTCGTACATGCCGACCGTGCGGTGCGAATGCCCACATTTACAGATCTTTACTACAATGCCGGTAATCAGCTCGGCAATCCTGACCTGAAGGCAGAAAAGGCGTGGACCCTCTCTCTTGGCGGTGATTATCGGCATTCGTGGCAGCAGGCGGGCACGCTGTCGCTCATGGCAGATACATGGTTCAGATGGGGAAAGGATATCATCGACTGGGTCTATGTCCCTGATGACACCAAACGACCGTACCATGCGGCCAATCAGCAGAGAGTCAATTCATTAGGGTTCGAGTTCAACGCCACGTACTCTCTCAATCGGTGGCTGCGGACGATACGGGTGGACTATGGCTTTACGCATCTCTTCCTCAATTTGCAAGAGGCGCAGTCGCGATACCTTGACTATCTCAGCCACAAACTGATTGTACGGCTGGAGCATGGCATCTACCGCGGTCTCGGAGCCTCTTGGATTGTGCGTTACGAGCAGCGCGAGGGGCAGTATAACGATGCAGACGGGCAAGTCTGCAACTATCGCCCTGTCGTCTTGTTGGATGGCGAAATCTATTGGCAGTTCTCACTTGTTCGGCTCGCACTCGCAGCCTCTAATCTCACCAATACCCGTTATTACTCCTACGGCGGCACCCTGCAACCCGGCATTTGGCCGCGTTGCTCCATCCAAGTCACATTCTAGTATCATCCGACTTGCGTTCGGACTCCTTTGGGATGTTTTTCTTTTAGATATCCCTTCATTTCCAGTCAATTCTCAGGTTAAACACGATAGATACACGATAGATACACGATAGATACACGATAGATATACGATAGATACACGATAGATATACGTTAGATATACGATAGATATACGTTAGATAATAGGGACGCTATCGGGCCGTTACCGGGTCGCAAGGCAAGAAAAATATAATCTTTCCTCGTTCGACCTATTCAGACCGACTCAGACCCAGTCTACCTAGAACACTAGTCTTACTATCCGAACTATAAATCTCCACAAAAAGTCAGATTTTTTGCCCCAAACATTTGGTTATGTCAAAAAAAAGCAGTACCTTTGCCCCCTAAAAATTTTAACCCCGAATGTTGTAATTTTTCACACTATGAACATAAAAGAATATATCACCACCGTCAATCAAAAGTACCGTGCAGGGAATGCAACGGAACATACCTATAGGGGTGCAT
>CACZFM010000015.1 GCA_902780495.1 uncultured Bacteroidales bacterium
CATTATTTTCTGATAACTCAGCCTGCTACCCGTTTCTTTAACCAAGTGTAGTAGGTCCTTGGGTTGGTGCAATTACTTTTTCTCAATTACTGTTGTTTTTGGATGACTTTTCGCGTAAGTCATGGAACATACTTGCCTGTAATTGCACTTCTTGCATGTCCTGAATTCTTTGCCATATTTAACACCTCCTTTCTATTTTTATATATTACAACAATCGTGTCAACGGGTTAAGGAGTAAATAAGCACCATCAGGCTATATCTATCGCAAGAGTTGGTAATCCGAAATGGGTTACCGACTCTTTTAAAGGGAGCCTACCTTACCGCTCCGTTACCACTCTTTACTGTCACAGTCCCATTCTTTCCTGTTGCTGATAATCATTGCCCCTTTTTCGCCTTCTTTTGTGTCCTTAAACCTTAAACTTTAAACTTTCAATCAAAAATCTCTGATTTTTCTTGCACATATCAACAAAAAGCAGTAACTTTGCAGCGGATTTTAAGAGTCTAAAACTAACTTGAGTGCAAATGGCACTCGCATTATGAACAAATAAACACTGATTCAGAGAAATGAACATTGTAAGAAAGGAGATTACTCTCCCTGATGGACGAGTCATCACACTGGAAACAGGCAAACTTGCCAAACAGGCTGACGGCGCCGTAATGGCCACCCTCGGCAACACGATGATTCTCGCCACCGTATGCAGCGCAAAGAACGCTGTTCCCGGTACCGACTTTATGCCGCTGACCGTTGAGTACAAAGAAAAATTTGCCAGTGCAGGACGTTTCCCCGGTGGATTTACCCGCCGCGAAGGTAAGGCATCGGATTATGAAATCCTGATTGCCCGCCTGATTGACCGTGCCCTTCGCCCGCTTTTCCCGTCGAACTATCACGCAGAGACTTTTGTCAATGTGACAATGTACTCCGCCGACGGAATTGATATGCCGGAGTCTATTGCTGGATTGGCAGCAGGTGCCGCCCTGGCTTGCTCGGATATACCTTTCGAAGGACCTGTTTCGGAAGTGCGCGTAGCACGCGTGGACGGACAAATGGTCATCAACCCCACGTTCGAACAGTGCGAACATGCGGATTTGGAACTGATGGTTGCTGCCACCTATGACAACATCATGATGGTGGAAGGTGAAATGAAAGAAGTGCCCGAAAGTGTTATGCTGGAGGCTATCAAAGCCGCTCACGAAGCCATCAAACCGCAGTGCCTTGCCATCAACGAAATGATGAAAGCTTATGGCAAAGAGGAAAAACGCGAATATAATCATGAGGTGAATGACGACGAGTTGCGTCAGGCTGTACATGACTATAGTTATGCTCGCGCTTACCAACAAGCTACGGCAGCTGACACCGACAAACATCACCGCGAAGAGATGTTCTCGCAAATCCGCGAAGACTTCAAGACGGAAAAACTGGAATATATGCAACAGCGCGCTGAAGCACTAGGCATCGAAATAGACGAAGTGGCTGCTATGGTTGACCGCTACTATCACGATGTAGAGAAAGAAGCCATGCGTCGCGCCGTGCTAGATGAAGGCAAACGCCTTGATGGCCGTACGACCACCGAAATCCGTCCCATCTGGTGCGAAGTAGGTTACCTGCCCGGTCCTCACGGTTCCAGCATCTTCACTCGTGGTGAGACTCAATCACTCTCCACGGTCACCCTTGGCACAAAGCGCGATGAGAAAATCATTGACGAGGCATTGATTCAAGGCACCGACCGTTTCTTGCTGCACTACAACTTCCCGCCATTCTCAACGGGTGAAGCTAAAGCGCAACGCGGTGTAGGACGTCGTGAAATCGGTCACGGAAACCTCGCTTGTCGCGCTCTGAAGAACATGATTCCGGAAGATTTCCCGTACTCCGTACGCGTAGTGAGTGATATTCTGGAGTCGAACGGTTCCAGTTCTATGGCTACCGTTTGCGCCGGCACACTCGCCTTGATGGATGCCGGTGTTCCGATGAAGAAACCTGTCAGCGGTATCGCCATGGGACTTATCTCGGAAAACAAAGGTACCAAATATGCCATCCTCAGCGATATTCTTGGTGATGAAGACCATCTGGGAGATATGGATTTCAAGACCACCGGTACACGTGACGGTTTGACCGCCTGCCAAATGGATATCAAAGTGGACGGACTGAGTTATGAAATTCTGGAGAATGCGTTGGCACAGGCTCATCAAGCGCGCATGTATATCCTTGACAAGATTTGCGAATGTATGCCGGCTCCGCGTGCTGACCTCAAGCCTCACGCTCCGCGTATCACCAGTTTCTATATCCCGAAAGATATGATTGGAGCTGTAATAGGCCCCGGTGGCAAGATTATCCAAAGTATCCAGGCCGAGACTGGTGCTGTGATTTCGATTGATGAAGACGAAAAGGGTGGTAAAGTGGAAATCGCCTCCAACAACGGAGAGGCTATGGCTGCTGCTGTGGCAAAAGTGAAAGCCATCGTTGCTCTGCCGGAGGTTGGTGATGTTTACGAATCCACCGTCAAAGCTATCATGCCTTATGGCTGTTTCGTGGAATTCATGCCCGGTAAAGAAGGACTGCTCCATATCTCGGAAATAGATTGGAAACGCTATGAGACTATGGAAGAAACCGGCATTCGGGAAGGAGATAAGATTACTATCAAATTGCTGGAAATTGATCCCAAGACCGGAAAATTCCGTCTCTCTGCCAAAGCTTTGAAAGAAAAACCCGAAGGCTATGTGGAGGCTGAACGCCCTGCACGCGGTGAACGCCGCAATGGTGACCGCGGTCCGCGTCCGGAACGTCGCGGCCCACGCCCAGAACGCCGTCAGGAAAATAATAACGCTGAATAAAGAAAATGTGTAAACGAAAATCCCCGACCGACAATGGGTCGGGGATTTTTACCCCGCTGATATCATGAAACAAATTGCCCCATCTGTTCTTTCTGCCAACTTTGCCAATTTGCGCGAAGAGTTGGAAATGATTAATCGAAGTGATGCAGACATGCTGCATGTGGATGTTATGGATGGTGTCTTTGTTCCGAACATCTCTTTCGGGTTTCCGCTGATGAAACCCATGAAGCAGTATAGTACCAAACCGCTGGATGTACATCTGATGATTGTGCATCCGGAGAAATACGTAGAGCGTTTCTGCGATGCAGGCGCGTGGAGTGTCGGCTTTCATCTGGAAGCCACCGATGACCCGATGCCGGCAATAGAACTTATTCGCAAGAAAGGAGTCCGCACTTGTTTAACCATCAATCCTGATATTGATGTGCATCGTCTGGATCCGTATCTTGCTGAAGTGGATATGGTGTTACTTATGTCTGTTTTTGCAGGCTTTGGGGGGCAGAGTTTCATTCCTGAAACAATAGACAAAATTCGTTATGTCCGTCAGGAAATAGCTCGTCGTCAGTTGCCTACGCTGATTGAGGTGGACGGTGGCATCAACACAAAGAATGCAGCGGATGTATTTGCTGCAGGGGCTGATGTTTTGGTGGCAGGCAGTGCTGTCTTTGGCGCCAAAGATCCGATAGCAGCCATCCGGCTTATGAAAGGACTATAAGGTATGGGGAAATTCTTCCGCCAACTGCCGATGCTTTTTGCATTATTGCCGTTGGTAGCCGTTATTCTGCTATCCCGTTATACGGATTCCCCGTTTCGCTTATTGCAAGATACGGAGGTGGATTTCATGGATACAACCCGCATTTTCCGCCTTGTTGTTCAAGACTATCCATCCGAACGCCAGAAAACATGGCGTTACACGGTCCAAGAGCTTCCTTCGAAGGCAAACGCCTATCTCTATATCCGCAAAGACAGCCTGCGCTCATTGCCTACAATGGGCGACACCTTGCTGGTCAAGACAACTTTCCGCCGAGGCGGGCAACTGGGAAAGTTTGATTACGGACGTTATTTGCGCTATCAAGGAATCGTCGGTCAAGGTTATGTCCGTAAGCAATGGCGCATTGAGCACTCACATATATCTTCTTGGCGCGACCGCTTGTCACCTGTCCATTGGAGACAGAATCTTTATAACCGTTATCAAACATTTGGTTTGTGTGGACAATCGCTGGCAACGGCTGCGGCCTTGACACTCGGTTATCGGGAAGATTTAGATGACGACCAAAAACGGAGTTTTCGCAAAGCCGGAGCAGCACATGTGTTGGCGGTTAGCGGATTGCATACAGGCATCGTTTATTTCGTCCTGATACTGTTTCTGACTTGTTTCGGAAGGTTCAAACCGCTTTATGAAGACCGTATTCATCAGTATTTGTTGAGTACTATTCTTCTCATTGGTTTGTGGGCGTATGCGGCTGTTACGGGTTTTACACCATCCGTGGTACGGTGTGCTGTAATGTTGAGTTTGGCGGAACTTGCCCGCTGTTGGCATCGGCAACCGTACACGCTGAATATCGTTCTCGCTGCCGCTTTCTTCATCCTTTGTTTCCGTCCACGTGACCTGTTCTCTGTCAGTTTCCAACTCAGTTTTGCAGGTGTGATAAGTCTTATAACACTTACTCCGTTATTTCAAAAAGTGTTGGGTGGTTCTCCCGAAAGAAAAGAGTGGGGAAATTTGTTGGTATATATTCGTGACCTTATTGCAATGTCTTTTGCTGCTCAAATCGGCACATTGCCCATTACCTTGTATTATTTTGCCGAAACGAGCAACTATTTCTGGTTGACTAATCTTGTTATTATTCCCCTGGCTTGGATATTGGTTATTTGTTGCATTGGCCTGCTTTTATTGGGAGGAATACCTTATGTGGGGGACGGAATATGTTGGCTGACGGATTGTGTTAGTCGGTTATTCAACGGCTATGTCAGTTGGGTGGAACATCTACCCATGGCCACTACCTCTGTATCTGTTTCGTGGCAGACAATGCTTCTGTTGTATGGTGTGATTATTTTGTTTGGCGTTATTCTCCATCGCATTATGGAACGCGCTTGACAATGCCCAGAAGTCCGCGTGTCACATTGTACCGGAAGCGAAGAAGGGCTATCCCCTTTGCTGGATGCAGTTGCAGGGTATAGCCGCAGAACAACACAATCGTCCCCATCCATTTAATGACTTCGGCAACGATTCGCTTCAGCTGTTTTCCGGTTCCTATCGATAAGGTTCGTTGTCGTTCACTGATACCCATCTGCAAAGTCAGCCGGTCAAAATACGGGCGTTCCAATTTGGACTGCGGAATGATGTGGTGCAGAACGGGTGTAGGCAAATAGAGTACCTGCATACCCAGTGTATGCATTTTGTCGAATATATCTTTCTCTTCTGACCCCATCAGATTTCCGCCTTTTCGTCCCAATGTGGTATTGAATAACCCGACCTTTTCAAATACGGTCTTTCTATAGGCGGCATTACCTCCTCCTGGATAACGTCCGTGCGGATATGCACGCACCTTGTTGCCATAGTTCATCCACGCACATAATAATGCCCGCGTATAAGATGTCATCCAGTCCGGTTCCGCTGTCTCATAGAGAGGTTCAATCGGTCCACCGCAAGCCATTGTCTCCGGATGTGCAGCAAACCAATCGGCATAAGTGCGCAGATAATGCGTATCTACCAACGCATCATCATCTATATATACCAAAATATCACCATGAGCTTCTTTTATCCCTTTGTTGCGGGCGGCTGAAAGTCCTTGTTCGGGTTCATAGGTATAGTGGAATTGGATATCCGGATGTACCTTTGTGAAAGCCTCACATATCTCTTGCGTGTTGTCAGTGCAGTTGTTGTCCACCAGAAGAACCTCATATTCTGATTTTGGCAAATCATTGGCGGCAATACTCTCCAAGAGATTACCGATATATTTCGCACGGTTATATGTACAGATGATAACAGTTAGCATAATCCAAGAATCCCTTCTCTTACGAAGAACTCACATAAATTCGAGCCAATGAACCCCGCTCCTCCTGTTATTAAAAGTTGCATAATTTCTTAATAGCATTAAATACCCTTTCACAATTATTGGCATCTCTATAGGCAAACAATTGTTTAGAATAATCTGTATATTTAGGTTCTAAGATACACTCATTTTTTAGCAGCATCGACAGACTCTCTAACAATGACTTTTGATCATACAAAACAGGACCAACACCATCTTCATAAGAATACCAACCTTCTTCATAATGTTCCTTACGAAAACGTTCTTTGTCAAATTGATAAAACAAGATTGGTTTACTCATGTAAGCAACATCAAAAAAAACACTTGAATAATCTGTAATTAGTACTTTGGATTCTTTTAATAATTGTTGTACATCATAGTTCTTTTTATCTGCAATCACAATTCGAGAGGCACGAACATTTTGGAAACAATATAGATAATGTTGCATTTCATGATGCGGATAAAAAACTAACGTAAAATCATATTCTTCTAATATTTGATGTAATAACGAATCACTGAGAAGACTTACATATCTACAAACGTACTCCGACTCGGCAACCTCTTCTTTTTTGTATAGCCATTCCCTCCATGTTGGCATTAATAATATCTGTCGCTTGCATTCATTTTGATTCAAATTATCATATCGGCAAAGACCGGTTAAACAAATTTTATTTTGAGGATAATGATATTTATTGACGAAATTGTCATACTCCATTTTCACCCCAGAGATAATGAGGTCTAATTGAGTATTCTTATAGTCAAGGAAAGGAGTATAATTACAAGTTATACCATGTTTTAAACTAATATGTTTTTTATCCCTATATGGTTTGAATTTCTTTTTCACCCACAATCCAAGTCCCACAAAGGGAAAATATCCCTGGATATGTGTACTAATAAGCACTGATGCCCGCCATAACATGACATAATGACGCATACTTCTAAAGTCTATCACATAATCCGCAAATGTTTGTACACGTTCGCGGTCTGGAGAATTTTTGGTAATTAAATAATATGCTTTTATTTCCGGATAGTGCGTACGTAAGTATCGAAAAAACCAATACCCATTATCGCGTGCATCGACTCCTCGCTCGCATACAAGCCATATAGATCCCCGCTTATAGAAAAGAGAGATTATATAAGCCAACGCTAACTTGCATAAAGCCCATACTTGCGCAAGCCTGAATTGTATCATGTGTTCATGTCTCATGCCATCAAATCCAATTTCTTTCCATAGATAGCATCATATTCCTGTGGTCTGAGACGATCACATCCGCCTCCATGGTGCAATGTAATCTCGCCAACATATAGCTTTCCATCTACATCATAGAAATCTACTCGAACATATTTAAAGAATTTGGCAATCTTTTCTCCTACCTCCTTCATTTTATCAAACGATTTAGGAGTGGGTACTTCTACAGGACAGGGAACATATTCTTTTTGATCGGAATTCCCCCAATAAAAAGGCAACACCTGCCAATTCTCATCAAACACACATCTGGCGTTTAAACCTTCACGATCATAAGAAACATAAACAAACTCAAGTTTTCCGTTCATGTAATTCAGCTTATAGTCGTTTGGAATTTTTCCATCTTTGGTCACCAATAATTTCTCTACTACTATTTGACGAGGAATATCTCTATATTGTAGTTCCTGCGATTCCATGAAATAGTCTCTATGCAACCAATAACGGCACCTTCTGCGTAACTGCTGCCAATTCACATCTTCTTTCGAACGTAGAATAATAAAATCATGCGAAGAATGATTTGGTTTCACTATACACGGAAATTGAGTAACATTCTTTTCGGATATATCTCGCCAATTGGCTGTATGATAAAGAATCGGAACGTTATACTTATCCGTACCCAATAAATCACGTACCCACTGCTTCATGGCATATTTATCCGCACATATTGGATAATAATCGTGATATTCATTGAGCTTTAACCATTGTATTTTCTCATTAAGAGTTTGTGGATTTTGCAAGTCAAAATCCCTGCCGAAAGCTTTTTTGAAACGCCTTTTTGTCACTTGCTCACGCGAAAAGCGACGATAATTTTTAGTGAGCCAAACCTCATACATTACACGACATAATAAGTAGTGAAACTCACTCTTCCATACATTCGCATTAATAAACTTGATTATTTCCATATGATTTGCGAGTAATTATGTTCTGTTGCCCACTGTTGAGGTGCATTTTTTGAGACTACGATTGGTTCGTCTACCAACTCCAATATAGGTAGATCAGAAATACTATCCGTGTAACAAATAGTCGTTTCGCCCTCCAATAACGGTCGGAGGTATTCAACTTTATTGTCACGCATACAATCTTTGCCGTCCATTGTGCCTAAACAACGATTGTTCTCGAATGCAATCGTTGAACTAACATATTCTCGTATCCCGAAATGTGCAGCGAAATACTTTATATACACATCGTACCCTCCCGACAAAATGACCACTCTGTCTTTCTGTGCCAAATGTTCTTTTAGTTTCTCAACTACGGGCTTTACCACATTCGGCAGTAATTCTTCTTTAAAATATTTGTATGCCAATTGGTCACATTGTTCAAAACTCACGCCTTTCAATTGCCATAATACGACTCTCTTTCGCCAATTATTACCGAGTTTTATATGATTGTATATCTTAAAGACCCGCAACGTATCCAGCATATTAAGAATCACACAACGACACTTTACTGCACGATTATCCTGCAAACGCTTAACGCAGAAATTCACATATCTGTCAGCCGTCTGAAAGGATATCAACGTTCCACAGAAATCAAATATGACCAATCGTTTATCCAGCATAGAATGACTTTACTATTTCAGCAACGTGTTTCATCTGCTCTTTTGTACCACAGGTAATACGGAAACAATTATGCACGATTGGACTCTGCATCGTGTCACGCACGAAAATATTTCGCTCCGCCAAGTAATGAATCAATGCGATCTTCTCTTCATAAGTTTCTAACTGTACCAACACAAAATTACCGAAACTCTCATGTACATGCAACCTCGGTAATTGCTTCGTCTCTTTAATAAACCATTTTTTTCCTTCTTCCGTTGCCTGTACGTACTTCCACATATAATCTACATCTTCTAAGGCTGCCTGGGCTGCAGTTTGAGTGATTGTAGATATATTTTTCGGATTGCGTATACGATTCACAAACTGTACATTCTCTTTTGATGCTATTAGATACCCGAAACGGAAGTTGGCGAGTGCAAAAGCTTTGGACATTGTGCGCGAAATCAGTAAATTATCGTACCGTAATACTAAATCTTTGGCTGTTACTCCGGAGAATTCTGAATAAGCCTCATCCACCAAGAATAACGTATCCGGGAATGTTTGCAGCAAATGCTCTATATAATCTACCGAATGCAAATATCCGGTAGGATTATTCGGATTACATATATACACTACTGCCGGTTCTTTGCTAATAATATCTTGCTCAAACCTTTCGGTATTAAATGTAAAATCCTCATTGAACTCCGAGAAGAACACATCTGCTCCATTTGCTTGGCAGGTCAAACGGAAGTTATCGTACGATGGTCCCAAAATCATTACTGGATCACCTTCACTAATAAACACCTTACATATATATTCGTGTAGGGCATCCGAGCTGGCAAAATATTGTACATTCTCTTTGGGTAGTTCCACATAGTTGGCTATGAGTTGTAATAACTTCTCATTGTGAGTAACAGGATACAAATGAAAGAAATCCGGTTGATTAAGCAATTCTTCTATGCGTTGCTTTACTAGCGGAGATGGAGCTATTGTGGCCTCGTTCCAATCCAATTTGAGCACATTTTCACGATCTTCCGGCTTAACCGACCAAATAGCATGTGAAGCCAACTTATAAGGCCTTATGTTGCGTAAATATTTATTGGGGAACCTCATATCTTCTTTGTTTTTTCTATTCTTTCACCATATAACAAATCCTCTTGAAAGGTGATTTTGCGGTTTGCTTCTTCGCCTTCTACTATATATATCGGCTGTTCAGGCAAATAGCAATGAACAATACCGCAATCGTCGGTTGCCAGAAATGAGTGATCGTGCAGGGCTATTGCATAGGCTCGGCTTATCAAGGACAAGCGAAAGGCCTGTGGTGTCTGTGCGCGCATCATTTGTCGGCGATCAGGGATAGTTTCCACCACCGATTCTCCATCCTTTTGGCAGATTTGGTACATTGTATCTGTGGCAGGAATCGCGACAGTAACTGCCTCGTACTTTTCCAATGCCAGACAGACATCTTGTATGATGCGTGCGCTGACAAACGGTCGTGCTGCATCGTGCAAGAGGACATTCACTTCCTGTGGTTCGTTTTCGGTCAGCCACTGAAGGGCCTTCAAGCTTGACTCCCATCGTTCTTGTCCGCCAGGGATGATGGTCAGTAGTTTTTTCCAATCGTTGGAAGCTTTCATCCTTTCTGCTTGTTCGATGTAAGCGCGATGCATCACAATGAGAATACCATCAATTTTCTCTGCACATTCGAAGGCATCGACGGCGTGTGCCAAGATGGTTTTCTTGTCGGCTAAGGGCAGTAGTTGCTTTGGCAGTTCTCCGCCAAGGCGATTCCCGCTGCCTCCTGCTAATATGACGGCTATGTTTTTCATTTTGTCTGTTCTTGTAGCAACGCTCTCAGTCGTTGCATTTGGTTACCCACTACATCATCATCGGGCATTGAGGGCAACATCCGTTCCATGGCAAGTAGTATCTTATGGGCTTCATCGGTACGGCCTTCTTCTACGCGCAACTGCAGCACATCGCTGGCGCACCAGAACATGCATAGTGTTGTGTATTTGCCATGATGCACTTTGTACCGTTCACGGATAAGGTTATAGGCTTCTTCCACGTGACCTTGTTTTCGTAATTCAAAGATTTCGCGTACTTCCACTTTATGAATTATGCCTTCAATTTTCGTTTTCAAATCGCCTGCAAAAGTACAACAAAAATTGCACATACGCAAATTTTGGAATGATTTTTTGTCAAATCGAACATAGTTTGATGTTTTTAGTCGTTACTTCCGGCATTTATGCTCGCATAAAGTGATGGGAGTAACGGCTAAAAAACAAAGTGCTTTGCACTGACAAAAAATCATTCTGAAACAACCTGTGTATGCCTCGCAGGACGCGAACGTTCTTTCGGCGGGACCCTGCGCTATAAGGCAGCAGGGAGGGCCGAAATACTACAAAAACTGCGTCCGAAGGTACTACAAATATTTGTCCCATAAGGCGCGGCGACGGGCAACATAAAAACAGAACGCAAAGCGTTAACAAAAAAGATAGAAAAATATCCCTGTGTATACCCGGCAGGATGCGAACGTACAACAAAAATACACCGCTCGCGAACGCGAGCAATTCCCGTATAACCATTAGGCTATTATTAGGTTATTATTGGGTGATTATTGGGTTATTAGTAGGTTATTCAGCCAACGAAAAGCAGAGGAAATCAATCCATTAATACCACCAGGTCTTCCCAACAATAAGTGGAATACTCGACTTACGCCGATGGGCAAACAAAAAGTGACTGCGATTTTACTCATCAGTCACTTGATGTCGAGAAGAGGCGACTCGAACGCCCGACCCCCACGTCCCGAACGTGGTGCGCTACCAACTGCGCTACTTCTCGTTATGTGTCGCTTCCCGTCACACTTATCCGTTACTGCGGTAGGATTTTGGTGTTTGCCCTGTACGCGCTTTGAAAAAGCGGTTGAACAAAGCCACATCCTCAAATCCTAATGATTGGGCTATTTCCTTGATGGGCAACTGCGTTATTTTCAGTTGAGCCTTTGCATCAGTAAGGATAGCATCATTGATAACCTCTCCCGCTGTGCGCCCGCTGACCTGCTTAACCATACTGCAGAGATGGGGCATGGTAAGGTGCATTGCCTCGGCGTAATGAACTACGTGATGCCATTGTGCGTAATGATCCATCACAAGGCGAGTGTATTCCTGATAGATGGCTGTCTTGCGATCCTGCGGACGAACCAGATAATCATCTTGTGTCTTGGCATACGATGCGTAAGACGTCTGCAGGAGGTTGAAGACATGTATCATCTTCTCCGAGGTAAGCATCGCAGGTGTCACGTTCATGGCTTTGAGCATCAACTCCGCCATTCCCTGCAGGACTTCACAATGCTCATCTTCCAAATGAAGAATGGGACTGTGCAGTTGCAGTGCATCCAGCGACATGCGGTTACCAAATGTGTGTTTGTCCAAAAATGCAGAAGAGAACAGAATGTAATACACTTTCGCATCTGGAGAGAACTTGTGTATCAACAGAAAACTACCGGGTTCCAACAAAAGAACATCGTTCTTCTTAAAGTTGTACTGCGTGATATTAATCGTTGCCTTTGCGCTTCCATTTGCCATCAATGCGTACACTCCGCACTTGATTTTACATGGGAACCGACCGTATTCGTTCATTACCTTCCCGCTGGCATCACCAATCAGGAAATCGACCGGACAGTCAATCAAAGGTATGTTCTGATCCTGCATACTTCGTTTTTACGTAAGCGGCTGCAAAAGTACTGCTTTTTTTTGACATGACCAAATTTTTCGGCAGAAATTTTGCAAACCGCTTGCATTTTATGTGTTTTTACCAGATGCTCACACGGCTTTCGGGTGCTAGATAGAGCGGGGAACTTTCATCCACATTCCATGCCTGATACCATGCGGCGATATGGGGTAGGGCACCGTTTACGCGCCAGCGACCCAATGAGTGGGGGTCGGATTTGGTGCGGTGAACAATTTCTTCATCTCGGATATTGCATGCCCAAACATTTGCGTATGCAAGGAAGAAACGTTGCGCCGGAGTATAGGTGTCACCGTCTGAGGCAAACGGGTCGGCGTTTTTAGATGCCATTTTCTCAGAGAGAGCCTGGAACGATATCTGCAATCCGCCATGGTCGGCGATGTTTTCGCCAAGTGTGAACGAACCATTGGCATGTAATCCGGGAGCCACTTCGATGCCATCGAAATATTTGCGCATAACGTCCGTACGGGCATCAAAACGTGCTTTGTCATCAGCAGTCCACCAATTGTTCAGGTTGCCGTCTTTATCAAATTGGCAGCCTTGGTCATCAAATCCGTGTGTCATTTCATGGCCAATCACAACGCCTATTGCGCCATAATTGAATGCATCATCTGCCGACATGTCAAAGAACGGATATTGCAGAATACCGGCAGGGAAGCATATTTCGTTTGTGGCAGGATTGTAATAGGCGTTCACCGTTTGTGGAGTCATATACCATTTCATGCGGTCAACGGGTTTTCCGAGATAACTAAGTGAATAGTCCTGCTCAAATTTAGCGGAGCGCATCAAGTTCTCATAATACGATATGGCTGGGTCAATATCAAGAGCTGTGTAATCACGCCATGTGTCAGGATAACCCACTTTGATAAGCATGGTTTCAAGTTTCTCGTGTGCACGCATCTTTGTGGTATCCGACATCCACTCCAATGCATCAATACGATGTCCAAGTGCCGTTTGCAGGTTCTTTACTAAATCTACCATGCGTTGCTTATTCTTTTCGGGGAAGTATTTCTTTACATACATTTGTCCGACAGCCTCACCCATAGAGCCATCTACGATGTTGGTGGCGCGTTTCCAAAGGGGCATAGGCTCCTGACGGCCGGTCAAAGTGCGGCCAAAGAAATCGAATGATTCGGCGAAGAAATCGGATGACAAGTAACTGGTGGCACCATGTAGCACTTGCCATGTAAACAAAGTCTTCAGGTCTTCCAATGGTTCTTCAGCCAGCATACGCCCTACTTCCTGCAAGTGACCGGTTTGACCGATTGAAATAGAGTCAATGTTCACACCGAATTCGGCAAAATAGACGTTCCAATCTATTTCTGGTACTAACGCCTGCAAATCTGCAACGGACATCTTGTTGTAGTTAGCAACAGGGTCACGCAGTTCAACGTTCGATTTCGCAGCCTTTGCCAAACGTGTCTCCATGCGTAGTACGGTGGTTGCAGCCTCATCTGTATGGTCAAATCCGGCAAGGCCGAAGATGTTTGAAATGTGCTTGAGATATGCTTTGCGAATGGATACAGTGCGTTCGTCATTATCCACATAGTAGTCGCGTTGTCCGAGAGCGAACCCTGCCTGATATTCGTTCAAGATATTCATGGAAGAATTCATGGCATCGGCATCCACGTACAATGCGAACAGACCAAACTCCATAGCTCCTCCGAGAATTTTGGATAGTTCGTTGCGGTTTTGTATGGCTTGAATGGAAGCGAGAGTGTTTTGCAACGGGCGAATGCCTTCGTTGTCACGACGGGCTGTATCCATGGCAAGATTATACAGGTCGCCTATCTTTTGCTCAATGCTTCCTTGTGGATGAGTGGTAGCGGCAATCTCTTTGATAAGGGAGTTCACTTGTTCCAGATTTTGTTGTCCCAATGCATCGAAAGTGCCGTATCGGGAGAACTCGGCAGGAATAGGATTGGCTGCCTGCCATCCGCCGGTGGCGAACTGGAAGAAATCTTGTTGGGGAACGATGGTGGTATCAAGATTGGCAGTATTGATACCTGTGGACAATTGGGGATGATTACATGCTGTAGTCATAATGGTCAGTGCCGCCAGTGCAGCAAAGATTGTTTTGTTCATACTTTTATAGTTGTTAGTGTTTTGATATATTTGTCGGCCTCCATAGCCGCCTTGCATCCTGCAGCCGCGGCTACCACTGCCTGACGATATCGCGGGTCGGCACAATCACCTGCTGCATAGACGCCTGCGATATTGGTACAAGGTGTGTCGCCTTGTACACGGATGTATCCGTCGCTATCTAATTCCAAATAATCCTTGAAGATATCGGTGTTGGGTGTGTGCCCGATAGCAAGGAAAAAACCGTCAATATCAATGTGGCGCAACTGCTCATCGGTTTCTCCTTTTCGGAAGATGAGATCAGCACCCTGCACCTTGTTTTCACCGGTCAGGCGTAGCGTGTTGTGCTCGAAGAGAACTTCAATCTTTGGATTTCCAAGCACACGCTTTTGCATGATATCCGTCGCGCGGAGGTAGGGTTTACGGACAATGAGATATACTTTTTGGCAAATGCCGGCTAAATATTCTGCCTCGCCGCAGGCAGTATCCCCTCCTCCAACAACGGCTACAGTCTTGTTTCGATAGAAAAAACCATCGCAAGTGGCACAAGCCGACACACCGCGTCCGCGATACGTCTTTTCGCTTTCGATACCCAGGAAGCGCGCAGAAGCACCGGTGGCAATAATGACCGTATCGGCAGTGTATTCATTGGAATCTTCCACCCACACTTTTTTAGGTGTGGAAGAAAAATCGACTTTCGTGACAGTTCCTTCGATAAATTGTGTTCCGAACCGTTCGGCCTGACGCCGGAGATCTGTCATCATTTGAAACGGCTCTACACCATCCGGGTAGCCGGGGAAATTCTCCACTTCGGTAGTAATCATCAGTTGCCCGCCCTGTTGTGGCCCGTCAATTAGCAAGGGTTGCATATTGGCACGTGCTGCGTAGATAGCCGCCGTGTATCCGGCCGGGCCGGAACCGATAATAAGACATTGTGTGTGGTTCATATTCAATAGAAATGACAGATTGAATGGTTATTCGTTTAAATATTGAATGGCACGTCGGGTGATGTCATCATCGCGTTCAAAAAGAGGGAAGAAACCGTCATCCCCCAAGATATTACGGACGATATAGGCATTCACCAGTCGTTCAATTAACGGACGTGATTTGGCGATTTCCGCTGCCACGGGCTCAATTCCTTTATCTTTGCAGAAGGCAACAAATTCGGGCATCCATCTTGCTGCTTTTAAATGTAGCTCAAGCGCTTGCCAGTCTTTGAAACGGGTCAGTTCTTTGCGATGTTGGTCTGTGTAACGGAAAGCAAATTGGTAGGTGTAAGCGTGATTAACAACACGGTTAAAATAGGGGGTGTATAACGAAGTGTCGCGTCCGACAAAGATATCGGGCATAATGCCTCCTCCACCATATACGACGCGTCCGGACTTGGTTCGATATTGGGTTGTATCTGTTAGGTGAATGGAATCTTCTGAATAGAATTCGCCGTGTTCGAAACGGTTGATCAGATCCATTTCATAGTCCAGTTGGTCTCCCATTTTATAGGGTTTTTGAATGCATCGTCCGGAAGGAATGTAATAGCGGGCGACCGTCAAACGCACCGCACTCCCGTCTTCAAACGGCATTTGTTGTTGTATAAGGCCTTTCCCGAATGAACGGCGGCCGATGATAGTAGCGCGATCATTGTCCTGCATAGCACCTGCAAAAATTTCGCTTGCCGAGGCAGAGAAATTATCAATGAGCACCACCAGTTTGCATGTGCGGAAGCGTCCTCCTCCGGTTGCCCTCGACTCCATTCGCGGATAGGCGCGTCCTTGTGCATAAACAATGAGATCGTGGGCATCAAGAAACTCGTTTGCCATCTCAATAGCCTCATTCATAAAACCACCGGAGTTTTCACGAAGGTCAACGATATAGGATGTAGCGCCTTGTGCGCGGAGATAGGATAGGGCGGAGATAAACTCATCGTAGGTGCCCTCTCCGAATTTATTGACACGCACGAAGCCAATCTTTTCTTTTGTCGGTTTCCCGTCAGGTGTATGCGAGATAATGAATTTAGCATCTACAGAGTAGGTCGGAATGTCGCCACGCGTAATGGTGTAGTGCAATAATTCGTCTGTGCCGGCACGACGGATACCCAACTTGACTTGTGTGCCTTTTTCTCCCCGAAGAGTATGCATGACACGCTCGTTGTTTATTTTCTTTCCGACAAAAGTCGAATCGTCCACTTCCACAATCTTGTCACCGGCAAGGATACCCATCGCTTCACTTGGACCTCCCGAAACGACAGAGACGATGTTGACTGTGTCGTTCTGGATAGAGAATTGCACACCGATACCGGAGAAGGATGCCGATAATTCCGAATTAACCATCTCTATGTCTTTCTTGGGAATATAGGCAGAGTGCGGATCCAACTTTTTAACTAGTTCCATCATGGCTTCATCTGTGATGGAGTCAATATCAATCTCTTCGACATAGGTGTGCTGAAGTAGTTGTAGGAGTTGATTGACCTTACTATCGGGTTCGGTGAGAATTTGTCCGTTTCGGATAATAAAACGTTGAGCATTGACTTTGTTGGAGATGGCGTTTCCAAGTAGGAAACCTGCCAGAAGACCGACAATGGTCAGTGTGGGTAGAAGATATTTTTTCATAGTGGTCATGATGTATGGTTTTGTTCAGTTAATGTTTTTGTTTTCTTCAGTCAGTGCCACCACCTCAATCCCCGCACGGCGCAGTAAATCAACGCCCGTCATAATACGGTATTCTTCACCATAAACTACGCGTCGTATGCCCGATTGAATAATGAGTTTGCTGCATTCCAAACATGGACTGGTGGTGACATAAAGAGTGGCTCCATCGGAGGAGTTATTACTTCGGGCAACTTTGGTGATAGCATTTGCTTCGGCATGAAGGACGAACGGATAGCTCGCTCCGTCCTCGTCTTCACACTTGTTTTCAAATCCGCTGGGAGTACCATTATAGCCGTCGGAGATAATCATTTGATTCTTGACCAAAAGAGCTCCTACTTTACGGCGCACGCAATAGGAGTTTTCGGCCCAAGTCCGAGCCATTTTCATATAGAGATGATCGCGCCTATTCTGTTTGTCGTTCATTTTCAAAGAAGTCTTTTTCGGATTCGTAAATGGGTGACTGCATCTGCAGGAGGTGAAGTACAGAGTGATAGATATATTGTTGGTCAACGGGGTGTTCGAATGAACGGACATGGATAAACGGATTGTTGAGCCAAATGAGGCAGGGTATCTCGTATTGTTCTCGTGGTGCGATACGCATGGGCACGCCGTGCATGAAGAGACCGTTTTCGCCGAGTGACTCACCGTGGTCGCTCATATAGATGAGGGCACAATTATGCGAATGGATAGTGGCGAGTGAGTCAATGAGCGAGTTCAGCAGGTAGTCGGTATAGATTATACTATTATCGTAGGCATTGATTAGTCCGGGTAGGTTTTCGCGTCCTTCTTCCACTGTGTGGCACACAGGTCGGAAAACCTGAAAATCATTAGGATATTGTGCATCGTACTGTGCTCCATGACTGGTACTGGTATGCAAGACAATAAATACACGAGAAGAATCGGAAGCCTCAATGCGCTGTTTGATACCGGCGAAGAGAACTCCCTCGTGTTTGTCATCAGCTTCAGGATATTGCTTGCGCAAATCACGCATAGTGAGAAATTCGTCAATATGGACAGGTGGTTCACCCCAGTTGTTGCTCCTCCATACGACATCCACACCATGCCGGAAAAGATAGTTTGGAAGAGCTTCATAAAGAGTGGAAGATGATGTGTGTTGCATCATGGCCGTAACAGCAGCTGAAGTGTATGTAGCACATGAACGGGCAGGCAGCACATGAAGGTCACTGCGCGCGGAAAGAAGAGGATTGGTGGCACGCGAATAACCGTATAGTTGGAAGTTGGCGCTGCGTGCCGATTCCCCGATGACAAGAATGACAGCAATGGGCTTTTCCACTGGAGAAAGGAAGGCATCCGGCAATGGTTCTTCTTCGCGGTTGGCCTGATAGTATTGAGCGGCGAGACGTCCGCTGTTGACTATATATGACCAAGGCATTAGTAATCCGCCCAATTGTGTGTCGTAACGCCCGAACCAAAGAAACTGATTAAATTG
This sequence comes from uncultured Bacteroidales bacterium, assembly GCA_902780495.1. GTDB lineage: Bacteria > Bacteroidota > Bacteroidia > Bacteroidales > Paludibacteraceae > Colicola. Next base: position 18,570 of record CACZFM010000015.1, read on the forward strand.
CGTCAAGGCACAAACAAGGCTTATGCCGACGGCAATCGCACTGGTAATCCCCAAGCGTTTCCATGACCCATAATCAATGCGTTGGATGAGTACATAAGCGGCAGGGAGAACACCTGTAAAGAATATCCAAAGAAACATTGGGATGGAAAAGAATGTGGAGGCTTCTGACCATCGAGTGTGGTAAAAATTCTCCATCATTGTGCCATCAAGCAAAGTCTGGTACACCCACACAAAATAGACACCTGTCGCACTCGCGATATGAGTAAATGCAATAAGAATGCGACCCACGTAACGTGTAAGGAAAAGTAGCAGATAACATACCCAGAAATTGATGGCAAACATCACCACGGTTAAGCCTGCAATCAGTGTGAGACGTTGCCATAGTGCCGAATCGTTGTTTGCCGTAACAAACTGAAAAAATGGTATATTGTAGCACAACATGCAAAACGCACTCATAATCGCAGAGAACGTTGTCAGTGGCATCTGGTATGTTCGTAAGATGTTTTTCATATATCTTGTGTGGATAGAGACGGCTTAGCGAATGAGTAACTGATTGGCGAATTCTTTGATGTTGATACCATCGAATGTGCCGCTTGACATCATCAGCAGAGCTGTATGGTCATAGTTCATCTCCTTTAAGTGTTGTTGCATGGCGGAACTCTCTGTGTATACTTCTACATTTTCCGTGCCAAACGCTTTGGCAACATCCTCTTTGGAGATGGGAGTGAGACGTTTGTGCTCAATCACTTTGGGATTGAAATATACGAGTGCGACATCGGCCTCCTGCATACAATTCTTGTATTGCGGCAGAAAGTCCGCCATGAGAGAAGAGAATGTGTGTAATTCCATGCATGCTACCAGTTTGAGGTTTGGATAGCGTTCACGCACCGCATTGACAGTTGCCTTAAGTTTGGATGGACTGTGTGCAAAATCTTTGTACGCCACACGGGTGACTTGATTTTGCATATCGCGCACTTCTCCTATTTTCTCCAACCGGTTGCTTGCTCCGGAGAAAGTGCTGATTTCGCGGTAGAAGTCGTTGGCAGATATACCTATCTGCTGACAAGCGAGACAAGCGGCCTGCAGGTTTTGCATATTGTGTCTCCCGAATATTTCCATGGGGATGGAACCGTCATATTCATGATACGGAAGACATTGAATACGCGTTTCCGCCTCGGCGGCAAGTTTGCGCAGGTTTTCATCTCCATCGTAATAGATAAGGGAGCGATTTATAGTAGCAACGAACTTGCGGAACGTGTCAACATATTCTGGAAAAGTGGGGAATACATTGATATGATCCCATGCGATACCCGTTAGAATTGCTATTTCCGGCTTGTACCAAAGGAACTTACTGCGCAGGTCAAGCGGACTTGTTAGGTATTCATCACCTTCAAATACGGCATAGCGTGCCGTGTCGCTCAGTCGTACCATTCGCTCAAATCCCTCTATTTGTGCTCCGACCATATAATCGGCTTCTACGCCGAGGCGTTGCAGTACGTAGAGTATCATCGAAGTGGTGGTGGTTTTTCCGTGCGAGCCGCCTACAACGATACGGATTTTGTCTTTGGTTTGTTCATAAAGATACTCAGGAAACGAGTATATCTTTAGACCCAGTTCACGGGCGCGAACCAACTCTGGATTATCTTCTCGTGCATGCATACCGAGAATAATGGCATCGATATCCGATGTTATTCTTTCAGGAAACCAACCTATTTTGTCAGGTAACAATCCGGCATCGCGAAGGTGGGTAAGAGCGGGGTCGAAGATTTCGTCGTCCGACCCCGTTACTGTAAAGCCTTGCTTTCCGGCAACGGCCATGGCAAGATTATGCATGGCCGCTCCACCGATAGCAATAAAGTGTATTCGCATTAGTTGAATAGTTTGCCGAAGTCCTCGTGGCTGATTGTTTTTTCCTCAATCTTGGCAACGCCTTTCAGTGCTTCGAAAATCTTGTTTTCCGCTACACGTTCAACAAGACCGCGCAGTTGGTCTTCTTTCTTCAGCATCTCATTGGCAAAGTTAGTAAGATACTGTTCATCTACATGCATCAAACCGTATTGCATGAATTGCATCTTGGCAACTTCTTTGGCGTATGCTTCAACGTCTTCTTTCTCCACTTTGATGTCGAATTGCTTCATCAACTGGTCTTTTGCAAGGCTCCATTTCAGTTGCTCAATCATTTTGGGGAAGTCGCGTTCGAGTTCTTCATCGGTTATCTTCTCGTTAGTGGCTTTCACCCAACGACGGAGAAAATCTTCGGGGAAGGTCACCTTTTCCATTTTCTTCATGATGGCTTCCTTGGCATCCAGTCCGAATTTGTACTTGGTGTCTTCTGCCATATTTTCTTCAATCTCTTTGCGGATTTGGGCGCGGAAGTCTTTTTCGTCTTTCACGTTGTTTTCACCGAACACTTTTGCAAAGAGTTCGCCGTCTATCTTGGCGGCTTCGTGGCGGGTGATGCCTTTCAGTTCGAAGGTGAAGTTCGATTTCAGTTCAGCCGCTTCTTCTTTCTTGATGTCAAGCAGGGAAGCCACTTCCACTTCGCTATCAAAGGCCTTCATCGGATTGAAGGTAATGACATCGCCTTTCTTGGCTCCGTAGAACTTCTTTTGTTGGGTCTTGAGTTTGATGTATTGTGGATTGAGAATGGCGTTTTCTTTCACGATACCACCCTCTTTCTGTTCGGTCAATACGCCTTTCAGAACATCACCTTCTTTCACATCGTCAGCCTCTACATATTCGCCGAAACGTTCTGCATAGCTCTGCAGTTGCTTTTCTACCATCTCATCGGTCACGGTGATGGTGTAGTGGGTCAGTTTGTTTTTCCCGTTCAGTTTGGCGTCAAATTCAGGAGCCAATGCGATGTCAAAGGCAAATGTGAATGTGTCTTGGTTGTCGAAATCCACTTTGGGGGTCAGTTCTTCGTTGGGCAGCGGGTCGCCGAGGATATTGAGTTTCTCTTTCTCCAGATACTCGCTCAGTTTGACACCGATTTCGCGGTTAATGACTTCTGCCATAACTCCTTTTCCGTACATTTTCTTCACCAGTCCGATGGGTACCATTCCCGGACGGAAACCGGGGATGTTGGCTTTTTGGCGGAGTTGACGCAGTTCTTTGTTTACAGCTTCTTGATAGTCAGCCGGCTCCATGGTCATTGTGAGAACGGCTTTAAGGTCTTTTACCTCTGATTTTGTGATTTGCATAATGTATTGTTTTTTGATTATTTCTTACTTGTTTTTATAGTGCTGCTATCAGTCGGTCTATCCATTCGCTTTGGGTTGCCCAACTGGTGCAGATGCGTACCAATGTATGAGTCGGGTCTGTCTTTTCCACCACCGACAGGGTAAACTCTTGTTGCAGTTGTGCCAGTTTGTCATCTTCGAATATGGCGAACTGTTGGTTGGTCGGGCTGTCAAGCGGCATGGGATAACCTTTGCTTTGCAATGCTTGTTTGATGCGCATGGCCTGTTCATTGGCATGTCGGGAGAGCCGCCAATAGAGGTCATCTGTGAAAAGTGTCTCGAATTGCAGTCCCAGCAACCTGCCTTTGGCAAACATGGCTCCGCCTTGTTTGATGAGGTAGCGGAAGTCTTTGCGGTAGGCGGCATTGGTTATTACCAGTGCTTCACCGAATAGCGCGCCTTGTTTAGTGCCGCCGATATAGAACAGGTCTGCCAAACGGGCGATGTCGCGCAGAGTTACATTCGAGCCTTCTGCTGTCAGACCGTATCCGAGGCGTGCTCCGTCTATGTATAATGGCAATCCGTATTGTTTGCAGATGGCACTGATGGCTTGCAGTTCTTGACGACTATAAATCAGTCCTGTCTCGGTCGGAAAACTGAGATAAACCATGCCGGGTTGCACCACATGTTCTATGTTCGGGTCGAACTGATGTTGCATGATGGCATCTTGCACTTGCATGGCCGTTAGTTTGCCGTCCTTGGTGGGAAGAGCCAGCACTTTGTGCCCGCCGTGTTCTATAGCACCGGTCTCATGCACTTGAATATGTCCCGAATCGGCGCACAACACGCCTTGATGGGGGCGAAGGAGACTTCCGATAACGATTTCATTGGTCTGTGTACCACCCACGAAGAAATGCACCATACCTGCCGTCTGGTCTTCTCGCCAGAAACCGTCACGTTGCGGATTGAGTCCGCACGCGGACAATATTAATTGGCGTGCACGCGCGCAATGGACGTCCAGACCATAGCCTTCGGTCTGTTCCATGTTGCTTTCCGCGAGTCTTTGCAGTATCTCCGGCGTGCAACCTTCTTGGTAGTCACAACTCAGGTATATCATTTTTGTCTTCGTTCTTGTACAATCAGCAGGGCTTCTTCGCGTACATCTTCAGGCAGTTGGATGTTGCGTAGTTGCATACTTCTGCACCAGCCTGGCACATCGTTCTCTTTTAGGGTGCGGAACACGCTGCGTATTTCGTCTGCTTGGGAGGAGGAAAGGTCTTCTGCCTTGATGCCTGCCATAGCGTCCAGTTCCTCATCGTCATAGTACACGATTTCGGCATTTGTCTGTAGCAGGGTTTCTCGTTCGCAGACCAAGTGTTGCCCGCAGCATTCTCCTTCCTGGTTTTGCCGTTTCCGTTCAGCGTGGGCAAGGGCTTCTTGGACTTGCTCTTCGCGGTTTTGTTTGCGGGCACGCCATTCGAAAAGTATCAGAATGGTGATGCCCATCAGGACAAATAGCAGCAGAGGTATCATCCTTACTTCATGTCTGCATCCACCAGAATACGGCCGCAGAACTCGCAAACGATGATTTTCTTGCGTTGGCGGATATCTATTTGGCGTTGTGCCGATATTTTACTGTGGCAGCCGCCGCAACTGTCGCGTTCCACTTTCACAACGGCCAGACCGTTGCGTGCGTTCTTACGCGTACGCTTGAAGGCGGTCAGCAGACGGTCGTCAATGCGTTTCTCCAGGTCGGTGGCACGCAGTATCAGGGCTTCTGTCTCGGCTTTCGTTTCACCCATGATGGATTCCAGTTCGCTCTTTTTTTGGGTTAGGTCGATGGTCTTTTCCTCGATGTCGAAAACGGTTTTCTTTTTCTCTTCGTGCAGTTTCTCTAGGTCTGCGGTGTATTGCTTGATTTTTTTCTGGCTCAGTTCAATGTCCAGTTGCTGATATTCGATTTCTTTGCTCAGGTTGTCGAATTCACGGTTGTTGCGTACGTTGTTTTGTTGTTCTTTGTAGCGCGATATGTTGGCGTTGGCATTCTCCATGCGTACGCGGTGGTCTGAGATTTGGGTCTCGGCCTCTTTGATGTTGGCTTCGATGTTTTGCAGACGGGTTTTCAGGCCTTCCACTTCATCGTTCTTGTCTTTCACTTCCTGGGGCAGTTCGCCGGCCAGAATACGCAGTTCGTCAATCTTCGAATCAACTTGTTGCAAATCGTAAAGGGCTTTCAGTTTTTCCTCTACGGTTAACTCTTTTTCTTCTTTTTTTGCCATAATCTGTTATGTTGTTTATATGTTTTTTTACATGTAGTGTACGGGACTTGCATCCGTTTGGCTGATATAGGTCTTGACTTTGCCTTGCAGAACTTCCGCAAACACATCCCGTGTAAAGTGCTCCGAGTACCAGTGGTCCATATCCACCAGACCGATACGCCCTATGGCGGTCTGCATCTCGTGGTATTTGCAATCGGCGCTTAAATATACGTCTGCACCTTGCCGGATGGCATCTTCCATGAATTCACTGCCTGCGCCGCCGCACATCGCAATCGTCTGCACGCGTGCTTTGGGCGCGGGTATATAGCGCAGCATTGGCGCACCGAAGGCACTCTTTATACGCTCCAACAGTTCGTCAAACCCGATAGGGGTGTCAAGGTTACCGATTACTCCAAGCCCGTATTCACCGTTGTGGCGGCACGCACTGCCTTCCACCAGCACACGGTAATCCTGTATGCCTATTTTTTCCGCCATTCGTCCACTCACGCCTTTGGGCAGATTGTCCATCGAGGTATGAGCCGAATAGATGGCGATGTGGTGGCGTAACGCTTCCATCACGCAACGCTCCTGTGGAGTCGTGCCGGAAATAGTCTTCAGTCCGTGATAGAGCAGAGGGTGATGGGATAGTATCAGTTGGCACTTGAGTGCAATAGCCTCACTGACAACAGCCTCTGTCACGTCTGTCGTCAGCAATACTGTATCTACTTTCGCATTGCGTTCACCCACCTGTAGCCCCGAATTATCCCACGCCTCTTGCCACTTCAGCGGCGCTACAGACTCTATGATATCAATTATATCCTGTAGGATCAACCTTTTTTGGCGCCTACACCGGTCTTTGCGGTGGCGCCTGTTGTTTTCTTCTGTGTCTTAACTCCTGTGGTCTTGCGAACGGTCTTTTTCACCTCTTTCTTCTCTTCCACAACGGCTTTTTCGGCAGGTTTGTCTGCCTCGTCTTCAATGGCGAAATTGGTGATACCGGCACCGATAAGGATGTTATACCAGCTTACCAGTTTGCGTATGTCGCTCGGATATACGCGGTCGCGGTCGAAATTCTCCAGTATTTCGCCGAACCAAGCGCGAAGTTGGTCGTTATCCGCTTTCTTCGCATCAATGCTGGCGGGTTTCAGACCTTCTTTCTCGCCCACTTTGGTCAGTACTTCGCTCAATGGAATGTCTTCACCTGTCGTGAACATCGATACTTCGCCTAACGACACCACTTTGTCGCGGGCATACGAAGGCATACGTTTTTTGTCCACCAGCGATTCTACAATCAGCATGTTATTGCCGCGGCTTATCAACTGATAAAGGCCGGGTTTGCCTGTAATGGCGAGAATGTTTTTCAGCATTTTTTTATCTTCTTTTAGTTCTTCTGTCGGTTCTTTTTCAGGGAAATTTCCCAAAAACGCCGCAAAAGTACTACTTTTTTTGGATATATGCAAATTATTTTGTACTTTTGCAGCGTTTTTTGGTTTTATGCACGCAAAAACGAATGTACATATAAAGAATAGAAGGGCTTCTTTCGACTATGAAATCCTCGACCGTTACACCGCCGGAATACAGCTGTACGGCACGGAAATTAAGTCGATTCGGGAGAGCAAAGCTTCGCTGGCGGATACCTATTGTATCTTCCAGAGCGGTGAATTGTGGGTTAAGCAGATGAATATCGCCGAGTATCGCTTTGGTTCGTATGCCAATCACGAAGTCCGCCGGGACCGCAAACTGCTCCTTACACGAAAGGAACTGCGCAAACTGGAGAGGCAGACCAAAGAGTCCGGAAAGACCATCATTCCTCTTTCGCTCTTTATCAATGAACGCGGCTTGGCAAAACTGGAGATTGCCCTTTGTCAGGGTAAGCATGACTACGATAAACGCCGTTCCATCCAGGAGCGCGATGCCAAACGCGACATGGACCGCCTGCGCCTGAAATAATTAGAAAATGAATGATAAACGTAAATGATAAATAGTATGAAAAACATTGCATTACTTATCCTCGCTGCGGCTTTGCTTGGCAGTTGCGGCATGATGAACAATTCGGCAGCTTCTTCATCGGCTGCCACGTCTTCCACTTCTCAATCCCTCAACCCCTCGCAGGCGGGCTCGCAGGCAGGAAGTGCCTTGGCTGCAATCTACAAACAGTACAAGGCGGAAGGCACTTACAATGTCAAGAATCCCACCAACATCGCCAATCTGATGCTCTTGCTTAGCAACTGCAAGGATTTGACAACAGAGTACAAGAACAAGGACTATCTCACTTCGTTTGGCACGGGGCTCATCGCTGGCAGTGCAGGCTTGGTAGTTGAGCAGAACGCTGCCCAGGTTACCGATTATCTCTATCAGGCGGCTTCAACCGCGGCGCAGACGGTGGGACAAGGCACCCGGACCGGAACAGAACAAGCCGAATCAACGATTTCGAAAATCGGAAACGGACTGCAAACGGCTTCACAGACCGCAGGAACTATCTCCAGCCTGATGTCTCTCTTCGGAGCCGCCAAATAAACTCATCCCGCCAAATAAGCTTTGGCAGCTAAATAAAATCAGAATATCCAACAGGCTCACACTCAACGTGGGTCTGTTTTTTTCTCCCTCAATTCTCGGACTAAACACGATAGATACACGATAGATACACGATAGATATACGATAGATATACGATAGATACACGATAGATACACGATAGATACACGATAGATATACGATAGATACACGATAGATACAGCAGGGATCACCGAGTGGTCACCGAGAGATGAGCGTGAAGCGATTGAGCCGCACCGAAGAATGTCCGGTGGACATTTGAAGGTGAAGGAGTGCCTTGAATGGCACTCCGAGTGTCGTACCCGACGACTTCCCAGTCGGAGGGATTAGTACGGCACATAGAATTTTATGCGGCGCGAGTCCGAAGCAGCCTTCACTGCTGCAAGGACATAGAGTTCCTTAAGGCCGAGATGACCATAGGGATAGCATACCCTTACCGAAGGGTTAGCACTTGCCTATACCGGTCTTTTCCGGTTCTACATAGTCTCTCTTGGTCCCTACTCATTTATCCTGCTCCGACTATCCTTCAATATCCCTCAAAAAAGCAGATTCAGGATGCTTTTTTCTTGTTTTATTTGCACATATCAAAAAAAACAAGTACCTTTGCAGCCGATTTTGGAAATAGCACCAAAATCGACACCTTAATGTAGGAAATTTGATACAAAAACAATATATGAGTAAAAACCTTGTAATAGTTGAGTCTCCCGCCAAGGCAAAGACGATAGAAAAGTTCCTCGGAACGGACTATCATGTCATGTCTTCGCAGGGTCATATCCGGGATATTGAAGGAATAGGCAAGAATAGCACGGGTATTGACTTCGACAACAACTATCAACCGAATTATGTAATTGAACCCCAGAAACACCATTTGCTCAATCAACTGCGAACAGAGGTGAAAAAAGCCGACACCGTTTGGCTGGCAAGCGATGAAGACCGCGAAGGGGAAGCCATCGCATGGCATCTCCATGAAGTCTTGGACCTTAAAAACAAGAATACACATCGCATCGTCTTCCACGAAATCACCAAATCTGCCATACAGGAAGCCATCTTGCATCCGCGTGACATAGATTACAACCTTGTTAACGCACAGCAGGCACGGCGGGTGCTGGACCGAATCGTCGGATTTGAACTGTCGCCCATCTTGTGGAGGAAAATCACAACAGGACTCTCGGCGGGACGTGTACAGTCCGTTGCGGTACGCCTTGTTGTAGAAAGGGAACGGGAAATCGAATCCTTCCGGGAAGTTTCCCAATACCGCATCTTGGCGGATTTCGACGGAAAAAATACGGCAGGAGAGAATATCGTGTTGAAAACGGAACTCAACCATCGCTTCTCCACAAAAGAGGAAGCCATCGCTTTCCTTGAACAATGCAAAACGGCGGCATTCTCCATCTCTTCTATCACGCAAAAACCTGCCCGCCGTTCACCGGCTCCTCCCTTCACTACCAGTAGCCTGCAGCAGGAGGCAGCGAGAAAACTCAAGTTCCCTGTCTCGAAGACCATGCGTCTGGCGCAATCCTTGTACGAAGCCGGTCATATCACCTATATGCGTACCGACTCTATGAACCTCAGCGGACTGGCAATCGCCACCGCAAAGGAGGAAATCCTTGCGCAATATGGAGACAACTATCATCGCGCTCGCCAATACCATACCACTAGCAAGGGCGCGCAGGAGGCACACGAAGCCATCCGACCGACCTATATGAAGGTGCATAATGCCGGAGCCAATCAGGATGAGAGACGGTTGTATGAACTCATTTGGAAACGTACTATCGCCTGCCAGATGGCAGATGCGCAAATGCAGAGCACGCGTATAGAAATAGCATCCGACACGCTTCCTTACCACTTTGTCGCAAGTGGAGAAGTGGTTCTCTTTGACGGTTTCATGAGAGTGTACATCCAGTCCACGGACGATGAATCGGAAACGGATACCACCGTTCTGCCGCAAATGAAGGAAGGGGCTGCCCTGGAGCGCAAAGAGATTGTGGCGCAGCAGACCTTCTCCAAACCGCCGTATCGCTACAACGAAGCAACACTGGTAAGAAAGATGGAGGAACTCGGTATCGGTCGTCCTTCCACCTATGCCACTATCATTGAAACAATCCAGCAACGCCGCTACGTGGAGAGAGGAAATGTTGCGGGAAAGAAACGCGATTACAACCTATTGACCTTGCGCGGAGAACATGTGTCTGACAAACAGAAAACGGAAACGGCGGGACATGACACGCAGAAATTGCTGCCCACGGATTTGGGATGTCTCACCAACGATTTCTTGGTTGAGCAGTTCCCCGAAATACTGAGTTACGACTTCACAGCCCGTGAGGAAGAGAACTTTGATAAAATCGCTGCGGGTAAGAAAAATTGGGTGAATACGGTGGACTCCTTCTACAAAACATTCCATCCGTCCATCCTTCGCGTACCGACCGGTAAAGTAGCGGGACGTTTCCTCGGCAATACGCCCGCAGGAGAACCTGTCTATGCCAAAATCAGCAAGATAGGACCCTGCATCCAAATAGGAAGTGCCGAACAGGATAAACCTCGCTTTGTCTCTTTGGATAAGGACCATTCCCTGTTCACCATCACATTGGAAGAGGCATTGGCGCTGTTCCAAAACGCACAGCCGGGAGTCGTTTGTATCTTGGACGGCGAAGAAGTCATCTCCGGAGAAGGGAAATATGGCCCATACCTCCGTATGGGCAAAACCTTCGTTTCGCTGCCCAAAGGGAAAGATCCGCATACCCTCACCGAAGAAGATGTACGCGCTCTCTTTGCAAAACGCGTACAGCAGAGCGAACCCATTCACCAATGGGGGAATCTGCAAGTCTTGGAAGGACGCTATGGGGCGTATATCAAAACGGAAACAGGCAACATCCGTATCCCTCGTAATACCGATGTGGCGGCACTTACCGAAGAAGAGTGCCGCAAAATCGTGGAGAACGCTGCCGCTGCACCCGCAAAACCCTACAAACGTAAAAAATAGCATGTTGTTCGACTAATACCGCATACAAAGATGTTTTTACAAATTCTCAAATCAAAGATACACAGAGTAACGGTCACGGAAGCCAATCTGGATTATGTGGGGTCTATAACAATAGACGAAGATCTGATGGATGCTGCTCACATCGTTTGCGGCGAGAAAGTGACGGTGGTGGATAACACCAACGGCGCACGCTTGGAAACGTATGTCATACCCGGAAAACGCGGTAGCGGGTGTATCTGTATGAACGGCGCAGCCGCACATCTTATGAAAGTGGGTGATGTGGTTATCATTATGGCGTATGCACTGATGACAGAGGACGAACAACGCAACTTCAAACCCTTCATCGTCTTTCCCGACCATAATCGCCTTGCCTAATTATTGAAATCCTTGTGCTGATGTTCTTTGACCTACATACCACAGCCCCGCAGTCTGCCGCCCGTGCTGGTGTCATTCACACCGATCATGGGGATATACAGACACCCATTTTTATGCCGGTAGGAACTGTGGGAACGGTTAAAGGTGTGCATAGAAGGGAACTGACCGACGATATCAAAGTACAAATCATCTTGGGTAATACCTACCACCTCTACCTGCGCCCTGGAACAGATATCTTGTACCGAGCAGGTGGACTTCACCGCTTCGAGGGATGGGACAAACCTATTCTGACCGATTCCGGAGGCTATCAGGTCTTTTCGCTAACCGATATCCGCAAAATGACGGAAGATGGCGTACAGTTCTCCAGTCATATTGACGGACGGAAACTGATGTTTACGCCGGAAAGTGTGATGGATATTGAGCGCTTGATAGGTGCTGATATAATGATGGCGTTCGATGAGTGTTGTCCGGGGACGGCCGACCGCGCCTATGCCCTGCAAAGTATGGAACGCACCCATCGTTGGTTGGACAGATGTATCAAACGCTTTGATGAAACAGAGAATATATACGGATACCGACAGCATCTCTTTCCTATCGTACAGGGCTGTGTCTACACCGACTTGAGGCAGGAAGCGGCAAAGAGACTGCGCGATTTGGATAGGGATGGATATGCAATAGGCGGACTGGCTGTGGGCGAACCCGCGGAGAAAATGTACGAAATGATAGAGGTTGTAAATGCCATTCTGCCGGAAAACAAACCCCGCTACCTGATGGGAGTGGGAACGCCGTGGAATATATTGGAGAGCATTGACCGCGGAGTGGATATGTTCGACTGCGTAATGCCTACCCGTAACGGGAGAAATGGTATGATCTTCACGCGCAATGGCGTAATGAATATGCGTAATCTCAAGTGGGCTGACGATTTCACATGTTTGGATCCGGATGGCACATCCTATGTGGATCAGGCATATTCGCGTGCCTATGTGCGCCATTTGATTCATGCGGACGAAATGTTGGGACTCAGCATACTTAGTATACATAATCTCGCATTCTACCTGTGGCTGGTGGGCGAAGCAAGACAACACATCCTCAATGGCGATTTCCGCACATGGAAAGATGCCATGATACCTCAATTGCAGCAACGTCTATGATGAAGTTCCGTAGTCCCATAGCGCGCCTTGACTGGTATATTATAGGTAAGTTCCTGGGGACTTTCTTCTTCTCCATCATTCTGATACTGAGTATTGGTATTGTCTTTGACCTTACGGAGAAGATGGACGATTTCTTTGAATACCAATTATCTTTCAAGGATGTCGTCTTGGGATATTATATCTATTTCATCCCGTACTATATGAATATGTTTAGCCCGCTATTCATATTCATATCGGTAATCTTCTTTACCAGTAAGTTGGCGGGAAACAGTGAGATTATTGCAATGCATGCTGCGGGGATGAGTTTCCAGCGGTTTATGCGCCCGTATGCTATCTCTGCTACATTCCTCTTCTTGCTTCTCTTTTGGTTGGCGGGATATATCATCCCTCCTGCCTCTGGCAAACTGCTTTCGTTTGAGGATAAGTATATAAGCAGTTTCTCGGTGGAGAATGCCAATAACGTACAAATGGAGGTGGAGCCTGGAACGATTCTCTATATCGAGACCTACAAACTCAAGACAAATCAAGGCTACAGAGCCTCTCTGGAGCATTTTGACGGCAAAACGCTCACCATGCGTATAACAGCCGATCGCATTCGTTTCGACTCTGCTTACTGCTGGCATCTGGAGAACTACACGCGCCGTGACTTTGACGGTCTGCGTGAATCGCTTACACGAGGGGCAAGATTGGATACCATCATTCCGATGCATCCGGAGGAATTGTTTATCACGGCCACGGATGCTCAGCATATGACCAATCCGGAACTGAAGAAGTATATGGATCGGCAGCGTCAGCGCGGAGCCGGCAATCTCCAAGCCTTCGAAACGGAATGGTGGAAACGTTTCGCTTCTCCCATTGGGGCATTTATTATGACTCTCCTTGGGGTAACAATGAGTTGCAAGAAAGTGCGCGGAGGTATGGGTAAGAATCTTGGATTCGGTTTGACCCTTTCGGCGTTGTATATCCTTTTCTCTACAGTCTCCACCACCTTTTCTGTGAGTGGTGTTTTGTCACCCTTCATGGCGGTATGGATACCGAATTTCTTGTTCCTCGCTATAGGAATATACCTCTATTTCCTCGTCCGCAAATAGGAATTGTTTAGTGCATAATTAGGATTTTTATCTCCTGATGGCTGCTTCCGCTATGGCAGAGGGCCGTATATACACCGCTTGTCACACGCTTGCCGGAATGATTCTTTCCGTTCCAGGTAGCCATGCCGCCGTTGCTGAGGGTCTCATACACCAGATTACCTCCTGCATCAATAATCTTCACGGTAGATTCTTCCATCAGTCCGGTCAAGGTGATAACGCCTTCATATTCAGAACGAACAGGGTTAGGATATGCATAGGCTGTGGAGAAGTCGTCTAACGGTTCGGTAGCGTCACTCTGGTAGGACATCAGTCCTCCGTCTGTCCCTACGTACACGACACCCGATCGGGGCTCTATGGCAAGGGACATAATCTTATTGGATGGCAAGGGGGAGTTGTCTGTTGTGAAATGCTCAATCGTTTCCGTGCCGTCTTCGGACATAAGGTAAAGCCCGCTACCTTCCGTTCCTATCCATTTGCGGTTGGCGCCGTCCACAACAATGGCGTTTATTCGTTCGCTACCCAATAGGTAGTCGGCCAGATTAGTACCATCGTTGCGTGCAATCTTTATTCGTACGCAGGCATCCGATGTCCGGAAATCTACATTGGAGGGGATGGGGATAATACCTTCTTCCGTACCAATCCATACATCGCCATTGTGGTCTTGTGCCATACAATAGATGAATTCCGGCCGAACTTGATTGCCGTCCTGGTCGGTCCATGAACTGCGGAAATAGCTTGTCAGATTGGCATTGTTTTCTGCATCACCCCGATCGTCTATCAGTAGCAAACCTGTGTTATAGCGTGCCACAGGAATCCATTTGTAATGGCTGTTGCGCGTGTCTTGAACGACTTCCTGAGGCGTTTCCAGACTGAACATTTGGTTGGTCGATGTAACGAAGATGTCGTGGGTATACCAGTTTGCCATCTCAGCATGGTGGGCTGCCTCTATTTGGCTGCGTGTGACCACGTGGATAGGCTTGGCCAAACTGCCCGCATTAAGAAACCACAGGTCTCCTTTCTCGTCAAACATGGCACCATCCAGACGGTTATACAGGGTTGCAGCCGGAGAAGATGCATCAATGGCTGATTTGATAGGGCTATTGGTGTGGATATACCATTTCACGACGTTGCTACCTTGCAGTTCAATCAGTCCCTGCCCGTAACTGGTAACAAAGATATGCTCTGGGTCTTGTGGGTCTACAGCTACATTCATCAGGTCATACACAGGGTGTTGTAATTGGCTGTAAAGCTGGTTGTTAGTAACATTAGTCCAGTGTGTTCCGTCAAACACCATCACATTGCCGGCTATCATGTCGTTTACGGCCCACCTGGAGCCGGGTACTACATACAGTCTGTTATGTGCCACTTTCATGCGGTAGGGACGATTAACGGCGGGACCTTCAGGTAGATAGAAATTGACAGCTCCGTCTGTGGTGTATTGCACAACTCCGGCTTCATCACCTGCTACCCAGCAGTTGTTTCCCTCTAACAATACATCCGCCACAAAGTGCGATACGGGAGTGGTTTGGATGGTCTCGCCTTCCAGTCGGTACAGGGCAAAGTCGGCAATGGCGTAGAGAGAGGAATGTTGACGCAGGGTTGTGAATGTCTTGTCGGTGGCGATGGCGTGCCATGTACCGCCGTTACGTACATACGGTTTCCCGCTTTGCAGAAGATACAGCATACCGTCTTGCGCGGCCACGGAAGTCAACCTTCCTTCTGCCGGTAACGGGCAACTGTGCCAATGGTTGTAGTCAAGAAGGTTGTCGCGCTTTGAGGCGGCATAAAGGGTGTTTTCGGAAACGGCATAGATACTGTCCCCCAGAATGGTAGTGGCCAGCACGTTCACGGCACTGCCGTTTTCACCGATATAGTATGAATCGGCTATCTCGCGTTTGCGCAGGTTCACTGCCATAACGCCGAATGACATGGAGCAGTAGGCCCTTTCGCCATCCATATAGATATGATTGATAGTCTTGTCGCTATTGATATCTTTGTCTCTCAAGTCGTTCAGCGGATAGATAGTCCCCTTGTTGTCAAGGAGGTCTATTTGACCATTGGTATAGGCGATGAATAGTATCTTCATCGCTTCATTGCTTGCTATCTGGCATACGGAGGAACCGTTCAATCCTACCTGTTTGTCATAGCAGGTGATAGCTCCGTCCTCTTTATTGACAGAGAAGAGGGCTTTGTCTGCCAAAGCAAATATCTCATCGCCTTGTTGTGCGAGTTGTGTCACATGGTTATAAGAGAAATGGCTTTTCCATTCTCCGATTTTGCTGGCCGTGGCTGCTTGCAGTATGCACAGACCTGTTGCGATAAGAAGAAAACGTTTCATAGTTCAGACAGATAGTTTCGTAGTTGTCGGATGGCTCTTCCTCGGTGACTGATATTGTTTTTCTCGTCTGCCGTCAGTTGAGCGAAGGTGCGGGTGTATCCTTCGGGTATGAATAATGCATCATAACCGAAACCGCCGTTGCCTTGTTCTTGTTCGGCTATACTGCCGCGGACGATGCCTTCCAGTTGTACCTCTTCACCCGAAGGGCGAAGCAGGGTAACAACGGTGCGGAAGCGTGCCTGCCTTTGGTCGGACGGATAGGGTAGTAGGGCTTGCAGCAGTTTGCGGCGGTTATTCGCGCTATCGGTTGGTTCGCCTGCATAGCGCGCGGAATATACGCCGGGTGCGCCGTTCAGGGCTTCTACTTCCAATCCTGTGTCATCGGCTATTACGCCGAACAGGTTTTTTGCCCTTTCGGGCTGTGTTGCTTTCAGCCGATCCATTACGGTGCGGGCTTTCAGCAACGAATTTTCCTCCAGTGTAGTACCGGTTTCCGCTATGTCTTCATGGAAACCGATATCGGAGAGGGATAAAATCTCATAAGCCGCGGGAAGTATTTGTCGTACTTCCTGCAGCTTATGAGCATTATTGGTCGCAAAAACCAGTTGCATGATTATCAGCGGCGCGGCTTGATATTCAGTTTCACGGGCTTAATCATGTTTTCCGGCGACAGAATGGTATCCAGTTCCTCTTTGGTCAGGATGCCGTGTTCCAGCACCAGGTCATACACGCCTTTGCCTGTCGCCATAGCCTCTTTGGCTATCTTTGTAGAGTTCTTATAACCGATGATGGGGTTCAGGGCGGTTACAATACCGATGGAACCGGTGATGTAGTCGCGGCAACGCTGTTCGTTGGCTTGGATGCCTTCGATGCAGTATTTGCGCATCACGTCAAATCCGTTCATCATGATTTCAGCACTCTCGAAACAGCATTGTGCCATGGTGGGCTCCATTGCGTTCAGCTCCATTTGAGCGGCTTCGTTGCACATGGCTACGCACAGGTCATTACCAATCACTTTGTATGAAATCTGGTTCATCACTTCCGGAATAACGGGGTTCACCTTTCCGGGCATGATGCTGCTACCGGGTTGGCGTGCGGGCAGGTCAATCTCGTGCAAACCGCATTTCGGACCCGAACCGAGCAGACGCAGGTCGTTCGAAATCTTGTTCATCTTGGTGGCAATACGGCGCAATACACTGCTATAGCCTACCATGCAGGATGTGTCGCTGGTAGCGGCTACCAGGTCTTCTGCCAGTACCACGTTCCAACCGGTGATTTGTGCCATGGCTTTGACGCATTTCTCCGAATAACCGGGTTCGGAGCAGATACCGGTACCGATGGCAGTGGCACCCATATTGACGGTCAGGAATTCCTCGGCAGCATCGTTCAGATGTTTGATTTCATCACGCAGAATGCTTGCAAACGCACCGAAAGTCTGTCCCAGAGTCATGGGAACGGCATCTTCCAATTGGGTACGACCCATCTTGAGCACGTTCTTGAATTCTTCGGCTTTCTTCTGGAAAGCATCAATCATCTGCTGGTAATGTTTCATAAACTCCATGTGAGTAGCATAGAGTCCCATGTGGATAGCAGCAGGATATGCATCGTTGGTGGATTGCGAGCAGTTCACATGGTCGTTCGGCGAGCAGTATTGGTACTCTCCGGGTTGGTGACCCATCACCTGCAATGCGCGGTTGGCGATTACCTCGTTAGCATTCATGTTGGTGGTGGTTCCTGCACCGCCTTGAATCATATCCACAGGGAACATGTCATGATGTTTGCCTGCCAGCAGTTCTTCGCAAGCCTGTTTGATGCCTTTGAACTGTTCGTCGGTCAGCAGTCCCAGTTCGTGGTTAGCCATAGCGGCACCCAGTTTGGTGTAAGCCAGACCGTTGATAAAGGCGGGATAGTCACACAACTTGAACTTCGAAATGGGGAAGTTCTCAATACCACGTTGCGTTTGTACGCCGTACAAGGCCTCTACGGGAATCTGCAACTCGCCGATGAGGTCGCTTTCGGTACGAGTCTTTCCAGAGAATTTTGTTTCCATAAACTTTTTATTGATTTTGATTGTTGGTTGTCGTGCTTATCATGCTTTTTCGATAGCTTCCGCAATGGAGTTGGCGATTTCGCACATCTCTTCTGCGGGAAGATTCAGTTTGGGATTGGTGAACAGCATATCTTTTTCCGTGTCCATCGGAACAAGGTGAATATGCACATGGTTCACTTCCATGCCTAATACGGCCACACCTACGCGTTTGCAGCCTGTGGCTTCCTTGATGCCGCGTGCCACCATCTTGGCGAACACCATCATATCGCCCAGCAGGGTATCATCCAAGTCAAAGATATAGTCTGCTTCGGGTTCCGGCAGTTTAGGAATAACCAGTGTATGGCCTTTCTTCAGGGGATTGATATCCAGAAAAGCGTAGAAACGGTCGTCTTCCGCCACTTTGTAGCTGGGTATCTCGCCGTTGATAATACGTGTGAACAGGGTCATAGTTGTACGCGATGTTTATACGGTGATATCCAGTATTTCATATTCCATCAGTCCGGCGGGCACGTTTATCTTGGCGATGTCGCCCACTTTCTTGCCCATCAGGCCTTTGGCGATGGGGGTATTGGTGGAGATTTTGCCTTCCATGATATTAGCCTCGCCTTCGGTCACGATTTGATAGGTTTTTTCTGCGCCGGTGTTAAGGATGCGCACATGCACTTTGGTCAGTATCTGCACTTCATCGGTGTTGATGGTGGAAGTGTCGATGATGCTGGCGTCCATGATTTTGGCTTTCAGCATGGCTATCTTGCTCTCCAACCGTCCTTGTTCTTCTTTTGCGGCATCGTATTCGGCGTTTTCACTCAAATCGCCTTTGTCGCGTGCTTCCGCAATAGCGGCGATGACGCGCGGCCGTTCCGTTCCTTCCAGGAAGCGGAGTTCGTCTTTCAGTTTCTGCAGTCCTTCTGCAGTCATGTAAATGGTTGCCATAATATAATAAGGTATTTAATATTTTCTATTCAGTATTTCACTCATAATCACAGCCTTCCTTACCTCTCCAATATCGGAGAAATCTATCGGAGTGCCCTGATTTTCTTTTGTTTCCGAAGGGGCATTGTTGCGCCATATATTCTCCTCTTGCGGGGAGTTTTGTGTGGTTTTTTTCATCTTTCTCTAAAAACAACAGGGGACTTCACAGCCACCTGTTGCCATTAAACCTAAACCTTAACTATGAAAATTTTTTGTTTTCGGGTGCAAAGGTACTACTTTTTCCCGAATGTACCAAATATTTATTAAAAAAAATGACTTTTTTTGTTGTTTTTCTTGAAAATCAGAACCAAACGCCCAATCCGATGCAGCCGCTCAGGGGTTGAAGGTATAGTTTTTCGGTTCCGGCGGTGTTCAGCACAATCTTGTTGCTGGCGGCATCAGGATTCAGACAACCTTCGCCGAAAAGGCTCAGCGTGCATACATCCAGATCCCACTCTTTTTCCAAGCGCAGGGAGAGGTTGACTACCGCAAATTTTTCATTCAGATAGGTGTCATCGCTGCGCCAAGGAGACATGCCGATACGTCCGTCCAGCGTGATATCGTAGGGGAATGTATGTTTGTAGCCTATCTCCAGATACGACGACCATGCACGTTTCCGGGTTTCTGTTATTTCTATTCCCGGTTCTCCGTCTATTTCGGTCTCTATCTCTTCTTCCTCGTAGTTGTAATCCACGTTTTTGTCGCTATTGGGCAGACCAACGCAAGTGTACCAGTTGATGTACAGTGGGAAATTCAGCAGTTCGCCGAAATCGTAGCCGCCTTCTATTTCCAGATGATAGGTGTAGTCGTATTTCTTGTCATACGGATTGTGGGTGAAGAAATTGTAGTAGGTCGCGCCCACATGTGCACCGTAGAACGAGAAGTTGGCAAACAAATCCACTTCGGGAGTGAAGAATGTATTAGGATTGGCGCCGCTCAGGCTGTCTTCCGCTGTCAGGGGTTTGTTGCGGAATTTCCAGTCACTGGCACCCACCGAACCCCATGCGCCTACGCGGAATGCCGTCACTTCGCCGTCATAGCCCACTTCCAAATCGGGCTGGAAACTCAATCCGCCGTTATATTGGCCGCGCCAGAGATAGGTACTCACCAGTTCTGCGCCTGCTTCGTAGGCGAATTTCACATCTGCCGAGGCGGTCATCGCGCCTGCCAGCAGAGCCATCAAAAGAAATGTTTTTTTCATTTTTCTATTGTCGTTTAAGTGTATATTCGTTTTCTGTTATTCCACCGTTTGTCCTTGCAGGTCATAGTAGGTGCCGTCGCGCAGGATGCATATCCGTCCGTTACGCATGGTTTTCTGCACGCGGGGCATATCGGCTTGTATGTCGCTGCAGCCGGTGCCGGGACCCGGATCACGGCGCAGGCAAGTGAAGTAGTCGCCGATGCCGGGCGCATCCTGATAGGCTTCCCATGCTCCTTCGGGCACGGTGATAGTGATATCTTCCGATGTGGATGCTTCCAGAGTCGTCCAAGGGTTGTATGCGCCGTTGTCGGCATCTGACAGTTCACAGTCGGGGGGAACGCTGCCTAAGAACTCTATCTCGGTCAGTCCGGGCAGGATGATAGACGATAGTTCAAGGGTCTGCAGGCTGGCGGGAAGCACCAGTTTGCCGGTCAGGTTGGGCAGGTTGCTGAATGCCAGTGTCTTGATGGTGGCAACGTTGCTGGGGTTGGCAAAAACAATACTGGTGGCTGTCGCGCCCGCGAACGCCTGCGCGCCTATACATACTATGGTATAGGTCACTTCGCCTTGTTCCATTCCGCTGCCTGTCTGTCCGTCACCGGTGCCCACTGTTATACTGGCGGGAATAACGATTTCCGTGGCAGTGTAGATGCCTTTCAGCGTTTGGCTTTGTACCAATTCGGCTTGCATCGTAGCGATGTCGCAGTCATAAAATATTTTGCCATTACGCAGAATGGTGGAAATTGCTTGTGTCTCTGCCGTTGCATGGCTTGTTGCCATCAGCGCGATAACAATGATGAATAAAAAGGCTTTTTTCATATACTTTTTGTATCTTGGGTTATATGTAGATTCGTTTCGGTGTATGCTCGGTCCGTTTTCGGTCCATCTTCGGTCCATTTTCGGTATCATAATTTTAGGAAAACCGAAAAAAGCGCGCAAAAGTACAACAAATTTTTGATACTACCAAATTTTCTGTTTCGTTTTTTTTATTTTCTTCCTTTTTTGGCTGTTTGGCCACATTTTTGTCCCCTCACCCTTTTTCACGCAGAAAGAAAGAGTGTGCGTCAGCGTTTGTGACACACTCCCTTTCATTCTATTGCGTTGTCATCCGTTCGGACTTATACAAGACTCGGATGCGGGTCGTCAATATTCCCTGGGGCTCCTCCTCTCGGAACAAGTCCCGGAGTTGGAGCCTGTTGCACATCGCTGCCTACGCCCGACGGATCGCAAATGTTCGTCATTGCCTGGACCGACAATGACTCTGTAATAGGTTTTTTATACATCTTTTTCATATTTAGTGTGTATTAGTTCAGTTTATGTCCTTGTGCATCGTATTTCACGCCGTTGCGTTCGATAACCATCACGCCGTCTTGGATATATTTCTTGATTCCGGCTTCAGCGGCTTGGCTGTCTGCACCGAATTCTTCAATCTCCACGCTGGTTTCTTGTCCGTTCACCATCATCCGTACGCGCGGAGCTACGCTGCTTACGCTCGGTACAAAGAAGTAGCCGCTGAAAGCATATAGCCAGTTTCCAGATGCGTGAGGATAGTAGAGGCGGTTGCCGGAGATGAAGATATATCGTTTGTCTCCGCCGGGCAACGGGGTTAGTTTAACGGTGCCACGGAACTCGGCATTGGATGTGTTCACCAACGGATCGCCGGTGCATACAGAGTTAGAGGCATCCAGCGCATCGGCATCAATGGTCAGAATGAGGTTATCTTCTCCATCGGCTGCAAACACGGGGTCAATTTGTTGCTCGTCACCATAATACAAGTATGGCATACCGGCTTCCAGTTCATATACTCCGCCTTGGAAGTGGATATCAAATCCTTCGTCTGCATTTCCGTCAGCGCCGAGGAATTGATATACATGGTCGGCAAAGGGATGGTCTTCGGGGATATAGAAGTCGAACGGCACATTGAAGGTGATCCACCGTTTGGCGGGGAACGTACCTTTGAATGTAACTTGTTGCAGTGCCATTCCGTCCATGTCTTTCAATGCGGTGTAATATGCATCATCCTGGTCATCCAGCAACTCAAAGTCCATTCCTTTCCAGTTGAGTTGGATGTGACCGTTGTTGCGGTCATGTTCGAAGAGCACTGCGGGACCGATGAAGCGGGCGTTATGCTCGGCATTGGTGGTGGTGCCGTACATCCATTGATAAGTATATGCCGGATTGCCGCTGCCATCATCATTCCAGTCGGAGAATGTCACTTCCACGCGGCGCAATGCCGAACAGCCGTAGAACAACCACTTGTAGCAGTTGGCTGCCAACGTAGTTGCCACCAGTTTCGGACCGTTAACCAGCAGATTGCAGTCATGGAACATTCCTTCATAGCAACTCTCAAGCATTGTGGTTGCCGGCATTTTCAGGCGCGAAGCGTCCGTGATTTTGCAGTATCGGGATGAAGTGCCGGTATCATTCTTGAACAACTTGGCGAAGCAATATGCACCGGGGATGGTGGTCGGCGGATTGGTCGGATGAATCAAAGTCATCAAGTTACCGCTGACGGTCGCATTGTTGGTGATATTGAACTTGATATAATGGTTGCTGCTGTACGCTGCTCCATTGGCGGTGGTGTTGATACCATTTGCATTCGTTCCGCGCAAATAGAGTTTTTCACCGGTGTTAATTGTCTTGAAGGGAGAACCGCTGGCTTTCTTCCAATTCATTCCATCGGTACTATAGTACAAGTTAAATGTAATAGTTGAGCCTGAACCGATAGAGCTTATTCCTACACCCACATTGTCCGTTTGGGCGGTGATGCATACATATTCCGCAAACAAGGGCGAGTAAACAGTGCCCGGCGTAAGAACGGAGTTGCTCTTCAGTGTATCGCCACCGGCGGTAACCCATGCGGAGCATACCTCGATATCGCCACGTTGCGGGGAAGGTATCTCACCGCGGCGGAACTGAACATCGGTATAGGTGCGGTTCTCCTTCGCCGAACCATCCCATGTCGCACCCGCTGTGGCCACGTTGAACGTCAGGTTCATCGCATAGATGGCGTAATACGTGCGGATAACCGCCGTGGTGCTGATGACGGGCTTGTTTTCATCGGTGAGCCAGTCGCCTGTTCCATCTGCTTCGGTGTTCCAACCTACGAAGGTGCGGTTGGCGGGTGCAGTGACATCGGTGGGAATCGTCCATGTCGTTTCCGGCTCCAACACCCGTGCCGCAGTGGACTCATCTGTCCAAGTACCGCCGTTGGTGTTGACATCGAAGGTCAGTTCCGGGATATAGTTTACAGTCCAACCGGAAGGGAAGGTTTGATTATTGCGCGTTGCGGTGGGTAATGCCGATGGACATGTCAATGTGCCGGTGGAAGAGCCGTAAGCCAGCCAATAATAGGCGGCACTTAATTCAGAACTTACGTAGTTCCATGTTTTCATGCGGACACTCACATTAACCAATGTAGAGCAGTTGCGGAACATAAGACCCATTGCAGCAACGTCCGAATTGCCAGGCGTTGGCATTGTGGTGGCGCGGATAACAGGAGACGTTTGTAATTTCTTACACGTCCAGAACATACCTCTGTATGTGTATGCATATATTTGCGTTGCCTTCAGTTCTGATGGGGCTTGGGTCAATTCCCAACAATCATAGAACATATTTCGCATGGAAGCGACTCCTACCGTAGTAGCAGGTATTTCCGGGGCTATTTTTAGGCTCTGACAATTCGAGAACATACCCTGATAAGCAGAGTCTGCCACGTGTAGGGCAGGTAGTTCGGGCGCAATGCGAATGGACGAATTGTAGAACATATACTTATAGCAGCCGTTGTGGGTGGAAGAGGGAAGTTGTAACTTGGCTGCACTCACCAATGGCATCCCTTTCATAATTGCAGCAAAGCAATTGTAAGCAGGAATTGTATTAGTTGGGTTGGTGCCTTGTACCAACGTCATAATATTACCTGCTACAGATACCGAGTCGGTAGATGTGAAATACCAATAAGGAGAAGCGGGCTGTTTTTTGAAGCTATCTCCCTTACAATTCCTGTTCAAACCGTTTGCGTTCACTCCCCTGAAGCAAACGCTATCGCCGGCTGCCAATACCACGGAGGTGGTGCCGATGGTAAACGTATTCCATGTAGCACCATTGTCGGTACTATAACTCAAAGAAGGCGCTGTTTCGCTTCCGTATTTCGTTGTACTGATAGTCGTCGTGGCATTTTGTGCAATAAAGCGGAAATAGTCCACTTTGATAAAGATGGCATAGTACTTGGTGGCAGTGGTGGGCAGGGCAGAAGCATCCATATCGGTGCCTGTGCCATCCGCCGAAGTATTCCAACGCTCAAAAGTGAATTTGTCCTTTTGTGGTGTTGTCAATGCTGTAATGCCGCTAACTGTGCGTACTGAATCCGCGGTACTTGCATCACTCCACGTGCCGCCGTTGGTGGCCACATCAAACGTATAGTTGATGGCAGTCCATTGCGCTGTATAAGTGGTGTTGGCAGCGGGCATAGTGCTTGCGGGCGTTGCATCCCATCCGGCAAACACATAGCCGTTCTTGGTCGGGTTAGCAGGGACAACAATAGATGTGCCGTATGCCACGGTGCCATGCGTGTAATCCCCTGCTGCGGTAGCCGTTGTGCCGCCGTCAAACTCCCAAGTCAACGTATAGTCGTTAGCGGTGCGGGTGAAATGGGCGGTAATGGTCATATTGCTTGTTACGGTGTTTGCATCGCCGGTCAAAACGGTTTCGCCGTTCTTCCAAGCGGAGAAAGCGTACGTATATTCCGCAGTTGTGGAAGCCGGAGTAGCCGTGACGGTGGTTTCGTCTATGGTCAATTCGTTATCATCAATGCTGATAGGTGTATCCCTTAGCACATCCGTGATGGATGTCTCGCTCACGCTGCCATAACCATCCACATTCTTGGCAATGGTAACGGTATACGTTGGAATGGGGGTGAAGATGGCGTAATAGGTGGTTGGAGTGCTTGGAATGTCTTCTAAATCCAAATCATCACCTGTCCCATCGTATTCAGTGTTCCAGCCTATAAAGTCATTGACACTTTTGCTTGGGGTATAGGTGGCTAATCCTGTGGCAATGTCACCGCTTTCCCATGATTTGGCAGCAGTGGTCTCATCGCTCCAGCCTCCGCCGTTGGTGTTTACATCAAAGGTATAGAGCGGAGCAAAAATGGGATAATAGGTGGTGGATGTTGATGGAATATTCTCCAAATCCAAGTCATCACCCGTTCCATCGGTCTCGGTGTTCCATCGTTTGAACCTGTAACCGGCTTTCACGGGGATATTGGCGGGTACGTTAGTGCTTAATTCGGTGCTCGCCCAAACCTTGTCATCATCATCATCGCCGTCCCATGTGGCACCGTTGGTGGCCACATCAAAGGTGAAATTCTTCGAATCTTCAAATATGGCATATAGTGTAATGGTTTTTGCCGGATTGGCACGTGCGACGGCAGAACTATCAGGGGTAATAATTGTTTTTCCACCTTTAACTACCCAACCACGGAACACTTTTGATGCATGTTTTGCTTCTGGGAACGGTTCGTCACCATACCAATCACCAGTGATGTTTGCGTTGGTATTATCCAACCACGTTCCTCCTGTGGAATCTCCATTTTGGTCGGTGGCAACGCTAAAAGTTACAACAGGATAAAATTTGATTGTCCATCCAGATGGTACACGAGATGTGGCATTGGTTAATGGGGATAAAGAAGACGAGCATATGAACAAACCCGATGCTGGAGCGTTATACGTCCAGTCGTAAGAACTATAATAGTTGGTATTATACGGGAACCAGCTGCTGAGGCGAATTTCCAATGTGTCATATACCATTGTACTTTTAGCAGAAAGATTGAACATTTTTCCTATGGCACCTTTGGAGTTAGATGTCGCAGCGGGCATTGTTTTGGCACATATTACAGGAGAACGTTCCAATTGGATACAACCATTAAACATGAAATAATACGAACATTCCTGTAACGTTTCTGCTTTTAGTGTATCTGGAGGGGCAGTTAATAGAGAACATTTAGTAAACATGGCTTGACAAGCATGTGCGCCAATGTTTTCTGCTTCTATTTGAGGAGCTTTTGTTAGTCCTGTGGTGGGACCTGTTCCGTAACATTCGTCAAACATGTAATAATAGGCGTAATCTCCGATTTGTTTTGCTGTAAGTTTGACATTGCTACAGTCACCAAGTCTCTTACATAGACGGAACATGTATTGACATCCATAATTTCCAATAGAATTTGTGGCGTCCGTAACATTGATATTGCCAATACTTGTTATTTTGCCGCAATTGTTGAACATAGATTGACACCCATAGTTGCCAATAGATGTGGCATTGATAGTACCTACGCTTGTTATATTGGAGCACTGCCAAAACATGGAATCACATCCATAGGAACCAACGGCTCCGAGATTAAGATCGGGAACGGCTGTCAGAGCAGTACAATTACGATACATTTGTTTACAGCCTTGTGTGTTGATGGTAGAAGTAATATTTATATTTCCCAACTCGGCTAAACTGGTGCACCCATTAAACATCATTTTGCATCCATAATCCCCTATGGATGTGGCATTAATATCGGCATGACTTGTCAATCCAGTACATCCGTAAAACATCTGCCAACAACCGGCTTCGGCTGCGACAGCATTGGCATTAATAGCACCTGTAGTTGTCAAACCGGTACAGCCATAATACATTTGAGCGCATCCATAAGAATCTACAGAGGTGGCAGCAATGGTCGCAGTATTAGTTAGCGCGGTGCAATTTTGGAACATTCGCCAACATCCGCGCGTTCCAATGGAGGTGATGTTGTCTAGTAGATTGCCAATTGTCTCCAAACTTGTGCACCCTGAAAACATTTCAGAACAACTATATTGCGCAATGTTAGTGGTGGTAGATGGAAAGGATATATGTACTTGCGTTAGTGCAGTACAGCCGTAAAACATCAATTGATAACAATAGTTAGATAGTGTTTCTGCATTTAATAATCCATCGCCACCCATAGATGTTAAACAAACACAATTCCTAAAAGCCTCCTTGAAACAATAGGTTCCGCTTAGTGTCATAGCTGCGCTAAAATCAGGACCAATAGTCATTTTCTTGTTATTGTACATCATGCTCTCACAAGCACCTTGTGTCAGTGTAATAGGTTGGGAGGAAATGCGTAGGTGCTCTGCTGATTTTATAGCCTGCTGATTACTGAGAGTGGTCATGTTATAACCTCCCAATGCTCCATAAAAGCAATAGTTTTGTGGCAATACACTTACAAAAGCAGCCGAGTCAATCAACGACACTAAATCGCCGCTAACCTCAATACTTCCTGTGCACTGAAACCCATTCCAATAACTCGCATTAGCAGTCTTATTTAAACCTTTATAATTAGTCTGATTATCCTTAAGATGTCCGTGTACATACAATTTGTCACCCACATTTGCAAGTGTGTAATAAGAGTCCTTCGTAATAGGTCTAAAGTTTACGCCATCAGTACTAACTGTCAAATAATTTTGCAGTTTCATGTTGGTGTTATTGTTATCTGACGTACTACAGGTCTTCAACTTGACTTGACTTCCTGCGGTTAAGGCTGTAAAGGTCAATGGTTCAGGCGCATCATCCGCCCACACCGCTGCGGGTGGCGAAAGAAGAATAATAGTAAGGAGAATACTAAAAAAATAGTGTAAATTTTGCTTCATAATCTATCGTTTTTCAAATTAATATTTTCGTTTTCTTTTGGTTTTTTCTTTACACGGAGCGGCTTTGCCAAGTGGGTTCTCTTCGGGTGTCCCAGAAATCAACAATGAATAAAATCGCAGCTTCTTGGTCAATTGTATAAACAATTTTATTATGGTTGCCGACAACTACACTTCGATATTTAAATGCTTAAACTCTCCATCACCATCTCATGGGGATAGGTATTGCCTGTCATGATTTGCGCTTCGGATACCATCGCGCGGGCATTCAACTCCTCAATCGTATAAGCCGGTGCTTTCATTTTCTTTTGTTGTTATTGTCTTGTTCGTTTTCTTTTGGTTTTGCTTTTTCCGCGCCACTCCCCCGCCACTATCAGGCGGTTCTCAAGCGGTTCTCGTGCGGTCATCCTCCGTTCGTCATTTGTCCTGAAAACAGGGCACAAACGCACTTTCTTGGAGGGATGGACTGCAAAGATACAACTTTTTTTTCACTCCTCCAAATTTTTTAACACTTTTTTCTGAGTTTTTGGAATTTTTATGCAAAATGCACTCCCTTTTTGTCCTTTTTCTTGCAAAATACCATTTTACCTTCCCTCGTATCACGCTGTCACTATCTCACCAGTTTCGCGCGCCATTTTGCACATTCTTCCACATCTCACCCTCTCGTTTTGTCACCATCCGTTTTCTTGTTTTTTTCTCCTCTTTATCGTCTGCTCATCGTCTGCTCATCGTCTGCTTATCGTCTGCTCATCCGCTGCTCTTTGGGTCACAGCCTACCAAACCCTGCCGAAAAGGCATGGCGCATCAATTCCTGTTGCTCGCGGCTGATGTGCAGACGGGTGGCTTCTGTTTGTAAAGTTTCAAATTCGGTGCAAAAGTACTGCTTTTATTTGAGATGTGCAAGTAAAAGCACAAAAAAAGTGAAATTTTGCGCTTTTTGTGGTTGAAAGTTGAGAGGGGAAGGGACGGTGAAAAGTGAAAGGAAAAAGGATAAACAAAAAGCGATGCGCACCATTCGTGCGCACCGCTATAGAGTTGTATAGTTATATAGGTTTAATATCGTTTGGTTGGTTTTTGATTCATTATTAAGTCCAGACCGATGTTAAGTTTTTTGTATTTGGGGAATTGCCCGTCGCTGCTCAATAAAGTCAGCCCTTCAGCTACTGCTCATATGCGAAGTGCTTCTATGGCTTGTCGGTCACTAATAACAATCAGCGGTTGTGTGTGGTTTTGCATCCATTCGCCCGCTTTAGATAGGCGTTCAGCTGTGGTGTTCATAGTGTTATCCGTTTTATGTGGTCAAAATTTTTGACCGGTTTCGTATTTTGTTTGTGTAGATCTTGGACTATAATCAGAAATTTATCATACTTTGTGGCATAACGCGATGGATATAAACCACATTGCCTTCCACAGAATAGATTATTACCATCTTTTTGCCAAATCGTATACTTCGTATCAGTCTTCCATATTGTATGGACAATTCTGCATCTATCGCCGGTAAC
The DNA here is from genome assembly GCA_902780495.1 of uncultured Bacteroidales bacterium. GTDB lineage: Bacteria > Bacteroidota > Bacteroidia > Bacteroidales > Paludibacteraceae > Colicola. The sequence goes on from CACZFM010000015.1 coordinate 47,885, forward strand.
TCAGCAAACTGCTTCAACCACTCCCAATGCTTCCCCAAATTTTCAAATAAGCGATATGCTGTTAGAGGAGCTGAACACTCTTCCAACACAAACTGCTCCAGTTCGTCCATATCAGCATAAGCGGTGGCGCAGAAATACAAAGAATATTTCTCCATCACTTGACTTCTCTAATGTCGTTCAGACCGAAATGGCGTCCGAGCCGCTTTGCCAACTCGTCCATAAACTCTTTCTCTGTATATAGTTTTTGAGTCGGTGTTTCTACCCCCATAGGAATAACTTGGTGGCGAACAGTGCCTGTAGAATTATGGGTCATATTTGTGTGCATAATGTGTATAATTTTCCTTAACGACTGCAAAGATACAACTTTTTTTTCATTCCACCAAATTTTTTAGCACTTTTTTTGTTCTTTTTATTTCTTTTTGAGCAAAGTGAGAGGTTTGGGGGATAAAAATCGCGCAAAAAAGCATCGGTTTGTCGCGAAAAATCAAACAAACATACTTTTATTATTTTATCATTATTATAAAGTAATAATTTTTAAATTTGCTGCAAAAGTACTGCTTTTTTTTCATTCTTCCAAACATTTTGCGGGATTTTTTTAAGAAAATCAGATTTTTTGCGCGAAAATGTTGCATATATGCAAAAAATGCTGTATCTTTGCGCCCTAAACCCGATAGGTATGAAACATATCTCCTGTTTTGCCATATTGTTTTGCCTGCTTTGCGCACTGCCCCTGTCCGCTAACCGAGACTGGGTGAAAATGAAAGCCGAAGCGGCCAATACCAAGGTCGTCATCTCGCGCCAATACAAACCTGCAACCTTCAATCTGCAGTATTTCAACCAGACGACTCAGGCATGGACCAATGTGGCAACCAACTCCGTGAATGATATCACTATCAATCTGCCCGCCATCGGCGATAGTGTCATGTTCCGCGGTCAGAACCCAACAGGTCTGAGCAAAGTGCAGAGTGGTGAACGCAAATTTATCAAACTGAGAGTCACCGCCGGTAAGGCCTCCGTCAGTGGTGATATCATGACGCTGGTGGATACGACGGAAACGGTTGTTACCACCGTTCCGGGCGACGGCTGTTTCTATCGCCTGTTTGAGGGCGTCGCCAATCTGACTTCCGCCGAAGGACTGGTACTCTCTGCCCGATTCACCAACAAAGCGGCGTACAAGGAAATGTTTAGCGGCTGTATCGGTCTGACGGCCGCGCCGGATATGAGCGCGCTCGAACAGATTGACGAGGAAGCCTGCTACAAGATGTTCTACAACTGCGCCATCACTTCTTCGTGCGAGATGCCCTATCTGGTCACGGTGGGTGTGAATGGTTGCCAACTGATGTACCAGCGCTGCCGTTACATGACCCATGCCTACGACCTGATGGCGAAATATGTGGATACACAGTCCTATGCCTCGATGTTCTACGAATGTACCTCGCTGACCCATGCGCCGCAGATGTATGCCTATGAGATGCACCGCGCTACTTGTATCGGTATGTTCAAGAGTTGTTCATCGCTCATTTATGCACCTGATTTGACCATCCAATTGTTGGATGACCGTTGCTATGAATCGATGTTCGAGGGCTGTTCGTCGCTGGTGAATGCGCCTGTGCTGAAAGCCACCGACCTGGGCTATCAGTATGGCAACAAAATGACGCCCTATGCCGATTGCTATAAGTGGATGTTCAAGGGCTGTACATCGTTGCGGTTTGTCGAAGTCTATTTCTCCAAGTGGCGCGATGCCTATCCCAATACGGCCGACCCGACGGGCGTGTGGATGCAGAACGTGACGCAGACAACGGAGGGTGTGTTCTCGGCACCCTGTGACCTGCCTGATAAACGCGGAAACAGTTATATCCAGACTAAATGGCAGTTCCATTGCTTCCGTTTCTTCCTGTTCGATGTTTATACCAATGGCGGTGTGTGGGAAGATGACCATGATGATTACAGCAATCGTGCGTTCAAGGAAGAAGAACTCGACTTATCCACCCTGCAGGCGTATCGTGAGAACTATCGTTTCGTAGGCTGGAACACCGAGCCGGACGGTTCGGGCACAGCGTTCGATATGGCTGCGCTGCCCGATGAGACGACTGTCTATTATGCCGTTTTCGTTCAGTTGGTGCCGGATGATCCGTCTGTGACTTGTATCGACTATACCAATCTCTCGGACGCATCCGTCACATGCGACACATCCAATTTGAGTAACAGCAACGTATGGAACAATTGGCACACGGCTTATGTGGATTACGGTCCGCGGAACCGCCTCAGCCGTCACACCATCCATCACCATCCCGCCGAACGCGACATGCGTACCAATGGCCAGTTGCATACTTCGCTGCCGGATGGCAAACCTGCCGTGCGACTCGGCAACTGGAACAAGAAAGGTCGTGAACGCATCACATACACCTACACCGTGCCTGCCGACGAAGGCAATATCCTGTTGTTGCATTATGCTGCCGTGTTGGAGAATCCGGCCAGCCACGCCTCCAACGAACAGCCGCGTTTCACCCTTGAACTCTACGAGCAAGGGCATAGCGATCAGATTGAGACCTGTTTTAACTTCGACTATATATCCGGCCAGATTGCCGAGGACCCCAATTGGCACACCGAGCGTGGCAATCTCTGTTGGAAAGACTGGACCACCACCGGTATCAATCTACGCGATTATGCGGGGAAGACAGTCAATATCTGCCTCACCACCTATGACTGCAAGCAGGGCGGACACTATGGCTATGCCTATTTTGGGCTGGAGTGCAGCAATGGCGAGATGAAGACCATCAGTTGCGGCACTGCCGAAGAGACCACTTTCCGCGCGCCGGAAGGGTTCAACTATCGTTGGTATCGGGAGGGCGATCCGGATAATATATTGGGCACGGAGCGTACGTTCACCGTCACGGCCACGGGCGGTGAGACCTACCTTTGCGATGTCATCAGTCTCGAAGTGCCGGAGTGCTTCTTCACCCTGCGTGCCGTGCCGGAGACGCGTTATCCCCTGGCGCGTTTTGACACTGCCCGTACCACCCTGGATGATGCCGTACTTCTCCATACCACTAACCTCAGTGCAGTCAGCAACGATGGCACTACGCCCAAGACACCGCATGAGGATGTGGACGGTTTCCGCTGGACGCTCAGCAAGAAAGCCACCGGCGAAGTGGTGGCGACCTCCAATCTGGAGGCACCGGATTTTCATATCGAAGAGAGTGGAACTTATCTGCTGACGCTGCAGACGTGGCTCAACAATGCCGATACAGGTATTTGCGAATCAGACGAAGAAACCAAGGAGATTGTTATTCTTCTGCCCGACCCGAATTGTATCTCGTTCCCCGGCATACTTGTCCCCGAACGAACGTGTATGGATGATTGATAATTGAAATATGTAAGTTTATGAATATGAAGAAACTTTACCCCTCTGTTTTAGCACTTGTGCTTGTGTCTTTCCTTTGCGCCGGTTCTGTTTCCGCGCAGACGGAAGTGCCTGTCTTGCAATCCACCTCGCAGGATTTCTCGAAGATACTTTATCCCTTGCCCGCCAATGCGGTCGATTTGGGTACGGGTGTGGCGTGGGCAACCACCAACTATGATGCTACGCAGGGCTCCAAGTTCGCGGCGAACAACAACGCCAAGGGACCGTACTATGCGCCTGATGAGGTGACACCTCCCGCTGATTGGCGTGTACCTGTGGCGGAAGACTGCGAACTGCTGACGTCCAATGAGACCTACCGCCCCAATGCCTTGCTCACTATCTATAGCCGTATCAGTGATGCCTCCATCCAGATTCGCGGTTCGGGCTATCACGAGGGTGCGAACGATGCGCAACACTGGGGCAATAGTTATCCGGACTATCCGTATATGCTCCTCAATTCATGGGGCAACGATGGCACGCAGACCCTGCTCATCTATTCGGCCGAGTTTGGTGACTTGCGCTATGGCCATCTGGGGCAGTACTTTTCGCACTATTACACCGTGCGCCTTGTGTATGACCCCGTATCATTCAACCACTATATCATCCGTGTGCATATCGGCGGGCAATATATCCAACAGATTCATGTGGCGGAGGGCGAACGCATCACCTTGGTCGCCACGCCTTTGGAAGGCCACTCTTTCCGTCAGTGGGGGCACGACACCAATGCCACCGACCCGCGCCTGACCATCACCGTCACAGGTAATGCTGACTATTACGCCAATTTCGACAACGAAAACTATGGCCCCGACGGAGGTGGCGGTGGCGATGAACAGCAGCCGGAAGATGAAGAAGAGACCATGTCGCCCGATGCTTCGGTCAGTGTGTGGCAGAACGTCACCCGCAGCACCATGAAGATTGTTTATGACCTCAGTCCGAAGACAGGCCGTGACGGCTATCTCTATACGCCCGTTGACCTCGGTTACGGTGTGGCTTGGGCGGACCGCAACGTTGGCGCTTATTCGCCCAATGAAGTGGGTGAATATTTCCGCTGGGGTGATCCTGTGGCGGATGTGTCGTTCAGCAGTGATGTCTGTCTTCCTGTGGAGGGCTATCAGACCTACGACCGCCTTACGCCCGAACAGGATGCCGCTACGGTCAATATCGGCACCGCATGGCGTATGCCCGATGAGGAGGATTACTACAACCTCAAGACCAATTCCGTAATCTCGAACGGCAACACTTTCACCAATGCATCTGACCCTTCTCTGTCCATTGTCTTCCCTGCGGGAGGGTATATGGGCACGCAGCTGTACGATGCCGGCTATCAGTACTACTGGTCGCGCCAGTATTCCAAATACGGCCGTAACTCCTGCTCCAACCAATATGGCTATTCGCCGAACGAGCATACCTGTTTTGCATTTGTGAGGTGTACGGATGGTCAGTATTATGTCCAGAACCGCGACAAGGACGATTGCTATGGCAATGAGCCTTACCTCGGTATGCCTGTCCGTGCGATGTACGACCCTTCTTTTGCCAAATACACCCTCACCGTACGTGTCGGCTCTTATACCTATCAGTTCATTGCCCAAGCGGGGCAGAACGTGGTAGTGACGGCGGTGCCGAATACGGGTTATGTGTTCGACCGTTGGACTGAAGACGGCAACACGGATGCCACACGCACCTTTACCGTCACGGGGAACATGACCTATACTGCCACTTTCAAGCAGGCGACGACCTATCATACCGTTACCGTCACTGCCTCTCCGGCAGGCTATGGAACAGTGGATGTACCTGCAGTAACGAATGTGCCGCATGGTACGAATATCACCGTCAATGGCAGTCAGGCTACAATCTACAACACTACCGTCACCGCTACGCCTGCTGCCAACGATGCGCAATACACCTACACGTTCACAGGCTGGACTAATGCGCCTGCTACGGTAAACAGT
>CACZFM010000016.1:0-48727 GCA_902780495.1 uncultured Bacteroidales bacterium
TGCTCCGAAGCGACAGTGGATTCCGCGCATGGGGCGTGGAACACTGAAACTTAACCACATCGCAGGTGGGTTACTGCCATTTTGAGGCTGCCTACCTTATCACTCCGTTACCACTCTTTACTGTTACAGATGTATTTGTGAGGTATTGGTGTTTGATAATCAATGTATTACAAAGAAAATGCAATAAAAATGCAAAAAAGTTGCATTTCAGGTGATAGATTTTGCCTCTTTTTTGCATTATATATGGAGGGGTATATACAAACCGCTCGCAAACGCGGGCAATAAACTTGCGAAGACAGTAAGTGGATTATTGGTACTTTTGGCAAAATAAGATAGTTTGAATGGTGAAAAAATGCAAAATAAGACGTTTTGAATGCGAAATTTTTGCAAAATATGACGTTTTGCTTGCGTATGTCATTTATTTTTACTACCTTTGCGGCGGATTTTAAAATTACTTCATTATGCGGAACTTAGAAACAATATTGTCAGACCAACGTCAGGAACTTCTCAATACGGATTGTACGGCATTATTGAGCCGTAAAGAAGAAAAGCAAATAGACCTGAATAGCAAGTTGGCACAGGTGGTTATCGGAGTGCGCCGTAGCGGAAAGTCCATGCTTTGTCAAAAAGTGCTCATTGAAAGCAAGGTCAAATTCGCCTATGTTAATTTTGACGATGAAAACCTGGCGGATATTCAGGTGTCCGAATTGAACGAAATCATAGAGACACTATATCGCATTTATGGTGATTATACACATTTGTTTATTGACGAGGTGCAAAACGCTCCGCGCTGGCCGCTATTCGTCAATCGCCTGCTGCGTCAGGGCTTGCACTTGATACTAACCGGAAGTAACGCGAACCTTTTGAGCGATGAGTTAATTACGCACTTAACCGGCAGATACCATGAGATACGCCTATATCCGTTCTCCTTTGAGGAGTTTTGTCGTATCAAAAACGTAGATGTGCACGGACAATACACTAAGGCTATCGGCTTACGTGGGCACGCGCTGAATGAATATCTAAACGGTGGAGGTTTTCCGGAAACAACGGATGGTGCCCTTGACAAAACGGCATATACTAAGGCCTTGCTTGACACGATTATAAAAAAGGATATTTGTAAGCGTTATAAAGTGCGCTATCCTGCTTCGTTGCGTCAAGTGGCAGACACGGTTATTGATAATTTCTGTCAAGAGATCAATTTTGAAACCATCCGGGAGACATACGCCATCCGTTCTGTTCAGACGGTAAAAAACTATGTGTCGTATCTGAATACGGCATACCTTGCTCGTATACTGCATAAGTACTCTTTCAAGAGCGTGGAGCGTCAGTCTAACCAGAAAGCATACATCATCGACAATGCGTTTCTAAGTAATAGAGACAATGCTTTGCAACCGGAGAACTTGGGATGGCGATTGGAAAATATTGTAGCTATAGAGTTGCTACGTCGTCAGGTTTATGCAGATGAGCAGCTTTATTTTTTGCGAGAAAGTAATCGCTATGCAGTGGATTTCGTGCGTACCCAAGCGAACAAAGTGCAGGAACTGATACAAGTCACTTATGATTTCAGCAATCCTTCCTCCAAGCTATTCAATCGTGAGGTAGGAGGACTAACGAAGGCTTCCAAAATAACACATTGCGACAACTTGACACTGATCGTGATGTATGGTGAAACAGGAACCATTGAACACAACGGAAAGAAGATACATGTCGTTAGTGCATCTGAATGGCTGATAAATCAATAAAAATTCTTCTCCGATAACTTTCCTGTTGCTGATAATCTTTGCCTCTTTTTTGCATTATATATGGAGGGGTATATGTTAAACATGCCCCAATTAAAAAATCGAGATACCGAAAACGGACCGATAATGGACCGAGCATATATCATGCAGTCCATTAGGAACTGAAAAGAACAAAACAAATAACAATTTAACAGCTTTGCAATAAGCTGCTCGCGGATGCGAAAAATGCAGAATTATGCAAAAAAATTTGCGCACTCCAAATTTTTTTACTACCTTTGCAGCCGAAAATGGAGACTATGCCCCAACATACAATGGATGAGAACCGGCAACAAGAGGAATCTTGGCGTATTGTGATTACGCCCCAAACAAGTCTCTTGGCGCTGGATTTCAGGGAGATATGGATGTATCGAGATATGTTCATCCTGTTTGTGTTGCGTGCTTTCCGTGTGTCCTACAAACAGACCATACTCGGGCCGCTGTGGTTTTTGATAACCCCGATACTGTCGGTAATCGTGTATGTGGCTGTATTCGGTGGCATTGCGAACATTCCTACAGACGGCACACCGCCGGTGCTGTTTTACCTGTTGGGTATATCGGTTTGGGGCTATTTCTCCGCCAGTTTGAGTGCAACAAGTAATTCGTTTGTAACCAATGCGGATATCTTCGGAAAAGTGTATTTCCCGCGTATCATTATGCCATTGGTGTCCGTGACGGTAAACCTGTTGTCGTTCGCTATCCAGTTGGGTATATTCGCTGCTTTTTATATCTACTATGTCGCTATCGGAACGGATTTGCAAATCCATTGGCAGATTGTGTTGTTCCCGTTCCTGGTTCTCATATTAGCGTTGATGGCAGTGGGATTCGGAATGATTGTGTCGTCCATGACAACCAAATATCGCGATTTGCAGATTATCTTTGGCAAAGTGATATCGCTGTGGGTGTATATCACACCTGTGATTTATCCGTTGAGTATGGTCACCAATCCGCATCTGCATTTGGCCATGTCGCTTAATCCGGTGACACCTATCGTGGAGGCCATCAAGTTTTCACTGTTAGGTGCAGGCAGTTTTTCGTGGCTGTGGCTGGGATACAGCGTGATAATGACAGCTTTGCTGCTGATGTTTGGGCTGATGCTGTTCAACAAAGTGCAGAAGTCGTTTATGGATACGGTGTAATGCAATAGAAAAGTGGGCAAAGAGAAAGAATATTGGACAACGGAGATAAATCCTCATGAGAAGGGATTGCATCTGGGACTGAAAGAAGTGTGGGCAAAACGCTTCCTGATGTGGATGTTCATCAAGCGGGACATCACGGTTCAGTTCAAGCAAACCATATTCGGTATGGGGTGGTATTTTATGTCACCGATATTCTCAACCATAATCTATATTGTGGTCTTCGGCCGTATCGCCAATATCCCGACGGATGATGTGCCGCAACCGGTGTTTTATCTCAGTGGAATATGCTTGTGGGAGTATTTTTCAACGGTGCTGACAAGTGTGGCAACAACGTTCCAAGCGAATTCCAGTCTATATGGGAAAGTCTATTTTCCGAGGCTGGTGACACCGTTCTCTGTGGCGGCAAGTAAGTTGTTCCGCTTTACAATACAACTTTCCACGTTTGTGATTGTGTACCTGTTCTTTGCCTTCTTCAAGGGAGTACACCTTGTGCCCAATTGCTATCTCCTGCTTTTCCCTGTGATTGTTATCAGTTTGGCAGCATTAGCAGTGGGGGTAGGGCTCGTGATAACGTCACTGACAACCAAATACCGTGACTTGTCGAATGTGTTTGCAACGTTGGTTTCATTGTGGATGTATGCCACTCCGATAGTATATCCGTTGAGTTATGTCACCAATCCTACACTGAGACAGGTGATGCAACTGAATCCGCTGACAGCGATGATTGAGACATTCAAATACGGGGCCTATGGAGCAGGAACATTCTCTTGGGAAGGATTGGCATATAGTGTCGGATGTTCCGTAGCGTTGCTTATTATCGGTATATTGCTTTTCAACCGCAAACAGCGCTATTTCATTGACACCATCTAAATGGTTGTTTCTTCATTCATCTGTATGATGGTTGCCTGATGCCGATCCCGTTTGAGTTGTTCGGCAATGCGTCTGCGTCCGTAACGGAGCATTTTAAGACAGAAAATATAGAAGCAGACAAGAAGGATTCCCGACCACATTGTATCCAGACTACTCATGAAAATTAGTGAATCATATATGCCGTGCAACAGAACGGGTACAATGAATATTCGGTTGGCTTTGCGCCAACTCATATCTCCGAAGTGAATCATTGAGTAAAAATAACCCATAGAAACGGCAAATAGAAAATGTCCGGGCACGGCAAAAAGGGCGCGGCCTACAGCCACTGATTCCCATGTATCGATATTGGTAAACAGATAGATGATGTTTTCGGTTGCAGCGAATCCCATGCCGATGCAAACGGCATAAACGATTCCGTCAAACCGTTCATCAAAATACCGGTTGTGACGCAATAATAGCCAAAGCATAAGTAACTTGGCTATTTCTTCCGGAATGGCCGCACCCATGAAAGCCTTCCATGTCGCTTGAAAGAAATTGGCAGGCTCGTCAGGGGCTATATGAAAAAAGGAGATGCCCGATTCGAATAGTATGGCAATACCGGCAGATAGAATGCCAAATAAAAAGCCTTTCACCAATTGCGAAAAAGGTTCCGGCTGTTGGCGGTCTTTCCACCAAATGTAAAGAATTAACAAAAAGGGTGGTAAGACTGCAGCGAGGAGAATAGTTCGGAAGGAGGACATGGTTGTTTTAGTACAATAAGGACATGATTAATGGAGAAAAGCAGTTACTTTCTCTTTCAATTCCTGTTGGGCTTTTTGAAGATTATCATTCACAATAATGGTGTCAAAATGGGGAGCATCTTCCAATTCGATAGCGGCTTTGGCGACACGTTCTTCTATTTTTTCCGAACTATCCGTAGCGCGCCCGACGAGCCGGCGACGTAATTCTTCCACACTGGGTGGCGCGACAAAGATAGCCAATGCACGTTCTCCGAAAATTTGCTTAAGGTGTAATCCCCCTTTTACGTCCACATCGAAAACGACATGGTGTTGTTTCTTTTCTATTCTGTCAATTTCGCTGCGCAGTGTGCCGTAGTAGGTGCCTTGATAAACATTCTCATATTCTACAAACAAACCTGCATCAATGCGGCGTTGGAACTCTTCTGTAGAGATAAAATAGTATTCCTTGCCGTCTTTTTCCTGACCGCGAGGAGAACGTGTGGTGCAGGAAATAGAGAATTCCAAATCATTACGCTCTTGCAAAAGGTAATTTACCAAAGTGGATTTTCCGCTTCCTGAAGGGGCTGAAAAAATGAGAATCATAATTGCCGGTTTTATAGGGTGGTTGGGGAATTAGAGAACATTTAGAACTTGTTCTTTGATTTGTTCAAGAACATCCTTCATCTTGACAACCAGAATTTGCATTTCTGATTGATTGGATTTGCTTCCGAGCGTATTGATTTCGCGTCCCATCTCTTGGGCAACAAATCCAAGTTTCTTGCCGACTCCGTTTCCTGTTTGCTCCATCACTTCGCGGAAGTAACGGATATGATTGGTAAGACGTACTTTCTCCTCTGTAATATCCAGTTTTTCAAGATAGTAAATCATTTCTTGCTCCAATCGGTTGCGGTCAATGGCTTGCTGTGTCTGTTCCGATAATTTCTGAAGGTTAGATTCCAAATGCTGGCGGATATGTTCAATCCGACCTTTTTCATAAGGTTCCACCTCGTCCAACAGTTTGGTGATGGCATCCAATTTCTCGGAAAACATGTTTTGTAAAGCAGCTCCCTCTTGTTTCCGGAAAGCGATGAATTCGTCTATGGCGCGATTAACGGTATCCGTAACCAGTGATAACTCTTGTTCGGTTAATTCGGTCATTCCGGTCTCTTGTTGCACATCTTTTATATGTAGAATCGAAGACAGTATATTGTCCGTAGGAATTTGCATCTCTGTGCATAAGGCAGCCAGTTCTTCATAGTGCCGCTGAAAGGCTTCCCGATTGATTTCAATGCGGGGAGTGGTGGAAGATAAAGTATTGTTGTTGGTCAGTAACTCTACTTTCACATCTATTTTGCCCCGCTCCAAACGTTGTGTAACAATCTGGCGGATTTCATGTTCGCAATCACGCAGTTCCAAGGCTATGCGGGTGTTCAAATCCAATTGCTTGGAATTTAATCCGCGGATTTCAACAGATAGGCAACGATTAGAGAGTTGGCTTTCGGCTTTGCCATAACCAGTCATACTTAATATCATAGCGAAATTGATTTTTACTATCAAAAACGCTGCAAAGATACTGCTTTTTTTTGAAATATGCAAATAAAGATTGGATAAGTGGAAAATAATTTGGATATTTCATTCATTTGTTGTACCTTTGCGCACAAATTCAGGATGTTTGATAATTTAATAAAATTAAAAGTATGAAAAAGATTTCCGTTTTTGCCACAATGTTGGTATTGGCTCTTATTCCGTTTAACACGGTGTATGCTGATGGTTCGCCCAAACTGCGTGCAGATAATATTGATGAGGTGCTGCAGGCGATGACCCTTCAAGAGAAAGTGGAATTGTTAGTGGGGCGTAGTGATGAAGAATTTGTCGGCTCTTCTGACCAGATGGGGCATCAGATGCAATTTGTGGCAGGTGCTGCTGGTATCACAACCGCAATTCCTCGTTTGGGTATTCCCAATACGCTGTTCACAGACGGCCCTGCAGGTGTGCATATTGATGCCACTCGTGAGGGCGTTAACCGAACATTCTATGCCACAGGCTTTCCTGTCGGATCGTGTTTAGCATGTACTTGGAATACCGCCTTGGTGGAAGAAGTGGGTAAGGCTATCGGTAACGAGACGCGTGAGTATGGTTGTGATGTATTGCTCGGCCCCGGAATGAATATCCACCGCAACCCTCTTTGTGGCCGTAATTTCGAGTATTACAGCGAAGATCCGTTTGTAACCGGCGAGATGGGAACGGCGCTGGTAAATGGCATTCAAAGCCAGGGTGTGGGAGTAAGTGCGAAACACTATGCCGTTAATTCGCAAGAGACAGAACGTACCCGCGTGGATGAACAACTCAGCGAACGTGCTCTGCGTGAGATTTATCTCCGTGGTTTTGAACGTATGGTGAAAAAGTCACACCCCTGGACTATTATGTCGGCTTATAACCGTGTAAATGGAGTGTACGCCCAAGGTAATCATCATCTTTTGACGGAGATTTTGCGTGACGAATGGGGATTTGACGGAATTGTAATGACAGACTGGATCGGGAAACGTGCTGATTTGCCGATTGAGCAAGTGCTGAATGCAGGCAATGAATTGATGATGCCGGGTTACAAAGTGCAAGAAGAGGATATATACAAGGCATTGGCAGAAGGTAGGTTGTCGCAAGATGTCTTGGATCGCAGTGTTCGTCGTATGTTGGAGTACATTGTAAAAACTCCTCGCTTCAAAGGCTATAAGTTTAGCGATAATCCTGATTTGAAAGCCCATGCTGCCATCACGCGGCAAAGCAGTACGGAAGGTATGGTGTTGCTTAAAAATAATGGTGCGTTGCCTTTTAACGAAAGTATTTTGGGAGAGTATGTGGCCTTGTTTGGTGTCTGCTCGTATGATTTCCTGTCGGGGGGTGTCGGCTCCGGTTGCGTGAATGTACCTTATGTAGTGGATATGGTTACAGGATTTAGCAATTATGATATCAAGACAACTCCTCAACTGACGGAGATATATCGCAAATATGTAGATTATGCAAAAGTAAAGTTGCAGATGGACAAAAATCCGCTGATGTGGTTCTTGGATCAGGGACAACCCAAATTGGATGAAATAGAAATCACCGAGCGTTGCATTCGTCACGAAGTCAATGAGGCACGTGCTGCAATTATTACCATCGGACGCCAAGCCGGAGAAGGAATCGATCGTGCTGTAGAAGGGGAATTTAATCTTAGTAGTTTGGAACGTAACATGATTCAACAGGTGAGCGATGTTTTCCACGAGCAAGGAAAACCTGTCGTGGTGGTTATTAACTCCGGTTCGGTGATAGAGACTGCATCGTGGCGCGATTTGGTGGATGCCATTCTGATGGCATGGCAACCCGGTGAAGAAGGTGGCAATGCTGTGGCTGATGTATTAGTAGGAAAGGCCAATCCTTCGGGGCGCCTGACCATGACATGGCCTATTTCAGTATATGACCACTGGTCCACGCGCAATTTCCCGCAAGACTATGACATGTATTCCTACCAGCGTTTGGAGAGCCGCAACCGTCCAATCAAAGGCATAACCTATACCAAGCATGAAGAAGGAATTTATGTGGGGTATCGCTATTTTGATACATATCGTAAGGATGTGGCATATCCTTTCGGCTATGGATTGAGTTATACAACATTTGAGTATAGCAAGCCTGTTGTGAAACTCAAAGATGATGCTATCGAAGTGAAAGTGACGGTAACCAATACGGGCAACGTGGCAGGCAAGGAAGTTGTGCAAGTGTACGTGCATGCACCTGAAGGCGGGATGGACAAACCTGCAAAGGAATTGAAAGCTTTTGCTAAGACAGGAATGTTAGCGGCAGGCGAAAAAGAAACGCTGACCATGACGATTGCCAAAGAAGATCTCGCTTCCTATGATGAGACAGCAAAAGCGTGGGTTGTTGCTCCCGGAGAATATACATTCATGACTGCTCAAAACGTCAACGATGTGAAAGGAGAGGCAAAGCTAATGCTCAAATAATGCTAATGTGATGTATATGGAACACATCTCGAAAGCACACATTAAGCGTATACGGAGTCTGCAACAGAAGAAGTTCAGGGATGAATTGGGCTTGTTCGTGGCTGAAGGGGATAAATGTATCAATGAATTGCGTGAGGCGTTTGCGTTAGAGGCTCTGGTCAGTCGTGACAATGCTACCGATTTGGAAATTGCCCAAATGTCTTCTCTTCGCACACCGCAAGGCACCTTGGCTGTATTTCGGCAAAAGCATTATGATAATGAAATGCCGCAGGGAGCCTTGTCGTTGGTTCTTGATGGCATTCAGGATCCCGGTAATTTGGGCACCATTCTGCGTACTGCCGATTGGTTCGGGATAAGTGATGTGTATTGTTCTTTCCTGACCGCGGATTGTTATTCACCCAAAGTAGTACAATCTACCATGGGCGCGCTTGCCCGCGTGCGCGTCCACTATGTGGATGTGCCTTTGTGGATCGACGAATGGAAAACGGCCAATCCGAATGGTAATGTCTATGGCACATTGTTGGACGGAAAGAATATGTACTTGCCGGAAGCTGTTCCTGACAAAAAGCACGGACTTGTTATAATGGGTAATGAAGGAAACGGTATCTCTACCGCTGTGCGCGAACGTATTACGCACCCGATCTTTATTCCGAAAACGGAAGCAGGGGGTGGGGAGAGTTTGAATGTTGCCATTGCAACGGCCATTGTCTTGGCGGAGTTCTGTCGGATGGGCTAATTAAGGATATACTATGGTACGGGCAATTTACGGAGGGTCGTTCAATCCTATTCATTGGGGACATTTAGGATTGGCTCGTTGGGTGGTGGAGCATACGGATGTGGAAGAGTTGTGGTTGATGGTAACACCCAATAATCCTCTGAAAGATAAGACGATATTGACATCTGAAGAATCTCGTTATGAGGCGGCTAAAGCGGCTGTGGAACGGGAAGGACTGAATGGTGTCATCGTTTCTGATTTTGAGTTCTCGCTGCCTCGTCCCAATTATACGGCACAAACGTTGAGGTATTTGTCGGCGCGTTATCCGAATGATGAATGGGTCTTGCTGATTGGAGAAGACAATTGGCGGCTTTTTCCGCAGTGGCGAGAGTGGATGTGGATATTGGAAAACTACAGAGTGCTTGTTTATCCTCGTCATTCAGATGATGGTGTGTCATTTTCACTTCCGGAAGGGAAAGTAAAAAATGTGCAGTATCTTGCACAGGCTCCGTATTTTGATATATCTTCCACGCAAATTCGCGAAAAAATGAAAAATAAGTAATGTTTTGCGAGTTTTTATTTGGAAATTCCAAAACATTGTAGTATCTTTGCACCAAATTTGAAAATAACTGAAGATATGATTAGAACAACATTCAATCGTTTGCGCGAGGTGAAAGATAGCCTTCCTCACGGAAGTATGGACGTAATTGCCAATGAACTTGGTGTTTCTGCTGAAACGGTCAGAGACTTTTTTAGAGGTTCAGATGCTTCTGTGAATGGTTATCACATTGAGCCGGGGCCCGATGGCGGTATCGTTACGATGGACGATACGCGTATTCTCGAAGTGGCTTTGCGTATCGCGTGGGCAACCAAGAATGCGCTTTAAGCCTTTCGTCCTTTTGGGCATGTGAGAGTGGCGTGAGAGTGGCCGATTAAGGAAAATGAAACAAGGCTGCACCCTGAATGTTTTTCGGAGTGCAGAAGTGGTGTGTATGAATTAGGATAGTACAGCAGATATGGGTAAAAAACAATTGTGGATTGCTTTGGGCTTGGTGCTTTTTGGCGCAGTAATGCTCTTCTGGCCGCAGGATGAAGATGCGGAAAAGCGCTATTTCAGAAATGAAGGTTTTGTCTTCGGAACTACATATTCTATCCAATATGAGGCTGAAGCGGATTTGTCCGTGCAAATCAAGGGGGCTTTGGATGCTGTAGATACATCCCTATCGATGTTTAATGAGCAATCGGTATTGTCTCGTATCAATCGTAATGAAGCGGTAGAGACTACCGGTGACTTTGAAAAAGTATATCTTGTCGCTCGTGAAGTGTCGGAGGTTAGTGGCGGCGCATTGGATATTACGATTGCACCATTGGTCAATCTTTGGGGATTTGGCTTGAAGCATCGGGAACATGTCACACCGGCTATGGTGGATAGTCTTTTGCCGTTGGTGAACTATCAGGGAATAACTTTGGACAATCACCATATTTCGAAAACAAATCCTGCCATCACATTGGACTGCGGTGCGGTGGCTAAAGGTTATGGATGCGACAAAGTGGTGGAAGTGTTGCGCGCGAATGGCGTGGAGAATCTGCTGGTTGAGATAGGAGGTGAGGTGGTGGCCATCGGTAAAAACAGCAAAGGGCAACCGTGGACAATCGGCATTACCAAGCCAATGGACGATCCTGTCGGAGAACAGCGTAATCTTCAGGATATTGTGCAGACGGAATACATTTGCATGGCCACTTCGGGTAACTATCGAAATTTCTATTACGATGGTTCTGAACGCCGCAGTCATACCATTGACCCGCGCACGGGATATCCTGTCACACACAACCTCTTGGCGGCAACAGTTGTGGCAGAAAATTGCGCCCGTGCAGATGCGCTTGCCACAGCGTGTATGGTATTAGGGGCAGATGAGGCTGTGAAAATGATTGACCATTTGGACGATGCTGCTTGTTATCTAATCGTCTCCGGACAGGATGGATTTGAGGTGTTGCATAGCGCAAAATGGACGCTTACAGAGAAAAATTAAAAAAATATTTGCACAATTCAAAAAAAAGCAGTACTTTTGCAGGCTATTTCGCAAGTTGAAGAATGAAACGATACACTTACATATTGCTCTTTTTGCTCTTGCTCTTGCCTTCATGTGGAGAGTATCAGCAGGTCTTGAAGTCGAAAGACCCTGAATACAAATACCAGATGGCATTGCAGTATTTCGAGCAAGGAAAGTATGTCCGTTCACAAACTTTGTTGGACGATGTTGCCCCTTATTACAAGGGTACTGAGCGTGCGCAGGATGTGATTATTTATCAGGCGCGTAGTTACATGGGGCAGAAGTCGTACACATCGGCAGCGGAGTATTATTCGGCATACTTGCGTAACTATCCTAAAGGCAAGTATTCCGTAGAGGCTTGCTATCAGGTGGGGCATTGTTATTATCTGGATGCACCGGATGCACGCCTTGACCAAGAGATTACTTATCAGGCCATTGATGCGTTCCAACTCTTCATAGAAACCTATCCCGAAAGTCCGTACATGGCGCAGGCGTACAAAGAGCAGAATGAGATGTACGACAAGTTGGCATACAAAGAGATGCTTAATGCCCGCCTATACTATAATCTGGGTACCTATCTCGGCAATAACTACCAGAGTGCTATCATTACGGCCAAGAATGCCCTGAAAAACTATCCGAGTAACTCCTATCAGGAAGAGTTGAATTGGATCATTCTCCGAAGCAAGTATCAGGAGATGGTCAACTCTCTGGAGAGCAAGAAAGTGGAGCGTGCCAGGGATGCGGATGATGAATGTTACAGTTTTCTCACCGAGTTTCCGGAGAGCAAGCATCGGAGTCTGGCCGAAAAGATGGCGAAAGATATTAACAAAGTGTTGAAGAAACAGAACTAAACGATATATAATTATGGATTATAAGAAAACGAAAGCACCTACCAATACGGTGACTCGCGACATGAATCAGTTGACCGAGAAAATTGGCAATGTCTATGAAACGGTGGCCATCGTGGCAAAGCGTTCCAATCAGATTGCAAGTTCCTTGAAGCGTGAGTTGGATGCCAAACTGCAAGATTTCTCCATTCCGCAGGATGCGATTGATGAAACTTTTGTCAATCGTGAGCAGATTGAAATCAGCCGTAGTTATGAGCGTTTGCCGAAGCCTACGCTGATCGCAACGCAGGAATTGGTAGACGACCAGCTTATCTTCCGCACAACCAGCAAGGACGACCAGTTGAAATAATAGTCTCCCTTTTATGGCTTGTTTGCAAGGTAAACATGTCTTGGTGGGTATAAGCGGCGGTATTGCCGCTTATAAGATACCCGAATTGTTACGCCTGTTGGTCAAACAAGGGGCGGAAGTTAGGGTTACAACCACTGCGAACGCCCTGCACTTTGTTACCGAACTTACGCTTCGTACGCTCAGCGGACACGAAGTCTATAGCGATGTATTTGCGGCTGTCAATGCGCATTCCACTGAACATATCTCTTTGCCGGATTGGGCGGATGTGATGTTGGTGGCTCCTGCCACGGAAAATGTCCTTTGTAAAATGGCAGCGGGTATTGCCGATGATGCGCTTACCACAACTATTGCCGCCTCAGTCGCCCGTATTCCTGTTATCGTGGCACCTGCCATGAACGACAAGATGTATGACAATCCGGCGACGCAGAATGCTTTGCGTACCCTCTCTTCTTGGGATGGGGTTACGGTGCTCGACTGTGCCGAAGGGTTCTTAGCATGTGGAACAACGGGAAAGGGTAGGATGCAGGAGATTGATGTTCTGTTGGAGGCCGTTATTGCTGCCCTTACCCCGAAAACAATGCTTGGCAAACATGTTTTGCTTACTGCCGGACCTACGCGTGAACCCCTGGATCCGGTGCGTTATCTAAGCAACTATTCTACGGGAAAGATGGGTTATGCGCTGGCGCGCGAGTGTCTCCGCCGCGGGGCGGAAGTCACGTTGGTTAGCGGACCATGTACGGCTTCATTAGAGGGAATTACTACGCATCCTCGTTTGCATTTTGTGCCTGTTCAAACGGCGGCCGAAATGTATCAGGCGGCAATGGACGCATGGCATGTCGCCGACTGTGCCATCCTTTCTGCAGCCGTCGCGGATTTTACACCCCTTGAGGTGGCGGAACAGAAACGCAAGAAAGTGGCAGGACAAACCACTATGGCATTGCAATTTACACTCACGCATGATATCGCCGCCGAATTAGGTCGAACCAAGCGACCAAACCAGCAACTCATTGGCTTTGCTTTGGAAACAGAGCATGAGCAGGATAATGCCTTGAAGAAGTTGCGCGCTAAGAATCTGGATATGATTGTCCTCAATTCTTTGCGCGATGCAGGAGCTGGATTTGGTTGTGACACCAATAAAGTCACGCTTCTCCGTGCGGATGGTTCTCGAACCGACTTGCCGCTTATGGATAAGCAGGAGGTGGCGGCGGCCATACTGACATGATCGTTTTTCAGCGTTCATATTTATTGCTCTTTTTGCTGCTTTTTCCCTGCGCTTATACAAGTGCGCAGTCTGCTCTCGTGCAGACCGATTTAGATAGAGCTGTAGATAGCATTGCGCGACAGTTTGCCTTGGACGAAGTTACGGTCTCTGCGCGTCGTCGTGAAGAACCTGTCATTCCTGTTCAGAAGTTGCAGGGCGCAAGGTTGGAGGGACTTTCTACGCAAAGCGTAGCCGATGCTGTGCGTTATTTTTCCGGCGTACAAATCAAGGACTATGGCGGAGTAGGGGGGCTGAAGACGGTGGATGTGCGCTCTATGGGTACGAACCATCTTGGCGTTTTCTATGATGGGATAGAAATTGGCAACGCGCAGAACGGCACCGTTGATTTGGGCAAGTTCTCCATGGATAATATTGAAGAAATAGCCCTGTATAATGGCCAGAAATCCGAAATCTTCCAGTCTGCAAAAGACTATGGCTCGGCGGGTACGCTGTATATCAAGACGAGGCGTCCTCGCTTCGCACCTGACAAACGCTTCAACCTCAATATCACGATGAAAGCCGGCACTTTCGGGCTGGCCAATCCGTCTGTTCTTTATGAGCAGAAGATTACCGATAATATTCATTTCTCTGCAAATGCCGAATATACTTATGCGCACGGACGATATCATTTCCGTTATCGCAAATTGCGGCGGGATGGCTCGGTCGCATGGGATACTACGGCTGTGCGTCAGAATGGAGATGTCAATGCTTGGCGTGCAGAAATGGGATTCTTTGGCTATCTGCCGGAAGGGAAATGGCATATCAAAGGCTATTTCTATACCAGCCAAAAGGGTATACCCGGTGCCATTATCAACAATGTGTGGAAGAACTCTCAGCGCCAGTGGGATCGCAATGCCTTTGTGCAGGGAAATTTCACGCAGCGCATCACCCGTGGATATGATTTCCAGTTTAATGCCAAGTATTCCAACGATTGGATGCGTTACCTCAATCCGGATACAACGCTCATGTATATTGACAATTCTTTCACCCAGCAGGAAGTCTATCTTAGCATGGCGCATCGGTTGGCGATTGTTGGGGTCAAGGGCTTTGTTTCCCACAACGAACTCAATTGGGATATCGCGCTCTCTGCTGATTGGCAGTGGAATAGTCTGAACGGAAACCTTGTCAACTTTGTTTTCCCTGAACGTAACACAGTCCTTGCAGCTGCGGCTACGCAACTCGATTGGAAATATATCAAGGCGCAAGCCAGTGTCTTGGGGACATTTGTCTTTGACAAGATTCATCAGCCTACGCTCACTACGCCTACCGCTTTCAAACAAGATCCCCAGTTTACGCCTGCCGTTTTCTTGACGGTGCATCCCTATCTGGAAGACCTTTATCTGCGTGCTTTCTATAAACGCATTTTCCGTATGCCTACGTTCAACGATTTGTATTACACCGATGTCGGTAATATATCTTTGCGCCCTGAATATACCACGCAATACGACGGCGGAGCGGAGTATACCAAAACCTGGGCGCGGGGCATTTGCCGTGCTGTCGATTTGAAAGTGGATGGCTATTTCAATCAGGTTAAAAACAAGATTGTCGCCATTCCCAAAGGCAACGGTCAGTATCGCTGGCAGATGATGAACCTTGGCTACGTTGAGATACGGGGTTGCGATGTCAATGCATCCACCACGCTTTGCCTTTACGGAAACCGTGCTGCTTCGGCGCATCAGTTGCTGCTCACCGTTGCTACGGCTTATACCTACCAGAAAGCGCAGGATTTCACGGATCCTCAGGAGATTACCTACGGCGGACAGATAGCCTATATACCATGGCACAGCGGCTCTGCTACCGCTAATCTCCAGTGGTTCTTTGGCGGACGGGTTCTCTCCTTCAATTATTCTTTTATTTACGTCGGGGAGCGCTATCATAATTCCGCAAACATCCTTGCCAACCATGAGCAACCATGGTACACCCACGATGTCAGTCTTTCTTGCGAACTGCCTATTGCCCGTACAGCAAAACTTTCGCCGCGTCTGCACCTGGCCGTGGAAATAAACAATATGCTCAATCAGCAGTACGATGTCATTCTCAACTATCCCATGCCTGGCATCAACGGGAAAGGCATTGTCAAAATCATTATCTGAACGATGAAACGAACGGGTAAAATACATTTCTTTTCTCTTTGTTTTGTTTGCTGTCTGTTGGTGGGATGCCGGCAGGAAGTGCCTATATTTGAGGCCGAAGAGGAACAGCATGGCGAAGCGCAGAACACTGAGATAGCAGGTTTTTATCTCCTTAATGAAGGAAATATGGGGTCGAACAAGTCCACGCTTGACTACTACGATTATGCCACTGCCACCTACCACCGGAATATATATGCCGAGGCCAATCCCACTGTGCCAAAGGAATTGGGCGATGTCGGCAATGATATACAGATATACGGCTCTCGCATGTATGCTGTCATCAATTGCTCGAACAAGGTCGAGGTCATGGATGCACGCACATGCAAGCGCATCGGGCAGGTGGATATACCCAATTGCCGCTATATCCGTTTTCACGGGCAGTATGCCTATGTCACTTCGTATGCCGGACCGGTGGAAATCAATCCGGAGTATGAGCAGATTGGCTATGTGGCGCGTTTTGACACCGCTACGCTTCAAATTAACGGCCAATGCTTGGTCGGATTTCAGCCTGATGAATTGGAGATAGTGGGCGATAAAATGTATGTCGCCAATTCCGGCGGATATATGGTGCCAAACTACGAAAACACGGTCTCTGTGATTGATCTCACTACCTTTACGGAAACCAAGCGTATTCCCGTTGCCATCAATCTTCATCGTCTCAGGGCGGATAAGTACGGGCAGTTGTGGGTATCTTCTCGTGGGGATTACTACGGCACGCTTTCCCAATTGTTTTGTATTGATACGAAAACCGACCTCACGGTGGATACGATTGATATTGCGGTAAGTAATTTCCATTTGGATGGTGATTCGCTGTATCTTTATTCCACGGAGTGGTCGTACCTCGAAATGATGAACGTTGTCACCTATGGCATTGTCAATGTGCGTACGCATGAGATTGTGACACGTAATTTCATCACCGATGGAACAGAGCAGAACATTAAAGTGCCGTATGGCATTAAGGTGCATCCTGTCACCAAGGAGATTTATGTCACGGATGCCAAGACCTATGTTAATCCGGGAACGCTTTATTGTTTTTCTCCGGAGGGCGTAAAACTCTGGTCGGTACGTACAGGCGACATCCCTGCTCATTTCGTGTTCTTGTACAAGTAACCGTCACATCAACCAAACAATATGAAATATAACCGGAATATGATACACATACTTTCATCATCTTTGCACAGGGAGGCAGTGGAAATGCCCTTTGCCATTAGCCCGCAGTTCGCAGAAAAACATCAAGTAATAGCCGTACTGACCGGTGGCACAGAGAATCAATTCGTAGAAATCCTCTCGAACCATACTATAGACCTGAAAGAACCTGTCTATTTGGTGGTAAGCGGACAAAGTAACTCTCTTGCCGCCAGTCTGGAAATACTCACCTATATCCGACAACACGGCGGGAGAGGAATCGTGGTGGATAATCCTTCCCAACTTGACCGTTCTATCCGTTTGGGCGTGGTGGGCGAACCCTCCGACTGGCTGATAGCTTCCGGCGTGGATGAGACGCGGTTACGCGAACGGCTTAACACCGAACTGGTGCGAATCCCTATTGAAGAGATAACGCGTTTGGGCGTTGTGGACGGCGGATTGAAAGGGGCTGAACAAATCTATCATCGCCTGAAAGAAGTGGTGGAGGCGAATGGATTGGACGGTGTGACTCTGCGCTGCTTTGACTTGCTGACAACGGTTCGTAACACCGGTTGTATCGCCTTATCCAAATTAAATGATGATGGCATACCGGCTGCGTGCGAAGGGGATATACCCGCCCTGATAACCATGCTGATGGCTCATCGCTTGACCGGTTGTCCGGGTTTTCAAGTCAATCCGGCTCAGATAGACGATGCCAATGGGGAGATGTTGTTTGCCCATTGCACCCTTCCGCTGAAAATGACCACACGCCACGAACTGACCACGCATTTCGAATCGGGCATAGGCGTAGCCATTCATGGTGAACTGCCGACAGGCGATTATACCATTGTAAAAATAAGCGGCGACTTGCAAGAAGCCTATATACATGATGTGCAACTGCTGCGCAACCAATATGCGCCTAACCTATGCCGCACACAGGTATGGGTGAGTGCAGATGCAGGGATGAGACATTATTTCCGCACGCGTCCTGTAGGCAATCATCATGTGCTGGTCCCCGGTCATCATGAGAAAGCGTTCCGCGAATGGCTGAACAACATCGTTTGATGCGACACAAAAGGGCTACCGAAAGGCAGCCCTTTATGTTGATATAAAAGCAGTTGCTTACTTTTTGAAATAGCGGTTGTAGAGTCCCTGGAAACCGGCACCGTGGCGCGCTTCGTCTTTGGCCATCTCATGAACAGAGTCGTGAATGGCATCAAGGTTGAGTTGCTTGGCAACTTTAGCGATATCCATTTTACCTTGGCAAGCGCCGTGCTCTGCCATCATACGTTTCTCGACATTGGTCTTGGTGTCCCAAACAACTTCTCCGAGCATTTCAGCGAAGCGTGCAGCGTGGTCTGCCTCTTCGAAAGCATAACGGCGGAAAGCCTCTGCTATTTCCGGATAACCTTCACGGTCAGCCTGACGACTCATGGCGAGATACATGCCTACTTCGCCACATTCACCGGTGAAGTGGTCTCTGAGGCCTTGAAGAACGAACTTGCCTTCTTCGGTCTGAGGGATGTCTTTGGCAATACCAATGACATGCTCGGTAGCGAATTGGAGACCGGCATTCTCTTCAACTTTGTTAAACTTTTCGCCCGAAACTTTGCAGATGGGGCACTTTTCAGGAGCGGTGTCACCTTCGTGAACATATCCGCATACAGGACAAATCCATTTTGCCATAGTAGTGATTGTTTTGAGGGTTAATAATTGAGTTGTTTATTGAAATCTTGTTATTAGGTTATACGCTTGATATATACCGAGTTCACCTGCTCGGCTGAGGTCTTTTATTCCGTTTTCGACGTCATTGATATAGATTCGTGTCAGTCCGCGATTGAAATAAGCCTCTGCAAAGTCGTTATCGGCATTGATGGCCAGTGTATAGTGCTCAATGGCGGCTTTGTATTCTTTTTGGATGCAAAGGATATTGGCTTTGTTGTAGTAGGCGTATGCAAAATCAGGTTGCAGGCGGGTGATATAATCATAGTCGCGGAGCATGATATCGAAATCCATTTCGCTTTTCTGTGCTGCTGTTTTGCCCTGATAGTCGTTTTGCATTTCTCCGTTTGCCCTTTGGTAGTCCAGCCATTTGTATCTCCAGTTGGCACGACAGAAGGTGTAGATGACTTCGCGTGCCAGTTTGTTATCTCCATCTTCCATCCATCTCAAGTCCGCCAGTGCTTTGGTGCAGTCATCAATGGCAGAGGCATAGTCCTGAACCAGTGAAAACTCGATGGCACGTGAGAAAAAGAGTGCGCCCATGGTTCCTTTCCGGTCGTTCGCCGTCGAAGGATTGATGGCGGAGATACGGTCGCTCAGCCGTGATATGTTATCAAAATGTGTGTTGACCATATCGGCTGTGAGGGTGATTTCCTGGGGTGTGAATCGTAACTCATCGGGCAGTATCCGCTGCCGGTTGAACTGGCGGAGCAGGAAATGATAATGCGATGCCCTCAATTCTTGCGGAGGCGCATAGTAGGTGAGCGCTATATTCGGCTGATTGACCACATCCTGATAGCGTTTTTGCACAGAGCCTCTGGTCTCGGAGGTATAGGTTTCGGACTCGTACTGTTCTGTGCCGTTCTGTGCTGTTCGTGGGGAGAACTCTTTTCGTCTGTCGCGCTTTTGCGGTTGCGCATTGGCTATGCGTACATCGGTATGGGGTTGAGCGAGCGAGTCGGCCAGTGCGGCTTGGATGCTGTCCTTTTTCTGTTCGATGGCATATGCCTGTTGCCGGAGCATGAATGCCTGTTTTTTCTCACCGAGTGCTGTTTTTGCCTGTGCCATGAGGTAGTAAGAGGGTAGGAAATAGGGGTATCTGTCCATGAGTGCCTGGAAATCCTCATTTGCTGAATTCCATTGCTGCAGATGGAGCAGGATGATGCCTCGTTGGTAGCGCATTTCTATTTCGTCCGGCGAGAGTTCAAGGGCTTCGTTCAAATCGTCCAATGCACGGTTGTAATCGCCCACTTCAGCGCGCAAGAGCGCACGGTTGTAATAACATCCGGCGTTGCGGTTATCAAGTTCTACGGCTTTGTCGTAATCCGCCAGTGCACCGCGGAAATTGTGCCGCCGGTAGAAGAGTATGCCTCGATTGATATAATCTCCTGCCCATCGGCTTCCGAGTTCGATGGAGCGTGTCAGGTTCCGCACGGCTTCGTCATCCTGCCCCAGATACATATTCACCACTCCTAATGCCGACCAGCCGCTTGGGTTCTGCGAATCGAGCGTAGTGGATTGTGTGAAGGCATTGAGGGCACACATCGTGTCGCGTGCGCTGAGGCAGATAACGCCTTTTTCAAAGAAGAGTGATGCGGACTTATGGTCTCGTGCCAAGAGGTAATCAATATCCTGCATGGCTTCATCGTAACGATGGTCGGCTGCCCGTACATCGGCACGCAGCATCATGTATGTCCGGTTCTCCGGCGCATAAACCAAGGCTTGCGTGAAATCGGCTTCTGCTTTTTTCGCTTCTCCCAACTGCCGATAGATAAAGCCGCGCGTGTAGAGAGCACCGGGTTGGAAAGGATTGCGTTCCAGCGAATTATTGCAATCGGTCAGTGCGCCGGTGTAATCTTGCAACTGAATCTTGGCGATAGCTCGTAAGAGATAGGGCTCATAGAGATAGGGCTTGAGTTTGATGACCTGATTGAAATACTGGATAGACAGCACATAGTCTTCGAAATACAGTGCGTTTCGTCCGATGGATGTGATGCGGTCGGTGTTCAATTGTGCCCGCATCGAACCTGCTCCCCAAGAAAGGAGCCATGCCAGGATAAAGAGAAACCGTACTGCTTTCATGTTGTTAAATCGGGTGCAAAATTACTACAAATATTTGGAATATGCAAATAAAAACGTGCAAAAGTCGCAGAAAGCTTGTTTTAGGAGGCTTAGGCACGTTTTTATTTGTTGTTCGCACAAGGGTGCGAACGTATGTTCGGGCTGGTGAAGCGATTAAGCCGCACCGAAGAATGTCCGGTGGACATTTTGAGGAGTAAGTGCGGCGTGCGAGTGCGAGACTTCGATGCCGAGCACATAGAACTCCTTATTGCGCAATGTAGCAGGCGGCGTCCGAAATTACAACAAATTTTTCAATACCTCAAAGATCACTTATAAACCGCTTTGCAATAAACAGCGAAGCGATAAACCGCGCTCTGCGCAATAAACCAGATAAACCGCTCGCATCTGCGAGCAATACACGTATAACCATTAGGTTATTATTAGGTTATTATTGGGTTATTATTGGGTTATTAGTAGGTTATTTAGCCAACGAAAAGCAGAGGAAAGCATACCAAAGGATAGAAAAACGATAGTCCGACTAGTCTAACTAGAACACTAGCCTCACTAGTCTAACAATAAATCTCCACAAAAAATAATTTTTTGTCCCAAACATTTGCACATATCAAAAAAATGTAGTACCTTTGCTGCTCCAATATATACAACATATGAAAAAAAATACTACTGTTTTTGCTCGCATTGTTATCCTGTCCTGTGGGGGCACAAACGGTCACGTTTACAGGGCAAGAAGATGAGGACGGTCAGTTGAGATTGAACCGTGTGGTTGTTTCTAACCGGACACAAGGATGGCAAGGAATTGTGTTTGGCCCTGATACCCTGTTAACCTTGCAGAATATGACAGAGGTTGATTATTTGGGTAATGACGACGGCATCAGCCTTTCACCCAATAACCCGAATCCGTTTATGGCGACTACAGAAGTTTGTCTCACCATAGCGGAAGATGGCGAAGTAACGCTGCTGGCAGCGGATATGAGCGGGCAGATGGAAGCCGTACATACAACGTGTTTGGAGGCAGGGACCCATAAATTTCAGGTTTCGCTAGCCACCAAAGGTCTGCACGTGCTGGCAGCCCACAAAGGTGCGGCAAAAACCTTTATCGTAATGATGTGTAATGGCGGTGGAAGTGCCAATGCGATTGATTACCTGCGCATATTATCCCAAGAAACTCCTGAACAGCACGACCTTCTTAATGCGGGAGATATGATGGAATATGTAGGGTATGCCGACATGGATGGTGTGGAAGTGAAATCCCAGTCTGTTACACAGATGTTCGGGGCTTCAAAGGCAGTGACATTGCAGTTCGCAAAAGAGGCGAAAAAAACCGCTCTTTCGCCTTCCGACAAACCCAACAACGATTTCCGTGTGGCACTTTCGTTAAGCCCCTTTTCACTGAAGCAGTTCAGGAGAGGATATACTTTTTCTGTGGGTGACAGACTCGCGACAACGCCCGAAGAACTGCAGCAAATATATCATGACCTCGGTTCAACGGAAATGTATGTCCGCATAGCCACTAAACGTGATACGACTGCAGAAGATATCACCGACGGCAAAAAGGATGAAAACGCCAATGTGCATACTTTCACGCAAGCAATGGAACTATGTAGAATCGCAAAAAAAGTGGGTATGCCCATCAATCCGGAAATTATGTGCGCCTATACCTACATGGACATGGATGGTTTGCAGGCTCCGCGTTTTGAGGAATATCCAGAAATCTATGCACTGCAAAACGGAAAACAATGGTCAGAATTGTCGCTGAATGAAATTTGCACGGTCTTGGAGGCCTACGGAGAATTGGTGGCGGATTCCATTCTCTCCATCGGCTGTACCGTCCATAACTGGAATCTGGGTAATGAAGCCAATTTTGGATTTGCCGGTATCGGTATGGGTGCGAAAACGGCAGTAGACCCCAAACTGGCAAAAGCAACATCCATGCAAAGATATATGGCATCGGTTTTCTCTGTCTGGTGGCTGAAAAAACATGTGTGGTGTTATGAAGCAAAAGCGTTCGCTGCCGTTAGAAAAGGCGTTTTGAAAGCCTATGCCAAACATCTGGAGCATGATGCCTCAAAAGTCAAATTCTCTACGCATATAGCTACTGTTGTATTCACACCAAGATGCAGCGCCTCCTTCTTCCTCTGTATGCGGAAAAACGGATATGCGATGGAGACTGCCGGCATCAGTTATTATCCCAGTGCGCCTTCCATGACCTTGAATCGGGCAAAACTGCTGACGAAGACAGTGACAAGAATTAACCATGTTTATTGAGCCGTCCATTCGTGTGGGCTATAATTTTGGACATAAGCCCCGTACGCGTAAAAAATAATCAAGGATTGGGGACTATAGGTCAAAAAAAAGACTGACACGCGTCAGTCTTCTTTCTTGCTTTTCTTCTTGAGAAGGGCCGGAAGATATTCGTCTCGAACATACGCAAAATGAGGATGCTCAGCAAGCAATTTGCGGCATTGCTCTATTGCCTCGTCCAAATCTCCTTGTTTCTCATAGCATTGGGCAATGCAGAGTTGCAGAGACGGATAGTTCCAATAGTAACGGTATTTGGCATCATCATGCATGATTTTCTCTGCCTTCAGAAACGCCCTCATCGCTCGTTCCTTACTGCCGCCGAACAGCTTTGGCGCATAGAAATCCACGTTGCCTTTCAGCGCAAGAGCCAATGGGTTGTTCTCATCCGCTTCCACAGCCTCTTTGGCCACTTTGAATGACTTCATCCCATCCGAGAAGATACGTCCATGGTCCAGCAAATACTCATACGCATAAGCCGAACTGAGAAAAGTCTTGTACTCCGACTCGGTGAGTACATCCTGATGGCTCCGGATGAGTGCCCAATAGGTGTCAAGCAAGGCACGGCAGTCTTTCCCGCCATTGTCGTGGCGGAAAGGAATATAGCCATAATAATAGTTAATCAGCCTTGTCCGTCCCTCAGCGGACAATGTGTCCCACTTTGTGTGAGCGATATATTCACCCCACAAGGTGAGGTCGGATGACATATAGGCTTCGTACAATTGTTCGTCCGAGTACTGACCGAAGCAAGTACCCGAAACGAACAATAGTGCCAGTATGGCTGTTTTACGCAATACGTTCAGCATGTATTAGCAGTGTCCTTCTTTTTCTAACAACAATGTTTTCGTGGGGCGGTTGCATACCTCGTCCGGACCATAGTACTGGATAGGACCGGGGAAGACGTAGGTAGGCGTGGTGTCAGCCCACTCGGCACGATGTGCATCCAGATAAAGGAACGGACGGCCGTTCAAGTCCACCAAGGCTTTTTGGATTACGGGTTTCATCTTTCCGTTTCGGCGTTCCATGTTCATCATCATCGTAATAGGCACACCGCCTGCTATCCATTCCTCTGCAGGCTTGGTCAGGTTGCGCACCAAAGCCATATAGCCCGTCTTGCCTTCAGCAATCAGCATGATAGCGGTCTGACCGATAGAGTAGCAGTAGTCCGCATCGAAATTGGAAGGTACGGCACAACGTCCCTCATAGCCGAAGAAATGATGCTGTGCAGAGAATTTACCGGTGTATTTGCCTTCTGCTTTCATCTCCGCCAGACGCTTGGATACCATCTCTATGAGCAGTTTCTCGGTCTCGATAAGGCTAACCTGTACATTTCCGTGCGGGTCGCGATCCATAGTCAGCTGTTTGGCAATTGCCTCCGGCAAGGATGCATAGAGTGCAGCGGAAGTAGGCGTAAGTCCGTCCAAACCTTTGCCGGAAGCCAGTAGGTCGTTCAGTTCCTGAATAAGGACACGCATTTCCGGAATAAACTCAATGATACCTTCCGGAATAAGTACTGTACCGAAATTGTAGCCGGCATTGCCGCGTGCGGCAATCACATCAGCCACTTGGGCGACAATCTGCTGCAGGGTCATTTGCTTGGCTTCCACCTCTTCGGATATAAGGCAGATATTAGGTTGGGTCTGCAAGGCGCATTCCAATGCGATATGGCTGGCGGAACGACCCATCAGACGAATGAAGTGCCAGTATTTCTTGGCGGAATTGGCATCCCGCTGGATATTACCGATAAGCTCGGAATAAACCTTGCAGGCGGTGTCAAAGCCGAAAGAAGTCTCAATCATTGTATTCTTCAGGTCGCCGTCAATGGTTTTCGGACAGCCGATAACCTGGATACCGCACTGCTTCTGCAGGTAGTATTCTGCCAGTACACAGGCATTGGTGTTGGAGTCATCACCGCCGATGATAACAATGGCGGATATGCCAAGTCGTTTGCAGACTTCGATACCGTTGTCAAACTGCCAGGTCTCTTCCAATTTGGTACGTCCGGAACCGATGATGTCGAAACCACCGGTATTGCGGTATTCATCAATGATATCTGCCGTCAGTTCAATGTACTTGCCGTCAATCAGTCCGCTGGGACCTCCCAGAAAACCATATAGGCGGTTCTTCGGGTTGAGACGCTTGAGACCGTCAAACAAGCCGGAAATGACATTGTGTCCGCCGGGAGCCTGACCTCCGGAAAGGATGACACCCACAGCAATGGGTTCTGACTGTATAGCCGTTTCCTCTGCCTGCTCAAGCGTAATGACGGGCATACCGTATGTATTGGGGAAGAGACGGCGAATCTCTTCCTGATCGGCAACGGATTCGGTCTTGGCACCTTCTGCCAGACGGAGTGAGGACGCAAGAGCCTTAGGCATCTTGGGTTGATAGGACTGACGTGCAGTCTGTAAGGCTGATTTTTGCATATTGTTAGTTGTTTTTATGTTAGTACTATAGATGTATTCATTAGTTTAGGTGAGTATCTTGTCGGATAAGTTCCTTCAGCCGTGCAACGGCCTCTGCCTGCGGAATGTTTTTCAACACGCATTCTTTTCCGCGGTATAGGCTTATCCTGTCTCGTCCGGCTCCCACATATCCGTAATCGGCATCTGCCATCTCTCCGGGTCCGTTCACAATGCAACCCATGACGGCAATCTTCAGCCCCGCAAAGGCAGGGTCTTGGAACGCGGCTTTTATCGAATGTACGGTCTGCTGCAAGTCGAACATGGTGCGTCCGCATCCCGGACAGGAGACAAACTCGGTCTTGTATCGTACCAGTCCGGCTGCCTGCAGGATATTGCGTGCAAGCTCGTCCAATTGTTCGCGGGAGAAAACAGGACTTTCCAGCCTGAGACTGCGTGTGCCGTATTGCCACAACAGGCGTCCGCACTCGGCTGCAGCAAACAACTGGTAGCGTGCCCAGTCATGTTCCGCGCATTGGTACACCACTGTTTGGCTCGCCTCATCCCAACAAAGGAATGTATCAGCCGCATAACGCGGTCCGTTTGAGGCGGTAAAATAGGTGACCAAATCCTGTGCTACAGGAATTTCGGCTTCGGGTTCTTCGGACAGGCTGACACGGACGGTGTCGCCGATTCCCTCCGCCAGTAACGCACCGATACCTACGGCGGATTTGATGCGTCCGTCTTCCCCTTCACCGGCTTCCGTAACGCCCAGATGAAGCGGGAAATGCATATCTTCTTTATCCATCGTCTCTACAAGCAGACGGACGGTTTCCACCATAATACGTGTGTTGGATGCTTTGATACTGAGAACGATATTCCGAAAATCTTCTTCTACGGCAATACGCAGAAACTCCATGCAACTTTCCACCATTCCTTCCGGAGTATCGCCGAAGCGGTCCATGATTCTGGGCGAGAGACTTCCGTGGTTCACACCGATACGTATAGCCGTGTTGTGTTGTTTGCAGATTTGCAGAAGATGGCTGAAACGCGCACGGATTTCCGCCGGCTCTTTAGCATAATTACCGGGGTTGATACGCACTTTCTCTACTGTCTGCGCGGCTGCATCTGCCACATCGCTACGGAAATGGATGTCTGCCACAATCGGCATCGTAATGCCTTCGTTGCGCAACTGCCGGCATATTTCCTTGACACTCTCTACTTCGCGTATACCCTGTGTGGTAAAACGAAAGAGGTCAGCCCCCGCATTGGCACACCGACGCGCTTGAGCAACAGACTGTGCCACATCATCGGTGGACACATTGGCCATCGTCTGGATGCGGATAGGGTAGCCGGAACCAAGAAAAAGCCCGCCAATTTGGGTGGTTGAAGTGTCTCTTCGGGTATATTTCAGTAAAATTGTCATTTTTTTTCAAAAAAATTTGGTCATATCAGAAAAAAGCAGTACCTTTGCAGCCGCTTTTGAAAAAAAGCACGGGAATCAGTAGCTCAGCAGGTAGAGCACATCCCTTTTAAGGATGGGGTCCTGGGTTCGAGCCCCAGCTGGTTCACAAGAGGAGAGTTTTTCGCTCTCCTTTCTTGTTTTTCAGCGCGGTATGCATATCTCTGACAAACGGTCATAGGACGATATTTACTATTTTACCGGGTACAACAATAACACGCTTTGGCGTAGCCCCTGCCAGCACTTTCTGTGTGTCGGCATTCGACAGTACAACCTGTTCCACCTCTTCTTTCGACATTGTTTTCGGAAGGGTGAGAACAAAACGCATCTTGCCGTTAAATTGCACGGGATATTTCACGCCGTCTTCTTCCAGATACGATTCGTTACAAACAGGCCATGATTCGTCTATGACGAAAGTTTGAGGTTTATCCTGGCACCGATGATACATCTCCTCAGCGATGTGGGGAGCATAGGGAGCCAAGAGGATGGCGAACTGCTTGAGAATGGCGCGTTTGTTGCATTTAAGCGCACTCAATTCGTTCTGTGCAATCATAAAGGCGGGTATTGAGGTATTGAATGAGAAATTCTCAATATCCCAAGTGATTTTCTTAATGAGTTTGTGCAACGAGCGCAATTCTTCCCGTGTCGGCTCTTCCTCAACGGGTGCTTCGTACATGTTCCATAGTTTCTTGAGGAAACGGTGTACTCCGTCAATGCCGCTGGTATCCCAAGGCTTGGACATTTCCAACGGACCAAGGAACATCTCGAACAGACGTAACGAATCGGCGCCGTACTTGGCTATCACATCATCGGGATTAACGACATTGAACATGGATTTGGACATCTTCTCTACCGCCCATCCGCAGATATACTGCTTTTCCGCCGGCGTACCGATATAGGGATTATCCACATCGGTGGTGCCGTCGGCATAAACAAATTGTGCATTTTTGTATTCCGGCATCCAGTTGCGGAAAGCATCGATATCCAATATGTCGTTATGAACAATATTCACATTGACATGAATCGGCTGTACCTTGTCTTTGTATTCAGGATTGTCAATCAGGTTGTAACTGATATACAGATTACCTGTTGACCCTTCGCCGATATAACGATAGACGAAATTGGATCGGCCTTGTATCATTCCCTGATTGATGAGTTTGCTGAACGGTTCGTCCTCGCACACAACTCCCATGTCAAACAGGAACTTGTTCCAGAAACGGCTGTAAATCAAGTGTCCCGTTGCATGTTCGGTGCCGCCGATATAGAGATTCACTTGGCGCCAATACTGATTGGCTTCCGGTGAAACCAGTGCATCCGAGTTCTTGTTATCCATATAGCGGAGATAGTATGCACTGGAACCGGCAAAGCCCGGCATTGTGCAGAGTTCAAGCGGGAATATGGTTTTCTCGTCAATGAGAGCTTTATCCACGACTTGCTGTGTCTCTGTGTTCCATGCCCAATATTGTGCGTGTCCTAATGGCGGCTGTCCGTCTTTGGTAGGTTTGAAGTCTGACACTTCAGGCAGTTCCAACGGCAGACATTCCTCTGGTAGCATATAAGGCATTCCGTCCTTGTAATAAACGGGGAACGGTTCACCCCAATAACGCTGGCGCGAGAAAATGGCATCGCGCAGACGGTAGTTAACCTTGACACGGCCAATACCTTCTTTCTCAATATGTTGTTTCATGGCGCGGATGGCATCCTTTACCTCCATGCCGTTGAGAAAGCCCGAATTGATCATCTTTCCTTCTTTCGCATCAAACGACTGCTCGGAAACATCAGCACCTTCAATCAGCGGAATAATCGGCAGATTGAAATGACGGGCAAAAGCGTAGTCGCGGCTGTCGTGTGCCGGCACCGCCATAATGGCACCGGTGCCGTAACCGGCAAGCACGTAATCCGAGATATAAATAGGTATTTCGTTCTTCGTCAGCGGATTGATGGCATATGAACCTGTGAATACGCCTGTTACGCGGCGGTCGGCAATACGTTCCCGTTCGGTGCGGTGTTTGCAGCGGTCAAGATATGCTTCCACTTCCGCACGCTGTTCTTCGGTCACAACGCGCTCTACATATTCGCTTTCCGGAGCAAGAACCATGAACGTGACACCGAACACCGTGTCTGCACGGGTGGTGAAGATAGTGAACGGTTCGTCTTGTCCTTTGATATGGAATTGCATTTCCGCACCTTCGCTACGTCCAATCCAGTTGCGCTGAGTCTCTTTGAGTGATTCCGTCCAATCTATCTTGTCCAATCCTTCCAGCAGACGTGCAGCGTAAGCACTGACACGCAAACTCCATTGCCGCATAACGCGTTGTTCAACGGGGAAACCGCCACGGACAGAAAGCCCTTCCGACACTTCGTCATTGGCAAGAACGGTTCCAAGTTCCGGACACCAGTTGACTTTGGTATCGGACAAATAGGCGATACGGTATTGCATAAGTCGCTCTTGCTGCTCTTTCTCGGAAAGGGTATTCCATGTCGGATCTTCTTTCTCAAATAGTGCCACCAGTTCTTCAATCGGGCGCGCCTGCTGACGAGTCTCGTCATAGTAGCTGAGGAACATCTTTCGGAATGCCCATTGTGTCCAGTGGTAGAAATCCGGGTCGCAAGTACGTACCATGCGGTTCCAGTCGTAACAGAAACCTATCTTCCGCAATTGCTCGATGTAACGCGCTATATTTTGGTTGGTGGTTTTCTCCGGGTGTTGTCCGGTCTGGATGGCATATTGTTCTGCGGGCAGTCCGTAGGCATCAAATCCCATCGGGTGGAGTACATTGAAACCTTGCAGACGTTTGTAGCGACTGTATATGTCGGAAGCAATATATCCCAGCGGATGCCCGACATGCAAGCCTGCTCCGCTCGGATAAGGGAACATGTCAAGCACATAGAAAGGCTTGCGTTCCGATTGGTTGGAAACACGATAGGCTTGGGCTTTTTCCCATTCTTCCTGCCAATGTTGTTCTATTTCCTGAAAATTGTATTCCATAATTGCGTTTTGCTTTAATCAATGAAGAAGTGCTTTCACTTGGTTGTACACATTCTCGGCGGTAAAGCCGAGTTTTTCATCCAACACTTTGTATGGCGCAGAGAATCCGAAACTCTCCAGTCCCCAAACCTTTCCATTTTCGCCTATCAGTCCTTCCAACGTGCATGGCAGACCTGCGGTCAGTCCGAAACGGCGGATACCTTTGGGAAGTACACTGTTTTGATAATCCTCGCTTTGCTGACGGAACAGTCCTTCGCTCGGCACACTTACTATTTGCAGACGAATACCGTCTTTACGCAGTAGTTCAGCCCCTGCCATCAGAGTTGCCACTTCCGAGCCGGATGCCACAAGTACCACTTCCGGATTTTCGTCTCTTGAAACAATATATCCTCCTTTACGGAAACCTTCTTTCAATGTTTCGGGTGTGAGACCTGTTGTCACCATCGCTACATCCTGACGTGACAGAATGAGTGCTGTTGGCGTATCGTTGTTCTCCATCGCAAGGCGCCATGCCAGAGTTGTCTCTTCCGCATCGGCAGGACGAAGCACCAGCATGGAGGGTTGGCCTGCATGGTTCTTCAGTTTCTCCATCAGGCGGATTTGTGCCTCATGCTCCACCGGCTCATGGGTCGGGCCGTCTTCGCCTACACGGAAAGCGTCATGGCTCCAGATGAATTTGACGGGCAGTTGCATCAATGCTGCCAAACGGACTGCCGGCTTCATGTAGTCGCTGAAAACGAAGAATGTGCCGCAGGCGGGAATAATACCTCCGTGAAGTGCCATACCCATCATCACGCAGGCCATGGTCAGTTCGCTCACACCTGCCTGCAGGAATTGTCCGGAGAAATCACTACGTGTGATGGCATGTGTCTTTTTGAGGAAACCGTCTGTCTTGTCCGAGTTGCTCAGGTCGGCACTGGATACAATCATGTTTCCCACGTTTTCAGCCAGATAGCCTAATACGGTGGCACTGGCATTGCGTGTGGCGGCTCCGGGTTTCTGTTCTATGCGGCTCCAGTCAATAGCCGGAGTCTCGCCGGAGAAGAATGCCTCGTATTCCTTGGCAAGTGTCGGATTTTCTTGTTGCCACTGATAGAATTTCGCGTAGCGTTGGTTGCATAGTTCGCGCAATGCGGTTGCGCGGTCTTCGTATAGTTGTTTAACATCTGCAAAGATGGCAAACGGGTCTTCAGGATTGCCTCCCAGATGACGAACGGTCTCTTCGAACGAAGCGCCCGACTTGGACAAGGGTTGTCCGTGTGTGGAGCACTTGCTTTCCCAACTCTGTCCGTCTGCAGTCAAACAGCCTTTTCCCATGGTGGTGTGACCGATAATCAAGCTCGGACGTTTCTTTTCTTCTTTGGCTTGCACAAGTGCCTGACGGATGGCATCGGGGTCATTGCCCGGAACTTCTTGTACGAACCATCCCCATGCCTCATATTTCTTTGCCACATCTTCCGTCGACACTTCTTCACAGCTTGTGGAGAGTTGGATGCGGTTGCTGTCATAGAACATAATCAGGTTGTCCAGTCCCAGATGGCCTGCCATGCGCCCTGCACCTTGCGAAATCTCTTCTTGGATGCCTCCGTCGGAGATGAACGCATAAATGGTGGGGTTGTGAATTGCTCCGAAACGATGATTCATCCATTTGGCTGCAATGGCGGCGCCAACGGCAAAGGTATGTCCTTGTCCGAGAGGACCGGAAGTGTTTTCTATGCCGCGTTCTACGCACAGTTCGGGATGTCCGGGCGTTACGCTTCCCCATTGGCGGAGTTGCTGCAGTTCGGCTATAGAGAACTTGCCTGCCAGACAAAGCGTGCTGTACAGCATAGGAGCCATGTGTCCGGGGTCAAGGAAGAAACGGTCGCGTGCTTCCCATGCCGGATTTTCAGGGTCATATACCAGAAATTCCGAATAGAGGACATTGATAAAATCGGCACCACCCATAGCACCGCCAGGGTGGCCGCTCTTGGCTTTTTCTACCATCGCTGCAGACAGAATGCGGATGTTGTCTGCGGCATGATTCATCAGTTTGGTTGTGTTCATTATAGTGCGTTTATATAGTGTATCTTTCTTTTAATCAGATTCTCCATCCGATGTAGTAGTTTACACCCCAATTGGTGTTGTTGCGGAACCCGAATCCGGGTATATAGTAGGCTTCGGGGCGTTGGTCTTTGTTCTTGGAAGTGAATAGCAGTTTGAATCGCACGGCCCATCCCATGTAGAATCCGCTTGCGATATTCACATTGCATCCGGCTACCACTTCGCCCCACCAGTCCATAGCTTGGCGGTTGAGAAAATCCACACGAGCACCGGTGTCCCAATACGGCGTGTTCTGTTTCACATCGCATAGGTCATAGCGTTGCAGGGCGGAACAGACGCGCAACCCGACCAAGAAGGCATGGGGCGACTCAATGCGTTTGCGCAGCCCGTTGAAATCCAGTCCCAGACGGACAAAACCGCCTTTGCCTTTGTACAAACCGCCTTCAGCATCGCGTTTGCCGAATGAATAACCGCCTTCCAGAGTGGGATAGTAGCGGTTCTTGAGCCGCACACTGATAGCCCCTTCATATGTTTGCAGTGTGCCTTTTGAACGGGCGACTTCAATGGTAGTCGTGGCAAGGTCCAGTTTGATGAACAGACCTTGGTAAATGGCACTGTCACCGTAAACGTGGGCACTTGTACGAACGGACAGTAGCAACAGCAGCAATATGGTAGTCAGTCTATTCACGGTGTGTCGGTGTTAGGGGTGAAGCCATAGTTGCAGATGATTTTCTTTTTCCGCTGTCACAACTGTGTTGAGGATAGCGGTGCTGTCGATGCGATAATGCGTCGAGTGTACACTGTCAATGATATGTCGCACGATGCAACCGCAGGCCAGTGAGATATATTTCTGCTCATTGGTATGGAACACGGTCAATGTGTCCGTCTCTTCGTGATAGACTACCACCACTTGTGTGTGTGTGGTGTCTGCACGCAGTTCTACGCAGGCTGTTCGTTCCGAATAGGCATTGTCCAGCACCAGCGAATCGCATCCTACCAGTCCGAGGGTAATGCTATCGGGCGCTGCTTCCGTGTGGCTGTCATCGGACAACGTGGTTACGGCACTTAGGTAGATGCGTGCATGTGCGGTCATCTCCTGACGGCACGTGCGGTCCTGTTCGCAAGAAGCGAACAGTAGGCATAGCAGCAATGGCGTGCAGAAAATGATATGTCGGAACAAACGGGTCATAGTCAGAGTATTTGTCTCACTTCTTCTTTCAGCGCCTCCATGGCAGCCTCATGCGGCGTGGCACCGTTGCTGCGGTAGGCTTTCATCATCATTTGGGCATACTCCAGCGCATTTGTTTCTTTGGGCATCTGGTTGGCTGCGGCTATTACGAAGGTGGCCATCTGGTCGCGTGCCTGCATAATCTTGTCCCAGGTCTCGTCGCTGACATAGATTTGCTGGCTCATGTTGTGGTCAAACTCCATTCGGATGGTGCGGAGCAGGTGCTGTTGCAGTGTTTCTACGGTCATGCTCGCCAAGTCCAAATCCATCAGCAGATGTTCGGGTTGGGTGCGTTCCAATAGCAGGGTCAGCCGTTCGTAGGCCCGCAGACGAACCGGTGAAATCTCTTTCTGTGCCAGTTTTTTCAGTTCCCACAGACGCTTTTGTTCTTCGTTCTTGAATAGCTTGTGCATGATTAGCCATGCGCAGGCCAGTACAACGAGTGAAGGGATGGTATATGCCAGTATCTCCATGATTGTCAGTGCTTCGTGTTTATCGTATCATATCGGCTCCGAAATAGGGCTGCAATGCAGCGGGGATGCGGATGCCTTCTTCGGTCTGGTTGTTCTCTAACAGAGCGGCCACGATGCGCGGAAGGGCCAGTGCCGAACCGTTCAGGGTATGGCAGAGCACCACTTTCTTGTCTTCCGCACGGCGGTAACGGCAGTGCAGACGGTTGGCTTGGTAGGTATCGAAATTGGAGGTGGAAGACACTTCCAACCAGCGTTGCTGGGCTTCCGAATACACTTCAAAGTCGTAGCACAATGCGGCTGTGAATGACATGTCTCCGCCCGAAAGGCGCAGGATTCGGTAGGGCAGTTCCAGTTTCTGCAACAGACCTTCCACGTGGCTCAACATCTCGCGGTGACTTGTCTCGGAGTGTTCGGGCGTATCGATACGTACTATTTCCACTTTCGAGAACTCGTGCAAACGGTTCAGACCGCGCACGTCTTTGCCGTAACTGCCTGCTTCGCGACGGAAACACTCGGTGTAAGCGCAGTTCTTTATCGGCAGTGCCTGTTCGTCCAGTATCTCATCGCGATAGATATTGGTCACCGGCACTTCGGCGGTCGGAATCAGGTACAGGTCATCCATATCGCAGTGGTACATCTGTCCCTCTTTGTCGGGCAGTTGGCCTGTGCCGTAGCCGGAGGCGGTGTTTACCACGGTAGGTGGCATTATCTCCGTGTAGCCGTCTTTGGCAGCTTCGGCGAGAAAGAAATTAATCAGTGCCCGTTGCAGCCGTGCACCTTGTCCGATGTAAACGGGGAAACCGGCACCGGAAATCTTCACGCCCAGGTCAAAGTCGATGAGATTGTATTTCTTTGCCAACTCCCAGTGCGGCAGTTTGGCGAATGCGGGTTTGGGGTTCCATGCTTCTTTCCAGTCGCGCAGCGCCACGGCTTGTCCGTCTTTGTCAAAGGCGGCGCTGTTGTTTTGCAAGGCGGCTATCTCGTTGTGCGCAGGGGCATCGCTGGGGATATCCCATCCGCCTGCTTTCACGGCCAGGTTGTCTTCCGCACTCGTTCCTTCCGGCACGATGGAGTAGGGGATATTGGGTATTTGCAACAGGGCTTGGGTCTGGCTGTTTTCGGCCTCTGTCATCTGCTGCTCATAGGTCTTGATGTTCTCTTTCAGGGTGGATGTTTGGGCTTTGGCTTGTTCGGCTTCTTCTTTCTTGCCTTGGCCTATCAGTTGGCCTATTGTTTTTGAGATACGGTTCATCTCGGCGGATGCCGTGTCTTTTTGTTGTTGGATGTTTTTGCGCATCTGATCCAGGCGGATCACTTCCTCAACGGCTTCACGGGCGCCCTGGAAATGTTTTTTCTCCAGGCCGGCAATCACTTGTTCTTTGTCGTTGTTGATTTGTTTGAGTGTTAACATCGTTGTATTTTGTTTGTGGGGTTGTATCTTGTATTACATGTATTACATGCGTGTATGTATGCGCGCGCGTTTCCTTTACGAAAAATTCCCCCGCTCGTAAGCGGAGGAAACGGTTGGTTTGCTTTCTTGGGTCTTATGCCTCGGCAACGGGCTCAATACTTACATACGATTTGTTGTTGCGTTTCTTGCGGAACGAAACGATTCCGTCCACAAGGGCATACAACGTATGGTCGCTGCCCATACCCATATTCTCACCGGGGTTGTGTACTGTGCCGCGCTGGCGAACGATGATGTTGCCTGCTTTTGCAAATTGACCACCCCAAATCTTTACGCCAAGACGTTTGCTTTCTGATTCACGGCCGTTCTTCGAACTACCGACACCTTTCTTATGTGCCATAATCTTCTAAACTTCTTTCTTTTGGTTCTACATTCACCGTTCCGTTTACTTCGTAACGATTTCTTTTACTACTACGTTGGTCAAATCCTGACGATGACCTTGCATTTTGCGGTACCCTTTGCGGCGTTTTTTGTGGAATACCAGGACTTTCTCACCGCGGCATTCGTTGTCCAGCACTTCGCAAATCACTTTCGCGCCTGTGATCACGGGGGTTCCTACTTTCACTTTGCCTTCGTTGTCAATCAGAAGGACTTTGTCAAACTCTACCGTTGCGCCTTTTTCGGCTTCCATACGGTTGATGAAGAGTTTTTTGCCGGCCTCTACTTTGAATTGTTGGCCTTGCATCTCTACAATTGCGTACATTTCTTTATGTATCTATTTAATATTCAATCGTGTAGGCGGCTTCTTGTCTGTGCGCTGCTGTCAGGTTCTCACCGGTGACTCATACGCTGCAAAAGGCACTTATCGGGCCTAAACCACGAAAAATCGTGCAAAAGTACTACAAATATTTGGAATGACCAAATAAAAATGCAAAAAAGTGGAAAAAAAGTTTTTTTATGCCACTTGATGGCATTTTTAGTTGGCGTTCGCACAAGGCTGCGAACGTACTTTCGGCGGGCCCCTGTACTCTAAAAAGTAGCAGGGAGGGCCGAAATACAACAAATATATTTTTGTAATAGACCTGTGACGGACCAGAGTGCTAACGGAGTGGTAAGGTAGGCACCCTTAGAAGAAAGAGCAGTTTACGAGCGACCTACGAGACAGATACGGGACGATG
Organism: uncultured Bacteroidales bacterium; assembly: GCA_902780495.1. Classification (GTDB taxonomy): domain Bacteria; phylum Bacteroidota; class Bacteroidia; order Bacteroidales; family Paludibacteraceae; genus Colicola. The sequence goes on from CACZFM010000016.1 coordinate 36,262, forward strand.
AGCTGACGATGAGCCGACGATAAGTTTATCTTTCTCAAACCCGTTGCAAAAGTAGTGAAAAAATGTGAGAGCACCAAGAAAATGCTCTCACAAATGTCACTCTGGTGCTTTTTACACTCAATTCTTTTGGGTGTGTAACACAAACAAGGTCAGTAGCAAGACGGTTACACAGGCGGCAACTACATAGCCAATCCAACGGAGTTCGGCAGGCAGATGCAAGCCTTCTTTGGCAATGAAGATATAACTGGTGCATACCATGGTCATAAACAAAGCGGGAATCAAAGCCATCAAATAGCCGTAACGGTAACGTGAATGCTTGTAGAGGAACAACGTTCCTGCCCACAATGTAAATACTGCCAATGTCTGGTTGGTCCATGAGAAATAGCGCCACACGATGCCGAAATCGACAAACACCATGCCAAAGACCATGGCAAACAAAGGAAAGGCAATCATGAGACGTTTAACGACAGGGCGTTGATCCAGATTCAGAAAATCGGCAACGATCAGTCGTGCGGAACGCAAAGCCGTATCACCGGATGTGATAGGGGCGGCTATCACTCCGACAATGGCGAGAATACCTCCGATAATCCCCAGCCAAGAGCGTGAAACGCGGTCCACTACTAATGCTGCGATATTGGCGCCCTGATGCTCTGCCGCAAACTGCTGTAACCCGTCAATTCCGTAAACGCCTTCTTCGGGATTGGCAAAGAATGTTCCTGCCGCTGCTGCCCAAATAAGGGCGAGAATACCTTCCGCCACCATGGCTCCGTAGAAAATCCATCGTCCTTGGCGTTCGTTGGTGATGCAGCGCGCCATCAACGGCGATTGGGTGCCGTGAAAACCGGAAATAGCACCGCAGGCGATGCTGACAAACATCATCGGGAACAGAGGCATTCCGTCGGTTGCCCGATTATACAGTCCATCAGTCAGTTCCGGCATTTCGGTGCTATGCCAACCTATCATAATAACCATGATACCAAATCCCATAAAGAGCAATAATGCACCGAAAATAGGGTAGAAACGGCCTATCAGTTTGTCAACAGGCAGGATGGTTGCCAGCACATAATAACCGAAAATGATGAGCACCCAAACCATAGGCATAGTGCCGGAAGCGGGCAGAGGTGCCAAGCCTTGCAGCAATGAGGCCGGACCGCTCAAAAAAGTGGTAGTCAGCAGGATAAGTAGCAACAATGACAGAATACGCATAAAGAATTTCATGGTCTTTCCCAGTTGGTTTCCGATAATGTCAGGAAGCGAAACGCCGCCGCTCCGCACCGACATCATGCCGGACAAATAGTCATGTACGCCACCGCCAAAGATGGTGCCCAGCACAATCCACAGGAAAGCCGCAGGGCCGAAAAAGATACCCATAATCGCGCCGAAAATAGGACCAAGACCGGCGATGTTCAGGAATTGGACGAGAAAGATGCGCCACGGCTTCATGGGAACATAATCCACACCGTCCGATTTCGTGATAGCGGGTGTCTGACGATCTGGCTCAATGCCGAAAACTTTCTCTACCACTGTTCCGTAAACAATAAACCCTACCACCAGGGCGACCAAAGAAACAAAGAATGTAATCATATCTCTATCTGTTTTAATAATGAATCTACGATGTCAGAAATGCTTTGTGTACCATCGTTCTGTAGTACCACATCTGCCCGCATCCTCAGGGCTTCATCTGTCAGTTGGGATGCCATCCTTGCGCGGATTGCTGTTTCGTCAGCATGGTCACGCTGCATGGCGCGTTGCAAGCGGATGGTTTCGGGTGCTACCACTGCCACTACTTTATCGCACAAGCGGTTTAATCCGCTTTCGTACAAAATAGCACTTTCCACGATGTCCGCGCCGCTTTGTTTGAGATCGGCTTCTACGGCAGGATGGACAATCCGGTTGAGTTGTTGCAGTTTGTCCGGATCGGCAAACACTTGTTGTGCAACGAAAGTGCGGTTGTAGTTGTCTCCTGCATAGGCCTCTTCGCCGAAAAGAGCGATAATGGCGCGTTTCACATCCGGAGAAGTGACGATAAGGCGTTTGGCTTCCGAGTCTGTGTCATAGACTTTGTAACCGCGCCTCTCCAATTCATGCGCAATGGTCGATTTGCCGCTTCCTATGCCTCCTGTTAAGCCTGTCATATCAGAATTGGAAATAAATAAAAGGTTGCATATCCGCAGAAACGAACTGATAAACGGCAATGACCGCCATCACCACTAATAGCGCCATGACCCATACGGGCAATGCCGCAAAGGCCAATCGATACCACTGCTTGAATTTGGCGGGAAACCAGTGGATGGTCATGCCTATCACAAAGAGAATGAACACTTTGCGGTATTCCAAAAGGAAAGGAAGGATAATCTGGTTGTTCCATGCTCCGAAGATTTGTCCCATCATGTTCTTTGCCGTTTCCCATGCCTGCTGATTGGCAGATGCAGGGTCGAGATTGGAACCGGAACGGAAAAACAGACGGGTGAAAGTAATAAACGTGAACGTCAGCAGGATGGAAATGACGTTGTCGATACGGCAGACGGCTTTTGTCAGATGCGGTAGTGTTACTGCCATCCGTTGGGGCAGTGTACCGAGTATTTTTACTTTTAGAGCATGCCAGCATTTGACAAAAATCATACCCAGACCATTCAGTCCGCCCCAGATGACAAAGTTCCAACTTGCGCCGTGCCACAGTCCGCCAATCAACATCGTGGCGAAACTGTTTACATTGGAGGCCAGCAGTTTGCTACTCTTGCGCCCAAACAGCGTACGATTGCCGCCGAGAGGGATATAGACATAACTTTTCAGCCAACGTGATAGCGACATATGCCAACGACGCCAGAACTCCTGCGGATTGCGCGATTTGTAAGGAGAGTCGAAGTTTTTAGGCAGATAAAATCCCATCAGCAAGGCGAGTCCGATGGCGATATCCGTATAACCGGAGAAGTCGGCATACACCTGCAATGAATAGGCAAAGACGGCAAATACATTCTCAAAGCCCGAAAAGAGAAGGGGATTCTCAAAAACACGGTCAATAAAGTTCACTGCCAGATAGTCGCTCAAGATAATCTTTTTCAGCAGACCGTTCACTATCCAGAAAACGGCTATTCCGAACTGCCGGCGGCTCAAGAAAAACGGTTTATAGAGCTGTGGAATAAACTCTTTGGCACGCACAATCGGTCCGGCCACCAACTGCGGAAAGAAGGAGACAAAGAAACCGAAATCCAACGGACTCTTTACCGGTGCAATCAGCCCTCTGTAAACATCGGTTGTATAGGAGATGATTTGGAAGGTGTAGAAACTGATACCGACAGGCAGAATAATCTTTTCCGTTATGGTGACATGCGTGGAAAACAACGTATTGAACACATCCACTCCAAAATAGGCGTACTTGAAATAAGCCAGTATGCCAAGATCAATCAGCACACTCATTGTAAGCCACAGGTTTTTCATGGCCTGTCTCCCTTTTTGGTGTGCGCGGTGAATGAGCCAGGCAAACGACCAGTCGCTCATCGTCACAAAAAGCAGTATGAGAAGAAATGCGCCGGAGGTCTTGTAGTAGAAGAACCAACTGACAAGCATCAGATAGATGTTCCTAAGATGCAATCGCAGCGGTGTTGATTCCCTTCCTTCGCGTTTTCTGCCAATCTCCATCAGGCAGGCATAACCGATGTAAACGAGCGCAAAGAATATCCAAAAATAGTTTTGGGTAAAGAGTAGCGGATGCCGACTGTCAAAAGCGAATATGTGCTCCCAAATATTCATTTGGTTTTTGCTCCCTCCATAATCCAATCGGCCAGCAACTGACCGGCACGGCTTGCTCCTTTGCGGGTGAAGTGTACGCCATCACCGGCTGCCAAGCCTTGTTGCATCCACTTGTTCATCGCACCGCTTCCGCCCATTGCTTCAAAGAGGCTCCAATAAGCCACACCTTCGTTGTGCGCGGTCTCACGGAGTGCTGCATCCATGGCCGGCAGCAAGGGATACGATTGTTTGTTCCCGTTGATGGAAGTCAGCATATCGCTTGGCCCGACAAAGAGGATGGCCGCATCAGGGGCACACGCTTTCATGTAGCGCAATTGGGCGCGCACACGCTTGGCGTAGTTGTCAATCTGCGTGCGGTTGGATGTATATGGCATTACGTTTCCTCCGTATTGCATGATGATAAGGCGGGTACGTGTGACTTGGAAATAATGCTTCAGTGCACGGCGGTCCATCTGAGTGAAGATGGTGCCCGCACAGCCACGCATAGGAATGTTGTCCACAATAACGCCTCGGTCGGTTTCCAACGACACGCCGTAGATGTCGCCTTTTCCCTGCAACCGAAGATTGTATTGCCATGTGCTGTCACGAACCGTAACAAGGCTGTCTTCACCATCACGCAATACACGGATGCGGTTGAAGTAGGCTTCTGTCCCTTTTTTGTAGGTGGCGATATAGAGCCGTACATTTTCGCTGCCAGCAACTAAACTGTCGTTCATCACCGCCACTTGTGCCATCGGACCATACACTTTGTTTTCGCGGCGTTTGTCTTTCGGACCGTATGCCAAATAACGTTTTGGGCCTTGATTGACGGCTTGTGCGACATCGTTGAAATATAGCGTTTGGTTCAGGCATTGCGAACCGATGGTCTGGTGCAGCGGAATGATTCCGACACCTCCACCGCCGTAACGCTTCTGCAGGGCACGGCGAATGTCGATGGTCATACGGTCACCTTCCAGTTGCGAATCGCCATAATGCACCACGCGGATACTGGTGGTGTCGCTGGCTGCCAGAGAGGCATAGAAAGGCTGCATATAGTCATAATCCGTCGGTTCTTTGACAACAACGGTATCTATTGTATCGTTTGTCACGATTGTCTCTTCTGCCACCGGAACGGCTGCTACACTCATTTTTTCTGTAGGGGTGGTAGTTTCATTGCCGGATAACTGTTCCCAATTCGGCATTCGGATAGTCAGGCTGCCGACAGCAATCCCTTGTTCCGGGAAAAAGGCGCACGCGGTTCCTAACATAAACAGGCAACACGCCGTAAACAGAGCAATGAAAAACGGTCTCATTTTTTCCAAAGTGCAGAAGTGAATAGCAATATGATGGTAAATATCTCCAAACGCCCGATAAGCATTACCAGTGTCATCCACCATTTGGCAAAAGTGGGGAAGTCGGCATAGGAACCTAACGGTCCGAATTGACCGATAGACACGCCCACATTACCGATGGCGGATACGGCTGTTCCGATGGCTTCGTCAAAGGTGATACCGCACGCACAGAAGATGAGAACGGTTATCACGATGATGAAGATGTAGAAGAACATAAACGCCATCACATTACTGGTGGTCTGCGGTGACATGGCACGGCCGTTGAAGCGCACGGGAACGATAGCGTTCGGATGAATGCGGTGTTGTATCTCAGCCAGTGCGCTTTTTGCGAAAATGCCTATCCGCACCCACTTGATACCTCCGGATGTGCTGCCGCTGCTGGCACCTGTAAACATCATGAAGAATACAGCCACCCACAGCAACTTGGGCCATGCCATATAGTCACTGGCGGCAAAACCGGAGGAGGTCATGGCGGAAACCACCATAAAGAAGCCTTTGCGGAATGCTTTTTCGCCATGTTGCAGGATGTGTGTTATGCTTTCGAGGCGGCCGTCCGGATCCAACCAACCGTAATGGACAAAAAGTCCGGCAGAGAGAAGCACGGTGCATATCAGGACAGCGCCCAAATACCAATGTGTTTCTTCGTCATGTACTATCTTGCCGGGTTGCCCGCGGAAGATATAGATAATCTGCGTAAAGTTGATACCCGACAGGAGCATGAACAGCGCAATCGTATATTGGATGGCGGGACCGTCATTGATTACGCTCAGGTTGCGTGTGCTGAATCCTCCTGTAGCCACCGTACTCATGGAGTGACAGACGGCATCAAAACTGCTCATGCCGAACAGGTTCAGCAGAAAACTCTCGCAAACGGTCAGCAGAATATATATCAGCCACATCCGTTTTGCGGTATCGGCTATGCGGGGACTCAGTTTCTCGTAACTCACACCCGTCACTTCCGCGGCATAGAGCTGCATACCTCCCAGTCCGAACATAGGCAGCAGTGCTACGCAAAGTACGATTATTCCCAAACCGCCAAGCCATTGGGTCATGGCACGCCAGAATAGGACGGTTTTTGTCATTGCTTCCACATTGGGCAGAATGGTGGCACCCGTAGTGGTAAAGCCTGACATGGTCTCAAACCACGCATCTGTCAGGTTGCCTATTTCACCACTCATATAGTATGGCAGCAGACCGAAGATGGAGAACACAATCCATACAAACGCCACAATCACATAACCTTCCCGTTCGGTTACATGGCTTGAGGCATGACGGCCGAACAGCAAGCCTAACAATCCCGCCAGCAGAGTGATGACAGTGCTAACCAAAAACGACTCTTTGTCAGGTGCATCGTAATAGAACCCCAACAAAGTGGTCAGGCCCATAAAGATTGACTCTATCAGCAATAGGGCACCTAAGGTCCTGAAGACAATCCGTGTGTTGAATACTCTGGTCATTTGAAGTATTTTTCCAGTTCGCGTATATTGTGACTTTTGCAGAGCACGATTACCTGGTCTTGCGGCAGAATCAGGGTGTCACCGTTCACCAGCAGTCCTTCTCCGGCGCGTACCAGACCGCCGATGGACACATCTTCCGGCAGACGGATATTGCGTATCTTGTCGCGGGTGATACGGCTGCCTTCTGTTGCCACCAGTTCCACCAGTTCGGCGTCGGCACTGGTCAGGTTGCGTACGTTCAGCACACTGGCGTTCAGCAACATTTGGTAGATATAACTGGCGGTGATGGCTTTTTTGTTTAGTACGGTGCCGATGTTCAGACCTTCGGCCATTTGGATATAGTCGATGTTCTCGATATCGGCAATGGTCTTATTCACACCGAACCGTTTGGCGGCAAGGCAGGCGAAGATGTTGGCTTCGCTTTGGTCGGTCAGAGCCACAAAGGCATCGGTATCTTGTATGCCTTCTTCTTTCAGTTGCTCCATGGACGAACCGTCTGCATTGATTATGAGGGCATTGTCCACTTTCTCGCTCAATTTATAGCATAGGTCGCGGTCTGCCTCCAATATCTTGATTTCGAAGTCATCCGGCATGTTCTGTACGGCTTTTTGTGCCAGTCGTGTGCCGCCGTACACCATCACGCGTTTTATCTCTTTCTTGGGCTTGCCTAATTGTTCGCGCAAGAATTCCATGTTTTCCTGGGTGCAGATGGCATAAACCATATCACCGGGTTCCACGCTGTCTTTGCCGGTCGGGAAGATAGTGTGGCTGTCGCGTTTGATGAGCACGATACGGAATTGTCCATGGTCGAAGAAACCGGATTCGAATGTTTGTCCTATCACTGCGGCTGTTTTCGGCACTTTCACTACGCATAGTTCCAATGCTCCGCCGCATATGCGGATATGGTAGCGCATCCAGTTCACCATCAGCGATTCGCGTATCTCGTTGGCTGCCAGCACTTCCGGATAAATCATGTGGTTCAGACCCATGGATTCCAGGAACTTCTTGTTTTCGGGCAGCAGGTATTCATAGTTGTCGATACGTGCCAGCGTTTTCTTGGCGCCTAATTGGCGGGCTATCATGCACGCGGTCATGTTTTCTGTCTCATGGGGCGTTACCGATATGAACAAATCCACATCTTTCACGCCCAGTTCACGCAGGTCGTGAATGGAGGTCGGGCAACCTACGCGCGTCATAAGATCGTAGTTGGCTTCCAGGTCTCCCAGTCGTTCTGCGTTCTGGTCTAACAGACAGATGTCCATATTTTCTCTGGACAGCAGTTTGGCCAAATGTGTGCCTACTTCTCCGGCACCGACAATAGCGATTCGCATATTCCTTGTTTGTCTAATTTCAGTAGGTTGTACAATTCTTTCGTACTTCCGTGTTCAACGAATTGGTTGTCAATGCCTATTCGGGTCACGTGTACGGGGTAGTTTTTGTCGGCAAAGTATTCCAGTACGGCGGAGCCGAGTCCGCCTTGGATGATGCCGTCTTCGGCGGTCACCACTTCTTTGTAGTGTGTGCCGATATAGTCCAGTGTGGCAGTGTCTATCGGTTTCAGCCAGCGCATGTTGTAATGCGCAAAGCGTCCTGTCTTGCCGGGTCCGTCTATGCTGTCAATGGCTTCCGCCACGGTGTTTCCGATGGCGCCGATGGTCAGAACCGCCACTTCGTTACCTTCGCGCAGCCGGACGGCTTTGCCGTATTGCACGGCCTCACGCGGAGTTTCTGCGGGGCAGGTGTGGCTGCGGCCGCGCGGATAGCGGATGGCTATTGGACCTTCTGCCATTTCGGCTATCTGCATCATTTCGCGCAAGTCTTCGGCCGTCATGGGCGCACAAATCTGCATGTTGGGGATAGGGCGCAGATAGGCCATATCCAGCAGGCCGTGATGCGTGGCACCGTCGTTGCCTACAATGCCGGCGCGGTCGATGCACAGAACGACATGCAGATTCAGCAACGCCACATCATGGATGATGTTGTCGTATGCCCGCTGCAGGAACGATGAATAGACATTGCAATAGGGTATCATCCCGTCTTTGGCGAGGCCGGCGGAGAAGGTCACCGCATGACCTTCTGCTATACCCACGTCAAACACGCGTTCCGGCAACTCTTTCTGCATGATAGTCATGGAGCAACCGCTGGGCATGGCGGGGGTGATGCCTACTATGTGTTTGTTTTTCCGTGCCATTTCCAGCAGTGTCTCGCCGAACACTTCCTGCCACAGCGGGGTCGGAGCGTTCTCTTGGGGGGCGCGGTCACCTGTTTCCGGATTGAATTCGCCCGGTGCGTGCCAGGTTGTCTGGTCTTTTTCGGCGGGTTCGTAGCCTTTGCCTTTTTTGGTGATGATATGCAGCACTTTCGGACCGCGGAAGTTCTTTATCTCCGACAGGATGCGCACCAGTTCCAGTACGTTATGTCCGTCGGTCGGACCGAAATAGCGCAGGTTCAGACCTTGGAAGATGTTTTTGTCTTGACCGGTCAGCAGCGATTTGGCGGTGTTACTGATGCTACGGATGGCACCGGTGCCTTTTTCGCTCATCATGTGGTGGCGGGTCAGCCATTGGTAGGTTTTCCACCGCCAGCGGTTGTAGTGCGCACTTGTGGTGATATCCACCAGATATTGGGTGAATCCGCCGCGGAGCGGGTCTATCGCCATGTTGTTGTCGTTCAGGATGATGAGCATGTCGCTTTGCCGCATAGACACGTTGTTCAGTCCTTCAAAGGCGAGGCCGCCTGTCATAGCGCCGTCACCTATCACGGCCACCACTTGCCGGTGTTTGCCTTGCATCTCTGCCGCCATTTCCAGTCCCAAGGCGGCGGATATGCTGTTCGAAGCATGTCCGGCTACGAACGCATCGTATTCGCTTTCCGCGGGAGTGGGGAAGGGTGCCAGCCCTTTGAATTGGCGGTTTGTGTGGAAACGGTCGCGGCGGCCGGTCAGTATCTTGTGCGCGTAAGCTTGGTGACCTACGTCGAACACGATGCGGTCGTCCGGCGTATCGAACACATAGTGCAGGGCGACAATCAGTTCCACTGTCCCAAGCGATGAGGCCAGATGTCCGGGGTTGTGACTCAGTTCGCGGATGATAAAGTCGCGCAGTTCATCACACACGGCGGGCAGGGCTTCTTTGGGCAGTTTCTTCAGGTCTGCAGGGCTGTTGATATGTTCCAGATATGGATGTTCCATCTTCTTTTTGTTCTCTTTGTTCTCTTTGTATGCGTTACGCGTACAGGGCGCACAACCTGCGCGCCTGCGCGCCGCGTTACACGCACAGAAAAAGTCTGCACTCAAGCAGGCTTTTTCTACACGTGTCTGGCGCTCTTCCCTTACTTAATGCGTCTTTCGGGGATACGAGCTTTCTTACCGGTGAGGTTACGCAGATAGTACAGTTTCGAGCGGCGAACTTTACCGTATTTATTCACGGTGATTTTCTCAATGAACGGGCTGTCCATCGGGAAGATACGTTCTACGCCTACGTTGCCTGACATTTTGCGAACGGTGAAGCGTTTCTTGTCTTCGCTTCCGTGGATGGCGATTACGTCGCCACGGAACTCCTGAATACGTTCTTTGTTACCTTCTTTAATACGATAAGCAACGGTAACGGTGTCACCTGCTGCGAACGCCGGAAACTCTTTCTTTTCACCGGCAAATGCCTGTTCGGCAATCTTCATCAAATCCATTGTTATATATGGTTTTTATGGTTACCTCGGCTTTAGTGTAAACTACTGTTCTCGTGCCCCTCCTAAAGGTTTGTGTGGCATGGTTGAGGTGCCTGCCTTTCGGGTCCGCGATATGCTGATCGTCAGAGACTATAGCCGAAAAATCGTGCAAAATTACTACAAATATTGCACATACGCAAATTTTTTTGTGTTTTTTTGCCAAAATCGAATATTTTTCGATGTTTTTATAGGATTTCCTGGCTGTTATGCTCGCATAAATGGACGGGAAAGCGTATAAAAACGGTGCATAGCATTGGCAAAAAAATACAAAAATATCTCTGTGTATGTCCGTCAGGCTGCGAACGTTCTTTCGGCGGGCCCCTGCGCTCTAAAAAGTAGCAGGGAGGGCCGAAATACTACAAATATTGTCCAACGGCGTCCGAAGATACTACATATATTATTCGCACAAGGCTGGCTGATTTCTGAACATTTTTCGCAAAACATTTGCATATTCGAAAAAAAAGCACTACTTTTGCAGCCTGAAACCTCGAAAACGTGTATTGAAAAGCATATGCAATATCTGGAAAAGGTGTATTGAAACGCATAAATAATAGTCGAGAAAATGTGTGATATATATTATGAAACGCAAGATTTACAATAAGTTACTTGAATGGAAGTCCACAAGAAAAGGCGAGGTGGCACTTTTGATTGAAGGCGCACGCCGTATCGGTAAGAGTTATATTGTGGAGGAATTCGCGAAAAACGAATACGCTTCTTATATCCTCATTGACTTCAACAAGGTTGGCAACAATGTCAAGAGATGGTTCATTGACTATATGGAAGATTTGGACACGTTTTTTGAGCACTTGGAGTTGCATTATCATGTCAAATTGATACCCCGTCAATCAGTAATTATCTTTGACGAAGTGCAGTTATACCCTCGTGCCCGTGCGGCCATTAAATATCTTGTGGCGGACGGACGATATGATTATCTGGAGACAGGCTCGCTCATTAGTATCAAGAGCAATGTTAAAGACATCGTCATCCCTTCCGAGGAACGTGCTATAGAAATGCACCCTATGGATTTCGAGGAATTTCTTTGGGCGATGGGTAATGAGACATTGATGCCGTATATTGAAAAGCAATATCTTGCCGCCAAACCCCTGAAAGACCTGCATCGTGAAGCAATGGATATGTTCCGCCGCTATATGGTTGTGGGAGGAATGCCACAAGCGGTGGAAAAATATGTACAAACCCGCGATTTGGAACAAGTAGATGCCATCAAGCGTGACATACTTGCCATCTATCGAAACGACATACGCAAATATGCCGGTCGGTTGGCAATGAAAGTGGAGAGTATCTTTGATGAAATACCGGCACAGCTACAGCGCAACGAACGGAAGTTCCGATTGGCAGATTTGAAGAAAGATGCACGGATGCGCGATTACGAGACGGCTTTTATGTGGCTTAGCGATGCCAAAATAGTGAACTGCTGTTATAACACAACCGCGCCCAATATCGGGCTGAAACTGAATATGGAACGCACAACGCTCAAGTGTTATATGGCAGACACTGGTTTGCTCATCTCTCATGCTTTTGACGAAAAACAGATTGTTTCCAAGGAACTATACCGAAAACTGCTCATGGACAAACTGGAAGTCAATGCCGGCATGTTGATTGAAAATATCGTAGCGCAGATGTTAGTGGCTGCCGGACACAAATTGTATTTCTATTCTAATGCGGATAAAGAAGATGCTAACAATAGAATGGAAATTGATTTCCTTATTCGCAAAGAACCTGTCACATCTCGCCATAACATTATTCCTATTGAAGCAAAATCTTCAACCGGTTATACCACTGCTTCTTTGCAAAAATGCGCACGTAAGTTTGGCGAATTTATCACGGCGCCAACAGTCATCCACCCTGCAGATGGCCGCATCGATGAGACAATACGGTATGTACCGTTATATATGACCCCGTTATTGTAGTATTAAAGACTGCATTTTTAGTTGGCGTTCGCACATCATTACCGCCCGCACTTTCGAGGGTCAAAATTTGTCAATTTCATCGCCTTTTTGATAAAAATAACTATTTTTGTTAAATTTTCGTCAAAAATATTTGCATGAATGAAAAAAATGTAGTACCTTTGCCGCCGAAATCGGAAAGTGTCTTTACGAAAGAAGAGCAAATGAAAGCGTTTAACTCCACATCTCGGACGGTTGTAGCAAGGCAGAAATGTCGTGCGAATACCTCACGGGGGGGGGG
>CACZFM010000016.1:48755-49837 GCA_902780495.1 uncultured Bacteroidales bacterium
TGTCTTTACGAAAGAAGAGCAAATGAAAGCGTTTAACTCCACATCTCGGACGGTTGTAGCAAGGCAGAAATGTCGTGCGAATACCTCACGGGGGGGGGGGCATAACTGCCTCTTCGCAAAGGGCCTCTTCGCAGGCGGTTTGCGCGCATAAAGCATTTTCGTTCTCCGCACACCTTATATATAAGGCTGTATAAGCAGGTGATACCCGCAAGGTATCGCCCTTTCGCCGTGTGTGTGGACGCGATGATCTATGAAAATATTGATATTACCGTTAAAAAGGTGAGATTGCAGAAAAATTTCGGCAAAAACGTACAAAATGCTGCAAAATATTTGGCGATGTCGAAAAAAAGCAGTACTTTTGCACCGTCAAACGAAAAAACAAACAAGAGAAAGGAGGTTTTTATGCAACTAACTACCAGACCTGTGAACCATAAGGTATATATGGTGTCTGTTCCCCAAGGTGAAGCCAGACGCTTCAAATCTGTTGTCAAAGCGCTTGGTTGGCAGTGGCAGGAACCGGAAAAACTCAATGCAACGACCATGCAGGCGATAGAAGAGTTGGATAATGGTGGAGGCATACAGTTTGATAGTGTCAACGATTATTTGCAGGCATTGGGATGAGAACTATCCGTATTTCCAACCAGTACAAACGCGACCTTGACCTTGCGAGGAAACGCCGGCTTCCGATAGAGAAGCTTAACGAAGTGATAATGCTTCTGGCGAATGACCTTCCGTTGCCTGTTGCGCGGCATGACCATGCTTTGAAAGGCTACTCTCCTGTTCTGCATGAATGTCATATATTGCCTGACTGGTTGCTCCTGTACAGGAAGATTGATGACAATTCTTTGCATCTGCTGCAACTGGTTCGGACAGGTTCACATTCCGATATTTTTAAGATGTAAATAATTACATCCTTTATTACAAAAGCGGTAATATCAATGCGGTATTGCCGCTTTTTTCGTGCAAGTAACACGCCGAAAAACGATACCGAGAGAGGACCGTGAAGCGATTGAGCCGCACCATAGGGATAGCATACCCTTACCGAAGGGTTAGCATTAGTCCATCTTAGTCTATCTTAGTCT
>CACZFM010000017.1 GCA_902780495.1 uncultured Bacteroidales bacterium
ATTGTTCTTCCTGTATATAGCAGGAACGGAAGGCGCCGTCACACTCCGCTACTACTCCGCGCACTACAAGAACTTCTTCGAGGCGAAGGATGCCTTCACCTTCGCCAACGACGCCCACCTCGGCACCGTCGCTGAACCCTTTGTGCCGACATTGGTAGAAGTTAAGTAAATAGCATTTCTATTTATTCTCCGAGAGGCGGAGCACGTTCATCGTGCCCCGTCTCTTTTTTTGTGTCTACACTCCGCATGGCATGTCCTGCTCGGTTCTAAACCGCCTCGCGCTCCCCCATTGTTGTCTGGTTTTAGCTTGTCTATTTTTTTATATAGCTTGTCTATTTTTTTTCTTTGTTTATTGTGTCCACATCGGATGTGGACATCTAAAATCTATGTTTATTTCAGGTCGATTCTATCGACCGCCCAAACAAGCAAATACTATGGCTAAATATCAATCAATGACTTATACCCAGTTGGCGGAACGTGCCGGTGTCAGCCGTCGCACGTTGTATAATTGGCTGCATGCCTACGGACATTATAACAAGTTACAGGCATTGGGCGTGACCTCTCATGCCAAGGCATTGCCGCCCGCCGCCGTGCGTTATATCTGCGAAACATTCTGCATTGAGGTAGAATGATAAGCAGTCAGTTTCTTTTTATACCGCGTGCTCCGCCTCTGATACCTGACATATGGACACGCGTTTTTACTCCTTCCTGCAATTTGCCATGTGGGTAGGAGTGGGAATTATTGGGCATTATTGGGAACTAGTGGGAAGCATCGGGAAAGAGCCCCTCTCAAATGTAGTACCTTTGCACTCGATTTCGAAATCTAAGAATTAATTTTAAGTATTAACCTGCATTTACGCCCGCCTTGCTCTTTAGATTTTTTAGGGAGCAGATACAACGCACAATTGAAGGAGTTATGTGGACATAATGACTGAGATTGAGTGCAGGGGAAACGGGTCAGAAGGTGTTTTACAACAAACGTGTTTGTTAGTCACACATACTGACTTGTGACCCTGAACGGTGCGGCAGTAGATGCCCCTAAAAAACTAAAGTAATGTCACAAGTAAAACCGATGGGACTTATTGAGTCCATGAGCGGCAAACTCTGTAGCCACTCCGACATGTATTTCTTCCGCAAGAACGGCAAGGTGTTCTCTGGCAAGATCTGTAACCCCTCCACCAAAGAACCAACTGCCGCCCAACAGGCACAGCGCACCAAGTTCGCCACCGCCAGAGCCAACGCCAAGACCGCCCTCGCTGACCCGGACCAGAAAGCAGCGTATCTCACTGCCTTCAAGAGCCAGAAGAAGTACAGCGATTTCAGCGGATACGTCTTCGCAATGGAGTATGCCAAACTCGGAGATTAAGCATCAGCAATATATGGCGGATTAAAAGTCCAGTACAATGAAAAAGTCTCTTTTGCAACTGATCCTCGCTACAGCAATGTGCATCTTCGGGTGCGCCTTGCTTGTAGCAGGGCTGGCACTTCCCCCTGCCGGCATCATTGATTTCTCGCTCCTCGTAGCCTACGGCGAAACCCTCACCTTCGCCGGTGCCCTCATCGGAGTGGATTATCACTATCGCTATCGTCCAAAGAAATAAAGTTTTTTGTGTTTTTTTCTAATTATTCAATACTATGTTACTTTCTTTAATCCGAACCAACGAGTCTCCCAACGAGACCACAGGCATCCTCCTCATTGGAGGCAAACCTTTCTGCGGTACTCTTGAACCGCCCACCGTCCCTAACGCCACCCATCCCAAAGGGGCTATCCCCCTCGGCTGGTACAAACTGACGCTCACCCGGTCTTCCAAGTTCGGTCGCGTGCTACCGCTGGTCAACTATGTGCCCGGCTTCGAGGGTATCCGTATTCATGCAGGCAATAACAAAGGCCACACCGCAGGCTGCATCCTCGTCGGACGGCTCAGCGGTAACACGCTGCTCCATTCCGGACAGACCGAACGCGACTTGGTGACCAAACTTCAAAAACACTCCGATCATGAGAACTATATCGAAATCACCACACCCGAACGCTTTTTTACTGAGCATTGCAGTTCTGTGGATGCTCTTGCCGGCCTGCTCCGCGGTGCGCAGTTCAACGGAGAGTAACCACACCCGCCTCTCCACTCACATCCAACGCGACAGCATCTATCTGCATGACAGCGTGTCATATACCTATCGCCCTGCAAGAATCTCCCTTCCCTACAACAGGGAGGGGGCGGGGGTATGCTCTCCGCCCGACACGGTCTATCTGGAGAAATGGCACACCCGTTGGCGTGACCGCGAGACCGTCAAGACGGACACTATCACCCTGACGGAAACCAAGACAGAAACGGTTGAGAAACCTTATGTGCCTTCGTTTTACAAGTATTGTGCATCCCTCGCCATTCTGTTTGCGCTGTACTGGCTTGTCAAACTGGCACTATACATTAAGAAACGATTTTATATATAACAACTTTTAACCCCTCTACGCAGACCGGAGGTAAAGCATGGTCTGAATCAAATGGCTAAGGTAGTATGGCAATCCGGTATCGAATATGTATCCGGCGCATTATGCAAGTGCGGGAAGAAAGAACCGCACAAACACGGTCGAATGTTGCTGGCTACGCACCGTCGCGCTGCGACCACAAGTGACTCATGCAACCGCATCTATCTGCGTGACGAGACGAACATCCAAATATCAAACAGCGCGGACTCTGTTTGGGCACGTCAACGGTTCAAGACGGTTGCAGGGATGGTTCGCCAGCGTAGTATGGATCTCTCCAAATTGACACAAGACCAGATGGATTTCATTGCTCAACGCAACAATCCACGTGGTATCAAGACGATGCGTGCATATTATTGGCACATCTGCGGTCAGGAGTACGATGCACAACACCCGCGTAGCTAAAGCAACAGCCGAAACCCCACGGACGTAAAATCCCGCGTCCGTGGGGAATCTTCACAAGCGATCTTTGACGTATTGTTTTAATATGGTGATCTCCGCCGCTACGCTCTGTCGATTATTTCACTACGTTCACGGTCTATATCGGTATTTTTTTCTTTTTCCCCCCCCAATAAGGAGTTCGGTAAACCTCACGTCTGTGTCTTTGCTCCGCAAAATTTTCTTTTTTTTGACGGACAGATAGAAGGCAGGCAGCGTGGAGGGTGGAGAGTTGCCATCCTCGGCGGAAGCCGCTCCTTCCGAAAGCGGAAGGACGCTCCGCCTATGGCGGGACGCTCCGCCTATGGCGCGTAGCGACATAAACAAAGAGCCCTCGGGGAATAAATCCTCGGTGTCTCCGAAAGTGGCGGCTACCTACTCTCCCACAACGCCGATGGTACTGCGTTTGTGGGAGAGTAGGTAGCCGCCACTTTCAGAAGCTCTACAAGAAATTGTAGGGCTTCTTTGTTTATGTGGTATAGTTTCGTGGATTTGTTATTTAAAATCCGATAGTTGCTACCATTCGTTGGTAGGCGGCGGATTTGCTGTCGAAGGACAAGGGGTAGGCGCGGGAAGTGGAGGGCATTCGCCAGAAACGGATGAATTTGCCGGCAAAAGAAGTCTCGATACATTCGCCTGATTTGGGTATTGAAATAGGGTGCAGTGAAAGTGCGGGAACGGCATGTTGTTTCTGGTCGGTGGCGATGATCTCTAATAAAGTCTCTGCGGCTTTGCCGCCGGTGCAGCAGATGTCATGGCACAGCGGGATCTGTTGCAGTAGCGCGGCGATGTCCGTCCGCTCTACAATCTCCATGTGCTCGTCTGCCGCGTTGCCCTGCAAACGTCTGACGGCTTGTGCCGTGTCGAAGATGGCTATTCCTTGTGTCCGGCAGAAAGAGATGACCTTTTGGTGATCAAACACCGCTTTGCGAGGTCTGTATTCTGTCAGCGAAGCGGTCTGTTTTCTGTATTCTAAGAAATGACTTTTGTCGCCGAAAAACACTTGCCCCATGATCCGCCACATGTCGTTCTGCGGGTTAGGATAGAAGAAATCCATGCACCACCGTTCTTTGGGTGGCGGAAAACTGCCGAGCATCAGCAGCTTGGCGTTCTTCGGCAGAAAAGGCTGCAACGGGTGACGTTCTATTTCCGGAACAGCAGGCATAGTTATGCTAACACATCTTTGTAATCGTCCGTGCGGGTGAGTCGTGCGCGGGCATAAGAGCATACAGGCACGATTTTACGGCTATGGATGCGCGCAAAGTCCACCGCGGCAAGAACTATCTGCCGGGCTATTCCGCGGCCCTCAAAACCGTCAAAAACGCGTGTGTGGTCAATAATCATCTGTTCGGGCATCGGACGCTGGTACGTCATCTCGCCGACCTGCGTGCCTTCTATCCATGCTTCGAAGAGCCCGTTTCGCTCCGTTTCCGTGTGTTTGATGTCAAGCATATGAATTCAAATTGCGTGCAAAGTTACAACTTTTTTCTGACATTTGCAAGAAAAATTACCCTTTTCTCAAATCTTTTCAGTATTTTATACAATTTTATTCCATTTCATCTGGAATATCCTCTTTTATCCAACAGTTCACAATTCCTTAAATAGTTTATTGTCGTATTTTTTGCGAGTCTTCGAACATGTGCGATTTCTCCACAGGTTGCTTTCGCTCCGCACAAAGGTACAATATTTTTTCGAGATATGCCAATTCAGGCCGTATATTTTGCAGAAAACAGAGAGGTAAATGAAAAAAATGGAAGAAATGACCGAAAATGTGCAAAAAGATTTGTACATATAATAAATTTGTTGTATCTTCGCAGCCGGAAAATAGAAACCTCACAATAATAATCTGCAAAGGGGACAAAAGGTCCGCCCTCGGTGCAGCAAGATAAAGGACCTCCACTCAAAAAACAAAAACCAAGTTATGATTATTGGTATCCCAAAAGAGATCATGCACGGCGAAAACCGCGTGGCATGTTCACCCGAAACCGTTGGTAAATTCGTGAAAGACGGTTACACCGTATTGGTAGAGAAACATGCCGGTGACGGCGCACTCTATCACGACGAAGATTATGCAGCCGCCGGCGCAAAGATGATGGACAAAGCCCAAGACATCTACGAACAAGCCGAACTGATTCTGAAAGTGAAAGAGCCTCTGTTTAACGAAGAACTGAACAAACATGAGGTAGAACTGATGCACAAAGGTCAGTATCTGATTACTTTCATTCATCCCGCATCTCCGGTTAACCACGAGATGGTGAAGAAACTGACGGCTCAAGGTGTGACCGCATTCACGCTGGACTGCATCCCTCGTATCTCTCGCGCACAATCAATGGACGCCTTGACCAGCATGTCCACTTGCGCAGGTTACAAAGGTATCATCATGGCCGCTGACCACATGACAAGCTTCATTCCTCAGATGTTCACCGCTGTAGGTAAAATGGATGCTGCAAAAGTAATGGTAATCGGTGTGGGCGTTGCCGGTCTGCAGGCTCTCGCCACCGCAAAACGTTTGGGTGCTATCACATACGCCGCTGATATCCGTCCGATGGCAGCCGAGAACGCACAGTCGCTCGGTGCAAAAATCATTGACACGGGTGTTCCTGCCGAATTGGCAGTGGGCGAAGGCGGTTACGCAAAGGCTCTGCCCGCAGATGTTCTCGTAAAAGAACGCGAACTGCTGAAGAGCACCATCCAAGAGATGGATATCGTATTCTGCTCCGTATTGGTTCCCGGTGAACTGGCTCCGGTTATCATAACCGAAGATACGGTTAAGGGCATGAAGAAAGGTTCTGTAATCGTGGATATCGCCATTGACCAAGGCGGTAACTGTGACATCACTCCGAAGGGCACCATCGAAATGAAACATGGTGTGACCTTGATTGGTGTGAAGAACATTCCGGGCGAACTTCCGACCTCTTCGACATGGATGTTCTCGAATAACATGTACAACCTGGTTAAATACCTCGTTAAGGACGGTAAGATCGAACTTAACATGCAAGACGAGGTTATTGCCAAGAGTCTGGTATGCACAAACGGCGAACTGCTTCACGCAGGTGCCCGTAAAGCAATGGGTCTATGATTCATCCGCTGATATTAGTAGCCGTGTTCATCGTTTGTACGGTGGCCGGCTACTTCATCATTCGCCAAGTGCCAAGTTTGCTTCATACTCCGCTGATGTCGGGTATGAACGCATTGTCGGGTGTGACCCTCGTGGGCGCATTGTCGGCAACGGGTATAGCGTTGCTGTCCGGCGATGGAATCCGGGCACAGGTGTTCGGCTGCGTGGCCATTGTGTTGGCTACGATAAACGTATTTGGCGGCTTCGGAATTACGCATAGAATGCTGCGCATGTTCAACAAGAAGAAAAAGTAAGGTTCCATGATACAGATAGTGATAAGCATCGTTCTTTCGCTCGCCGTGCTGGCTGGCATTTCGATGATGAGCAAGGTGAAAAGTTCTGTAGCCGGTAACTTGCTGTCGGCTTGTGCGATGCTGTGCGGTGTGATTGCCACATTGTGTTTCAGCCACGTACTGTCGGCATGGACGATATTCGTGGCGATGATTATCGGTGCCTTAATCGGTAGCCTGATGGCCAGTCGCGCCCAAATGATACAGATGCCGCAATTGGTGGCATTGTTCAACGGCTTGGGCGGCGGTGCATCGGCTCTGGTAGGCGTTATGACTTACATGGGGTGGGGCATGGGAGAACCGGAATATCCGATGTTTGTCCGCTTCACGGCTATGCTTGCTATCGCGGTGGGTATGATTACGTTGGTGGGCAGTTTGGTGGCTGCAGGCAAACTGCACCGCATTCTGAACCAGCGTCCCGTGGTATATGCCGGTCATTCGCTGATGACACTCCTGAGCATCATCGGAAGTGTGGCACTGATTGTGCTGGGTACGCTGTACGAACAGAGTTGGTGCGTTGCATTGTGCGCTCTGATTGTGACAGGACTATTCGGATATTTGTTTGCCATCCGTGTGGGCGGTGCAGATATGCCGATTACGATTTCGCTGCTTAATTCGCTTTCAGGTGTGGCAGGTTCTATAGCCGGAATGGCGATAGGCGACCTGTTCCTTGTGGCAGTAGGCGGCATTGTTGGTGCTTCGGGCTTGCTGCTGACCCAGATAATGTGCCGCGCAATGAACCGTAGTCTGATGAGCATTCTGTTGGGCGGTGCCAAGAAATCCGGCTCCAAACCGCAACCCCAACAGACGCAAAAAACCGAGGAGGGAGGAAAGACTGTTTTCGCTCCCGAAGCTGATTTTGAAAAATTATTAGAACAACTGAATGATATGGAAGTACAACAACTATTGAACGCCATTGAGGCGCTGACAAAAGAAGTGAGCGGTCTTCGTGCCGAATTAGCTCAACAGAAGGGTGCTGCTCCCGCCGCAAAGACAGAGGAAAAAACTCCTGCTTCGGTGCTGCGTGAGGCCAAAGATGTAATCATCGTACCGGGTTATGGTATGGCATTGGCTCAGGCTCAACACACTGTGAAACAATTGGTTGACAAATTGGAATACAAAGGTGCGAATGTGCGCTTTGCCATTCACCCCGTAGCCGGTCGTATGCCCGGTCACATGAACGTATTGCTGGCAGAAGCCGATATCCCATACGAGAAATTGTTTGAGATGGAAGCTATCAACGATGATTTCCAGAAAGCAGATGCTGTTGTGGTAATCGGTGCAAACGATGTGCTGAACCCTGCTGCTCGTCACGCTGAAGGTACGCCGATTTACGGTATGCCCGTACTGAATGTGGATCAAGCCAAGGAAGTGATTGTCTGCAACTTCGACCTCAAACCCGGTTATGCCGGAGTGGAGAACCCCATCTACACGCGTGAGACGGGAGTATATCTCTGCCTGGGCGATGCAAAAGAGACGCTGATGAAGATTATCAACGAAATCTAAGAAGTGAAAGATATATTGACAAAATCTGCCGGCAATCAGTTGTCGGCAGATTTGTTTTTCAATGCAATTGTCGGTAGTGGATTACTTGGCCTCTACCAGATAATAGTTTTTCTTACCTTTTTGGAACAGCAGATACTTGCCGTTCAGCAACTGGCCTGTTGTTATGGGTGTTTGCGGATCGGTCAGTTTCTCTTTGTTGAGCGAAAGTCCGTTACTTTGTATCATTTTGCGTGCTTCGCCTTTAGATGGAAAAATCTGTGTCTTTTCTGCAAGAAGGTCAAGCGGACCGATACCGGCAGCAAGTTCGTTATTCGATATTTCGTAGCGTTCTACGCCTTCAAAGACCTGCAGAAAAGTCTCTTCGT
Source organism: uncultured Bacteroidales bacterium (assembly GCA_902780495.1). Lineage (GTDB taxonomy): Bacteria > Bacteroidota > Bacteroidia > Bacteroidales > Paludibacteraceae > Colicola. The sequence goes on from CACZFM010000017.1 coordinate 8,200, forward strand.
CCAGTTTGGCAAGTGTTTCGGCAGTGGCGTTTCCGAATAGAATATTGCTTGCTTCAAGAGCAGAGAGATAGTCTTGTTCACTATGCACCATCGTGGTAACCTCTTTGGCAAGGCGTTTCTGCAGTACGCGCAGATGCGGAGCCTGCTCGTGTTCTGCAATAAGTGCCTCAATTTCTTCACGGCTCAAAGACGTGAATATCTTGATATAGCGTTTGGCATCATCGTCACCTACGTTCATCCAGAACTGGAAGAACTTGTAAGGCGAAGTGTAACGGCGGTCAAGCCAGATGTTTCCGCTTTCGGTCTTGCCGAATTTGCCACCGTCGGCTTTCGTAATAAGCGGGCAAATCAGTGCGAAGGCATCTCCTCCACCCATCTTCTTGATAAGTTCGGTACCGGTAGTGATATTTCCCCATTGGTCGGAACCGCCCATTTGAAGTTTGCAGCCTTTGTTCTTATTTAGATATACGTAGTCATAGCCTTGCAGCAGTTGGTAGGTGAACTCGGTGAACGACATACCCTGCGAAAACTCGCCATTGAAACGCTTTTTCACGCTGTCTTTCGCCATCATATAGTTCACTGTGATAAGTTTGCCCACATTGCGTGCGAAATCAAGGAAGGTGTAATCCTTCATCCAGTCGTAATTGTTGACCAGTTCGGCAGCATTGGGCTCTGTGGAATTAAAATCCAGGAAATGCTCCAATTGTGCCTTGATACAAGCGACGTTGTGCCGGAGCGTTTCTTCTGTAAGCAGATTACGTTCTGCCGATTTGCCGGACGGGTCGCCAATCATACCTGTGGCACCGCCTAACAGTGCAATGGGTTTGTGTCCGCAACGTTGCAAATGGCGAAGCATCATAATGCCGCACAAATGACCTATATGCAGACTATCTGCAGTTGGATCGATGCCTACATAGGCAGTGGTCACTTCTTTCATTAACTGTTCTTCAGTGCCGGGCATAATGTCCTGCAGCATTCCTCTCCAACGGAGTTCGTCAACAAAGTTTTTTATCATCGTATGATTCAATTAGTCAATTGCGGTTTGTGGTACAAAAAAGCGCACAAAAGTACTGCTTTTTTTTGAAATATGCAAATATTTTGCCATTTTCTGTATGAAAATAACCGGAAAAGCGCGATTTTGTTTGGACAGGTCAGAAAAAATATGTACCTTTGCAGGGCAAAAGATATAAGACGTATGCTGTTATCTGAAATAAAAACCGTAATAGGCGATTTGGCAACGGTGGATTGTTGTACAGATGAGGATTTGGATATTCGTCATTTGCTGATTGATTCACGTCAATTGGGAGCCGACCCTGAGCATACTTTGTTCTTCGCGTTCAAAACGGAGAAGGACGATGGGGCACGCTATATTCCGGAACTCGCAGCAAAAGGTGTTCGCGCTTTCGTGATAGGCCGCAGTTTGGAGGCTCTTCAGGCTCTGGCGGTGTACAAACGCAGCCGATATCAGGGCATCGTAATTGGTATTACGGGCTCGAACGGAAAGACGGTGGTAAAAGACTGGCTGTACGAATTGTTAAAGGAAGATTATGATGTGATTCGTTCTCCGAAGTCCTATAACTCACAGATAGGGGTGGCCTTGTCTGTCTGGGCGCTTCCCGATAATCAACCGACAGTCAACCGACAGTCAACTCTCACTTCAGGCATATCTCAAAAGCCTCCGTTGGCTATCTTCGAAGCGGGTATTTCTTGTCCCGGCGAGATGGAACGTTTGGAGAAAATGGTTCGTCCTACATTGGGCGTTATCACATATATTGGCGAAGAACATGGTGAGAATTTCACATCCATGGAGCAGAAGCGTGCAGAGAAAATGAAACTCTTTGCTCATTGTGATACGGTGGTAGAGGATCCTACACATCAGAATGCGCGTACATGTTCTGCCGTCCTTCGTCAGTTAGGATATAGCGAAGATGTTATCAGGCAGCGTATCCTTCAACAGACACATGAAACCGTTATGCAGGTCAATTTGTCGTCTTTGGTGGACAATGTCCGTTATTTCCGCTCTTGTCTGCGTCCTGACACACGTTTGACATGTATGGTAAAAGCGTTTGCGTATGGTTCAGGCAGTGTGGATGTTAGCAGGGCTTTGCAACAAAGCGGATTAGTGGACTATCTGGCCGTGGCTGTGGCAGATGAAGGTGTGGAACTTCGTCGGGCAGGTATCACGTTGCCAATCATCATTATGAATCCGGAAGTGGCAGCTATAGACCTTATATTGCAGAATAATCTGGAACCGAATATCTATTCTTTTGAGTCGCTGGACAATATATTGGGTGCTGTGCAGCGGCATGGACTGGAGAATTTTCCAGTTCATTTGAAGTTTGATAGCGGTATGCATCGTCTGGGTTTCTATGCCGAAGATGTTCCGGAATTGCTTCGTCGGTTGGGTGAGATGCCCGGGGCACTGAACGTGCGCTCTGTATTCTCGCATCTGGCAGGTGCAGATGAGGCGCAGTTTGACGATTTCACTCATCAGCAGATAGCGTATTTTGATGGCGCTGCGGAAGCGTTTATTGCAGGTTTGTCTTCTCTGGGGCAAACAGAACGTCCGTGGAAGCATATACTGAACACGGCCGGTATAGAACGTTTCCCAGATTATCAGTTCGATATGTGCCGGTTGGGCATTGGTATGTATGGACAGTCGTTTGCGGGTAAACATCTGAAAACGGTCTGCACTCTCAAAACGACTATTCTTTCACTAAAGACAGTTCTTGCTGGCGAGACGGTAGGATATGCCCGCCGTACACGACTAACGAAGAATCGGCAGATAGCTGTCATCCCGATTGGTTATGCTGATGGGTTTGACAGGCGTTTCTCTAACTATGGCGGTGAAGTATTGGTGCGCGGAAAACGTTGTCCTGTTGTGGGCAATGTGTGCATGGATCAGGCGATGGTAGACGTAACCGGTACCGATGCCAGAGTGGGGGATTATGTAACTATTTTCGGGGATGGACTTCCTTTGGAAGAACTTGCAGCACGCCTTGGCACGATTACGTACGAGGTACTTACCTCCGTTTCGCGTCGCGTCAAAAGGCAGTATGTGGAAGATTGAATTTCCTACAGTGTATTAAGGGAGAGGATGAAAGATATCCATACCAAAAGCGGGTGTAAAAGCATCCGCTTTTTTGAGTGCCTCTGCCGTGTCAAGTGCCATGCCGTTGGACGAGAGTAGTAAAATGCGGTCGCTCATGGCCAATGCTAAATCCAATTCGTGCGTGGAGATAAGAATGGTTTTCCCTTGTTCGTGTGCCAAACGGCGAAGCAATTGTAAGGTGCGTATCCGATTGGGTAAATCCAAATGGGCGGTAGGTTCGTCCAACAGAATCACCGGTGTTTGTTGGGCAATGGCTTTGGCAATCAATACGCGTTGACTTTCGCCATCACTTAGGGCATTGAACATTTTGTGGCTATAATCGGACATATTCACTTCGCGTAATGAATCCTCAATGATGGACTCATCGTTCTTTGTCAATCCGCCGAGAAATGATGTGTATGGGTGTCGTCCCATGGCTACAATATCATGGACGGTGGTCTTGTCAAGGCTTACGCGTTCAGTCAAAACCAATGCAAGTTGTTGGGACAATGGTGCCTGCATGGCAGTTGAGCCGGACAGAATAGTGTATGTGCCATCTAAAGCCGGCTGCAAAGCCGCCAATGTGCGGAGTAGCGTTGATTTGCCGGAGCCGTTAGGACCAAGCATGGCAACCAATTCTCCCGCCTGCAACGAGAAAGTGAGATGCTGCTGTACCACTTTGTCAGCATAGCCGATTGTCAAGTCCTGGCAGGTAATCATGGCTCGTGAGATGTTTTACTTGTCCATTCGTAACATCCGGCGTCGGGACGTTTCCCTGTGCGTGGTAAACCTTGACGGTCGGTGGACCAAGGCAAACCTTCCCCTATCGGTTCTCCTATTTTTCGTGCCGGTGACACACTGTCAAGGCGGAAGTCGTAATAGATGTATTCCTTATACTTATAGTGTGTGTTCACAAACACAGTATCTGAATCAGATGCATATACATTGTCTTTGCTGAACGCATCGGGTAGAGAATCTGCGCGAAGATAGTTAGCGATGAAGGACCCTTCATAATAATCCGGCAACGGCGTGGCGACAACGATGTTGTTTTGACGTATTCCTGTAACGATACAGTTGCGCATGGTCAATATTGTCGGGGCAGATTCTTTGCTCAAATTGTTTACATACACGGCAGCAACATCCTCACGACTGACATTGTGGATATTCAGATTGGAGTTCGGCCATCCGAAAAAGGAAGCTATGGTGTTGTGTGTCAGGTTTTGTCTTCCGCCGTCAAGGTAGATGCAATACGACGCACAGTTGCTTATTTCCGTATTCCATATATCTGCATCTGTATTTTCAAGAACAATCCCATACATGGCATGATTGTGGATTCGGCTGTTGCTGAGAACCAGATGTGCCATATTGTCGGGGCTTTCGCTTTGGCAGCGCAGTCCGACATTACCGCTGAGGATATCCACATAATTCAAGCTGTTTATGTGTTGTTCCGCCTCTTTGGGTTGATACAGGTATATTCCGCCCCATTGTCCTGATGCAACGCGATAAGGAACTTTGTTGAAAAGTTGGTCAGTGCGGTCACCGAGTATGCGGATAGGGTTATCTTGTGTACCAATAGCTTGCAATCCTCCATAGAGATGCAGGGAGGCGTTTCGGTGCATGTAGAGCGTTGCTCCTGCTTCTATTCGCGTGGTTCCGCTGACTACCAATGTATCATAAATGAGATACGAACTGTCTGTGCGGAATGTGATGGATTCTTTTTCCGTTTTGCCTTCTTTTGTGCGAATAGGGTGCACCTGCAAACCGTAAGCTTCCAGAGCGATGTCCTGCTCATTGCCATTCACGAAAAAGCGGATTGTGTCCACTGCCAACACGGGAGTTTGTTCATCCACCATTACCCGGATGAACAGATACAGACTGTCTCCGCCATAGATTTCAATGTCGTGCAGACGGTTCAAGTCGTTCTCTCCATCCAGATTGATACGGAAATATGTTCCTTGCAAGGTCACATTACTGATACGCAATGCATTCTTGTTGGGATTATACACCATGATATGCCTTGTCGAACTGCCGATTTGATTAAACACGGTGTCAAAAAAGACGGAGTCGGCAGAGAAGCGCAGGCGAAGTGACGGGTCGGTGCTGACACGCTCTTCCTGACAGGCTGTCCACGACAGACCGATACAGAGCAAAAGGGCAATATGAAGAAAAAGACGGCGCATCTATTCGAAGTTAAAAACAAGGGTTATCATTTGGTTGCGCATACGACCCAAAGCACGGATATAAAACTCGTCTTGCTTGGGAAGATTGGTGCGCTGTTCCACAGGTGTAACCATATTGGCAAAGCCTATTTGGTACTTGATTTCCGGACAGAGTTTGAACCACTTCATATAGAAATCGCAACCAAAACCGAAGTCAATGAAATAATCGAATTTCTGTTGGTACAGAGGTCTTTCTTTCTGCCCGCCGAAATCATATTGCACACCACCGCCGAAGATGAGGTATGGGCGGTAGTTCTTTTCCCGTTCTGCCGACCATTTCAGATAGAGCGGAATGGCGATAGGCAAACTCAGTACTTCCAGCTCGTTGCGATAGGAATCCTCTGAGCCGCGTATCGGGTTGCCGCTTTCGTTTTTATAACGGATCATACGTTGTCCGAAATGCAAAGCGGGGCATAATCGCAGATTCAAGTGCCGGCTCAATCGTAAGTCGGTGATAAAGCCCACAGAAAATCCCGGCAGCACCGTACTGACACGAGCGTGATACACCTCTCCGTCAATCGTATCTTGCGTTTCGGTGATACCGTAACTCATGATGTTGGTGCCGAGGAAGAATCCGAAGTGAATGAGTTTGTCATCCACGTAAGGATTATTCATCTGCGCCTTCGCCGCTATAGGAATCAGCAGCAACAGAAGCATCCATATTTGCGTTCTTTTTCTCATTGCGTTTGGCCTTCATATTTCCGAAGTTGTAGGTAATGCCGAACCCGATAGTACGGCTGTGCCAACGATTTTTCTGGTATTGCCAGAAGCCGTCTCCCGATGTGGTCTGTTCGCGTGAACGGGAATCCAACAGGTCGCGTACATTCAGTTGCAGAGCAAGGGTGTTGTTCAAGAATGTTTTGCGTAGTCCGAGGTCGATGGAATAACTATGACTGGACGTACCTTGTGCCACTACCCGCGGACTGCGGTAGCGGGCGGAGATTTGCCCTGAAAACGTCTTGGTGAACATAAAGTTTGCGTTCAGACGCACGGAACCGGCATAGATATTTTGTTCGGGAATAGTGATTGTTTCATAGATTTTGTCACCGATGACAGGCGTATAAGTGGCTTTATCCATACGGTTGTAGTAGAAATTGACGCTTGTGGTCAGTTGCAGCACCTCACCGAACAGACGATTTTTTGCCACCAGTTCAATGCCTGCTTCGTGGCGTGTACCCAGATTGACGAACGTGTTGCGCATAATGGCATCATCACGGTACTTGATGTTTTGGCGCACTTTCTCTGCATAGCGGTAGAACAACCCCGCTGAAAGTGTATGGCGTTCCCAGTTCTTGAGGTAGTTGAGTTCTAACGATGAACTATATTGCGGGTTCAGTCCCGGATTGCCGTAGGATATATTGGTCGGGTCGCTCAAGTCTTGACGCGGGTTGATTTGGTGTCCGCGCGGACGGTCTATCCGGCGGGTGTAGTTCAGTTGCAATTCATGTCCATGCCCGAAGTCGTAACTCAGGTACGCCGAAGGGAATAACTGGAAATAGAATGTATCTTGTGCTGCGGTTTCGATGGTGCCGGATGCGTTATAGTATTCCGATTCAAGATGCCGCAGGAAGAACTCTCCGCGTAAACCCACTTGCACCGAGAAACGCTCAAAGAACCGATTGCCGTAGGTGATATAGAGGGCATGTGTCTGTTCGTTGTTGGTGAACTGGTTGTAGTAGGACTGCATTTGTCCGAGACGATTGTCCTCTGTGTCACATTCCCACGCATCCGCCATTGTCTTACGCCAGGCAAGGTCGGTTTCCCAACCTGCCTCCAAACGGCTTTTTTGAGTGGGCTTCCACTCATAATCGGCTTTCAACTGCACTTGTTGGTCTGTGTTGTTGTTCACTTGTTCTTGGGGCGTTTTGTCGGTCTCGTCAAAAAAGTTGTCCTGATTGAATTGGAAATGCATGTATTGTGCCGACATGGACAGGTTGTGTTGTTTGGAGATGGCAAAACGCCAGTCCAGCATTGCATTCCCTCCGGGATGATTGCCCATACCGCGTTGGTTTCGGTTGTACGAACGAACAAGTGTTTCGGTATTTTGGCCGCTTCGCGGACCTTGATAAGAGGTAACGTCGTAGATTTCGTAACTCACAGGATTGTCCGACACCGATGAGAACCAACCTTTAGTCTTGTCGTTGGGTACATTTATCATGCCGAACCCGCTGAGACCGATGGTTGAACGCTCCGTGACATGAAAATCCAATCCTGCGCGGGTGAAGACGCCACCGCCACGATGGTTGTTTTGCCCGTCTTTTTTCAGGCGGGTGATGGAAGTGGTGTCGCCATCCTGGATATCGAATGTATAACGGTCGTTGACTGTTTTTCCGTTTGAGCGGTGATAGTGATACCCCACATTGATATAGCCGTCCACAATTCCTTTCGAGAAGTTCAGGTTCAGACCGCCTCTTCCTCCGGGAGGGATGTTCCACGGTTCGGACAGGGAATAATCCACATTGGCGTTCACGCTGCCGTAATAGCCCGCTTTACGGTCTTTTTTCAGCACGATGTTGATGATACCTGCTGTGCCTTCCGGTGAGTATTTGGCACTCGGATTGGTGATTATCTCTATCTCTTTGATGCTTTCTGCAGGCATTTGTTTCAATACATCTGCGCGGTTGTCAGAGGTGAGACCGGCAGGTTTACCGTTAATCCATATCTCCACGGCCTCGTTGTTGCGCATGGAGATATTACCTTCTTGGTCCACATCCACGGATGGTACGTTTTCCAGGGCATCGGTCGCACTTCCTCCGGCGGCTGCAAGGTTTTGGTCAATGGAAAATACTTTCTTGTCTAGTTCAAAGCGCATTTGACTGCCTTGTCCCACCACTTCCACCTCGTTCAACGCTTGGGTGGATTCTTTCAGGTACAATTTGCCGAGTTCCAGTTCTTTCCCGTTCAGAACGACGGTCTTGCTTAGTTCTTCATAGCCCATGAACGATATGCGTAACACATACGTTCCGTTTTCATGGGTATGCAGACGGAAGGCTCCTTTCTCATCGGTTGTGGTGCCTGTGACGGGTACGCTTTCTCCTTTTGGGGTCAGGCTCACATTGGCAAAGTCAATCGCCTGACGGCTATTGCTGTCCAGTACGCGCCCTTTTACGCCGTTCTGTGCCATTGCGCAGAGGCAGAGCCCGAAAGTGAGAACAAGTGTCAGTGTTTTTCTAACCATTCTATTGCTTCTTTATATCCGTTTGTCCCATGCCCGATGATGCTGTGTGTCACCACATCGCTTAACAGGCTGGTATGTCGGAACGCTTCGCGCGTGTATATATCACTTATGTGTACTTCCACAATACGCAGTCCGCTTTCGCAGGCTTCTTCCACGGCATCGCGGAGGCTGACAGAAGTGTGGCTCAGTCCTCCGGCATTCAAAACAATGCCTTGGCAATCGGCGGGGGTATCCGTCAGGTGTTGCAACCAATCAATCAAATCACCCTCGTGATTGCTTTGCCGGTACTGGAAATGCAGAGCGGGGTAGGTGCGTTGTATATCCACCACCACTTGCTCCATGGATAGCGTGCCGTAGATTTCGGGTTTGCGCCGTCCAAGGCGGTTCAGATTGGGTCCGTTCAGTATCCAGTACATCGTTTGGCCGTGTTTTATTTTGTTAGATACGTTCGCCGTTCACTGCCAGCAGGAACTCTTCGTTATTATAGGTTCGCTCCATATAACTGCGCAGTTTCTCCATGGCTTCCATGCCATTCATATCCGACATCTGTTTGCGAATCATCCACATCCGGCTCAGGATATCGGGTGCCAACAGCAGGTCATCGCGGCGGGTGCTGGAAGCAGGAATATCCACTGCGGGGAAGATGCGGCGGTTGGCCAGTTTGCGATCCAGTTGCAGTTCCATGTTACCGGTGCCTTTGAACTCCTCAAAGATGAGGTCGTCCATTTTTGAACCTGTTTCTGTCAGGGCCGTTGCGATGATAGTCAAGCTGCCGCCGTTCTCGATGTTACGGGCGGCTCCGAAGAAACGTTTGGGTTTGTGCAGCGCGTAGGCATCCACACCGCCGGATAGCACTTTTCCGCTGGAGGGAGATACGGTGTTGTACGCACGTGCCAAACGGGTGATACTATCCAGCAAAATCACCACGTCATGACCGCTTTCCACCAGACGTTTGGCTTTTTCATGAACAATACTTGCCACTTTCACGTGGTTCTCTGCGGGTTCGTCAAAGGTGGAGGCAATCACTTCCGCATTCACGGAACGTGCCATATCGGTCACCTCTTCGGGGCGTTCGTCAATCAGCAGAACGATCATATACACTTCCGGATGATTGGCGGAGATGGCGTTCGCGATGTCTTTCAGCAGAACGGTTTTACCGGTCTTGGGTTGGGCAACAATCAAACCGCGTTGGCCTTTTCCGATGGGGGCAAACAGGTCGATGATGCGGACACTCAGCGGATCGCTTTTGTCACCTTTGCAGAGGTTGAATTTTTCATTCGGGAACAGAGGTGTCAGGTTTTCGAATGCCACGCGTGTCTTGGCTTTTTCCGGAGCCAGACCGTTGATGCGGATGGGTTTGTCCATCGGGAACACGCGTTCTGCATCTTTCTTGATGCCGAGGGTACATTCCACGGTATCACCGTTTTTCAGTCCGTACTGGCGAATCATCTGCTGCCCAACATACACATCGTCGGGCGAACTCAGATAGTTGTAGTCTGCACTGCGCAGGAAACCATAGCCCTCGTTGGCTATTTCCAGCGTACCCATAGCTATCACTTTGTCGCCGAACGTAAAGTCCGGCTGCTGTGGTTGCTGTGGTTGGTTGGGTTGTTGTGCGTGTTGCGCTTGTGCCGGTTGTTGTGACTGAGGCTCCCGGGTGGTTGCACTCTCTTCTTTGGTGGCGGGGGTGGCAACTTCCAGCGGAAGCGTCAGTTCTGTTTCCGCCGTTGCGTTCTTGGGTTTGCGTCCTCTTTTCTTGGGCGCGGGAGTAGAGGGGGCTTTTTGCGCCTCAACAGGCTTGGCCGGTTCTTCGGCAGGTTTTGGCTGTTCCTGTGCCGGAACGGTGGTTTCCTGTTTCATTTTCTCCTCTATTCGGCTCATCGGCTTGCGTGCTTCGATGGCGGTGACAGTCTTGTTCTTTTTGTGAGGATTGCTTTCCATCTCGGCTTTGATGGCTTCCATTTGTTCGGTTTCGTTACCGGCGGTCACCATCATGGTTTCCACTTTCAGATTGTCGGTGTTTACCTTCACCACGCCGGTTTGGCGCATACGGCGGCGCTGACGGCGTTCACTTTTGGTTTCTTCGCCATTGGCGGTGCGGGCGTCTTCACGGGCTTGCACTGCTTGTGCGTGTTGGTCGGCCATGCCGTCTAAAATCATGTAGCGGATATCCCGCTCCGAGTGGCTGCGGCCTATTTTGATGTTGAGGTCTTTTGCCACTTGTTTCAATTCTTCCAGATTAAGCTTTTCTAAACTTTTTAAGTCGTACTTCATATAGTGTTTTTACTATTATATTTTTCTCTGTCTGCGTGCTGTCGGTCGCATCGGATGGTTTCCCCTTTTGTGCATGAGGTGGCATGGGCAAGGAGACTTTTGCGGAATGGTGTGATAGGTCCGATAGCGTGTCAGAGTAAGAGTTTTCTTGAAAATGAATGGTGCGACCGCTCCAATTCGGGGACAAAGGTACTGCAAAAAATACATATACGCAAATTTTTCTCCAATTTTTTGGGATTATTTTGAAAAAAAAGGTATTTTTTCGCGTTTTTATTTGGTAATCTCAGAAAAAAGCAGTACTTTTGCACCCGATTTCGGAAGAAATGGGGTATTAGCTCATCTGGCTAGAGCGCGACACTGGCAGTGTCGAGGTGAGCGGTTCGAGTCCGCTATACTCCACAATTTCTCAACATTTCAACGACTATCTTTTCAAACACGAGCGACCTACGGGACGATAAGCTGACGATAAGCTGACGATAAGCCGACGATAAGTTTATCCTTTTTGCCTCGGTCCAATCTCGGTCCATTGTCGATATCTCGATTTTTCTTATCTTACGATACTGTTATTTGACAATTTTCTTGCACAGTTCAGTTTGGATAGCTTTTTGCTCATCTTCTTTGGGTTCTTCTTCGACAGGGATGGCGATGAAGTCGTTGAGTTGTTTGCGGAGGAGTTTCCAGTTGGGGAGACGTTGGGTCATGAGGGCTTGGAAAGCAGGTCCGTGGTTCTGAACAGCAAGGTGGGTCAGTTCGTGCACAACGATGTACTCGATACACTCAACGGGTACACGTGCAAGGTCGAGATTAAAGACCAGATGCCGCTTGCGTGCGATACAACTTCCCCATTCGGTTTTCATCTGCTTGATGGTCCATTCGACAGGTGCTTCTCCCAACTGTTCACACCATTTATCCACAAGTCCGGTTAACACCGTCCGCAAATGACCACGATACCATTCCTGAAGCTGCGCACGGCGATTGTCCCGCGTAGATGCAGGTCGGCATTTCATGATGAGTTTATTACCCTGCACAGCGATAGAGTTGGCTCCGGACGTAATAGGTTCAACCAACAGCATATAACGTGTACCAAAGAGATAATGGCTCTCGCCGGAGATATACTCGCGTTGCGTCTGTCGCGGTTGTTGGAGCACCTGTTCACGATTACGACAGATCCATTGCCATTTCTTTAGCAAGAATGAACGTGCATCGCTTTCAGAGAGGAAGAACGGCATACTGAGGTGAACGCGTGCGTCCGGCGGATAGACCGACAGGTGCATGTTACGAATCGGCTTGCACTCTACCTCTACAGCAATATTTTGGATCGTTATCTCCATTAGAACTCCTCGTTGGCAATAACAATACTCAATATCTCTTCGGGATTGACCTTGCCCGCTTTCTGATGCTCAATAATAGCATTAGTGATGGCGCTAAGCAGTATCTGCTTACGCATATTATTGTTACGGAAATTAAACTTCGCATTCCGTTTGATGATATCGTAAAGCAAAAGTGTGAAATCAATATCATGTCCGCAAACGCCATATAACGCTGCCTTTCCTTCTGTATCTAACCGTGGGTCGGGCATGTTGCGTTTACGCAGGTCCTCGATGATACGGCGTATCTCGGCAAGGTACTCACGATAGGTGATTGTGGCTTGACGTCGTTCTTCGAGCAGACGGTTCAGCCGCTCCGAGAAGCGCTTGTACTCTTCAGGGTTCGACTCTTTCTTACGGTTAATGACACGCCGCACGTTCGCCGCAATAGTCTCTGCCACACCGTTCTCTCCACCCAGCACTTTGGTTGTCTCCTCTTTGTCGGAACTGCTCATCTCCCCGTCCGTATCTTCGCTGATGAGTTCGAGGAAAGAGAAATCGCTCAGTTCGTCCATTTTGATCGCATCGTGCGCTTCGATATAGTCATCAAGCAACATGCGCATTTCCGCATCGTAACGCTTGAGGTCAAGGTAATCGCCACAACGATGCATAAGCGATATACGGATATCGTCGAAGTCCTTCACCTCGCGCAATATAGCCGCAGCCTGTTCTGCCGTGAATCCGGCTTCTTCCATCTGCATGGAGATAGCACGGAACGTACGTACCAAACGATTGCAAGCATCATAGAACTCATCGCGTTTCTGTGCATTCCGAATGATCTCTGCTTCTTGCTCATCTGCCGGGGTGTTACGCTGATCAAAACCGAAGTAATCGAAGAAATTATCTTCCTTACGCGGTTGTGCAACCGGTTCGGCTAATAGGCGGCAACGCTCCATAGCGGCTTCGAGGTCTTTGCGTCCTTGCACAATACGCGATTCCATAAGTCCTTTGACATCTTCCGCTTCGTAACCGGAGAACGCTCCGTTGGTATAGTCAGCAATAGCACCTTCTATACTCTCGAAGAGCTGTTGGAAGTCAATGATATAGCCGTATTCCTTTTGCTCGGCGATACGGTTGACTCGACAGATGGCTTGGAAGAGGTTGTGGTCTTCCATCTTCTTGTCGATATAGAGGTAGGTTGCCGTCGGTGCGTCAAATCCGGTCAGCAGTTTATCCACTACGATAAGCAACCACATCTTCCCGGGTTCTTTGACGAACTGCCCTTTGACACGTTCTTCAAACTCCTTGACAGGTGTATCGCCGCACATCTGTTTGAGCATTCGTTGCTTGTACTCTTGGTCGGTCTCGGACTCACCGGTGTAAGCTTCATCCAGACCTGGCATCTCCATGTCAAGCGACGAGACAACTGCCACATGTCCTTGGTAACGGATATTCTGCATGAATAGTTCCCAGTACTTGAAAGCATCTCGGATGGACGATGCCACAAGTATGGCGTTTCCCCAGTGTCCGCGCAAACAGGGAACAGTAAGGAAGTCGTAGTTGATAGACTTGACAATCTGCGTCTTGCGATCGCGGCTGGAATAGATGTTCTGCATCGTTGCCCAGCGTTGCTGTAACTCCTCTTTGGCTTTGGGTGTCAATCCGCGTGTCTGTGTCTCAAACAGTTTGTCGAGCGCACTACTATCCGACAACTCTTGCGCTATGTTGCGCGCTTCGTAACGGAGATCGAGGATAACTCCGTCTTCTACCGCTTCGTCAAACTTATAGGTATGGATATATGGTCCGAAGTTCTCGTAGGAGTTCAGAATACCTTTCTGCGATTTGAGAAGTGGTGTTCCGGTAAAACCGATCATCATCACCTCCTCACCCATAATGGCTTTCATCGCTTTGTTGAGCAAACCGCCTTGCGTACGGTGACACTCATCGATGAAGACGAACAGGTTTCCTTTCGCTTTGAATCCTTTAGGCAGATTACGCGACAGTGCATCCATATATTGCGCAAGGTTACGCTCGCCACGAAGGATGATCTCATCCGGCGCTATGTCTTTGTTAGCCGGAGAACCGAACTTATGAATGAGCGTACATATCAGATGATGCTCGGAATGGTCAAGCACGTTGAGCAGGTCACTCCCCGAAGTGGCACGATACGGATGTTCTCCGGCATCGATGAAACCGTTGGTGATCTGTTTGTCGAGTTCGTCACGGTCGGTGATGATGACTACGCGAGCGTTGTTCTGCGTCTCTTTGATCCATTGCGCCATCCATACCATAGAGAGCGATTTACCTGAACCCTGTGAGTGCCACACGATACCGCCTTGACGACGTTTGACGCGCTGTTGCACGGCTTTGAGGGCAAAGTACTGATTCGGTCGGGCTACCTTTTTGATACCGCCATCGAAGACCGTGAGGTCATGGATGAACTCCAATAACCGAGGCGGCGTCAGCATCTGCATCAACGAACGATATAACTCATTCGGTATCTGGCTTTGCTCAAAATGCGAGGAGAAAGGCGGACACTCGTCCCATAGGTTCTGCGAAGGAGCGGAGATAGCCGCATCGGGATATGCCTGACCTGTCGGCTCTTTCCATTTAAGCCAGTATTTCTCCGGTGTGAGTGTTGTACCGTAATATAGTCCTTCGCTTGGATTACCGGCTAATAATAATTGCGGCACGGCAAAGAAATGCGGTATCATCTCTTGGTTGCGGATGTTCTGACGAATAGCATCCTTGGCAGAGACGGTTGATTTCTTCAGTTCGAGCACGACGAGTGCGATACCGTTGACATAGATTACTACATCCGGGCGTAAGTGGTTAATGTCGGGATGATTGCAAGGTACCGAGACTTCCTCGGCAACTTCGTAGATGTTATTCTGAGGATGCTCCCAATCGATGAGCCATTTGGTGGTATGCGTATTCTGCGGAGTAGAGACGGACACACCATAACGGAGAGCGTTATACACGGCTTTGTTGGCTGCATACAGATCTTGCTCACGGACACAATGGGCTGCGTCGAGCAGTTTGTTCAACGCCTCTTTCGCTTGACGGTCGGTACAATGCTGCTTCTCACACAAATACTGGATGAGTGTAGCTCGGCGGATAGGTTCGTTATCTTGATTTTTGAGGAATCCGATATAGTGAATACAACAATACTGGTCAAGATGTTCGAGCACCTTGAGTTGCACATCCCGTTCGGGATCTACTGGCCGTGTCGAAAAATAGTTATTCATACCAATCGTATTTTACCGGTTAATAGATTTTGCATCATACCGCTTTTGATGGCGATATACTTATCACGCTTCTGCTCTAAAGCTGCTATTTCCGTATCCATCCTAGACAATACAGCTGCTATTGCGCTTTGCTCAGCGATAGTTGGAGGAAGTACCAATGGGTAGTCTAATAACTGTCCTATGACAATATACGGAATAGTAGAGCCAACGACTCCTTGCTTTAAGTGTGTAATTAAATTCCAAGCAAGATTGTGTAATATATACTGAACATCAGCCTTAAAATCATATAACACATAAGTTCTTTGATATACTTCAAATTTACCCTTGTGATAATGCAAGTTGCCAACATCGCCATTCCCCGCTATCAATATTGCTTCTGTATCAAAACTATACGTGTTAGCTTTATATACATCACGTGAACAAGTATAGAAATTATATTGTCCGTTCGGTACGGCTATATTTACGTCTTTATGTCCTGTTGTTATTGCGCAATTATCTCCAAGGCGAACCTCTTTCCATGCTCCAGTAAATCCCGCAAGTCGTTTTTTGCCGGTAAGGAGTTGTTGCATAGTACCTTGTTTGATATGGCGTTTCTTTTCGATTTGTTCAGTTAGTGCGCCAATCAAGGTATCAATACTGGACAACGCTCCCGCTATCCGCTCCTGCTCTGCAAGTGTGGGAGGAAGAGGAATAAGAATTCTCTTAAAGTCTTTATCTGTAATTTGATTGATAGTAGCCCCAAATGTCTCATGGACTTGCTGTTGAGTAGGTTCAGAGCGCCATATATGTAAAAGATAGCCGCTATCAATTTTGACAGTTCGTAATACTGTCATGAATGCTCCAAAAGCTACGTTCTCGTATTCCTTTGGAATCATAGCAGACTTACCTATCAACCGATTACTGCCATTTCGCACACAAACTAATATGTCGTTTTCTTTTGTCTTTGCACGTTCTGGAATCTCCATATTAACAAAGACATTATCCTTAAACGACAACACGTCTTCTTGAATATTAGAAGAACGTAACACCAACGTGCCTCCAAAGGTACATACATCTAGAGGACTATAAGTAAGACCTGTATAATTATCGGCTACTTCACTTATCGTCTTCACCTCCCAATCGTGTGGGATGAGACCGAGGTCTGTATGTTTGAAATTCGTTTCGGTCATGTTAATTGGTCACCAGCTTGGTGGCCTTTTTATCTATTATCTGTTTCTTTCAAAATAAATGCCTTCAATGTCTCTTTATCCGGCAGGGAAAGCATATAGGTAGAGACGAACAAATTATTATCCATTCCCGCTAACGCATATTCTACCATCTTCTCGCCTTTGCGCGTGCAAAGTAATATTCCCACAGGAGGATTGTCTCCCGGATTCATTTCGTTCTCACGGTAATACGACACATACGCATTCAACTGACTCAAATCGGCATGATTAAACTCATCGTCTTTGAGTTCGATGATGACATTGCAATGCAGTACGCGGTTGTAGAAAACGAGGTCGGCGAAATAGTATTCATCATCTATGATCATCCGTTTTTGCCGCGCCTCGAAACAGAAACCTTTGCCCATCTCCAACAAGAACTCTTGCAAATGGGTAATGAGCGCATTCTCCAAATCATTTTCCGTAAAAGCTTCCGGACGCAAGTCCAAAAACTCAAACGAGAACGGGTCTTTGATGCTCAACACCGGTGTTGTGTTCATCTCCGTACGCTGCAACAGCAGTTCCGGTTTCTTGCTTATTCCCGCGCGGAAATAGAGGTTCGTAGAAATCTGCCGACGTAGTTCCTTAACGCTCCAACAACATTTGATACACTCCGTCTCGTAGAAGAAACGTGCAAGCGGATCATCTACTGTAAGTATCTCGCGTAGATGAGAGAATGAAAGATGAGAAATAAGTTTGTCTGCCGGTGTAATGAATTTATTCGACGACGTCGAACATATTTCCAATTCGTGCGACGCTGTCGCACTTTTTTCATTTTCCAATTGGTGCGATGCCATCGCACTTTTTCCCTTAAGATAGGTTTGTATTTGCGGATAGTTGAGATAAAAGGCGCGTGATACCTTAAGCAGCGTCTCATTGATACCGCGTTTATTCACTCTCTCTGCTAAGCGTTTGAGTAATCGCTCGCCATACTTGGCGCGGTCGCTACCGTGTTGTTCATATTCCACGATATAGAAACCAATCACATAGTTACGCACCGTGGCAAAACGGTTAATCGCCTTGACCGTAGCGGAATAGGCGGAATCGTGCAACTGCGTTACCACATCCGACAAGTGGTCAAACGAGAACTCCTTGTCTTGCTCCCAATTGGCGGGAAGGTTATACTGAACGGCTATTTCTGTTGTTTTCATAGTGCCTTATGTATTTCAAAATCCCATTTGTTTCAGATACTCCTTGACGTTTGCTTCGGCTTCGGCGGCTTGGCGTTCGATGTCGGGAAGCGTATGTGAATAGCGTTGATGAAGTGCGAGCACTTGCGTCGTCATCTCTTGCGATACACGCGCCATCTCTCCTTCCATCCGCGATTGGATAGTTGCAAGCCACTTTTGCTCTACCACTAAATGACGCACCTCATCTTCCTTGAGCACAGCATACTTGGCTACCACCTCATCCGTCAAGCGTTTGAGGGCTGCTTTGATGTCTGCTTTCAGTTGTTTCTCTTGTTTCTTTGCGTCCTTATAGGGCTTGGTGTCTTCGTATCCTTCTTCGCTCTCCAACTCTTCGATCTGTCCTTGTAGTTCTTCCAAGTTCGCTTGTAACTCAAAGAGCCGTGCTTCGTCGGCTGCAAAATACTGATTGACCACCACCGATACCGGCAACAGATCGCTTTCGTAGTCCGCGTATGTCGGGTTCTTCTTCGGCTCGAAGGTAACGGTCTTGGCTTTCTTGTTCACTTTCTGCACAAGACTCACATGTAAATCGGTATGCCATCCGTCGCGTGAGATGATATAGCAATCATCTTGCAAAGCTTCGTTCCAGTACTCCATGAGCAGTTGGTAAGCGTTATACGGATCGACGATACAATCGTTCTGTTTGAGCGTCTCCAACAGTTCTGCGCCCCATAGTTCAATCAATTGCTTGGGTTCGCAACCCGGATTGAGTGAGAGCATCTCGTCCCGATGGCTGTCCGCAAAAGCTTTGATGCCTTCCAGATAACGCTCATGCTGGCTGCGGAAAGAAGCATCTTGCTCAATCGTCCGCGTGATCTCTTCTTCCGGCACAGCCAGACGGTAATAGTCAGCATCAATCGGTTGGAACAGTTTATCCTTGAGCGAACCGCAAGCATCCCACATGTGACCAAGCACTTCTTCCACATCATACTTAGGCAAACCGCCATGCAGATGGGCATAAATATTCTGCACAATCTCCTTGTCTTCCGGCGCGATATAACGCGGGATATTAAGGTTGAAATCGTTGCGCTCTATCTCCTCATAACTAACCAGACGTGCATAGTGCGGAACATCCTCGTGCGCACGCCATGTATCCACGATACGACGGATATCTTGCTCACGCAGCCTGTTCTTTGCGCCGTCTTTCATGAAGCCGTCTTTGGCATCAATCATGTAGATACCTTGCGACGAAGCCGCTTGCGCTTTGTTGATGATGATAAGACACGCAGGGATGCCTGTACCGAAGAAGATATTACTCGGCAGACCGATGATGCCGGAGATGATATGGCGCTCGATGAGATACCGGCGGATGTCCGCTTCGGTATTACCACGGAAGAGCACGCCGTGCGGAAGGATACATGCCGCCTTGCCGTTCGACTTGAGCGAGCGGACGATATGCAGCAGAAAAGCGTAGTCACCGCAACCGTCCGGCGGTACAGGTGCCAGACCTGTCATATTACCCCAACGCCCGTACGGATCATTCTCGTTGGTTGAGGTCATCCAGCCTTTCTTGGAGAACGGCGGATTGGCTACCACATAATCGAACTGCATCAGTTGGGTGTCGTTGATCTTATGCTGCGGGTTATTGAGTGTGTCGCCTTGGAAAAGTTCCGCATCAGGGATGCCGTGAATGATCATCGACATGCGCGCCATACCGATGGTCGCGTTGTCGAACTCCTGTCCTTCGAGCGACACTTCGCCTTGCGCTTCGGCACGTGCTCTCAACAATAACGAACCTGAACCGCATGTAGGGTCATAGATTGTGATATGCTCGCTCGTATCTTCGGTGATACCTACCACTTTCGCCATCACACGGCTCACCTCGGCAGGGGTGTAGAATTGCCCTTTGCTCTTGCCCGATTGGGAAGCGAAGTTCCGCATCAGGTACTCGTACGCATCACCTATCAGGTCATCGTCTGCGGCACGGTTATTGGAGAAATCGAGGTTCTTGTTCTCGAATACAGCAATCAGGCGGCTCAGGGTCTCAATCTTGTCTTTGTCCTTTCCCAGTTTCTGGTCATCATCGAAATCGGCATTGGTGATGACACCTTGCAGGTTGTTCGCGTCCGCCAGTTTGCGGATGATGGTATTCATCGCATCGCCAATACCGGGTTTGTTCTTCAGCTTCACCATGTCGGCAAAACTGCAACCTTCCGGCAGATTGATCATCGACGACGGGTCTTTCGCCTTGTCGGAGATGTATTTGATAAAGAGGATAACGAGCACATAGTCTTTGTACTGGCTCGCATCCATACTTCCCCGCAGCACATCGCAACTTGCCCAAAGAAGGCTATATAACTGTGATTTCTTGATTGCCATTATCTTTGTATTCGTTTTTAAGTCATCCAATTTAACGTCCGTGAGAGAGAACGGAAAGTGTCATTTCCGCTGCAAAGGTAGTAAAAATTCTTGAATTGCGCAAATTTATTTGCATAAATCTGCATTTTTCGCATCCGCGAGCGGTTTATAGGCGCAAGGCGCCGTTTATTGCTTCGCGGTTTATTGCGCAGAGCGCGGTGTATATGCACGACGGAACAAAAATAGCACGAAAAAAAGAAAAGCTGATAAAAGAAAGTACCAAAGAAAATTAATAAAAGAAAAAAAGCCAGCCAGCCATATATAGTTATATATAACTAACCCCATAATCCCCTTTCAGATAGTAGAGGCAGGCGGGCGGCAGGCAAATTTTCAAATTAAAAAATTTTTGATACCGAAGATGGACCGAGATTGGACCGAAAATGCCCCGACAAAATACCGAAGGATATTTGACAATTGAGGTGTTCTCGTAAGATGGTCCCGTGATAGTCGCGAAAGGAATCGCCTCGGCGGCAGGCAGGGTTCTGCAAAAATATTCAGTTTTCTTAATGGAATAAAGGCGAAAATTTGGCAGGGTGCGCAAAAAGCAGTACCTTTGCAGCGTGATCTTTGACGTATTAGAAGGGATAGCCGATGCCGAAATTGATGCGGATGGCATCTAAAGCAGACGGTATATTGTAATAAGAGCGAATGGGGCGCGTGGTATCAGGTTTGCCGTCCTTGTTGTAACGGTAGGTCTGATACGGCGCATGGATGCCGACACCAATATCCAACCGCACGACAAGACCATCAATATCCAACCGCAATCCGGCACCCGTACCCAACGCTATCTGCTTGGCCAGATACTTATTATCAAGGAGACCGTCATATAACTCTTCGTTCAGTTCCATCCACTGCATATAATCGGCATATTCGGTTCCTTTAAGTAATTCAGAGGTATTGTACCAATCCCATACATTCCCGGCATCCATGAAGACGGCACCAAACAGTTTCCAAACGATGGGGAAACGCAGTTCGAAATTCGCTTCGAGTTTGACATCCCCGGCATGGAAGAAATTCTGTCCATATTTGAAACTGTGGAAATTACCGGGGCCAAACGCATAGGGTGCAGACGAACGCAGGCTGTTAGGTCCGCCGGTATAGAAACACTCGGATAAGGGAGATTCCTGCGAGTTGCCAAGCGGTATGTTGGCTCCGGCAAAAAGTCGCGTGGCGATACAAACCTTGTCGGTGAGGTTGAACTTGTTATGCAGTTCGGCAGAGAGTTTGACGAACTGGTTAAAGGATATATGGCCGAATGGTTTATTTCTGTCGTTCCATTTATATCCGAAGGCGCAATAGAGCGCATTGATGAGGTTTCCCGCCTCCTTGAACTCCAGGTCAATCATCGTATTGACCGGTCGTTTGGAACGGTAGTCGTTATAGGTGAACTCATACCCGACGGACGGGATGAACTCATCGCTTGCCAGGAGTTTGATGAGTTGCGGGTACTGTGCCACCTTATTGAACAATTCGCCTGACTCGGCTTTCATGTGGACGATGGAGAGTGAGAGGGGCGTGAATGCATGGGAGATGAAGCGGTTGCGGGGTGAAGGGATGAAATAGGTGAGTGAACCGGATATCTTATGCACTCCGTATCCGCCGGCTATATTCTCGTACCCGTATCCAAGCCGATAGCGCGTATCTCCTTTGGGTTTGTCTTCCCCTGCCCAATGCAGGTAAGGGAAGATGAGTGCGGCCTCCGCGCCTAACTTATAGGTGTTCGATTGCTTTGGGTCGCCCGCCTGGCGTTCCCGAAGGCTCCAATAATAGGCGCCGTAGCCTTTGAGCGAGAAAGTCTCGTTCCGCCCCATGAGGTTTTTGATGGAGGATTTAAGGGTGAGGTTAGGACCGATACTGTTATTGGAACGATATGCCACATCGGCATCCGCGATGAGTCCATAGGTGCGGGTGATGGAGTCGGAGCGATAGCGTTCGTGGCGTTTCCATTCATGGGCGACACGCAAGCCGATACCGGATTTCTGGAGGTCACCTTCCAGGATATTGTTATAATCCCGTTGGGTGAATGCCCGCAAGAGGACATCTCCGTCTTTGGTCAGTTTGTATTCCGCCGCCGCCATTCCGAACAATCCGACTGCGTTTTTGGCTTCGGGGTTATCGATGATAGAGGCTCCGACGGTGATTTTGAACCGGTCCTTGAAGAAAGATTTACTGAGTGAGACGCCGAAATCGTTGGAGGTGCCTGTTACCCGTTCGTTCTCACTGCTGCTGATGTTGATATCGACCACTTTCCCCCGTTTGGAATTGGCCAGTGAAGCATCGATGCGGCTATTGATGATACTGGTGAGGGCATAATCGTTATGCTGATTGGCGACATTGCTTTCCCCCATATACATACCTGTTGCGAGCAGTACGGCGGCAATCTCTTCGCGCCGGTCTTCATCGAGCGATGCCAGTTCTTCGGACACCGTCTCATCTGTGGGCGCTTCGAGGAAGAAACCGATATGTCCCAGGTTGATGGAGTCGACAACTCCCCGGATGCGCACACCGGTGGTGAAATCAACGGTACGCATGTCTTCTCCTTGTGATTGGACGTTCGCCTTCGCTTTCTGCGAAGCCGCCACATCGAGTACGGTCTGCCCGATGGGTCCATGGAAAGAGACCTGACTGCCCGAATCGACATGGAAAGGCATGATGGGATAGACCTTTGGTGAGTAGCGGATGAAACCGTCATCGACATTGATGCTTCCTCCGAGGTTGAGCGCTCCGTCGGCTGTGCCATACCGCACATTGACCGTGCCATGCGGTTTGACCTGTGCAAGGTTCTTTTTACCAATAGGATAGGTGATGTCCGTGGTGGGAAGGAGCGTGACATCCACATCCGCCACGATACTATCCAGCGGGCCTGTGATGCGGCCGTGGATATCGGTTGCCAATTCGCCATAGACAGGGAACGGACCACCTTTCGTCAGTTTGACCGGAGCAAAACTATCCGCCGCCAAGATGACGTTCATCCGCATACTGTCCAAACTCATACCACCGGAGAGGGAGATAAAGGTGCTGTCTGCTCCATACACCGGCAGTTGGTTGAGGTCCACATGGTTATGGGTCATGATGATGGGTGTCTCGCCCAGACTGATTCCCACTTGGTAGGGCTTGTATTCGGCGGAGACACCGAGGGGCTGCACCTCTGCGGAGATATCCGTTGTGTGAGGCAGTCCGTCCACCGATGCGGTTGCCCGTATCGCCCCGTGGACAGCAATATCCTTGAGCGTGACAAAGCCGTCGATGATGTTCATGGGAATATCGTCCAACTGTATGTCTGCGCGCAAAGCATGTGCATACTCCTGCGACGGAGAGATGTGCATATCCACCGCATGATTGCCCAATTCCATATTGCCGTATGAGAAGTTGTCCAAGGTCAGCCGTCCATCGCCGTGCAGGTCATCGCCGTTCCGTGCCAAATCCATACGGAGCGTGGCATCTGTGCAGAGGTCGTGGATGCTCATGACACCGTCCGTGAGTTCGGTGCGGGCGAATAGAGATGCTGTGGTGTTGCCCTCCGTCATGCTCATTTCAAGGGATGCCTCTGCGGCAGGCAGGCGCAGCGACAGGCTGTCATTGGTTCGGTCTATTTCCGGTATGGAGGCAGACAAAGAGAGATCCGTTTGCTGCGCATCAGAAGTTAATGACAGGTCTATTTCCCGGATATCCAGCCCCATGCGGTCGATGAGATGTTGCACCGGGCTTCCGTGTGCCAATCGGACAGAAGCATCCAGTTCGGGGATGAGATGCCGGATAGTGTCCAACATCGTGAGGTCGGTAAGTGAGAGAATGGGTTGGAGGACAGTGCTATCGCCCAGAGCCGTCAGCAAGGGTTGCATTTCGTCTACGAATTGAAGCACATGCATAGGGCTGTGTGCCGTCAGGTTCAGACCTTTGGTTGCTATGTCCAATGAGGTGGTGCTGTCGGTGGCGAAATCCAGGCGCAGGCGTTCTGGTATCTGCGCATGGTAATCTACCTCCATGCTCTTAGGTGTCATGAATCGGGCAATGCGGAACTGATGTTCGGTCTGTGCTTTGATTGGCAGTACACTGTCCGTCACCGTGATAGGCAAGTGCAGCGTGCCGGCGACAGTTTGGTTTGCCAGTTCGGCATCCAGCAATAGTCCGGAAACATCGAGTTGCTCGTAGATACCATCCGTCAGGTGCAGGTGTACCTTACTGGTCATGGCAGGAGAGGAGGGTTGAATACCCTTACCTTGCGCATAAAGAGTGCCTGCCACCACCAAATGCGGATGGTCGTTCAAGAATGGACTGAGGTTCACACGCTCCACGTTCACATGCATGTCATAGGCGTAGTCATCAATATCATAGTAACCGCGCAATTGTGCTTTGCTGCCTTGGTACTCCGCATCGCCGGTGACATCTATGCGCATGGTTTCCAGGTTCATTGCTGTTGTGGAGAGGTCAGCCCTTGCTCCGAGTTCATCCGAACGGACGTGCAAACCGCGGCTGGTGATACAATTATGCTGCAAGTCGGTGAGCGCATTGCCGTAGATAGTGTCCGCAGGCAGATAGAGTCTTCCCAGAGAGAGGGCAAAACCGCCCACGTTCAATTGTCGCGCATCATACACGTTCGAACCTACATCCACCAGGGCATTGGTAGCGAGATAATTCGTCCGGATATCCAATCCTAACGGGGTGAGCCTGAAATGTATGTCCTGCAACTCTCCGTCGGGCACGTCAAACGCCAACAACAACGGTGCGGTGTCTTTGGGAAGGGTATCCGGCCGCAAGTCAATCGCCACATCTGCACCGGAGATATGAAGTCCGTGCAGCGGGTACAGCCCTTGGCTAATCTGTATCTGGGGACTTGCCACCGCCAGACTCTTCACATCCACATCAACGCCTACGGTCTTTATCAAACTGTCGGAATGGAAAGCGGTTCGCTCCAGTTGCAACCGTTCCACGGCAATGGGTGGGATAGAGGTAAGCGGTTGCTGGCGGGTGAGTACGGTGGCATTCAGCCGAAGGGTGTGTACATACACCAACGTATCCTGCCCGCGATGGCCGATGAACAAACTGTCGATTTCTACCGTTACCGGCAAATCTGCTTCGCCTTTGTAAGCGAGGTAGAGCAGCCATGGAGAATGGTGAAAAGGCGAGAGGTATATCCGCTCCAGGTCTATGTCCATCCCCGTCTTCTCTTGGGCGATGGCGATGCCTTTATCCAGCGCAGCCTTGCGTACGGGAGGGACATACAGCACGGTTGCTACGGCAATCAGTAGCAACAACACTACTCCCAACACGACGCCTGTCAGCGCGAGCGGTATTTTCCACAATAGCGATCGCTTTTTCACTTAAAAGTTCTTCTGGACTCCAAATCTTAATCCGTATAGTCCGGGCGTAAACTGGTTAGCAAGCATGTTACGTAGTTTGCCGGAGAAGATAATCACATCGTTCGTGTATTCGTTATGCCGTTCGCCTGTCAGAGGGTCGGAATAACAGAATGTGGTGCCGCTATAGCCAATACTGAGAATGGAGAAGAAAATCTGAAAGGTGCTTTTGCGGTTAAACCGGTAGGTAATCACCGGCGACAATTGCGCACCATAGGTGATGCTGTGCCGGAGTCCGTTATAGTCCGTACCGTTCACTATGCCATCGGTGACACGCGGAAACTCCATGCCCGTGTAGAGGTGCGCCTCCATCCAGATACCGACTTTTCCATCAAAGAGAGTCTTCATTCGGTAGCGTACATAGGGAGCCACTTCCCACGACCCCTTCTGGATACGAAGATCGGTGGTGTAGGTGGTGTCGGGGTTAGACAGAGACACATCGTAGGTGGTGAGGCTGTTGGCATAACTGCCACCGAAACGCATACCCAAATAGATGCGCTCTGTCAGTTTCCATCCAATCTCCGGATACACAGCGATGGACCAGCCGTTCTCTTTGCGGTTGGGACGGGAATCGTGATGGAAATAGATGTCGAAATTATAGCCGTAGTAGAGTTTCTGTTTCCACAGCGGTACCTCTTTGACAGTGGTGGCTGCCGCAATGCTGTCTTCTATTGTCTTGGTTTCGTTGGCAATAGTGGCTACCGAAGCCAGTCCGTCCGCAATGTGGTCGCTTTGTGCGATGGCAGGGGCTATACTAAGCAGCACGGCTGCCATCAGACTGTATATTCTATGCTTTGTCTTCATTGCTCTTTTCATGGGGGGTATCGTTCTCACTCATATTGGTGAAAAAGAGATTGACAATACGTTTGGTTATCACCGTCCGGCGCAAGGCATGTTGCACTTTGTCGGCGCGAGAAGGAGTGTTGGTGACGGTGACGGCCTGCGATGCCTGCTCTGCCTGCGCCACCTCTTGTTCGCGCCGGTCAATCCGTTTGCGCAAACGGGGTGAGGCATGGTTGTACAGGAAAATATAGCAGGGTACAGTTGCCTTCATGATATACGGTGTGAGGAACGTGGTCAGCACACTGGCGGCAACGATAATCGGATAGATGGCAGGGTCGGTAACACCCAGTTTGCTACCCAATGCGGCGATGATGAACGAGAACTCGCCAATCTGTACGAACGAGAAACCCGTGGACATGGCATCGCGCAGGGTCTCTCCGCCCCACCAGCAACCTAATGTGCCGAACGTGATCATACCTACAATGATGACTACGGAAACAAAGCCGATGGCGGGCCAGTAAGTGACAAGCGATGACGGGTTAATCATCATGCCCACCGACACGAAGAAGATAGCGGCGAACACGTTCTTCAGCGGTGCCATCAGATGTTCGATACGATGGGCTTCCAGGGTCTCAGCCAGCACCATACCCATCACAAATGCACCAAGGGCGCTGCTGAAACCTGCTTCTTCGGCGGTCAGCACCATGCCTAAGCACAGACCCAGCGCAAGGATGATGAGTGTCTCGTCGTTGAGGTAAGGGCGAACTTTGCGGAGCAGGGTGGGAATGACCAGAATGCCGCACACAAACCATACGGCAAGCGTGACAACGAGTATGGCGACTTTTTTCAGCAGTTCGACACCCTCAAAACTGTTTTTGACGGCGATACTGGACAGCAGCACCAATAGCACAACGGCGACTATATCTTCAAAGATAAGGATACTGGTCGCGCCTTTCACAAAGCGGGCTTTGCTCAGACCGGCCTCGTCGATGGCTTTCATCACGATGGTGGTGCTGGACATACAGAGCATGGCGGCCAAGAAGAGCGAGTTCATGTTATCCAACAGCGCAAAACGCCCTACGCCGTAGCCCAGAACCAACATGCCCACGATGATGGTGGCAGCACCTACCACCGCCACTTTGCCGCTCTGGAACAGGTTCTTGAGGCGAAATTCCAGACCGATGCAGAACAACACGAACAGTACGCCGATATTGCCCCAAGCCTCGACATTTTCCGTATTGACGATGTTTTCGCCATATAAGTGCGGCCCGACCAATATTCCGGCGACGATGTATCCCAACACTACCGGTTGTTTCAGCAGTTTGAACAGCAGACTCACTATACCTGCCGTTATCATCAGTATGTATAAATCGTGTACCATATGAATGGATGATTAGTTTCTGCCTGCAAAATTACTACAAAAACTGCACATATGCAAATAAATACAAAAAAATGAACTAAATATTTGCACGGTTCAAAAAAAAGCAGTATCTTTGCGGCGAATTTCAAAAGTAACCAACAACACTAATCAATAAACAATACAACTATGGCTTACAAAATTTCTGAAGATTGTATCGCTTGCGGTACGTGTAAAGATGAATGCCCGATGGGTGCTATCTCTGAAGGCGATCGTTATTCTATTGACCCCGATATGTGCACAGAATGTGGCACTTGCGCAGATGCATGCCCCAGCGGTGCCATCTCTCTCTAATAGATAATTCATCCCTAAAGAGAGACTATCCAAACGGGGTAGTCTCTCTTTTTTAAGCACAAAACCACCGAACCCATGAAACGATTCTTCTTCTTCGCCTTAGTCACCGCCAGCCTGCTCTCCTGCACAAGAAAGGTAGATACGCGCTTCCGTCCGGCGGAAGGTAACCAATACGCTGCGGGTTTCTGCCTGCACGATTCGGCAGACTGCTGTATAGCCACCGTGTTCTCTCCCTGGGACAGGACACAAGTGATGGCTCGCTATGTGCTGAGTGACTCTCATGCCGATGGTAGGGTGAACCGTGTGGCTGTTACGTCTTGCACGCATGTGGGGATGCTGGCAGCCTTGAATCGTCTGGATTGTCTGGTAGGTGTTTGTCAGCCATCGTTGGTGTATACAGACTTGTCGGATTGTCCTTCGGCGGGAGAACCCACTTTTGACGTAGGTGACGGAATGAATCCGTCGGTGGAACGCCTGCTGATGACCCATCCCGATGCGGTGATGTTGTCTATCTTTGCGGCCGATGACCCTGTTTCCAAGCGCCTGGAGAAATTAGGTGTGCGCGTGATTTATAACAACGAGTGGATGGAATCGCATCCCTTGGCGCGTGCGGAATGGATACGGCTGATTGGTGCTTTTGTCGGCCGTCGGCATGAAGCGGACAGTATCTTTAATGTGGTAGTGGCGCATTACAAGACCTTGTGTGCCGAAGCCCGTTATCGTCAGCAGCGTGTCCGCACCCAGCCATCCATCTTTTCGGGGCAGGACTTCCGCGGTACATGGTACGTCCCCAGCGGTGATACTTATATGGGAATGCTCTTTGCTGATGCAGGTGCATCGTATGCCTATGCCGATGACCACCACGAAGGCAGTGTGCCCCTTACCATGGAACAGGCTTTGCAGGTGTTTGCCGATGCCGATGTGTGGGTGGGCGTGAATGCCCGTACGATGGAAGAACTGCGTCTGGCATCCGAAAAACACACGTGGCTGAAGGCATACAAAACGGGTAGGGTGTACAATTTCTTGAAACGCTCCACCCCGGACGGCGCGAACGATTTCTGGGAACGCGGTGTGGTGCATCCCGAAGAGATATTGTCCGATTTGATAGAGGTGCTCTATCCCCCCAAGAATGCCGTTAACGTTAAATTGTATTACATAGAACCGTTACGAACTAATTAACCTGTCAAGAATATGAAAAAGCAAGTGTTTATTCTCGCCCTTGTGGCAATGGTATGCTCCGGTTGTACACTGGCGCGCATTTTTACCTATGTTCCCGAACCGACTACTGTTACCACCGTACAGGTGGCCGCGCAACCTGTAGTAGTGCAGCAGCCTGTGGCTACGACCACCATATATACGCAAGGTTCCACCAAGACGGTGAACGTGATGTCCAATGCCACATGGGACCTGAGCCGCTATCTTGACCTGAATGCTGTGGCCGCCGCCTTTGCCCAGTCGGCAACCATCCGCGACTTTGAACTGCTGCTGAACACTTCCCGCTACATGCTGTCCAATCTGGACTTGAACGGAGACGGCTATGTGGATTATATCCGTGTGCTGGAAACACAACGCGGCTATACGCATGTGCTGCTATTGCAAGCCGTTGTAGGTTTGAACCTCTATCAGGATGTAGCCACCATTGTGGCAGAGTCCACACCCGGACGCACGTATGTGCAAGTGATAGGGGCGCAATATATTTACGGCACGGGATATATCGTGGAGCCTGTGTTTGTGCAGACACCGCCCATCTATGCGCACTGGAACAATCATCCCAATTACGTGGTCTATTCCTCTCCGTACGGATGGAACAATTTCCCGACTTGCTACCGTCAACCTCAACCGGTGTATATCAGCCACTACCAAGCCTACGTAGGCTCGTATATGCAGAACCACCATTATTGCCATGAGGTGAAACCCGTACAAGAGGTACGTTATCAGGATTACGGACGCCTGACACAGTCTGTCCGCAGGGATGACTACGCGCGTGAACATCCGGAGAAGTCCTTCTCTTCTCGCACAGGTTCCGGTGTGCGTAACACCACCGCTACGCGTCCGCAAGCCACACAGACCACTCAAACTACGCAAGCCACGCGAGACACGCAAACCAAGCCTGTGTCTATGTTAGAGCCGGCTAATGCCCGCGGAATAGAAGAACCGGCGATGCAAATCGTACAGACCAAAGACAAACCCGCTACGCGCCAACCTGCCGCTCGCACCGCTCCCGCCACGACGACCTCTACACGTGTCACCAGTACGGGAACAACCACGCGCACGACACGTACGGGCAGCTCTTCCGCACGCACAACAACCATACGCAGGTAGGGTATCAGAATTCCGAAGTAAAGTGGAACACAATGTGCCGGTAGTCGTTCTGTGCCATCGATAGCACGTACGCACTATCGGCCATAAAGACATCCCGTCCCTCTTTGTCGAAAGCCATATACTGGGCTTTGCGTTTCTTGAAGGTATCAATCTCCTCCATATCTTCCGGCTCTCCGGGATGGAGCGGTGCAATCCAGCAAGCCTTGTACATGGCCATATTCTCCCAACGGCATTTGGCATTATACTCATGCTCCAGACGATACTGGATGACTTCGAACTGCAGTTGTCCCACAGTGCCGATAATCTTCCGTCCGTTGAGTTGGCTGACAAAGAGTTGTGCAACCCCTTCGTCCATCAGCTGGTGAACGCCTTTATCCAGTTGTTTCTGCCGCATGGGATCGGCATTCTCAATGTACTTGAACATCTCCGGTGAGAAACTGGGCAGTCCCTTGAAGTGCAGCACTTCGCCTGCCGTGAGTGTGTCACCTATTTTGAAGTTGCCGGTGTCAGGCAGACCTACAATATCGCCGGCAAAAGCCTCGTCCACGGTTTCTTTCTTCTGTGCCATAAAGCAGGTGGGAGAAGAGAACCGCATCTGTTGGTCTTTGCGAACGTGTTTGTAATATACATTGCGCTCGAAGCGTCCTGAACATATCTTGAAGAAAGCGATACAACTGCGGTGGTTTGGATCCATGTTGGCGTGAATCTTGAAGCAGAATGCCGTGAAGTTATCCTCCATCGGTTCCACCTTTCGCTCGATGGCTTCCACAGGTCGGGGACTGGGCGCATAACGGACGAAGAAATCCAACAGTTCCTGTACGCCAATGGTCTTGTAGGCAGAGCCATAGAACACAGGTGCCAAATCGCCCGCCAGATAGGCCTGTTCGCTAAATTCGGGATAGATAGAGATAAGGTCACGCGTCTCTTGCGGCAGCGTATCGGCATCTGCGGAATCGAGGAAGAAAGAGCGTGTGTAGCGTTGTCCTTGTCCGTCCGCCCAGGTTATGGGCGTGACATGAATGCCTAACTCCTGCTCCACATCATCCATCAGATCGAACGGGTCTTTTCCGTCCCGGTCCATCTTGTTCATAAAGACCATGACGGGTGTCTTGCGCATACGGCAGACCTCCATCAAGCGGCGTGTCTGTGCCTCCACACCTTTGGCGCTATCGATAACGATGATGACGCTATCCACTGCCGTCAGTGTGCGGAAGGTATCTTCCGCGAAATCCTGGTGACCGGGTGTGTCAAGGATATTGATATGATAGTTGTCGTAGTCAAATCCCATCACACTGGTTGCCACACTGATACCGCGTTGCTTTTCTATTTCCATCCAGTCGGAGGTGGCGGTTTTCTTTATCTTGTTGCTTTTGACGGCACCTGCCACATGGATGGCACCTCCGTAGAGCAACAGTTTTTCCGTCAGTGTGGTTTTACCGGCATCAGGGTGGG
Source organism: uncultured Bacteroidales bacterium (assembly GCA_902780495.1). Taxonomy (GTDB): domain Bacteria; phylum Bacteroidota; class Bacteroidia; order Bacteroidales; family Paludibacteraceae; genus Colicola. The sequence continues at coordinate 39,892 of CACZFM010000017.1, forward strand.
AAACGATGGCAAACGTCCGCCGGCGCAGTATTTCTTTTTGGTCGTTGTTGCTAAGCATGTTCGATGGATTGTGGGCTTGTGTCCGGCATTAGCGCAGTTTGGCGTTGAACTTCTCTTCGAACGTCTTTTGCAGACGGCTCATGATATTCTCAATCTGCTTGTCTTTGAGGGTATCTTCTTTGTCTTGCAGCACAAAGTTGAGGGCGTAACTCTTTTTGCCTTCTTCCAGGTTCTTGCCTTCATAGACATCGAACAGACTGACTTTGCGGAGCAGTTTGCGTTCGGTTTCCAATGCAGCTTTCTTGAGGTCGGCAAACAGAACGTTCTTATTGACAAGGAGTGCGAAGTCGCGACTTACCTCCGGATAACGCGGCAGGTCTTCAATCTTGACTCTGTAGTTCTTGGTTTCGTTCAGCAGTTGTGCCCAATAGAGGTCGGCATAATAGACCGGTGCATCGATATCGAACTGCTTAAGCAGTGCGCCATCCACCAGTGCCATATAGCCCAACACACGGCCTGCACGGGTCTTGAGAACCAGTCCGTCGGAGAAGCATTGGCATATACCGCAGCAGCAGTCACCGTCGGGATAGATAGCAGGTTCCAGTATCAGACTTTCCACATCCACACCCATCCGCAAGAGGATGTTGTTGACATAAGCATGGAGCTGGTAGAAGGATGTCTTTTCGTCCTTGCGCACCCATGACTGTGCGGTCTTGTTTCCGGTCAGCCAGAGGGCAAGATGCTGTTCCTCGGAGTAGGTGTCGGAATGATGGTAGCAGCGGCCGAACTCATAGAACTGCAGATTGGCGCTCTTTCGGTTCACATTGCGCTGTATGCTTTCCAAGCCTCCGAAGAGAAGGGTTTGCCGCATTACGCTGAGGTCTTGCGACAAGGGGTTCTTCACTTGCACGCAGGTTTGCATCCAGGTTCCTTTCTGATAGTAACTCTGCTTGGTGAGCGAGTTGTTCATTATCTCGTAGAAACCTTGTGCCGTCAGTTGTTCGGATATGCGGGTCTGCCATTTCTGGCTGTCGGGTTTGACACCGTATGAGAGATTGGTGTTCAGTTTTTCGGGGAACTCGATGTTGTTGTACCCATAGATACGGAGCAGGTCTTCCACCACATCGCACTCACGCTGTACGTCCACGCGGTAACGCGGTACGCGCAGGCTGTAGTCTTCGCCCTGACGGGTCCATTCAATCTCCAGTGCGGTGAGGATGGTCTCTATGGTTTCTGCGGGTACGGCTTTGCCCATCAGTTGCTGTACGCGGCTGAGGTTTATCTCCACGTTCCACAAGGGGAAGATGCGCGTATTCTCCAAATCGCTGTTGGGTTGTCCGTTCACGATGTCGGCTATCTCCATGGCGACTTCACCGCCTGCCACTTCCTGAATGAGGAGTGCGGCACGCTTGAGGATATAAACGGTCCGGTTAGGGTCGCAGCCACGCTCGTAACGGAACGAGGCATCGGTGGATAGTCCGTGTCGGCGCGCTGTCTTACGGATGGAGACAGGGTCGAAATTGGCACTCTCGAGGAAGATATTGCATGTGCTGTCGCTGACGCCGCTTTCCGCACCGCCGAACACGCCGGCTATGCACATCTCCTCTTGGTTGTTGCATATCATCAGGTCGCGCTCATCCATTTCGCGTTCCACGCCATCCAAGGTGACGAACTTGGCTCCTTGTCGCGCATTGCGGACAATGATTTCGTGACCCGCAATCTTGTCGGCATCGAACGCGTGCAAGGCTTGTCCGGTCTCCATCAGCACATAGTTGGTGATATCAACGATGTTATTGATCGACCGCAAGCCGACACTCTGCAGAGCGTTCTTGAGCCATTCGGGCGACTCTTTCACCGTCACGCCTTTGATGCTTACGCCCGTATAACGCGGACAAGCTTGGGCATTGAGAACGCTGACACGGACAGGCAAGTCGTGACTCTGTACGCGGAAAGCGCTTACATCGGGCAAGGTCAGGCGGATATCCTGTCCGTGCGCTTTGTAATAGGCATAGAGGTCGCGCGCCACGCCATAGTGACTGGCTCCGTCGTTGCGGTTGGGCGTGATGTCCACCTCAATGCAGGTGTCGTTCTGCACATGGTAATAGTCTTTGGCTTTCATGCCCACGGGCGTATCGGCAGGCAGGACGATGATGCCGTCATGGGCGGTGCCTACGCCAATCTCGTCTTCGGCACAGAGCATTCCGTTCGACTCTTCGCCACGCAGTTTGCCGCGTTTGATAACGAAAGAGTCATCTCCGTCATAGAGGCGTGTTCCGATGGTGGCGACCACCACTTTCTGACCCGCCGCCACATTAGGCGCGCCGCAGACAATCTGCACGGGACCTTCGCCGTAGTCAACGGTCGTGATATGCAGATGGTCGCTGTTGGGGTGGGGAACACATGTTTTCACTTCGCCCACCACCAGTCCTTCCAGACCGCCGCGGATGCTTTCCACGGTTTCAAGGGTGCCGACTTCCAGACCGATGGAAGTGAGGATTTTCGCCACAGTGGGGGCATCGTCCGTAAGGGCGATATAATTCTTCAGCCAATTGTAAGATATATTCATGATTTCAGTGTATTTACACAGGTTATTTCAAATAAGCGTGCAAAGATAGTGCTTTTTTTTTGAATATGCAAATATTTGTTTTATTTTTTATCAATCTGCTTTAGCGCGCACAAAGAAGTTGCCGCGTTGGCAACTTCTTTGCGAGGGTATGTCAGTTCGGTATTTAGAACTGCGGATAACGTGCAGGGGCATCAGGGCCTGCGCCGTTTCCCGGATCGATTCCGCCATTGCCACTGAGGGATTCCATTACGCACCATGCGCCTATCTCCAGAATTTCCGTGGCGGGTTGGTTATACATTTTCTTTTCCATTGTTATAATAGTGTTTTTTCGTTCGTTTTTGTTATTTTATTACATGTCCTTGGGCATCGTATTTCACGCCATTGCGCTCAATGACAAGAATGCCGTTCTCGATATACTTGCGGGTTTCAGCGACAGCCTCTTCCGCTTGTTCGATGGTTTCGCCATCAGGTGCAGCAATCACCAGGCGTGGTTGGATGTGCAGTACATCGTCACCGCCCTTCAGATTGAAGTAACCGCGGAAAGCAGGTATGTCGGTATCCACATTCGCATAATAGAGACGGTTGCCACTGATGTAGATAGTACGTTTGCCTGTCGGCATCACCTGTTTGTAGGCGGTGCTGATAAATTCAACCGTATAAACATTGTCCTTGGTGTTGTTCACCGTTTTGGAACCTGCAGCGATAGCTTTGGGCGTTACACCCTCAAAGGTCGGATTATCAATGTCCGAAGTCGGAATAAAGATATACGGCGTGTTCGCTACGATACCGGTGCTGTTTTTCACGCAGTTAATAACCATACGTCCGTCTGCATAGTCCACGCTTGTAAGTTCAAATACCTGATCGCGGAACGTATTATGAGACTGGTTCTGGAAACTATAGCCGAACGGCAGCGAGAAGGTTGCCCAACGGCCTGCCTTGAAGGAACGTTTGTAGGTGATGTCAATAGCGTTACCGGCAGTTACCAATGCTGCATAGTCATCATAGTAATCGTCACCGGCCTCATGGTTATCTTCCAAATCAAAGGCTGTCACAATCTCTGTTGCGTTGAAGTGTGCGAAATAGGTGGCATCGCCGCTTACAGTTGGAGTGGAGCCGTTGGCGTATGCCAAGTCTCCGTTGGCTTCTGTTGCCCAACCATCGAAGGTATAAGTGTATTCGGCATCAGCAGCCTTGGTCGGAGTTGTACCGTTGAAGGCGGTAGTGGTGCCGTAGTTTTGGTCGGCATCCGTTTCCAGCGTACTTTCGCCGTTCTCAGATTTCCAAGTCACGGTGTATTGGTTAACGGTGCTGCTGTATGTGGCAGTGTAGGTTTGTGCCTTGTCAGCGGCATAGAGCGCAGGTGACCAGCCGTCGAAGGCGTAGGTGTATTGCGCTGTGGCAGCCTTGGTTGGAGTCTCACCGCCGTAAGCAGGGATATTGCCCTCTATTACATCATTCGGACCATCCAGAACGGTCTCACCGTCTTCATCAACGAACGTGATGGCATAGGTAGTTGCCTCTGCAAAGGTAGCAGTGTAGGTGGCATCTGCTGTCACGGTGAAGGTGCGGGTGGCATTCGTGTTATGATCTTCGCTCCATTCGTCGAAGGAAGCTCCGAGTTCCGTTGCATGTACATTCACGGTAATGCTTTGTCCAGACTGGCACTTGTAAATATACTTGTAAGAGCCTACATTGATAGTCAGCGTGTAGATGGTGAATGTCGGTACGTAAATAGGACGAATTGCCAAACCGTTACCGAGACGTCCGTCATATTCGAAAGTGCCGTTCCCGTTTATTGCTCCATCCTCAAAAATAATACCGGAGTTGTTACCCGTTGTGGAAGAATAGAATCCTTTTGTGTTCGTCCAATAGTAGTACTGTGTGGTATTTGAAAGCGATGTTGTTGAACTGCCGTTGGTGTTGTAGTAACCTGTCGCAGGCAGCGTTATACTATTGCCGTTGGCACCCGTGTAGGTGTATGACGAAACGCTGCAATTGCTCAGCAGGGCTGTCCATTGTGTGGGGCTGGGGATGTGCCAGTACGAACCGATGGTTTGATTGGCTGCATCATGGTCGTTTGGCAGTGCTGTGCCATTAGCAAATCCTTGTGCCGTTCCTGTTGAACCGTTGTAATACGAGGTTGCACTAAACGATGTTCCCGATGACAGGTTACCCCAAGCGTAGTAGTTTCCTGCGGGTTTCTGGTCTGTAGCTCCCATGTTCTTGTCCGACCAGGCAACGCCGTAGCCCATATCTATCGGGGTATAAGTGATGCCGCCTACGGTCTTTGCCGTGAGGGCATATAGTATCTTCGTGGTGTTGGCTGTGGCATTCTGATATACTTCCACTGTTTGGGGTGTTGATTCCAAAGCGAAAGTGGCAGTCAAGTTCAGATCTTGAGAAACAGTGATGTTTCTGGGGTTGCTGCTGTTGCCGTCACTCCATTCCACGAAACGATAGCCGTCATTGGCAGTCGCTGTCAGTGTTACTGCTGCACCGTAACTATATGTGCCGCCGCCGGTGACACTACCCATTGTGTTATTGGCGGATGTGGCACTGATGGTGAACTGCTCCAACGCAAAGGTCGCACCGACAGTGAGAGTTTCGTCCATATTTGCTCCAACGGTAAGCGATGTCTCCAAGTCCGTGCCGGACAAGGCTCCAGTCCAACCGGAAAGGACATAATGTTCTGCGGGTGAGGCGGTGAAAGTAACGGTTGTACCTGTGGTTATCGCACGTGCTACGCCATCCTGTGCATAGGTGGAAGGGTCGGCTGTAATCGTTCCATGATCGGTTTCACTAACGGTCAATGTGAATGATTTCGCTTCGAAAGTGGCAGTAACGGTTATGTTTTTGGTCGGAGTATAGGTGTTACCCGATGTGTGGGCTGTTGCACTCTCGCCGGAAGGGGTAATAGTCAGACCTGTCAGTTTATAGCCAGTTGCCGGTACTGCTGTTATGGTCAGTTCAGTTCCACCATCTATATTTGTGTTACCTGTTGTGAATGACTTCGCCGTGCCGTCATTGTATGAGACAGTTACTGTACCATGATCAGAATTGTAAGCGGCAATAGCAACGTTATATGTGGTTGCGCTGCGTACGGCATAATATGTTTCAGTTGTACTTATATTTGCCTCTTTCTGCACATGCATACGTGCTTGGATTGCAGAAGTTGAAACTTCTGTCGTGCAAGCTGCATTGGTGTAAAATTTTATCCCAACTTCTTCCTGGGCTTCAAGGAAGTCAATCACTTCAGTGGTATCATTCATCCATGTGAAATGTGCGTTAGCACTGGTACCATTCGCCCAATTGGCTCCGCCTGTGATTTGGAATGTCAGATTGTAAGAATAGATTTTCCAACTGGAAGAAGGGATGTTATTAGTACTGCTTATAGTTCTGGGTAATGTAGGAGGGCAATAAAAAGTGAGACCTGTTCCTGAAGTTGGTACTGAACTTACCCAATTGTTAAAGGCACTGGTTCCTGTCCAGTCTTCATGGTTAACATGAATTGTTTTTAATGCAGTACACCCGTCAAACATCCAATAGTGACCTGAAGTAACATTGGTACTTGTTGCGTAAACCTTAGGAGATTTTACCAACTTGGAACATGACCTGAACAGACTCTGATAACAGTTTCTACCTATCGTTGTTGCAGGCATTTCTTTTGGGGGGAGAGTCATGTTAGAGCAACTCTCAAACATACTCTTACAAGTAGAACTTCCAAGTGTAGTAGCAGGCATCTCCAAATTTTCAGCACTAGTTAACACTGTGCAACTCTTAAAAAGTTCTGCAAAATAGCCATTAGGCCAAGTGGCCTTCGTTTTAATTACTTCATTTGAGGTATCATAGTCTGATAAAGAGAGAATATTTCCGCTAACCACAACAGTTCCACCAGACATAACAAACTTGGTTGTATATAAAGTAGAATATCCATCTGATGAACATGTTGAAATTGCTTCGACACCATATATCTGCATTTTACCTCCTTTAGGTATCGAACCTAAAGATACATTGCTAGTACCTGTAATCTTTTGCGAAGACCAACCGCTTGCAGGAACTGTTTGTTCACCAGCCGAATTAAAAATTCGGAAATACATCGTGGGTTGAGGATTATTTGAATTACTGCTACTCCTTTTCATTGATACAGATGTGGCAGAAGAAGCATCGGTATTTGTAATAGTGAAGAAATTCGGTTCATCCGCCCACATAGGTTGTGGCGCGAGGGTTAGTAGCAGCAATAGGGCGGCTACGAAAGGAGTGAGAATTTTTCGCATAATGATTAAAATTTTGTTTTGGTTAATATTATTGTTAATTTGGTTGTTTTATCGTCAGCTTATCGTCAGCTTATCGTCGGCTTATCGTCGGCTCATCATCCCGTAGGTCGCTCGTACGTCACGCAGCAAGGGGCAATACCTTTTGGGATATTGCCGCGCGAACGGGATAAAATGCGCTTAATTTACAGCGAATAGGGTGCCCCCCCCCCCGTACGGAAGTATTCGCGGGACTTGGCCGGTCCGGCGTTCAGCATCCAATATGTCAAGGCGGGTACAATCATCGCGTTTTGTCAATTAGGGCACAAAGGTACAACATTATTTTCGTTTGTGCAAATTTTTTGGTCAAAAATATGGAATTTTGTGCTTTTTTTGTCAAAAAGTGTTGGCTTTTAGCAGTTGTCTTATACTGAAATAGGTTTACTCATAAAACGAATAAAAAGTGTCAAATTTTAAGATTTTAGTTTTATGAAGCGAACACTAAATCATTATTCTCAAT
>CACZFM010000018.1:0-342 GCA_902780495.1 uncultured Bacteroidales bacterium
GTACCACCCTTTGCCCGATTGGGTACATTTGGTGATTACTGCAAGAACGCTTGCCTCGTTTGCGTTGAGTCCCAACGTTTTGGCGTTCAGTCTGTTGTCTATTGTTATCAGCATAGTTTAGACGTTTGTTCCGCCGGATCCTATCCGGCTTTCCTTTCACTTCTCACTTTTCGCTTTAGTCGAGTCGTTTTCGACGAATGCCAATCGGAATCCGCGTTTGATGGACTCTGAATCGGGATGTGTCTTTTCCAGTTTCTCAGCGGTACGTTTCACATCTGCCCGCATGTCTTTTAACTGCTCATTCATGCGTTTTTGCAGTTCGAGTTGTTGCACGTAGATGGC
>CACZFM010000018.1:373-39866 GCA_902780495.1 uncultured Bacteroidales bacterium
CCTGTACGGCAAGTTCCACATCCTCGTGCAGTTCCTCCATGCGTTCTTTACTCTCGTTAGCGCTCAATAGCGCGGAATAGAATTGGTCAATGACATCTACTTTTACAAGTGCTTGACTGTTTGTCTCTTGATTTTCTACTTGTGTCTTTTGACTTTCTACTTTCGACTTTTGACTAATCTTTTTTGTGTTTTTCATTTTGTTGAAAGTTTTGTGCTCGGCTTGATGGTGAATGCGCATTCTCGGATATCCAAGCCCGCCAAACTTTCGCGGTGATTAATGTATGTTTATTACCCCGGATTACATCCGGCTGTGTTCTTGGCGTCTGTTAGCCCGACAGAGTATGTACCGAGCCTTAACGTAAGCGACTGCAAAAGTACTGCAAAAAATTGACCCCTCACGAATGAGAGGTCAAAAACCAAATGAAAACCAAATGGAGAGGTAAAAAATACTAATTTATTAAATAGAACCCAAATGGCAACTGAATGAAACCCAATGCAAAGAGCCTAAAAATAAGCCACAAAATTATCATATCCATACTTTCGCATGGTTGGGAAATAAGCACGTATGTACGTGAATATTTGCTTTTTATTATAGCCCTTAAAATCAAGCACACCCATTTGGCGGTATTTCTTGAGGAAAGCGGCTAAGGTCTTTGCTTCACTCTCGGCTGCTTCTCGGAACATGGTCTCAAACTGCTCCAATGAATACATCCCAAGTTCGGTCAGTTTGTCCGGCACGATGAACGGACAAGGAGCGTGCTCCACAATGGGCGTAACATCTTCCACAGAAGCGGTGCTTGCGGTTGTGGTGTTTGTTTTACATGGTTGCCCTTGATAGAAAGTGCAATAGGGATTGTCGTGAATGTCGATGTGGTCACCGGCATAGTAATTCCCATCGAAGTGGAAATAATAAATTACATTGTTCATGGAAAGATTAAGAATTCTGGAGGACATAAAAAGCACAGGCCACTGGAACAAGAAACAGGTCAGCAATTATTTTCTGTAACGATGTCCCCGTGACCCGTGCTGAACACGAATAACAGGGACATATTTCTTTTCGTTACTATAGTTTGCTGACCTGTTTCTAAAGGAATATGCCTGTCTGCGCTATGCGCTATTCAATATGTCCTCCTGTTTAACGTCTATGAGAACCGACGTCGCTTTCACTTCGCGAAAGCGGCTGCAAAGTTACTACTTTTTTTTGAATTATACAAGTTTTTTGTGGAAAATAACCGTTAATGCCTACAAAATTTGACGATTAACGATTATTTCCCGACAGATTGTTACATTTTACTTATTTGGTACCACTCAAGATACCACTTTCTTTATCTTCGTTATTGATACGTTTTTCGCCCTCGCCGCGTTTTGTACCGAAATCGAGATTGCAATGGAAATTGAGGATTAGCGTTTGGTGAAAATCCTTCATTTCCGCGTGCTGTGTGTTTGGTGCAAGTGCGGACAGGTCTTTCGTATCACGGCTGTAGCCTTTGACAGAGAACGGGTTCATCATCATTACGCGGAAGCCCCATTTGTCTTGGTTGTAGCCGATGCTGATGGTATGATAAAACTCGCCGTACTCCAGCGTTTCGCCCCAAAGGTTATTGCGCCTTGTAGTTACGTCTGCATGGAATTGCCAACCGTTGTACATACCCATGATACTTGCACGAACACCCGGATTAAAGTGCGTGTGCGTATAGTTGTTGCCTTGGCTCACATAGTAGTTGGCAAATGGGGCAACCGTGAAGATCAAGCGGTTTTGCAACACGCGCATTTGTATGCTCGGCGATACTTGCAGACGATGAAAACCGCGTTGGTTGTCATATGTACGAATGACCATCGGTGCACCGTCTATCAGTTGCTCATAACTCTCTTCCATAATCGGCTTGTGGTCATAGCTGTAGTTTGCCCAAAGGTTAAGATTGACATGCTTGGACTGCCAAGATAATTCCGTTTCGTTTGCCACATACATAACCGGTTTAAGGTTCGGATTTCCTTTGCGGATTTGGTACTTGTCTATCTGTTGCGCCACATCCGACATTGCAGAAAGCGATGGTTGGTAACCGGACATATAAACCTTGTATTTCCAGAAAACACCCTTGCCGCAGTCCACGCTCATGGTCAATTGCGGTCGTGCAATCCATGTGCTTTGTTTCTGTCCGGCTTGCTCAATATACGTGTGCATGGCTCCGATACCGGCAGCATAAGAGAATTTTCCAATGCGTTGCTGCACTTCTGCAAATGCGTATGTTTCTGCGGTGGTCATATTTACCGTTTCATCCACATTGCCGAGATAGGTATTTTTCATCCATTGCTGAGTGTGTTTGGCTCCGACCGTCAAAGCCACTTTCTCCCAGTCTTTTTCATAAATGGCTTCACCGATTAGCGACCACTTGTCTCCCTTTACAGATGAGATCACATCCGTTGAGTCTGCAAAAGTGCCGGCAAGTGGTATCTGCTCAAAATGGCGGTCAGTCTTGCTTCCGATATACGTACCGACCACATCAATGAAAATGGCTTGATCATTCGGAAGATTGTGTTGGTAATAAATATCCAAAGACGGAGATATGGACTTGCTGCTTTCGTGGTCATGAATGGCAAAGCTGTCTGTGCCTTGATATAAATGAGAATCGCGGTTTGATTTGGCATGTGGGGTAAACATCATAAAATCGCGCAACGTGATATTGAGCATGTTTTTCTCGCCGTTCGTCCAATTGTAGGTCAAACCAAGATTAACCGGATTCAGCTTGTAGCGTGTCGGTTCTCCAATTTCGCGGTTTTCCAATGTGCCTGTGCTAAAATTATAGGTTTCTTCGTTCGTGCGCGTCCAATTAATATCACGCGGAGAATAGTGTCCGATGAGACTGAACGAAGACTTGCCGAAATGCACTTTGCCGGAAAGGTGGTACTCGCCCCATCCGGGCATGGTCACACCATTGGACGCATTGAGCATGAGCGAACCGCCTGTGTCGCGGTGCTTGACGATATAATCAATAACTGCAGCCGCCCCATTGTAGCGCACACCGGGCTGGTCGTGGTACTCAATGCGGATGACATCTTTCGGGTTAATCGCCATGACTTCTTCACTGGTTGCTTCAATGCCATTGATACGCAACTGCACAGCTTCGTCAGATAGTGTCTTTATCGTGTTTTCAACAGGATTGATTACGATACGCGGGATTTGCAAGTTTTGCAAGAGCGAAACACCATCCGAAGAAGCCGCCATCTGCTCCTTGTTCGGCAGTAGGATTTGGCGATCTACTTTCTGAATTATTCCTTGTCCTTCCACAACCACCTCGCCTAATTCGGTGGAAGCCTCATTCATTTCAATAGTGCCAAGATTAGTATTGCCGTTAATGGCTATACTCATACCTATCGGCTCATAGCCAATATAGGAACATTCAAGGACGAACTCACCTGTTTCTGTTTCTAAATTGAATTTGCCGTGTGCATCGGTAACAGTGCCGGTGATTTGTTGGTCACCCTGTTTCAAACTGATATTGACACCGATGAGCGCACTCTTGTCCGCCGCATCTTTGATAACACCGCTAACCTTGTTGTTAGCAGCCATTGACATAGCGCATATTGCCGCTACTGCCAAAAATATTACCTTTTTCATTGTGTTATGTTGTTTAATAAGTTGTGCCGATATTATCTTTCGCCGCCGAATATACCATGCGGGAAGATGTTTTTAAGAATAAGGAGATCATCAGAAGAAACCCATTCTGCTGTGCCATCGTAACTGCAATCAATGATGCTGTCGCATTGTTCGGTCATTAAAAGGTGAATGATGCGTTGGGCAAGTGCGCCGTTCGCTTTGCGATAGGTGTATTTGACAACAGCGTATTTACATTGTTGCCCTTGCCATTCTTTCTCACATTTGCGCTGAATACCATTCACAAACACCAGTTTTTCACCCTCTTGCAATCCTCCTCCTTTAATGTAGCAGTGGGCTGCTATTCGGATATTCTATTCTTCACTCCCGAGCGCGCACCCGTTCATTGATAATACTGCGACAGTAAAAACTGCCAAAAGAATCATTTTCCAGTTCATAATTTTATCATTTTTTGAGTTTCAAAATCTAATGCAAAGTTATGATGAAAAGGCATTTATATCCAAATTCTACGATTTATATTTTTCTTTCGTAACTTGCTGAAAATAAGCACTTTTTGAAAACAAAAATTTATATATGGGTGCGTGGGGTTTATATTAACTTGTGTATGTCAGATTTTTTTTGTAATTTTGCACCGTTTTTTGATGAAAGCGATGAAAAACTGGATTATATTTATAATGACAGTTGCGCTGTTTGCGAGTTGTAGCATACGGCATGACAGGCAACTAATAGAAACAGCCGAGGCACTGCTCTATAGCAATCGCGATTCGGCGGAGTTGCTATTGCGTCAAGTAGAGCGTCCCGAAAGGTTGGACGATGCGCATTTGGCAAAATATTGGTTGTTAACGTGTGACCTTCATGCCAATTCTTTGAAATCGCTTTCGGAAGATTCAATGATTTGTTGGGCGGCTGACTATTACCGGTATCAATGGGTCAATGAGCATAGCGATGCGCGTTCAATGATACTTTCCGGCATGGAAGAAGCTCTTTATTGGTGGTGGATTGACAATAAAGAAAAAGCGCAAGAGGTGTTGCAACAGCAAAAACTCTATGCGGATGAAGTAGCGGAAATAACAGGTGAACACATGTGGCAAATGGTGGTGTTGAGAGTTTCAGCAGAAATAGCCATGCGTGATCATGATTATCAGCGCGTGCGTGATTATACGGAAACGCTCATTAGTCTCAATGACGAGAAAGCTATACATCTGGACGAGGTAGCACGTATATACAATGCACTGGGAACGGTTTATTTTTCGCTTGGCGAATATGACAAGATGGAAGATGCATTCCAAAAAGCTATCGCACAAGAATCAGACTCTGTATTTGTGTGGAATGTTGCACGGCGCAATTATGCAGATATGTTGGGAGAGATAGGGCAAACCGACCGCGCAATCCGGATGCATGAAGATTTGGTGTCGCACTATCGCTCGTCTAATGGCTTGCCGTTAATAGAAAGTTTGTACTCTCTTTCACGTTTATGGTTAAAGAAAGGAGAAAAACAGCGTGCAGAACGCTATATGCGCGAGGCGGAAGAATTGTTCCAGAATTACAAAGACACGAACTATATAGAGCCATCTACCGAAGCCGGATTATTGGCATATCGGCAAGTGCTTGATTATGCGCTGTACGGTACATTTAGTAATATGCCGTTGGCACAATATAATAATCAGTGGTCGGAAGATGATCATGTGCGCTATCGTATATCTGAAGCACAAGAACGCTCGGTGCGTGATTTGCGTGAGCGCAATCTATATCTGACCATCAGCAGGCAACGACAAGTAATTCTTTTTGTGTCGGTCGTTTTCTTTGCTCTTGCAATAATTGTGCTTGTCTTGTCACTCTCTCGCCGACGCAAGCGGATGTTGATTGAGAAAGAAGAGGAAATTGAGACCTTACGCAATATGTTGGCTTCATCTGATAAAACGGACAACAAAGAGAATGTGCGAAAACTGATGTTGCAGCAGTTGGGTATCATCAAAACGATTGCCGGAACACCGACCGAAGCCCACCAACATCTACTTTCGCGACTGATGGCGTTGAACGAGGACACCGCCGCCGCGTTAATCGATTGGCAAAGCATTTACCAAACAATTGACCTTGTGTATGACGGCTTCTATTCTCGTTTACAGCAACGCTTTGCGGATGTACTCAACGAAAAGGAATTGCAACTCTGCTGTTTGTTGCGTGCCGACTTCTCCACGAAAGAGATCAACATGCTCACGCGTCAAAGTCTGCAAACCATCTACCAACGCAAAACCCAAGTCCGTCAGAAACTCGGTCTTGCAGATGGCGATGATATCATTGAAAAATTAGGATAAAACCGACATCCAAGGTGCAATAATTTTTCGAAATATGCTAATAAAATTTTGATTTTGAAAGTGAAATGAATTGATTTTTGCGTTGTATTCCGCCTTTGCCCTGCATTTCCGTCTAAATCGGAATATTTATTTGCCTATGTCAAAAAAATGTTGTAACTTTGCTTCGCATTTTATATAAAAGACATCATTAGTGTCCATTTTATTTAGCAAATAATAGTATTTAGATTTATCATGTTATATTAGAATCTTCCCATGGAATGTCAAAAAAATCATGTTCTCCGATTTTTGCGAATTGGTAATATGGAGTTTTTTTCCAATAATGTAATTTTATGCTTGTAGTAATATTTTTACGCATGCCAGCATAATCACCATGGAATACGTAAGGGGCATTTCCTCCCATGCTTGTTCTCATGTTATGCTCTTTACCATGTCGTATATCTAAGATTACTTTAAGCATTGAGTCTAGAGCACTATTTATATCAGAGGGTCTATTAGCATATCGATTATCACAAAAGTCTTTATAAAATGAATCTTGAAATGAAAAATGATATTTCTTTTCAATATCTTCGATGTTGTCAAGCTTTTCTTCTTGCAAAATTTTACATCGTAGACCAATATCCAAATCCGATTTACAAATAGAGTACCTCCACAGTAAAAATGGCGTGTTTCTGTCCCTTTGAAACGAATCCAATGACGAATGACAAGTGATGGTTACTTCAGATTTCTCCGACATAAGTATCTCAGGATCTTTGTCAAGGTTAATATATTCGTAATTATACTCAATTAATATAGGTTTGTCTATAGGTTTTGAGAAGACAATATATGAATCAATTTCATTATTTTCAATTACATGTAAACAAAATACAAACCACATTAGATCAAAGAAAGACATCTGAAACGCCTCGGGTCTGTCTGCTATCACTACATCTACATTAGTTTTGTATGTTTCCTGTGTTTTTTCTATATACTCCTTTGTACAAATATCATCAATAAAGGAAGTTTGTTCAATATAGTGATTAAGCATTCTTTGAATATCTCTATACTCAAAATCACTATCATATTTTTTTAGTAATGGTGCCAGTTTTTCTTTCAGTGGATAAAATCCATGTTCAAATAATATACTGCTGATATTAGACATTACATATATTTCTTCTCTGTGATTTTTCCACCATTTATCAAGATCTGATATAGTTTGAAGATATCCTTCTAGTTCTTCTTTCTGCATGTCTTCACGAAAGGAGAATATATACGAATCTATGATATACTTCATATATTATTTTTCGATTAATTTTTCTTTTCGTTTCTTTTCAAAAGCAGCCTCTACAATTTGGGAAGATAAATCTTCTCCCTCATCGAAGAATCCTTCAGGCCAATGGTCAATCTTACCATACGGATTAATGGTAATCTTGCGATAAGTAGAAGCACCTGTTTCTTTATCTTTTTCTACAAAATAAATCATGGTATCATCTGATACTTGTGTGTCCTCTGATTTTGCAACAATTAAACGTAAACGATTAATAAGGTATTCTGAATGAGTTTCGATGATGCATTGTTTGCCTAATGCGTTCATACTTACAAAAAAGTCTGCAAGTCTTGTCTGTACTTTAGGGTGTAGGTGTAGTTCAGGCTGTTCCAATATAATAGTATTACCCTTTTCAGCCAAAAAACATAGGACTAGAATGGGCAGAATTTGACTTACACCAACGCCTACATGGGTTAAATCTTGCTTCATGTCTTTAATTTCTGTGGTGATTTTAAGTTCATGACCAAACTTTCCCCTATCATTAGTGCTCATATCTTTTGCTACTCCTAAATATACAAGCCATTTGTTGATCGCCTCTGCCAATGGACCTTCTTTTATATTATCTTTGATTAAACTATCGTGTGAATATTCAAACTGTCGTGGGTCTATATACTGTATTCTTTTGCCTTTGTTATTCTCATATACAGCAGCTGTATTTTCTCCTTTTAATCCAAGACCTGTAGCATCTCCATTGCTTTCAAGAGGATACAATGATTTTGGTTCTTCTCGTAATGGTCCAAGATATTGTATTTTTTCACTAAAAAATGTACTCAAATAATTTATACTAGGGTGGTTGTAAACGGGCATCCTTTCTATAAAATATTTTTTAGGAAGTGAACTGAGTTGAGCAAACAATCTATCGGAATATTTACGTATATCTTCCGCATCCATAGCGCTTACTCTTAGTACAGAGCGCAGTTTATTCAATGTGAAGTTTTTCTCTTTTAATTTTTGATATTGTTTTAAGAAAGTCTCTCTATCCCGAAACTTATTATTTATGTAAATATCTTCAACTATAGCAAGTCCATTATCTTGAATAAGGGGTTTTATCATCTCCCAGTCATCATCTTCCATACTAAAATATGCATCCCCAATACCAAATAAGAAGTCATTTAAATATGCCCGAACTTGATCTTCATAACTGCAGTAAGCTACTAAATATCTCGGAAGAAAATGAAACATTCCTGCACCTATATAGTGCCATTGGAAACGAGTTCCAAAGTAATCTTCTTTCGATTTTATTTTAGATGTAACTGTGTATCTCAATTCAGATGTTTGTATTTTGGGTTCATTCATATTTATGACAGCCTGCTCTTGTGCATTTCTTGAGGCACTTTTTTGGACATGTAATATTTCAACTTTTTCTTTTTGAGAGAATGATATCATGTCCATGTTTTCAAGATCAGGATGAAGACATTCAACGGAATCTGATGAGACTTGGAAACTACAATCTATTTGAGAAATTGCAGACAAATCTCGATACCTTCTACGTACATAAAAGCTATCAATATCTTGCACTCGATCAAGTGAGAAACCAATTTTGATTTGTCTCTTATTGTCTCTGCCATATACAACATCATCATATGTACCAAATTTCTTGAACCACCCATTGAGTACTATTGAATTTGACGAAACCTGATTCTGTAAGGTTTGTGTTACGAGCAAAATGCTTTGGAGAATCGTACTTTTACCAGAACTATTTGCTCCCGTGAATATAGTTAACGGTCTAAATTCCAACTCCTTCTCTTGATTAATCGATTTGAAATTGTTTAATATCCACTTTTTTATCATATTTATAAGATTTTAATGATTATTCAAAATAGTAATAAATAGCATTTTCAGTTACGCTTAACGCAGGATGGCTTTTTCATCAAGATCTTTCTTTTATAAACAAGTCATCTATTGTAACACTATTTAGTATGTTACTTGCGTAACCATTAGGTGTTAATCCGTACGTAGTAATAAAGGTCGGCATAATGCCGTAACGTGTTTCCGTCTGGTCAACAAATGCGGCTTGGCGTATGCGCAACTTCAAATCTTCGGATTTGTCTATCGTATAAGTAGTGGCACTATATTTAATCTCGCAGAGGTTGATTAACCTATCGGCGCGCTCAATAATCAGATCTACTTGAGCGCGTTGGTTCGGGTCATTGCTCCGCCATGAATAGTACTCGGTACCAATTTGGTCTATCCCAAGAGCTTTCTTTATTTGAGGAATATGCGCCATGCATACGCGCTCATAGGACAAACCGAAATATGTGTTCACTTTCGGTGACCGTAGATTATGCGTCCAGAACAATTCATCCGTTTCTCCATCTACAAAGGAATGGAAGAACTGGGTGAAGTGATCAGCAAGCATATAGATACCTCCGTTTTTATTGATTTTCTTTGTCTTTGTGCGATAATAACTAACGAAATCGCACTTTACAAGATTATCCAATTGCTCGGATAGGTTCCCTCCATGGGACTTTTTTAGCACATTTGCAATCTCAATGCGTGTCAAGCCGTATCGGTGTTCCGCCAAGACTTGAACAATCGCAATATAAGGCGCTGGATTAGTAAATAGCGAGGCAAATAATCGTTCATATTCTGTCCGCAACTCGCCTTTCTTCGAGAACAACAACCTGTCTATCGCTCCGGCAACACTTTCTTTCGGCTCTATCAGACTAAGATAGTAGGGAATACCTCCAAATACCATATACGCCTGCAGGATTGCTAATCTATCCCATTTAAATTGGCGCGCTTGCATGTATTGTTCGGCCTGCGCGAGTGTGAACGGATGGAGATGCATAAGATGCGTGATACGGTCATGTAAACCGCCGTGATTATTAACGATATTATCCACCATCCACGAGGTGGCTGAACCGCAAACAATCAGCATTAGATTGTCGTGCTTGGACACCCAACTATTCCAGAAATGTCCCAGTGCCGCCACAAAACGAGTACCTTTAACATCAAAGCAAGGTAACTCGTCGATGAAGATAATCTGACGCTTGTTCGGATCTAAGTTCGGCGTAAGTGTCTGCTCCAAAGCAAAGAACATATCCATCCATTTGCGAGGTGTCTTACCTTTATAGCCTATGCGCCGAAGCGACTGGTTAAAAGCCTCAAACTGATCGTCTTTTTCGCCCATTAGGACACCGGACGTTTCAAAGACCATCTGTTCGCCAAGCGTTTTGTTTATGAGGAATGTTTTTCCTACACGGCGACGACCGTACATAGCAACGAACTCCGGCTGATTAGAGGCTGCATACCTGTTCAGTTGCGCCATTTGCTCTGTTCTTCCGATAATCTCCATACCTGTATTGATTAAAAACGCTGCAAAGGTACAACTTATTTCTGACATATGCAAGAGGTAAGGCGCGAAAAATGTATTTTTTTTGTATTCCACGCGCCTTATACTAAAATATTGGGCGCGCAAATCGGTATTTTTATTCATTTCTCGCGCCCTATATATGACAGCTCACATGTGCGTATGTGTGAAATAAGGTCTTCGCTATCGCTCAGGTCTTTGTTTGTAGATTTTTCTTTCCCCCATAATAAGGTGCTCGTTTCTCTCGCGGCTGTGTTTATGTGCTACGCACGCTCAAATGATGAGAAAACAACTGCGATGATACAATATTTTTTTGAATTATACAAGTTTTTTATTCATTTAATTGTTTATGTTTTGATTTTTCATTTGTATTTACGCACAAAACAGAAGCACCCGTCTCTCGACGAGTGCTTTCCCTGGCTACTTTTTACTACTACACTGCAATTGCTGCAACATGTGATAGAGCGCGCCAAAATCGTGCAATATCGCACGTCTGTAGGTATGAACCAAGAACAAATCCGGTTTTATTGGTTTATTGGCGAGGATATTGTTCGGCTCCAAACTTCTGCCAAATATGGCGATAGTTTCCTTTATCAACTAAGTGATGATTTGCAGCATTTGTTTCCTGACCATAAAGGCTTTTCATATCGCAACTTACAATATATGAAGAAGATGTACCTTACTTTTTCAACGCAGGGTACAAATCTGCCACAACTTGTGGCAAAATCTTCACCAGACACTATTGAAAACGCCTATGTCTAAAGAAGATTATGAATATTAATTTCAAGAAGAGGTAAAATAACCTTTTCTTCAACTCTCTTTCAAGTGCGGCACAACCAGCCGCACTTATTTTTTGGGGGGGGGACAATCTTTCAAAAAGAACAAAATAGAAGCAAAACTCAATTTTTCATATAACTACCCGCCAGTGTTACGCAAAAATATCAGTTTTCGGGTTACTTGGGGAATTCTCCACCGATTTCTTCCTAAAAAATTGTATATGTCAAAAATAAGTTGTACCTTTGCAGTCTGTTATGGTTTATTTGTAAACAATCGTATGAAGAGAAAGGTAATTTTCGTTGTTCTTTTTGCCGCCCTAATGATGGGCACGACGCTACAAGCACAAAAACAATCCCCTTCCATTGTCGGCGGTGAGGATTCGCTTTCCCGTATGTTCAGCCGCGAATTCACGCTGGACCCCCCCCTTGTTATGAATCACTTCTCCTTCCTGATGCAAGGTACCGTTACGGAGGATGGGTCATTGGAAGATATGGACGGTTCCATAACCTCTTCCTACACCGTTTATTCGACGCAAAATTCGGCTCCGAACACCCGTGAAAACAACCATGTGGAGGTGTTGCTGTCCTGGGTGAAAGAATATTTGAGGAAAAAGATTGCGGCAAAGGAGATTCAGTTTGTTCCCTGCACGGAAGACGGTTCGCCCGTAGCCAAGCCCATAGAGTTCACGCTTACCTACGCTCCACTGTACTATGCCCAAACAGGGGATACGCTGTCGTGTACAGGTGAGATAGAAAACGCAGCGACAGCTTATGGCGAGAGGCCCATCCTGTACCACCGTTTTTACGTTCATAATGGTCAGGAAACGCCCTATCATGCCGTTGTTCATCGCAATAATCAATCGACACTAACGCTCCACTATTTCGACACCCTGTCCGAATTTCCTTTTCTGATAGCAAGATATAAAGTGGAAAAACCGGACCAAGTAGTACGCAATTCGTTTCAGCAATACATGTCCGACAAACGAGTTCAGTATCGGCAGTACTACGAAGCCGACTCGATGCGCTATGTGGAGGTGTTTGACGAAGAGAATAAGCTAAGTACCAAGTACTTTATGGTCTATCGTCCGAATAATCTCCATCCGCATTTGCTATACAAAGAAGTCTATTATCCTTCCGGCAATGTAAAGACACGCATCGTATATCCGAATCTGCTTCAGACCATCACCAAGGATTACAAAATCGATGTATATGCCTACCGTGAAGACGGCACAGCCGCCAAGTATGTTGCTCCGGCTAATGCGAAATCCGTGGTGAGTAGTTTTTTCAAGTGGAACTTCCGCGTTCCGAGAGTGAAAGAGAGCACAAACGGTATCAATTCTATTACAGTCAAACCAATGCTCGTTTTCTATGTGGATGCAGAAGGCAATATGGAATACCGAGGCAAAGTAAGTTTCTCTACCGACTGGTCCTATAACTATCAAGTGGGAATAATAACCCCTATTATGATCAATAAGTTGATACAGACCTATTACGGTCCTTGTCTGCACAATGTACTGGAGGAATTGCGTCACCAAACGCTCCGTTGCAAGCCCGCCAAGATAGATAAGCAACCCGTAGAAAGTATCGTTCTTATCAATCTCGAACACGAGTTTATGCCTAAGTAAGCGTCTGCTTACTTGGCGTCCTGCATCTCTACCGGTTTATGGTTGCCGTTTCATAGCAACACCTCGGACGCTTATCTAATGTCGCCTTAATCGTTTGAGGCTTTTGCCGAAATAAGCCCTCCCGACCGTGGGGTGAAGAACCCCTTTACTACGCAAAAGAGACACCGTTTGGTGTCTCTTGGCGGAGAAAGGGGGATTCGAACCCCCGGTACAGTTACCCGTACGACAGTTTAGCAAACTGTTGGTTTCAGCCACTCACCCATCTCTCCTTTGTCTATCCTCGGAAAGTAAAGTTCCCTCGGATGGGCTTGTTCTGAAATAATAATTTTCAAAATCGGCTGCAAAGGTAGTGCTTTTTTTTCATCTGTGCAAATTATTTTGGTGTTTTTTTGTAAAATCCTGTAAAAATCTTGCATATTTGCAGAAAAAGTAGTACCTTTGTGCCCGAATTGCAGAAAAATATGGTTGGTGTAGAAAAGATAAACAAGCGTTTTGGCAAACAACAAGTGCTGACCGATGTGTCGTTTGCGATAGCTCAAGGCGAGATAGTCGGCCTGTTGGGTCCGAACGGTGCCGGCAAATCGACACTGATGAAGATTCTTATCGGTTTGCTTACGCCGGACAGCGGTTCGGTGCAATGTCCCGAACATGTGGGTTATCTTCCGGAGCGCAATCCCTTGTATGAGGAGATGTATGTGCGTGAGTATCTATGCTTTATCGCCCGTCTTGTTCATGCGGAGAAAGATGTGGAATCCGTGATAGACAGGGTGGGTCTTCGTCCGGAAGTGGGTAAGCATATCCGCCAACTGAGCAAAGGTTATCGTCAGCGTGTAGGTCTGGCCTCCGCCATGTTGGGCAACCCTGACTTGCTTATACTGGATGAGCCGACCACCGGATTAGACCCTAACCAATTGGACGAAATCCGCCACCTCATTCACGAAATAGGCGAACGGCACACCGTGATACTTTCGACCCATATTCTTCAAGAAGTGAAAGAGATGTGTACGCGTGTCATCATCATCGACCATGGCCGGATATGTGCCGATATGCCGATGCACGAAATAAGCGATTTGGAAGACCTCTTCCGCCAATCTACCATGCACTAACCCCCCGAACATTATAGAGAGATGAACCAGGATTTCGATATACGTGAACAGATTTCGGAGAAGGAACAGGACAACGCCCTTCGTCCCCTTCGGTTTAACGACTTTGCCGGTCAGACAAAGATAGTCAGCAATCTGAAAATCTTTGTGGAAGCGGCTCGTATGCGCCATGAGAGTTTGGACCATGTTCTGCTGTTCGGCCCTCCGGGCTTGGGCAAAACGACCTTGAGCAACATCATCGCCAATGAGTTGGGAGTAGGGTTCAAGGTGACGAGTGGTCCCGTTCTGGATAAGCCCGGCGATTTGGCAGGTCTGCTCACCTCACTGGAAGAAAACGATGTGTTGTTTATCGATGAGATTCACCGTCTCAGTCCGGTGGTGGAGGAGTATCTTTATTCCGCGATGGAAGACTATCGCATTGATATAATGATAGACAAGGGTCCGTCTGCCCGCACTATCCAGATAGACCTGAATCGTTTCACCCTGATAGGTGCGACCACGCGTAGCGGTCTGCTGACTTCGCCTTTGCGCGCCCGTTTCGGTATCAATTGTCATTTAGAGTACTATGACGCCGATATTCTTTCGGGCATTGTGGCTCGTTCAGCAGGTTTGCTGGGCATCCGAATAGACAGTAAAGCCGCCGCAGAGATAGCCCGCCGCAGTCGTGGCACGCCACGTATAGCCAATGCGCTGCTGCGCCGTGTGCGTGATTTTGCACAAGTGAAAGGCGATGGCAGTATAGACTTGGCCATTGCACAATATGCATTGGAAGCCCTCAATATCGATACATTCGGTCTGGATGAAATAGACAATAAGTTGCTCTGCACCATTATCGACAAGTTCCGTGGCGGTCCTGTCGGCCTCAATACGATTGCGACAGCGATGGGCGAAGATGCAGGAACGATAGAGGATGTGTATGAGCCTTATTTGATAAAAGAAGGCTTTATCAAACGTACTCCTCGCGGCCGTGAGGCGACAGAACTGGCCTATCATCATCTTCATAAAACGCCGCTGAATGCAGACGGCCAACAGGCATTGTTTTAACCGTTGAACAGGGTGGGTATGTACAAAGCCGTTTTCATAGATTGGGATAATACAATCGGCGATTGGACTTCATCGGAGATAGCCGCACAAAAGGAACTCTATGCCAAGTACAATCTGCAGGAGTTTTTTCCGTCCTTTGCCGAATGGTACACGACGTATGATGTGCATAACACCGAACTGTGGGAACGCTATGGACGAAGCGAAATAACCAAAGATTTTTTGCAATTGGACCGTTTCCTTTTCCCTCTTGTTCAGTCATTGGGCGGTGAAGAACGGTGGATGCATTCTCCAAGGCTGATAGGTTTGGCAAAGTCAATGGGCGAAGATTTTCTAGCCTTGACCAACCGGTATTTCTCCCTGCTGCCGGATGTGAAACAGCAAGTAGAGATCTTGGGTCGCCATTTTCCGCTGACGATTGTGAGTAATGGTTTCGGTTCGGTGCAGTACTACAAAATCCGCCGTTCCGGTTTGGAGAATTGTTTCCGTCATGTGGTGCTGAGTGAAGAAGTAGGCGTACAAAAACCCGATCCGGCGATATTTCATTATGCCTTACAGGTGAATAACGAAAACCGCCTTCGTCGAGGTATGGAACCTTTAACGAAAGCGGATATTCTGATGGTCGGTGACAGCTATACCAGCGATATTCAAGGCGCTATCAATGCGGGTATCGACCAAGCGTGGATAGCCCCACAATTCGATGACCGTCCTGCCACCTACAAAATACAATCACTGAAAGAGATATTCCCGATTTTGGGCATTTAATACTGCTCGTTTTTGTTCGGGAAAGAACTGTCTTTCACGGCTTGTGCGTAGTTCTGAACAGCCCCCTTGACCACTTCCGCCAAATTGGCAAAATAGCGCAGGAACTTCGGTTTGAATCCTCCGTTCAGCCCAAGCATATCATGCAAGACCAGCACTTGGCCGGACGTTTGGTTGCCGGCACCGATACCGATGGTGGCACAATGGTACGGCTCCACAGCCTTTGTCACCCTTTGTGCCAGTGCGGCAGGTATTTTCTCCAGCACAATAGCAAAACAGCCGGCTTTCGCCATCAAAACGGCATCGTTCAGAAGTTTCTCCGCTTCCGCCTCTTCCTTTGCGCGCAGGCTGTAACCGCCAAACTGATTAACCGATTGAGGGGTTAGTCCCAGATGGGCGCATACGGGAATACCGGCCTGAAGCATGTGTTTGACAGTAGGCAGGATTTCCTCACCCCCTTCCAATTTGACTGCATCGCATCCGGATTCTTTCAGCATACGGACGGCATTGCGAAGCGCCTCCTCTTTGCTGATTTGGTAACTACCAAAAGGCATGTCAATCAACACCATAGCATGTTGGGCGGCACGCACCACGCCTTTGGTCAGGAAAATCATTTCATCCACCGTGATAGGCAATGTGTCCTGATTGCCACAGACGATGTTGGAAGCACTGTCACCCACCAGCAGGATATCAATACCCGCTTCATCCACTAAACGCGCCAAGGTGAAATCATAAGCGGTAAGCACTGTGACTTTCTCTCCCGCCTCCACTTTCTGACGAATGGTTTGGGTGGTTACTTTGTTATTTTGAACATGTACACTCATCGTTAAAAGACAATTTTTATGTTTTAGGGCGCAAAATTACTGCTTTTTTTGCATATATCCAAAAGTTTTTGTAATTTTGCAGCCAAAATGAAGAAACAATACTTGATATTCTCATCATTAAGCCTTCTTTTACTCGTTTTAGCGTGTATAGATGTGGCTTCCGGCAGTCAGTGGATTTCGCTGTGGTCAGAGCATTTGTCTCCCATTCAGCAGCAAATCCTTTTCGAACTGCGTTTGCCCAAAACACTGACAGCCATCCTTGCGGGTGCGGCTTTGTCGGTTAGCGGTCTGATGATGCAGACATTGTTTCGCAATCCGCTGGCCGGTCCGTATATATTAGGTATCAGCAGTGGCGCCAGTTTGGGTGTCGCGTTGGTTACGATAGGCGGACTGACTTCGCTGTTGGGAACGGTTTTAGGGAGCAATATCGCCATTAGTTTGGCGGCCATTGTGGGCGCGACCTTGGTGCTGTTGCTTGTGTTGGCCGTTGCACGGC
This sequence comes from uncultured Bacteroidales bacterium, assembly GCA_902780495.1. GTDB lineage: Bacteria > Bacteroidota > Bacteroidia > Bacteroidales > Paludibacteraceae > Colicola. Next base: position 17,545 of record CACZFM010000018.1, read on the forward strand.
GGATAGAAAGTAATGTCAGTCTGTTGATAGTCGGTATGATGATTGGTTCGATTGCGGGTGCATTGGTGAATATCATGCAGAATTTCTCCAATCCCGATGCGTTGAAATTGTTTATCACCTGGACATTCGGCAGTTTGAGCAGTGTAGGGTGGAGCGAGATGCAAGTGCTGTTTCCCATCATCTTGACAGGACTGGTCTTTTCCGCTTTGTTGGTAAAGAACCTGGATGGTTTGCGCCTCGGCGAGAATTATGCACATGGCATCGGAATATCCGTACCCCGTACACGCTTGGCGATAGTGCTTGCCACCGGTCTTTTGGCAGGTGGAGTCACCGTCTTTTGCGGTCCGATAGCATTTGTGGGAGTGGCCGTTCCCCATATCGCCCGTGGCATATTGGGAACCTCTTCTCACCGCCTCACCATGCCAATGGCGGCATTGGTCGGTGCTATCTTGTTGGTGATTTGTGACTTGCTATGCAGTTTAGGCACTTATCCTCTGCCGGTATCCACCATTAGTGCCCTGTTTGGCGCTCCCGTCATCATCTGGATAATCCTACGCAAGCCGTAAGTAATAATCCATCAGTATCGACCTGTCGGATATACTTCCTGGATAAGATATGACTGCTTTTTGCAGATTCTCTTTCCGTTTGTTGATAAAGTTTTCAGAGTGGCGCAAAACCATGAAGTCCCAGCGTGCTTGAACAACCGCCCACGCATTCTTCGGCTTTCCTGTCAGAAGCAAGTGCAATGCGGCAGCATAATCCAGCCAAAAGCGCCAAAACATCACTGTCGCCATCTTCTTGGCGGGAAGATTCTTGTATATCATCAGAAGGTTGTTGCGGAAATTAAAATAGGTTTTCCTCGGACTTTCATATGCCAACGCTCCTCCTCCCAAGTGATACACCACCGATGCCGGCACGCAAACAATCCGTCCGCCGCGACACAAAATACGCCAGCACAAATCGATTTCTTCCATGTGGGCAAAGAAATCTGCATCCAGTCCGCCGGCGGTTTGATATGCTTCTTTGCGGATGCACAAACATGCACCGGTTGCCCAGAAAACATCTGTTACGGAATCATATTGGCCGCGGTCTTCTTCCACCTTGCCCAATATGCGGCCGTGGCAGTAAGGATAGCCAAGCCAATCGATTTGTCCTCCGGCTGCACCCGCATACTCGAAATAGGCACGGTTTTTCCAACTCCGAATCTTAGGCTGGCATGCCCATACATCGGGATGGGTATCCATATAATCAAGGAGAAGGGTGAGCCAATCGGGTGTGACTTCTACATCTGAGTTGAGCAAGACAACATATTCGCTGTCGATGTCCTGCAGTGCCCGATTATAGCCTTCTGCAAACCCGTAGTTCTTATCCATCTGAATAACTCGAACCGATGGGAAATCACACAGCACTTGCAGACTGTTGTCCGTTGAACCGTTGTCTGCCACCACTACTTCAATGCCGTTTCCCTGTGTATAGGCAACGACAGACGGAAGATACTGTTTCAGCATCTTTCCTCCGTTCCAGTTGAGTATGACAACGCTACATTTCATTTCTTCTGTTCTTGTTGTTGGAGTCGTTCCCATTTCCATCTGTTGTGCGTCCAAAGCCATAACTCCGGCTGCTCGCGGATATTGGCCTCCAGCATACGGACAAACTGTTCCGTAATGGCATATTTTTCCTCGTTTTTAGGCGCAAAAGAAATAGGCTTGACATTCACGCGATAGACACCGCGCTCCACCATACTTATGTGAACATACGTTACCGCCCAGCCAAACTTTGTGGCAAGCACCTCTCCACCGCCAAGAAAAGTGGTGTCCTGGTGCAGAAATTCCGTGCGGTAGTAAGCATGTTTGGGATTCACTTTCTGATCGCTGATAAGTCCGATACAAAACGGTTTCTTTTGTTGGTGGAGTGTCACAAGGTGCCGAATAAGGTCGTTTTTCTCCACATTGCTTCCTTCGCCGCTATGATGGCTGCGAATATCCATCATGATGTTGTCCATCGTTTTATTTTTCAGGCGGCGATAGATGTTGTAATGTTGTATTTCCAGATTATGGAAACGATGTTGTATTTCGGGTGTCCATTCCCAGTTGCCAAAATGACCGAGCATAAAGAATACACCGCCATTTTGCAGAATCCAACTTTCAATCTCATCGATGTTTTCCAAAATAAAATGCCGGTTCATTTCCTCATACGAGGCTTCTGCTCCCCAGATGGTTTCCACAATGATATCTGCCAGATGATGGTAGAAACGGCGTTCGATGTCACATATTTCCTGTTTCGGCTTTTCGGGAAAAGAAAGGGTCAAGTTCTGCCGTACCAATTTACGGCGATAGCGTATCACATGGTACAACAGCGGATAAAGCAAATAATCGCTAATGCGATACAGGTGCTTCAGTGGAATACGGCTCAATATGTGGACAAATCCGTTCATCGGGTGGTTCTTTATTTCAACGCAAGCAGCAATAGTACAATAGCAGGCGTGGCCAGCAGTAGGCTGTCGAACCGGTCCAAAACTCCTCCGTGCCCAGGCATAAACGTACCGGAATCTTTCACGCCGATGGTACGTTTCATCAGGCTTTCCATCAGGTCACCCAAGGTGCCGAAGATGGCGATGACCAAAGCAAACAGCAAGGCCAACCAGAGTGGGGTAATCCAACCGACAAAATGGCAAACCCATCCGCATACAAGCGAGAAAAATATGCCACCGATTAAACCTTCCCAACTCTTGTTAGGGCTGACGCGCGGAAACATCTTGTGATTGCCTTCTTTCCGTTTTGCCAACAGACTGCCGACGAGATAGGCGCCGGAATCATTCACCCAAATGATGATAAAGAGTGCCAAGAGTAGCATTTTGTTGTATTCCATTACGATATTCATCAGCGTAAAAGGCAATGCCACCATGAGTTGTGCCTGCAGGATATAGCCCCATTGCTGAACAGGGTTTTCTTTTTTTAGGAACAGCTCTAGCACCAACGACAAAACGATGAGTATCAATGCAGAATAAGCCAATATCAGTGAAGATTGCACATGTCCCCAACCGATAAGAGGGGCTTGTGCCAGCATCCAGACACTGATGAACGCGCAGGCTGCAATGAGCATACTCAGAATGGTTTGTGTAGTGCCGGCTTTCATCAGACCCATGTATTCGCGCACAGCAAGAACATTAAGCAGCAAAAAGACACATCCGAAATAGAGGGGATGAACCAGTATGGATGAAATGACAACTGCTGCATATACAGCCGCAGAAAGGGTGCGTGTTATGAAGTTATTCATCGTTTTTTTGTTTTTTATTCGAAATAATTTGCAAAGGTACAGATTTTTTCGTAATTTTGCAAGCGAAATGATAAAAAAAATACATTTAGCCATGGGAAATACTGATATTTGTCTCAATTTGTTGGAGCCGGAAGAGCGTGAACAACTGGATTTTATGTGGAATCTTATTCCCGAACAGGACCGTAATGGTATGCGCAAGGAGGATTTGCTTTTTGTTTTGGATGCCGTGGATGATTTTCTGGAAGAGTCCGGTTTGTTGGAAATCGATTCCGATACGGGCGAGATGACTTACTTGGATGGCGATGTGGATGAAAATGCAGAATTGGAGTATATTCAGAAAGTTGTCCGCAAAGCTTCATCGGGCAAACAGCCGCAATGTTCTGCGCTTACATCCGCACAAATCCAACTTATCCTTGATGCCGAGTTGCAGTATGGAATAAAGAAAGGATATTATGAGGAAGAGGACTGATTGTCACTCTTCCACATACCTTTTATTTCAGCCATCTGTCCAGCCATTCAAAGAACGTGCGTTGCCAAAGAATGCCATTCTGTGGCTTCAAAACCCAGTGATTTTCATCGGGGAAAATGAGCAGTTCGGCGGGTATCCTGCGCATCCTTGCTGCATCAAATGCCGCCATACCTTGGTTGGCGAGAATGCGGTAGTCCCGTTCGCCGTGAATGCACAGGATAGGCGTATCCCATTGTCCTACGAACTTATGCGGTGAGTTAGCAAAAGTGCGTTGTGCCACGGGATTCGTTTTATCCCAATATGCGCCACCCATATCCCAGTTGGCAAACCATTTTTCTTCTGTTTCCAAGTATTGCATTTCCATGTTGAAAATGCCGTCGTGTGCAATAAACGCCTTAAACCGTTTGTTGTGGTGTCCGGCCAGCCAATAGGCACTGAACCCGCCGAATGACGCCCCAACGCATCCCAAACGGTTTTTATCTATGTAGGGCAGATTGGTGCTTGCTTCGTCAATGGCGGTGAGGTAGTCGCGCATACATTGTCCGCCATAGTCACCGGATATTTCTTCGTTCCATTTCTGTCCGAATCCCGGAAGTCCGCGACGGTTAGGGGCAACCACGACATAATCGTTTGCTGCCATCATCATGAAGTTCCAGCGGTAACTCCAGAACTGACTTACAGGTGATTGCGGACCGCCTTCGCAGTAAAGCAGAGCCGGATATTTTTTGTTCGGGTCGAAATGGGGTGGGAGAACAATCCACGTCAGCATATCTTTTCCATCGGTGGTTTTTTGCCAACGGGGGATGACTGTGCCCATCGTAATTTGGTCGTAGATATTCTTGTTTTCAGTGGTCAGTTGGGTCAAAGTGGCATTTTCCCCGTCGTTACGAAGCAGGTAGAGTTCGTTTGCTTCGCACATGGAATGGCGCAGGCAGTAGTATTCATCACCATTGATTGACATTTCTTTGGGCGTACTGATTGGCTCAAAGTCGTATTGCCCATCGGTCAGTTGACGGCGTTGTTTTCCTTCTATGTCGGTTAGATACAGTTGTTCCGTCCCATGCCATACGCTGCTGAAGACAAGGCTTTCGTTATCGCGCCAGTAGAAGGCATCCACGGGTGAATCCAATGTTTTGGTTGTCCAAATGGTTTCACCTGTTTTCATATTGCGCACCATCAAGCGATTCTCATCGCTTTCATAGCCATCGCGTTCCATGCTTAGCCATGCGATATGTCTGCCGTCCGGCGAATAACTTGGATTGGTGTCGTAGCCCATATTTCCTTCGGTCAGATTCTCGTGCGCGCGCGTCTCCAAATTATATGCGTATATATCGGAATTGGTAGATAGGGCATAATCTATACCTGTTTTTTTACGGCAGGTGTAAAGCAGTGTTTTCTCGTCGGGTGACCATGTTAGTTGTTCCACACCGCCGAATGGCTTCATCGGGCTTTCAAACGGCGTATTCTCAAGAATATTCACGCCATCTCCTACTTTTGCCGATTTCACTTGTTCGCCTTCTCCCACATAGGTGATGGTCAGAGGATAGATAAAGGGTTGCGGTGCTGTTTCGGTCCATTCGTCCCAATGTTTATACATCAGGTCTTCATGCACATGACCGCTTGCCAACGGCAGATCCGGATATTTGTCGGAGGTGGAGGGAACGGTTTGCACTTGTTTGATGAGCACAACCATATCGCGCATGGGGGAAAGTAGAAAATCATCAATATCTTCTGCTCCGCTGACTTCCACTTCTTTGCCGTCTCTGCGTAGGTAGAGTTTGCCACCGCGCAGGAATGCCAATGTTCCGCTACCGCCAAACCAGGCAGGGCTGTTACCCGTGAACTCATCTACAACGCTCATCGGGTTGTTGTCCTTTCGTTCGTATGGATTGCAGATGCGTATCCAGGTGGTAGAGCGGTTTTCTTTCACGCTGTAGTAACTTACTGTATAGGCGATAAGACCGGTCTCTATATCTACTGTCGCGCCACCGATGCGCCCCATTGCCCATAGGCCTTCAGGGGTTAGGCGGCCGCCTTCGATGGTTATTTCCGGTTTGGTGATTGGCGGCAGTTGGCTGTTTTCTTTGTCTTTGACGCTGCAAGCGGCAGTCAGTACGGCGATACTTGCCATAAGAAATGTTTTTAGGTTCATTGTAGAATGGTTGTAATGTTGTGTGCTGTTTCAATTCCGAAGAAAGCACGGCGTTTGCCATGCTCTCTTCTTATGTATCCTCAACGGGTTGTCCGATGCCACGGCATCAGATTTCCCATTGTTCCAGTGTACCCAGCAGTTGGTCGAAAGTCTTGCACTTGCTCTTGGCTTGTACATCGGCAATCTGCTGGTTAACGGCTTGGTCGTAGGTCTCAGCTTCTACATCGCGGATAACGCCCAGTGCAACAGGCAGTTCGGGAACAATTTCGGCGTTTTGTACGTCGGTGAATTTCTCTTGTCCCATCAGAGCCAGCATACGGTGCAGAGTGGGGTCTTCCATCTTTGCATCGTGTACCAATACACGTGGGTCATCGGCTGCAACAACAATCAGTCGGGGCAAAACGCCTTGACTGTAGTCGAGGGCGATACCTTTGTCTTTGTTGGCACCGAATATCATTTTCTCGCCATGTTTCAGCAGGATGCTGTGTTCGGCGCGGGTTTCGCGGTCTGCAATCCAGTTGTGCGTACCGTTGTTGAAGATGACGCAGTTCACCAGGCATTCGATTACGGATGCACCTTTGTGTTCTTTGGCTTTCACCATGCAATCAACGGTAGTCGGCATATCCACGTCCAGTGTGCGGGCAAAGAATGTGCCGCGGGCACCCATCACCAGTTCAGCGGGGATGAACGGACGTTCTACTGTGCCGAAAGGACTGGATTTGGAGCAGAAACCTTTAGGCGAAGTGGGGGAATACTGACCTTTCGTCAAACCGTAGATACGGTTGTTGAACAGGCAGATATTCAGGTCCACATTGCGGCGGATTTCGTGAATAAAGTGGTTACCACCGATGGCGAGACAGTCACCGTCACCTGACATCTGCCATACAGTCAGTTCAGGATGGGCGGTCTTGACGCCGGTTGCTACGGCACCACCGCGACCGTGAATCGTGTTGAATCCGTAGGTGTTCAGGTAGTGAGGCATACGGCTTGAGCAGCCGATACCGGAGATAACAACCGTCTCATATGTCGGAACGCCTATTTGTGCCATGGCTTTTTGCAGGGCTGCACAGATGGCGTGGTCACCGCAGCCGGGGCAGAAACGTACGTATTGATCGGATTTGAATTGTGCTGCTTCCATGATTATAATGCTTTTACGTGTTCAACAATACGCTCAACCGCAAATGGTTGACCCATGATTTCGTTATATTGCTTGAAGTCAACGCCGGTCACTTTCGAACGAAGAAGGCTTGCAAACTGACCGTTATTCAACTCGCATACAACCACTTTCTTGTACTTACGCAGTACTTCGGCTGTGTTTTTAGGCAGCGGGTTGATGTAGTTGAAGTGTGCCAAGGCGCAGTTCAGTTCGTTGGCAGCGGCATGGAGATGACCTTCGGTCGAGCCCCAACCTACCAGCAGGGTATCGCTGGCGGCATTGCACTGAACTTTCAGATCGGGTATCTTGTTGGCCACCTGGTCCACTTTGGCTTGACGGGCTTTCACCATCAGTTCGTGGTTTTCGGGGTTGGTGGAGATGGAGCCTTTCTGGCTGTCGCGCTCCAGACCGATATTGCGGTGTTCATAGCCTTCCATGCCGGGATATGCCCAGTAGCGGATGCTGTTTTCGTCACGCAGAGCGGCGTTGTAATGACCTTTCAGTTCTTCGGGAACGCCTTGAGGCTTGATTTCCGGCAGTTCTGCCAATTTGGGAAGACGCCACAAACCTGTGCCGTTGGCCAGATAGGTATCGGTCATCAGAATGACGGGAGTCATGTTCTCCAAAGCTATCTTACATGCTTCGTATGCAAATTGGAAGCAGTTGGCGGATGTAGAGGCTGCCAAAACAACGGCAGGGCATTCGCCGTTACGGCCGTAAACGGCTTGCAACAGGTCGGTTTGTTCTGTCTTGGTGGGCAGACCTGTGGAAGGACCGCCGCGTTGTACGTCGATTACTACCAATGGCAGTTCGGCCATTACGGCAAGACCTATGGCTTCGCTCTTCAGACTCAAACCGGGACCGGAAGTCGAGGTGCAGGCAAGGTCACCGGCAAACGCAGCACCAATGGCGGTGCACACACCGGCTATCTCGTCTTCGGCTTGTACCACTATTACACCCATATCTTTGCGGCCTGCCAACTCATGCATGATGTCGGTGGCGGGGGTGATGGGGTAGGAACCCAGGAACAGTTTCTTACCGCATTTGTGGGCAGCAGCTATCAGACCCCAGGCCGTTGCTTTGTTGCCGGCGATGGAAGTATAGGTGCCGTGAGCCAAATCATCGGCTTTCTCCACGTTGATAACGTTGATATTCAGGGCGGTATTATTACCATAGTTGTAACCGTCGGTCAGCACTTTCACGTTCGGTGCTATCAGAGCCGGTTTCTTGGCGAACTTACCTTCCAGGAAGTGAATGGCTTTGTCAATAGGACGACCGAACAGCCAGCATACTACGCCCAGCGCGAACATATTGCGCGATTTCAGGATGGCTTTGTTGTCCATTCCCGAATCTTTCAGGCTTTCCTTGGTCATTTCGGTCAGCGCTACCGGTACGATTTGCACGCTTTCGGGGATACCCAGTTCGGTGAACGGATTTTCCGTCTTGTACAGAGCCTTCTCCAGGTCTTTGTCCGTGAACGAGTCCGTGTCAACGATCACAACGGCATCTTTCTTGTACATCGAATCGGCTTCGTTGAATTGTGCGCCGGGCACGTTGAATTTGCTGCCAAGCGTGCACACTTTCAGGGCGGCTGCGTTCATCGCTACTATTACATCCGCTTTGTCACCGGGCGTATATACGCCGTTACCCAAACATACTTGGAAACCGCTCACGCCGCCAAGAGTACCTTGCGGTGCGCGAATTTCAGCAGGAAAATCCGGAAGTGTCGAAATCTCGTTGCCCAGGATGGCGCTTAACGACGAGAACATGTTACCCGTCAACTGCATTCCGTCACCTGAGTCTCCGCAGAATCGAACTACAACAGTTTGTTTTTGCATGATACAAAGATTTTTTTGTTTATTTTTTTAGGATTGTTATTGGTTGTTTTCTTCGGTTTGATGCCGCTTTTCTCAAAATTGGCGCACAAAGATAATGTAAAAAAATGATATAACCAAATTCTTTTCTCTTTTTTGTCATAAAATTTGCACACCTCAAAAAAAAACGCTACCTTTGCACCGAAAATGAACCTGATTTTGCATTCTGATATGGCGATGTGTACCGAAGAAGATGTTTCTCGTCTCCTTCCGTTGGTTTCGCAGCAGCGGCGTGAACAGGCCTTGCGTTTTAAGCATCTTTTCGGGCGCTGGACATCGCTCAAGGCTTATGAACTCTTGCTGTGCCTGTTGTATCCCGATACGCCGCTTGAGCAGTTGCCTTCTGCCGCATTGCCTGTGTTTGAGTACAATGAATACGGACGGCCGTTTATCGCTGGAGGACCTTGTTTTTCTATTAGCCATTGCCGTGAAGCCGTGGCGGTGGCAGTCAGCGATACGCCTGTCGGTGTGGATGTTGAGTCGGTTCGGCGGTTTGATGAAGCGCTTGTCAGGCGCACGATGAATGAGGAGGAGCAGCGGTGTATTTTTGCGGCGGAAGAGCCCGCGCGCGCGTTCATACGTTTATGGACACAGAAGGAGGCGGTCCTTAAGTTGCGTGGAACGGGTATCGTCGATAATCTTGCCGATGTCTTGACTGCAACGAAAGCAGATTGTCACATCCCAACTTCTTGTCTTCCGACTTGCCGCCTTCAAACCACAGACTATCCGCACTTTGTCCTTTCCATTGCTATGCAATAGTATCTTCACTCTTAACTCTCAGCTCTTGACTTTTAGCTCTTCACTCTTCACTCTTATCTCTCGAATGAGCATTGGGTTATTATTGGGTGATTATTGGGTTATTAATAGGTTATTAAGCCAACGAAAAGCAGAGGAAAGCCTGCCAAAGGCCGGAAACAATAGTTCGACTAGTCTAACTAGAACACTAGTCTCACTAGTTCAACAATAAATCCGCAAAAAAAATGCGGATTTATTTGCACAATTCAAAAAAAAGCACTACCTTTGCAGGCTCATTTGTTTGTAAAGACAAAAAGACATGCAGAAAGCAGATGAAATAATCCGAAATCTGGAGCGCAAACAATATGCGCCGGTCTATATGCTGTGTGGCGAAGAGTCATACTATATAGACATGGTTTCTGCATATATGGAAGAGCATATCTTGGATGAAGCCTCCAAAGCCTTTGACCAGATGGTGCTTTATGGGAAAGACCTTCCTGGCGCCGACATTGCTCCTGCCATCGCCAACGCACGCGGATTTGCCATGATGGGAGGTATGAAACTTATCATTGTCCGTGAAGCACAGACCGTCAAGAAATGGGATGCGCTGGCCCTCTATCTGGACAATCCGCAGCCGACAACCATCTTGGTAATTTGCTATAAGTACGGCAACCCTGACAAACGCCTTTCCGTATTTAAGAACATTGAGAAAAAAGGTGGCGTATGGATGCAGTCGGACCGTCTGCGCGACTATCAAATGCCGGCATGGATTCGTGACTATATGCAGCAACGCCTTTCTGCCTTGAGTCGCAAAGTGGATATGGATCCCAAAGTGCCGCAGATGTTGGCGGACTACCTTGGCGCGGATATGAGTGCCGTCGTGGGCGCAGTGGACAAACTGATAGTGGGTATGCCCGATGGCTGTACAAAGATAGATATGGCGCTGGTGGAACGCAATGTGGGCATATCGAAAGACTATAATGTCTTTGAACTGCAAGATGCCCTCATCAAAAGCGATGCGCTGCGTGCGCATCGGATTACGCAGTATTTCGCCTCCTCCAAAGACCATCCGATGGTGAAAGAACTGGGCATTCTGTATAACTTCTTCGCCAATCTGATGTTGTATCACTATCTGCCTGACAAGTCGGAACGCGCTGTGGCACCCGTATTGGGTATATCGCCTTTCTTCGTGAAAGACTATGCCGCTGCTGCAAGGCGCTTCTCGGCAGGAAAAACCTTCCATATCATCGGTTATTTCCGCGAGATAGATGCGCGCAGCAAAGGGGTGAACAATCCAAGTGCCAAAGATGCAGACCTTTGGAAGGAACTGATATATAAGATTTTGCATTGATGAATAAGAAAACCGGAAAAATATTGTTGATTATTGCGATAGTGATAGCGGTTCTGTTCTTTCTGTCCGGTAGTTTTGTGGCAGAGCAGATGTATCGCTACGAAGTGTGCAATTTTACCAGTCGTGACGGTAAAAGTCATGGTTACCATGTCTATCCCGATATGGATGCGGATAGTCTCTTCCGCTTGATGCAGAACGATTATGAGGTAGCCTCTATGTTTGATTGGCGGTTGCACAAGCGTTACATGATGTACACAAAGCCGAAAGTGGGGTATTATGAGTTCCCCGAACGGATAGGAAACGGCCCTCTCATCAAGCGACTGATGCGCGGTGGTGAGTCACCGGTGCATATCACTTGGACCAATCAAATCCGCACGCACCAGCAGTTGGCGGGAAGGCTTGCCAAACAGCTGATGTTGGATTCGGCTACCATAGAGGAACATTTTGCCTCGGAGGATTTTATGCGTCGCTATGACCTGACTCCCGAAACGGCAGTGTGTATGTTCCTGCCCAATACGTACGAGGTGTATTGGTCCTATTCGATAGACGACCTCTTCAATCGTATGAAGCGTGAGTTCGACCGCTTCTGGAATGACGAACGGCAGCAAAAAGCCGATGCCATGGGACTTAAACGCAGTGAAGTGGCAACGGTTGCCAGTATCGTTGAGTCGGAGACACGCCGCAAAGATGAGCAGCCGCTGATAGCCAGTCTCTATCTTAACCGTGTGCGCAAAGGTATGGCATTGCAGGCTTGCCCGACCGTGATTTTTGCAACAGGTGACTTCAAATTGCGCCGTGTGCTGACAAGGCATCTGAAGTTGGATTCGCCTTACAATACCTATCTCTATCGCGGTCTGCCTCCCGGGCCTATCCGCTGCTGCAATGCAGAGAGTATTGATATGGTGCTGAATGCCCCTAAAACGGATTATCTGTTCATGTGCGCCAATCCCGACTTTTCCGGCACGCATGTATTCTCGTCCAACTATCGGCAACATGCCTCTGTGGCCGCGCAGTATCGGCACGCGTTGGATGAACGGCAAATAAAGTAAATATACAAACAGAAGATATGAAAAAGAATCACTATTTATTCACTTCCGAGTCTGTTTCAGAGGGACATCCGGATAAAGTGGCAGACCAAATCAGTGATGCCATTTTGGACAATTTCCTTGCTCAGGATAGTCATGCTCATGTGGCCTGTGAGACGATGGTCACAACAGGACAAGTGGTCGTGGCAGGAGAGGTCAAAGCACGATGCTATGTGGACGTGCCGTCTGTCATACGCGATACCATCCGCCGCATTGGTTACACGCGTTCGGAATATAAGTTCGATGCCGAAAGTTGTGGTGTCTTGCAGGCTTTGCACGAGCAGTCGCAGGATATTGACCGCGGTGTGAGTCGTGGTGCCAAAATCAGTCAGGGCGCCGGTGACCAGGGAATGATGTTCGGATATGCCACTATGGAAACCGAGAGTTTTATGCCCCTGACGCTGGATATGGCTCACACCTTGGTTTATACGCTTGCGCGCATACGCAAGGAAGGTAAACAGATGACCTATCTTCGTCCGGATGCCAAAAGTCAGGTTACCATTGAATATGACGAACAGAACCGCCCCGTACGTATTGATACAATAGTAGTTTCCACCCAGCACGATGAAGGTGTATCGCAGAGCCGGATAGCCGATGATATCCGCCATATCCTCTTGCCGGAAGTGGCACGGCGTGACATGCGCTATGCCGAACTGCTGAAAGGCGATTTCCGCCTGCTGGTGAATCCGACCGGAAAGTTCGTAACTGGCGGCCCTCACGGCGACACGGGTCTGACAGGACGGAAAATAATCGTTGACACCTACGGTGGCCGTGGGGCGCATGGTGGCGGAGCTTTCTCAGGGAAAGACCCCTCCAAGGTGGACCGTTCGGCAGCTTATGCCGCCCGCTGGATTGCCAAGAATATGGTGGCAGCCGGTGTTGCCAAGCAAATGCTGGTACAGGTCAGTTATGCCATCGGTGTGGCGCGGCCGGTTAGTCTGAACGTCCAAACCTTCGGCACCGGCATTGTCTCAGATAACGAGATAGCGCAAAAAATCAATCAACTCTTTGACCTTCGTCCGGGAGCAATCGAACGCGACCTGAAACTGCGTCAGCCCATGTACGAAGAAACGGCATCGTATGGCCATTTCGGGCGTAAGAATGAATGTGTGCGTAAATCGTTCATCAACGGAAGTGGCCGTGTCTTTGAGAAAGATGTGGAACTCTTTACCTGGGAAAAACTGGACCGTGTCGATGCTATAAAAAAAGCATTTAATCTATGAACCTGCAACAGAAACAGACAACCTTTGTGACGCTGCTGATAATTGCTCTTGTGGCATTGGATCAAGCGTTGAAGTTGTATGTCCATACACATCTTGCCTTGGGCGAAAGCATTGAAATATTGCCGTTTTTCGAACTATGCTATGTGGAGAACAACGGTATGGCTTTCGGCATTGAGTGGTTCAGTAAGTTGTTTCTGACCTTGTTCCGCCTTGGCGCAGTGGGTGTGTTGGGGTGGTATATACATCGTCTGATTCATATCGTACAGGCGCGCACAGGCTATCTTACTATGGTGGCGATGATAACGGCAGGAGCATTGGGAAACATCATTGATTGTGTGTTTTATGGCCGTCTTTTCGGTTATGCAGGCTGGTTCTACGGCCGTGTCATAGATATGCTTTATTTCCCGTTGATTCGTAACGCGGCAGGCGAATGTCTGTTCTTCCGTCCTGTTTTCAACCTGGCGGATAGTTGTATCACGATAGCAATATTGGCGGTTATCTTCTGGTTCCGTAGTGATTTAGACAATAGTCTTCGCCCGAAAACTTCGCCGGAAGAGAATCAACCGCAACAAAGAAAGGATTCGCGGGAATGAGAAAAAACGTGCTGGTGTGGTTGTTTGTTTTGCCGTTGCTCTTCATCGGCTGTCGTCCGCGCAATGTGCTTTCTGTCCAGCGAATGACAGATGTGCTTTACGATTTACACCGTGCCGATGGACTGCTGTCTGTTTATGGCTATGAATGGCAGTTGGATACTACGATGGCCAAATACTACAGTGCTGTTCTTGAAAAGCATGGAGTAACGCAAGCGCAGTTTGACTCATCGTTGGTTTGGTACACCGATCATCCGCAGACGTTTGACAAAATATATCCGCATATTATTCGGCGATTGGAGGCGGAACAGAAAGAATTGAGCGAGCAGTTGACCTCCGGTGTTCGTGACCTGCGGCAAATTCCCAGACTACAAGTTCCGTCGTTGGATTTGGATAAAACATTGGACCGTAGTCTGCATGGCTTGCAGCCTATCATGTTCCGCCAAAAAGAGGAAAATGAGTAAAAAAGCGGTTTTTTTGAAAAAAATAGCAAAAAAGTTTGCACAGTTCAAAAAAAAGCAGTACCTTTGCACGCTTTTTTCGGTGAAACGAAAAGCGGTAACTAAATAATAATCGTCAAGCTGGGCAGTGGTCCCTCTGATTTTGGGGCGTAAATGATGTCTGTCGGCTTGGCCTAATAACAAACAAAACAAATGGATACTTTATCTTACAAGACAGTGTCTGCCAACAAGGAAACCGTACAGAAAGAATGGGTTGTTGTGGACGCTGAAGGCCAGATTCTCGGCCGCATGTGCACGAAGATTGCTAAACTGCTTCGTGGTAAGTACAAACCCAATTTTACGCCGAACGTAGATTGTGGTGACAACGTAATCGTAATCAATGCTGACAAGGTGCAGCTCACCGGTAACAAGTGGACCGGCCGTACCTATGTTCGTTATACCGGCTATCCCGGTGGTCAGCGCGAAATGACTCCCGCCCAGTTGCTGGAAAAAGGTGCAGACCGCCTCGTCCGTAAGGTCGTTAAGGGTATGCTTCCCAAGAATCGTCTTGGTAACAGACTCATTACGAACTTGCACATCTTTGCAGGTGCTGAGCATAATATGCAGGCACAGCAGCCCAAACAAATTGACATCAACACCCTTAAATAATATTGAAGAATTATGGAGACAATTAATGCATTAGGTCGTCGTAAAGCCGCTGTTGCACGCGTTTATGTAAGTGAAGGTGCCGGCAAAATCACCATCAATGGTCGTGACCTGGAGGTTTATTTCCCCAGCTCGATTCTTCAATTTGTGGTAAAACAACCCTTGGCAAAGCTGGATGTACTTGAGAAGTATGACATCAAGGTTAACTTGGATGGCGGTGGCTTCAAAGGACAAGCCGAGGCACTGCGTTTGGCTATTGCTCGCGCACTGGTGAAAATCAATCCGGAAGATAAGCCCGCTCTCAAAGCAGAAGGCTTCATGACCCGCGATGCTCGTGAGGTTGAACGTAAGAAACCCGGTCAACCCAAAGCACGCAAACACTTCCAGTTCAGTAAGCGTTAAAATCCAATTTCGGCAGACGTCTTTCGGGACCTACTGCCGAAATGCTTCTTTACTCCAAACCGCCTTTGGTCGGTGCTCCGCTTGATAGAGTGGGAGTGAACGGACACAAGAAGTGTGGATAATAAATATCACTATTTATCAACTATCAAAAATCAACATTTCAAAATGAGAACAAATTTTGATCAACTCCTTGAGGCCGGCTGCCACTTTGGTCACCTCAAACGCAAATGGAATCCCGCAATGGCTCCTTATATTTATATGGAGCGCAATGGTATTCACATTATTGACCTCAACAAAACTGCTATCAAGATTGACGAGGCAGCAGAGGCTTTGAAGAACATCGCAAGATCCGGTCGCCGCATCCTCTTTGTCGGAACCAAAAAACAGGCACAGGAAATCGTTGCCGCCAAGGCGCAAGAGGTGACTATGCCTTATATCACCGAGCGTTGGGCCGGTGGTATGCTCACCAACTTCCCCACTATCCGCAAGGCTGTGAAGAAGATGTCAAGCATTGACAAGATGATGACCGATGGCACGTTTGACAATATCTCAAAGCGTGAGAAACTCCAGATTACCCGTCAGCGCGAGAAATTGGAGAAGAACCTTGGCTCAATCGCCGACCTCACCCGTCTGCCGAGCGCATTGTTCGTTGTTGACGTTCAGAAAGAGCACATTGCTGTAGCAGAAGCCAATCGTCTGGGTATCCCCGTATTTGGTATTGTAGATACCAACTCTGATCCTCAGAACATCGATTTCGTTATTCCCGCTAACGATGATGCCACCAAGTCGATTGAGGTAATTATCACCGCCGTTTGCGATGCCATCAAGGAAGGTCTGGATGAACGCAAGGTGGAGAAGGCTGATGAAGAAGCCGCTGCTGCTCAGAGTCAGGCTGCCGAGAATGTACCGGCTCCGAAAGAGCGCCGCACTCGCGTCCGCAAGGCAGTAGAGAAGAAAGAGCCCGTTGCTGCTGAAGCACCCGCAGAGGCTCCCGCCGAAGAAAAGGCCGAATAATTGCTTGATAAACAACCTTGTAATACATTTTTGAATTATGGCAGTAACACTTGCAGATATTAAGAAACTGCGCGAAATGACAGGCGCAGGTATGATGGATGTGAAGAAAGCATTGGAAGAAGCCAATGGTGACTTCGAAGTGGCTAAAGACCTGCTCCGTAAGCGCGGTCAGGCTATCGCTGCAAAGCGTAGCGACCGTGAAGCATCGGAAGGCTGTGTACTCGCAAAGGCTGAAAACGGCTTTGGTGCCATCGTGGCAGTTAAGTGCGAAACAGACTTCGTGGCAAAGAACGAGGACTTTGTGGGCATGGTGAAACTCATTCTGGATGCAGCAATGGATCACAAACCCGCAAATATTGAGGAACTCCGTGCTCTCAAGATTGGCAACTTCACTGTTGCAGATATCGTAACAGAGCGCAGCGGTGTCACCGGTGAGAAGATGGAACTCAGCGACTATGTGTATATCGCTGCTCCGAAAGTGGATGCTTACAACCACCTCGGAAATAAACTTTCATCGCTCGTTGCCGCTTCCGACGCTAACGCTGACCAGAATACCGTGCATGGTGTCAACATGCAGGTCGCTTCTATGAACCCTGTTGCTTTGGATGCAGACCATGTTGCACAAGAGGTAAAGGACAGAGAGCTGGCTGTGGCTGTTGAAAAGACCAAACAGGACGAAGTAAACAAAGCCGTAGAACAGGCACTCCGCAAGGTAGGTATCAATCCTGCCCATGCTGACAGCGATGAGCATATCGAGAGCAATCTCTCCAAAGGTTGGCTGACCGAAGAAGATGCGAAGAAAGCGCGTGAGATTCGTGCAAACGTGCCGGCTGAAGCAGAGGCGAATATCAACATGAAGAAGGTGGAAATGATTGCTCAGGGACGTCTCCAGAAGTTCTTGAAGGAATCCACATTGGTTGAGCAGCAATATATCATGTCCGATTCGAAAGAACTCGTGAAAGATGTGCTCAGCAAGAACAATGTTACCATCGTTGACTTCAAGCGTATCACCCTTAACGAAGAGTAATATTTTCGTAAAGATATCGCGAAATATGCAAAAAAATGACTTGGAAATTTGTCTAAGTCATTTTTTTTTCGTACTTTTGCGGGCGTTTTTGGAAAAGGTATGGCGTATATTGCAACCATAGGATTTTTCGATGGTGTCCATGTCGGACATCAGTTCCTGCTTTCTTCCTTACGGCAGCAGGCGGCGCAACGGGCCATGAAGGCGGCTGTCGTTACCTTTGAAGAACATCCTCGGTCGGTGTTATATGGCATTTCTCCGGCATTGCTCACCACTTATGAAGAACGCACGGCTTTGCTCAAACAGCAGGCTTTGGATGAGATTTATGTCTTTCAGTTCGATGTCATACGTGATATGACTTCTGCCGAATTCTTGCATCTGTTGCACGATCGCTGTGAAGTACATGTGCTTTTGATGGGTTATGACCATCAGTTTGGCTCCGACGGAAAGAAAACGATGACGGAATATCAGCGCCTCGGAGAAGAGGCTGGGGTAGAGGTGCTGCCGATAACGCAGGCGCCGGAAGGAGATGTGTCTTCGTCTAAAATACGCCGTTTGCTGCTTGCAGGCGATGTCAGTAATGCTAACGCCATGTTAGGTCGTCCGTATGCGTTGCAGGGAACCGTAGTGCATGGGCGCGGATTAGGCAGGAAGATTGGTTTCCCGACAGCCAATATCCGTATTGACGATAAGAATAAACTGATTCCGTCGGATGGTGTCTATGCCGTTCAGGTCATTACTGCGGATAACTGCACCCGCAAGGCGGTTCTGAACATTGGTACGAATCCCACCGTTGGGGGCGAAGAACGTACTTTGGAGGTGCATATTCCCGGTTTTTCGGGTGATTTATACAATCAGTCCATTGACATTAAATTCACCCGCCATATTCGCGAAGAGCGCAAATTTTCTACTCTTAATGTTCTTCGTAATCAAATACAGCAGGATTTAATATCTCTGAATGAATAGAGTAAACCTAAAAGAGAAATATACATGAAGGGTTTCTTTGTCGCTTTGTTGCTTGTCCCGATGACGCTTTCTGCACAATACGCTGTGCGTGGAAAGGTAGTCAATAAGAACGATAATACTCCCGTTGAGATGGCGGCGATACGGCTTTTCGCATACACAGGAACTGCCGATTCAACCCTTGTTCAGGGTGTGCAGGCGGATTTGGATGGTGCTTTTGTCCTGTCGCGTGTCAAGCCCGGCAAGTATAGCCTTCTTATTTCCAGCATGGGGTTCTTGCCGCATCGGCAGATATTGACAGTGTCCGGCAAATCGGATATTGCGCTTGCGCCGATTCGTCTTGCGGAAGATGTGAAAGTGCTGGAGGCGGTGGATGTCAAGGGACATGCCGCTGAAATGACGGTCAAAGGAGATACGATTGAGTATAACACTGCTGCTTACAAAATACAGGAAGGGGCAATGGTGGAGGATCTCCTTAAAAAGATGAACGGCATACAGGTGGACAAAGAAGGCAATGTCACGGTCAATGGCGAGTCGGTAAAGGGCGTGCGCATTGACGGAAAGAAATTCTTTGGAAACGATGTGCAGTCTGCTACGAAGAATATCCCTGCCGATATGATTGACAAGATTCAGGTCATTGACGAAAAGTCTGATATGGCAAAGCTCACAGGCTTTGAGGATGATGACACGGAACGCATTATCAATCTGTCGCTTAAGGCCAATCGGAAGAAAGGCGTATTTGGCAATTTCGGAGGCGGTTTGGGGGCAGACCTTGTGACGGATGACAACCGTTGGTTCAATTATGCCAATCCGGACTTCGGAGCCACGGCTTCGGAGCGTGCGCGGCATTTCTTTAAAAACGATTTCCGGTATAATGCCAATCTGTTTACCAATATCTTGTTGGGCGAGAGCCAGACTACCATTATCGGTGGGGCTAACAACACCAACGAGATTCGTTCCGGCCGTGGGCGTGGCGCATTTGGGCAACAGAATCAGGGTATTACGTGGAGCGAGAACTTAGGAGTAAACACCAATCTGGATTTGACCAAGCGACTCCGCAATCCGCGTCCACAGGCTTCGCTTCTCTTTGGTGGCGATGGACAGGCGGTGCATTCCTACAACGACTCGCGTTCGTTGAGTAATAAGGACAGTTACAGCAACGGCATCACCTATCAGAACGCGGATTCCACCTCTAAGCAGGCCTGGGCATGGGATACGCGCATCCGTTTGGAACTGGAGTATCAGATTGATACGCTTAACAAACTCATTTTCAAGCCGACCCTCAATTACACGCAGTCTCGTTATGATGAGTATAGCGATTATCTTTACCGTCGTGACGGGGACACGGTGAACAATGGTTATCAGTCGCGTTTCAGCCTGCAGGACGAGATTGGCGCATCGTTGAATACAACGTATAATCATAAGTTCCTCCGCCCCGGTCGTTCGCTCACCATCAGCCTTGACCTGGGGCTGACGGATACGAAAGGACGTTCTGAAACGTTTGCTTTCGACCGCCTGCAGACCGACACAACGGTTGACCAGAACATCCGTTCTTTCCAAAACTCTTATTCGTATGGCATCAAGGCTTCCTATGTGGAACCTGTCTATGGCCGCAATCATTTCTTGGAGTTTGTGCTTTCCGCTTCGGGCAACAATCGTTCATCTGAGAAAAATCAGTATGTCGGACAGACGCAGCAGCGCATCGATTCGGCTTATTCCAGTTCGTTCTCAAATAATTTCTATAATGAGGCGCTTGAACTCAACTACCGTTGGTTGACGCAAAACAGTGACCTCAGTGTGGGTTTCCGTGTCAATCCGTCGCAGACGCGTTCGCGCACCACTTATCTGGATACCGGCGTGGCGCATGATACGTTGGTTTCTGTCTGGAATTTCTCGCCTAATGTCAATTTCAAGTACAAGTTCGGAAAGAAGCAGTTTGCCCGTATTTCCTATCGTGGCACGTCTGTACAACCCTCTATTTCGCAGATGGAGCCGGCACGCAACAATTCGGATGCTATGAGTATGACGGTGGGTAATCTGGATCTTAACCCTGCGTTCCGTCACACTCTGCGGGCGATGTTCTCCATGTTCAACGAAGAGTCTTTTGTCAGTCTTATGGGTGGCGTTCGCGGTTCGCTGGATAAGGATGCCTTGGTCTCCAACTCCATTTATGATGAGACGGGAAAACTCTATAGTCAGACCGTTAATGCGCGGGCACTGCCGTGGAATATCGGGGCGGATTTTATGTTCAACTTGCCTTTTGCCAAGAAGATGATGCAGTTGCACAGCCGCACTTCGGCTTCTTATAATCAGCAGTTGGCATATCTTTCGCGCGAACATACGGCGGAGGAGATTGCTGCATGGTTGAATGCAGGCGCATTGCCGCTTGGAGATGAATCGAAGACGGGAAATCTGCAGGTGGCAGAGAACTTGAATATCCGTTTCACGCACGATATTGTTGATTTGGGGTTAAGTGGCGATTTCTCTTATTCACGCTCGCAGAACAGTCTGATTCGCAATTCTGTTTCCAATGTCTTCTCTTGGACGGTCAAGGGTGATGTGGAGTTCCATTTGCCGAAGAATTGGACCATTGCCGCGGATTGCGGGTACACGGACAGGTATGGTTATCGTCTGTCGGATGTCAGCGAACTTATCCTCAATGCTTCGGTCAGCAAGGCGTGGAAGAATGCCAGTCTCAAACTCAGTGCTTTCGATTTGTTGAACAACAGAAAGAATATCCGTCAGGTGGTGGGTGAGAACTATGTGCAGTATCAGAAGTTCAATACCTTGCCGACCTATGCGATGCTGACTTTCACCTATAAGCTGAATAAGATGGGGGATTTGAAGGCGAAAGGCATGGCGGGGCATATTCAGGAGATGATAGAGCAGGGTGGTTCTGCGTCGGGTCCTGTGCCCGGTATGCCTCCCAAGGGCACGCCGCCGATGGGACCGCCTCCGGGCATGTAATCATTAGGTTATTTCAGCCGAGAACAACGGATTGGGTAAAATCTGCCGTCGTGAATATCCAAAAGAGACTCATTGCGAGTCTCTTTTTTTTTACGCCTTTTACGCGCCTTGCTGTGCATCATACGCTGCCAACTCCTGTTGGAACAGCCACTGACGGAACGTGCCCGCATAACCGGAAGCGTGGTACGCTATCAAATCCTGTTCACGCGTAGGACCGTTAATACGCTGACGGACGGCAGCCGCTACGGTCTTGAACCGCAACTGTTGTGCCAACTCTTTTGCAGTGTACGGATAGTTTTCGAGGTTACGCTTTCCGCGGATTTGGGTGAAGTTCCGTTTGGATGCCTCACGGTGACAATAGGTTACGCGCGTCTTGGCGCTCAACTTGCCCGAAATATGGTCTATCGGGTCCAGAAATTTTACTTTACTCATAATGTTGAAGGTTTAATGTTTAATGTTTAATGTTTAATGTTTAAAGGTTTAGGGTTTAGAGGTGCTTTTCGGCATTGTAGGTCTCAACGGTCTTGGTTTGAATCACCACGGATGTGTCGCCGCGCGTCACATACTGGCTTTCGTTGGTCACCGCCGCGCGTCACATACTGGCTTTCGTTGGTCACCACGCGCGTCACATTGCAGGATGAGAGTCCCAACGCGATTGCCAGACAGGTCAGCAGGGCCGTCACCGCCGTCGCCACGATTTTATAAATCTGTGTGTTGTTCATAAACTTGAAACTTGAAATTTGAAATTTGAAATCTTAACTCTTAACTCTTAGCTCTTCACTCTCCAAAACTCGGCTTCACATACTTCTGTGCCACCGCATAACTGAACAGACTGCGGTATTTCTTTTGTCCTTTGAAACCGTTCTCCAGTGCCGTACGTTGCTCTGCATCGGCCAAAGCGGCTTTCGCGGCTTGAGCGGCGGTCTTCAACGCCT
>CACZFM010000019.1 GCA_902780495.1 uncultured Bacteroidales bacterium
AACCTATCAGGCCGACTCTGATATCTGCTTTGATACTATCTATACACTCTGCCTGCATGTAGAGCACACAGGCGTCCTTGACACACTGCGCGACACTATCTGCACACAGATGTTGCCCTACCGTTGGAGGGGACAGACATTCCTTGCAGATACCATCGTCAACGACACAACCTATCAAGCCGACTCTGATATCTGCTTTGATACTATCTATACGCTCTGCCTGCATACTGTCACATGCTGCGACACATTGGAGAGTTCGCTTGTTGCACCACTCTCTGTCTGTGCCGATCAGGACAGTGTCATCCTCTTCCTGCCTGACCGCAGGGGGCGAATCTACTCCTGGTCACTGGCATTCACTTCGCTCGGGCATAGTCAGGGACTGAACGACTGCACCGTCTCGCTCTCCGACACATTGCCATCCCGCCTCGCTTTCCCCTTACCGCCGCATCATACCGATGGCACCTATCTGCGGCCGGACAATTATCCGTTCTCCATCGTAGTCAATGGCATGTGCGGTCAGCAGCTCACGTTTGCCGACACGCTCCATGTTCTATACCCTGCAGGACTGATTCTGCAACGCTGGAACGATGTACTGATGCTGCAGAATGAACACTACAATGGCGGATATACGTTCTCGCGCATACGTTGGTTCCACGACGGAAATGAAATCACCAATAACCATCCGGACGTGCGTATTGGCGAAGCCGGTTCGTATATCTATGTCACCGGTGACGACAGCCGCACATTGGCATTCGGTACGCCTTACTGGGCGGAACTCACCCGCACAGATGACGGGCGCACGTTCTGTACCTGTCCGTTGGTGCCGGAATATACAGCCAATCACTTTACCTCTTATTCCCAGCATGTCAGCATTGCAGTCCGGCGCCGCAGTGTTTCCGTCTCCGCAGACATGCAGGGTACTATCCGCCTTTATGACATCCTCGGGCGTTCTGTGGCGAAGACATATTCGGACGGAAAGTCCCGCGAGCACCGTTTCTCTCTGCCTGCGGGAACCTACCTGCTCCTGTTTGAAGGGAACAATACCCGCGAGTCGCACCGCTTTGTTATTCAATAAGTAACTATATTCACCATGCAAACAATTATCATTATGCTTTTCACCCTCATTCAACTGCCCTATACGGCAGAAGGCCTTGAGCCTGTTATCAGCAAAGAGACTCTTTCATTCCATCATGGCAAGCACTTGCAGACCTATGTGGACAATCTCAACAAACTCATTGCCGGCACAGAATATGAATCCATGTCGCTGGAGCAGATTGTATGCAAGGCGCAAGGAGGTATCTTCAACAATGCCGGACAGATACTGAACCACAACCTCTATTTCACGCAGTTTGCACCTGTGGCACAGCACACCGAACCGACTGAAGACATGGCGATAACTCAGGCTATCGTGCGTGATTTCGGTTCCGTGGAGGCGTTTAAGGCGGAGTTTGAGAAAGCCGGCACCACACTCTTCGGGTCAGGATGGGTATGGCTGTCTGCGGACAAGGACGGCAAACTCGTCATCACACAGGAGCCCAATGCCGGCAATCCCTTGACCAAAGGCCTGAAACCGCTACTGACGATGGATGTGTGGGAACATGCCTACTATCTGGATTTCCAGAACCGCCGTGCCGCCCAACTGACCGCTCTTTGGCAGATTATCAACTGGCAGGAAATCAACCGCCGTTTCTTGGCAGAGTAACTCCTCCGCTACCCCTGCCATACCCTTGCCCAACCATAAATCTGCACAAAAACTGCAGATTTATTTGGTTATGTCATAAAAAAGCACTACCTTTGCAGCGAATTTGAAACCTCTCGTCCTCTCTCACGGACGTAAAAATCGGAGACGTTGAGGCTGGTAACGGAAACGATGCGTTTTTATTCATATTTTACACGAAAACAGCATTTTTTGTCCGAATTATTTGCAGGGTTCAAAAAAAAGTATTATCTTTGCGCCCGAATTCTACGCTGGAGGGAAATGTCTCTTATAAAACAGGGTGGATTTCAGACATATTGAATAGCGTTTATTGACGCTTTGTGTTTGACCAAACGAAACTTCGCAACTTTCGAATTAAAAGTCAAAATCAAAGTAATCGATAGATGCCTATGGGTGTGACAACACACTTGCTTTGCCGTATTGGAGCAAGGCGACTTGTCATATCGGCGTAGGTTTCCTGTTGTTTATTTGACTTTTAGGGCAATGCGAAGGCCTCGTTTGGTGAGTAATCAACAGCGAGGTCTGCGCTTTCTTTGTGTGTACATGTAAGAACAATATTATAAACGGAGGATGCCGAAAAGCCAAAAGTGAGTAGGCAAAACACAAAAACAATAATTAAATATTATGAAATCAATACATCTTTCTACAGATCTGTTAAATTATGAAGATTGTGCAAAAAACAACTGTTTAATTGATAGAAAAAGTCAGAATCTTAAAAATTACCCGTATACGATTTCTCCCGCTGAGGTTCATAAAAAATTAATCACAGGTGGCTTATATGATAAAGCAGAGTTGTTCAAATCTCCTTTATTTAATTTGGGTGAAAAGTTAGAATATGAAGGAGATTTCGGCGAGATCATATTTTCCGGTGATGCCCGGAAAGTTGATTTAAGATGGTGGAGTTGTGACTACTTTTTTGAGCAAATGTATAGATTAGAGCGTAAACGTTTGCCCCATGGGGATTCCCAACATCCAAAAGTCTTGAGATTTGAGAATGAAATAGAATTCCTTAACCTTGAGGATTTTCCTATTGATAATTACACCATATACATAAATAACTATTGTGAAAATGTAGAGGTAAGAGGAATTAAGGAGGATAAAAAAGGGCATCTATTCTTCCGTGCTCCCAAATCCAACAATGAACAGGCAGATGGTAAATTAGTAAAATTAACAACAGCTTATTCTGAATGTAAATGGTATATCCCCTCTAAATATTTCTGGAGTAAACCCATTATTTTGCATTCCGGAGCGGTAACGTATGTCGAAGAAATTGAGTTAAACTGTTATGAGTCTCACCAAAACATGGGGAGTCGTTTGTATCTTATAGGATTAGTTCCAAAAGAAATGTCAGAAAAAGATAAACACTTTTTCTATGAAGGCATTCCTTATGTAGAAGTATGGGAAAATATGGATTTTGTGGTCAACAAACTCAAACAAGCCGGTTGGCATCTGAATTAATGGTTGTATAACCGAAGATAATAGTACCCAACAACTCATTAGGAGTACCCAATACCTTAAGTTCGAAGAATAGCAATGGATATCCAATTTTTTAAGGCGATAATAACATCTGGGATAAAGAACAGACGACTGAATTTAGGCAACAACAAACTATTTATACAATGAAACACAAACTAATGACTTTGTTCTTTGCACTTATCGTAAGTGCGGGAACGCTTTTTGCCCAAAGTGGCACATGTGGTAGCACACTTTCATGGTCTTTTAACACCAAAACAGGATTGCTCTCATTTTCTGGTTTTGGAGAGATGAGTTATTCTGGTAACGCCCCATGGTATAATTACCGTACATTAATTACTAAAGTTTCTATACCGGAAGAAGTAACTTCAGTTGCTGCTTCAGCATTTAGTGGTTGCAGTGCGCTTGATACTATCGTATGGAATGTTAAGAACTATTCAACTATATCATCGGCTACGAATGGACCATTGTATAACATTCGCGGACAAATTAAAAGTATCACTTTCGGTCAGAATGTACAGTCTATACCTGCATACTTATGCTACGGAATGACTAAGATGAATACTCCAATTGTCATTCCTGAATCTGTTACGAGTATCGGGACTCAAGCTTTCTATAATTGTTCTTCCGTTCCGTCTTTGACTTTAAATAAAAACATAAAATCTTATAGTGATCAGTTTTATGGGTGTTCCTCATTAACAAAAGTTTATTACACCGGAACTATTGCTGATTGGTGCGATATTACATTCAGTAATGAGCGTGCCAATCCTCTTGATTATGCGAAGAACTTGTATATAAACAATACGTTGGTAAATGAGCTAACAATTCCATCTTCAGTTACCAGTATTGGCGCATATCAGTTTTGTTCTGCAACTTGTTTAACAAAGGTTACGCTTCCATATACGATTACAACGATAGGTAAATATGCATTTGTCGGATGCTCCAACTTAGAATCAATTAATTTGGAGAATACAGCGCTTACCAAAGTTAATGAGGGTACATTTTCTGGCTGCTCAAAGTTGAAAGCCATTGAGTTCCCTAATTCAGTTACCACTATTGAGTCTGCATTCCCCGATTTCTCCTCCTTGCGCAAAGTGACATTTGGCAAAAATCTTACCTCGATTACTAATGGTGCGCTGAATAGGTGCCGTGCGCTTGATACCATCATATGGAATGTGAAGAACTATTCAGCCATATCATCGTATGATAAGGGACCATTGTATAACATTCGCGGACAAATTAAAAGTATCACTTTCGGTCAGAATGTACAGTCTATACCTGCATACTTATGCTATGAAATGACTGGCATTAATGCTCCTATTATTATTCCTGAATCTGTCACAAGTATAGGAACTCAAGCTTTCTATAGTTGTACTTCCGTTCCGTCTTTGACTTTAAATAAAAATATAAAATCTTACAGCAATCAATTTTATTCTTGTTCTGGTTTGACAAAAGTTTACTATGCAGGAACTATTGCAGACTGGTGCGGTATTACATTCAGCACTGCGACAGCCAATCCTATTTATTATGCAAAGAACTTGTATATAGACAATACGTTGGTTAGTGAGCTAACAATTCCATCTTCGGTTACCAGTATTGGCGCATACCAGTTTTATAATGCAACTTGTTTAACAAAGGTTACGCTTCCATATACTATTACGAGTATAGGTGCAGATGCATTTAGAGGTTGCTCTAATCTGGAATCAATTAACTTAGAGAATACAGCGGTGACCACAGTTGGTTCTGGATTTTCTGGCTGCTCAAAATTGAAGAGCATTGAGTTCCCTAATTCAGTGACTACTATCAATAGTTCGGCACTTACTAATTGCTCCTCCTTGCGCAAAGTGACATTTGGCAAAAATCTCACTTCTCTTGACGGCGTACCGAGTAGTTGCAGTGGGCTTGATACTGTCGTATGGAATGTTAAGAACTATTCAACCATATCATCGTATGATAAGGGACCATTGTATAGTATTAGAGGACGAATTAAAACGATTACTTTCGGCCCGAATGTACAGTCTATACCTGCATACTTATGCTATGGAATGACTGGTATTGTTAGAACTATTGTTCCAGCATCTGTCACAAGTATAGGAACTCAAGCTTTCTATAATTGTACTTCCAATAAAACTGTTATTAATCATTCTGCATTAGATATCGTTAAAGGAGCAACAACTCACGGGTATGTGGCATATTATGCTAGTGATGTCTATGCCGAAAACGATACAATTGGTGATTTTGTGTTTGGTAAAAGTGATGATAAAGATTATCTTGTAGCGTATTTGGGTCACGACTGTCAAATTACTCTTCCTACTAATTATCGTGGTAATTCGTATGCGATTGGAGACAATCTTTTCCGTAACAATACGACTGCGAATTCTATTACAATTTCCAATGCTGTTACTTCGATTGGCGAGTATGCATTTAGCGGTTGCTCCAATTTAAACGTGGTTTATATAGGCAATAGCGTTCTTTCTATAGGAACCGGTGCTTTTTATGATTGTCCTCAGTTATACAAGGTAATCATGCTCCCGAATACTGTTCCATCCGGAATCAATTCAGCCTTCCAAACATTATCCGGTCGAATTACATACGTTGGAAATACAAATTACGCAAGTGGATACAACGTTTTGGGAACACAACGCGTTTATTCAAACTTAAATTCATATTTCTCGGTAGATGGTATCGTATATGCACTGGTAAATCCAAGTGAACGTACGTGCGATATCATCGACTGTGATTACTCCGGCGCTACTACCGAGTTTTCTGTTGGCAATACGGTTGTTTATAAAAAAGTAACATTGTCTATTGAGTCTATAAATCAGAATGCTTTCAGAAATAACAGCAAAATAACCAAGATGGTTTTTGATGGCAATCATTCACTGCCGTCCAACATGGCTTCCGGCTGCTCATCAATAGACACGCTGATTATTACATCAAATGTAGGATATATAGGTTCCAATGCTTTCAGTAACAGTTCAAAAAAATCGAATGCATATTATTTTATAAATAATAGTGGAGATATTTATTCATCGGCTTTCGCAGCTTGTGATAAATTATATAAATTAATTATTACAGACGCGGTAAAAAATATTGGAACTCAAGCATTTTACCGTTGTGATGGCATTGTAGATGCAGATATTTACAACAATGGAAGAATCGGTTCATACGCTTTCCAATATTCGTCAACAAGCGGAAATGCGACATACCATCTTCACAACAGGGGTAGTATTGCAAATTATGCCTTTGCCAATTGTACGGCAATAAAAACGTTGGTAGTAGATTCTTGTGTCGGAAGTATCGGTCAATATGCTTTCCAAAAGTGCACGGGTTTGGGATGTTACTTTAAATAATAATGGAATGATTGGGGTAAAAGCTTTTGAAAGTTCTTCCACTAAAAACTCCGCAACCTATGTGATTAGTAATATTGGAACTATTGGTGAATCGGCCTTTGCCAATTGTACGGCAATAAAAACGTTGGTAGTAGATTCTTGTGTCGGAGATATCGGTCAATATGCATTCCAAAAGTGCACGGGTTTGGCGAATGTCACAATCAAAAATAATGGAATGATTGGAATAAAAGCATTTGAAAGTTCTTCCACTAAATACTCCGCAACTTATGTTATCAGTAATGTCGGACTTATTGGTGACTCTGCCTTTGCTAATTGTACAGCAATAAAAACGTTGGTAGTAGATTCTTGTGTCGGAGATATTGGTCAATATGCTTTCCAATACTGCACCGGTTTGACGAATGTCACAATCAAAAATAAAGGAATGATTGGTGCAAGTGCTTTCTTCGGTTCATCTACAGGAAGTCCGGCTACTTATGTTATTAGTAATGTCGGACCTATTGGTGATTATGCCTTTGCCAATTGTACGGCAATAAAAACGTTGGTAGTAGATTCTTGTGTCGGAAGTATCGGTCAATATGCTTTCCAAAAGTGCACGGGTTTGGTTGGGGTAAAAGCTTTTGAAAGTTCTTCCACTAAAAACATCGCCACCTATAATATCAGTAATGTCGGTTTAATACGCGAATCGGCCTTTGCGAATTGTACAAAATTACGAAAAGTACGTTTGGGAAATCAAGTGGGTAATATTTATCAAAGAGCATTCTACAACTGCATAGTATTGGATTCTTTGACACTACCGAATTCGGTTGAGGCTTTAGGAGATTCTGTATTCTTTAATTGCAAAAAACTTGCTTTTGCACAATTAAGCAATACACTGCTATCAATTGGAAATGATGCCTTTAATCGTTGCAACTCACTTCCTGAAATTTTCATACCGAAATCTGTTTTTTCGATAGGGCAAGGCGTATTCAGGAAATGTAGTTCTCTTTCAACCGTTGGTTTTGAAGATGGAACAAATCCTTTATCATTAGGCAGAGATTCTGTTAATAGGGGTTTATTCTATGACTGTCCTTTGGATAGCGTATATATAGGACGAGAGCTTACGTATCAAAAAACGCAAGCTTATGGATATTCGCCATTCTACAGAAGTCCGACTTTGAGAAGTATTGTGATATCAGATGTTCCAAGTAAGGTAGAAACCAACGAATTCTATGGATGCACGAACTTGTATTATGTCTCAATCGGAAATGGAGCTCGGAGTATAGGTTATTACGCATTCTCCGGATGCTCATCGATTGACTATTTCAGTTTCGGCTCCCAAGTACAAACTATCGGTAAAGAAGCATTCTCCGACTGTGTGGCAATGACCCGATTATATACTTATTGCCAACAGCCTCCCACGTGTGGCGCATCAGCCCTTGCTGATATTGACAAATGGAGTTGTACTTTATATATTCCGGAGGGAACATTATCTGCATATACAGCAGCTGACCAGTGGAAGGATTTCTTCTTCATAGAAGAGAATAATGAGAAGTTTACCATTACTTGGAAAAATGATGACGGTTCAATTATAGATCAAACGGAGGTTTCTTATGGTAAAATGCCAACTCACACCGCTCCTGTGAAACCGGCTACGGAACAATATTCGTACACTTTCGCCGGCTGGACTCCGGAAGTGGTCGCTGCAACAGGTAATGCAACATATACTGCAACATATACTTCTGCACTGCGCATGTACACTGTTACTTTCCTCGATGAGGATGGCTCTCCATTGTCATCACAAGAATGGAACTATGGTGCAACACCGACATGTGATGAGCCCATCAAACCTGCGACAGCACAGTATACATATACTTTCGTCGGCTGGACTCCGGAAGTAATTGCTGTAACAGGTAATGCAACATATACTGCAACGTACACTTCGGCATTGCGCAAGTATACTGTGACGTTCCTTGACGAGAATGGTTCTACCTTGTCATCTCAGCAATGGAACTATGGTGCAACACCGACATGCGATGAGCCTATCAAACCTGCGACAGCACAGTATACCTACACCTTCGCAGGTTGGAATAAGGACGTAGTTGCCGTAACAGGTAATGCGACCTATACAGCAACATACACTTCTGCATTACGCAAGTATACTGTTACGTTCCTTGACGAAGATGGTTCTACCTTGTCTTCTCAGCAATGGAATTACGGTGCGACACCGACATGCGACGAGCCGACCAAGCCTGCAACAGCACAATACACGTACACCTTTGCGGGTTGGACGCCGGAAGTTGTCGCTGTAACTGGTAATGCAACCTATACTGCCACTTACACTTCTGCATTACGCAAGTATACTGTTACATTCCTTGATGAAGATGGTTCTACCTTGTCTTCTCAGCAATGGAACTATGGTGCAATACCTACCTGTGATGCTCCAACCAAACCTGCAACAGCACAATATACATATACCTTTGCAGGCTGGAATAAGGAAGTGGTGGCAGTAACAGGCAACGCAACATACACTGCAACGTACACTTCTGCATTACGCAGATATACTGTTACATTCCTCGATGAAGATGGCTTTCCATTATCTTCTCAACGATGGAACTATGGCGCAACGCCGACCTGCGATGAACCCACCAAACCTGCCACGGCACAATATACATACACCTTTGTAGGTTGGGATCAGACAATCGTTCCTGTAACGGGTAATGCGACCTATACTGCCACATACACTTCTGCGTTACGCAAGTATATGGTTACATTCCTTGATGAGAATGGCTCAACCTTGTCATCGCAACAATGGAACTACGGTACAACGCCTACATGCGATGCTCCAACCAAACCTGCAACAGCACAGTATACATACACCTTCGCAGGTTGGAATAAGGAAGTAGTTGCCGTAACAGGTAACGCAACCTATACTGCCACTTACACATCAGAATTGCGCAAGTATACTGTTACATTCCTTGATGAAGATGGTTCAACCTTGTCTTCGCAGCAATGGAACTATGGTGCAACGCCGACATGCGGTGAGCCTATCAAGCCTGCAACAGCACAGTATACATATACCTTCGCAGGCTGGAATAAGGAAGTTGTTGCTGTAACAGGTAATGCAACCTATACTGCAACGTACACTTCGGCATTACGCAAGTATACTGTTACGTTCCTTGACGAGAATAACAATATTTTGTGCGAGGAAGAGTGGGAAGTCGGTTCTATTCCTTCTTGCGTAGAACCTACGAAGCCCGCTGATGGAGAACACACCTACATTTTTGCAGGCTGGACGCCTGAAGTGGTAGCAGTCACCGGTGATGCCACTTATACTGCGACTTTCTCAGCGGAGTCAATTCACACTAATATTCCCGAAATTCAGGTTGAGTCTCAAGTAAAGAAGGTCGTACACAAAGGTAAAGTATTCATCATTGATGGCGATAATACATATACAATTATCGGACAGAAGGTGAAATAACTTTGCTTCACAGACTATTTGAAACGCGGCACAATTCGTGTCGCGTTTCTTTGTTATCAACCTGCGGTTTCCCTTTTTCTGTAATCTATGGGGCTCGAAAATTCGGCGGTACTATAATATAGAGGCGCATCTATAGAAATCTATCGTCCCGTATCTGTTTCGTAGGTCGCGCGTAAAGCGCCTCTCTTTTGAGGCTGCCTACCTTACCACTCATGACTGTTATAGTTTCATTCTTCCCTGTTGCTGATAATCATTGCATTACAAAGAAAATGCAATAAAAATGCAAAAAAGTTGCATTTCAGGTGATAGATTTTGCCTCTTTTTTGCCCTATATATGGAGGGGTATATGTAAGAGGATGGGTAGTTTATTGGTAGATGGTCCCGTGATGGTCGCATTTTTACTGGTATTTTGAGGCTGCCTACCTTACGTCACAGGAGTATTGAAAATATATTCTTTTAAAAGTACTCGCGGACGGCGAATTCATACTGGTTCATAAAAATGTGTTTAAACGCATGCAAAATGCCGGAATTGTAGTATCTCTCTATATGTATCCATACCTCAATGGGCTCATTTTCTGCAAGGAACAGAATATATTGAGCCGCAAATAATGTATTATTACCTATTTTTGAGCCGCAAGAGTACAACAAATATTTGGAACGCACAAGGATTTGACAAAAAAAATGCAAAAAAGTTGCGTATGTGCAATTTTTGTAGTAATTTTGCGGCGGAAATAGAAATAGTATGCTATTCAAATACGACATACAGGAAGATTTGCAGAATACAGAAGGACTGAACGGAGACGAACAAGTGCTGGTAATAACCGATACCCATACCCGCGCTCTGATTCGCCCGACCGACTATCCCACTCTGGTTCTGCGCGCCGGTGAAGCCCATAAGAATCTGCACAGCGTGGAGAAAATATGGGACTTTCTGCACACCCACGAAGCGACTCGCAAAAGTCTGCTGGTGTGCATAGGCGGTGGCACAGTGACCGATATGGGCGGTTTTGCAGCAGCCACCTACAAACGCGGTATGCGCTACATCAATGTTCCTACTACGCTGCTCGCGATGGTGGACGCCTCAACAGGCGGCAAGACAGGTTTTGACCACCACGGACTGAAAAACGAAATAGGCTGTTTCTATCCTCCCTTTGCCACCCGCATCCATAGCGAGTTTCTGCAAACCCTGCCGCCCGAAGAGTTCCTGTCCGGCTATGCCGAGATGGTGAAACACGCCCTGATAGGCAGTGCAAATGAATACAAACATCTGCTGCGCTTTGACATCGAGGAATACCTTGCCTATCAGGCGCACCCACGCCGCGATTTTCTGCTGCCGGAAATGCACAACTACTCCGTAGAGTTAGCCGGACGTATTGAGGCATCAATAGAAATAAAAGCGAACATCGTAGCCCAAGACCCCCGCGAAAAAGGCATCCGCAAAGCATTGAACTTCGGTCACACGATCGGCCATGCATTGGAAGCCACGAGCTTTATCCGTGGTAAACAACTCAGACACGGCTATGCGGTCATGCAAGGCTTGGTAGGAGAACTCTACCTTAGTTGCGCCGTTGCAGGACTCAACAAGAAAGTCCTGCAACAAATCAGCCACCTAATGATCGACGCCTACGGACACGTGGACTACGCCTGTGAAGATATGGACAGACTACTGCAACTGATGGCGCAAGACAAGAAAAACAACCGTGCCGGAGAAATCAATTTCACCCTCCTGCAGAAAGTGGGTGAACCCATCGTGGATCAGGTGGTAAACAAAGAACTGATACAAGAAGCCGTGGAATATGTATTCTCGTTATAAACTATGCAAACAACGATATTAGCCATAGAATCCAGTTGCGACGACACCTCATGTGCCGTGTTGCGTGACGGTCTGTTGCTGAGCAACGTCATTGCAGGTCAGAAAGTGCATGAAGAGTATGGCGGTGTCGTTCCCGAGCTGGCATCTCGCGCTCACATGCAGAACATTCTCCCCGTAGTGGATACCGCCCTCAAGCGTGCCGGCGTAAGCAGAGAAGAAGTGAGTGCCATTGCTTTCACGCGCGGTCCGGGTCTGCTGGGCAGCCTGTTGGTAGGCACCTCGTTTGCCAAAGGCATGGCACTGGCGTTGAACATTCCTCTGGTGGAAGTGAACCATCTGCAAGGTCATATCATGGCGCACTTTGTAGAGCCGTCCGAACAATACCGCATGACCGTTCCCGCCCTGCAAGGCGTAGAGATACGCCATCCGGAGTATCCGTTCATGTGCCTGCTGGTAAGCGGTGGCAACTCACAGATTGTAAAGGTGGAGGCGTATGACAAGATGAGCATTGTCGGGCAAACGATTGACGATGCCGCAGGCGAAGCCTTTGACAAATGCGCCAAAGTGCTCGGACTTCCCTATCCGGGAGGTCCGTGGATAGACAAACTTGCCAAAGAAGGCGACAAGAACAAGTATCCTCTTGCCAAACCCAATATGCCGGGTTATGACTATTCATTCTCCGGCCTGAAGACCTCGTTTCTCTACACGCTTCGTGACATGATGAAAGCCGCAGGAGTGGAGAGTGTGGAGGAACTGTCCGCCCAAGTGCCGAAGTTGAAAGAAGACCTTTGTGCTTCGCTGCAAAGCACAATCATCGACATTCTTCTGAACAAACTGAAAAAAGCCACGCGGGATGCCGGTATCCGTCGCATCGCGGTGGCAGGCGGTGTAAGTGCCAACAGCGCACTACGTGCCGCCATGCAAGACCTCGGACGGCGTATGCAGTGGGATGTGTTTATTCCACCCTTCTCGTTCACAACCGACAATGCCGCCATGATTGCACAAGCCGGTTACTACAAATATCTGGCTCACGATTTCTGCCCTATTACCGCCACACCGTATGCCAAGACGACGATTTGACATAACCCCCTATCGCAATGTGCTGCTGTTCGCCATAGCAATGGTGGCAGCCGATGTGGTGTGGAAACTGCTGATACACGGAGAAGAGCGCCTTGGCGGAACAGTGCTGCTGGCAGGACTGGATGTGACCGGTTTCTTTGATGCGCAATGCAAGTGGATAGCCGGTGCAGTGTACAGCATCATCAGCCTATTTGACCAAAGTATCCGTCTAGTACATGATGTCATACTCCGGTACGATAACGGAAACAGCACAAGCGTAGTGTGGAGTTGTACGCCCGTCAAACAAATGTTTATCTACACCTGCATCATGCTCGCAACTCCGCCATATCGCAGTTGGCACAAGTTATGGTTTGTCGGAGCGGGTTGGATAGTGCTGTACGGAGTGAATATTCTGCGGATAGCCATTGTGGCGGCGGTGATAAAAAATCACCCCGATTGGTTCGAGGTGACACATACTTACGTATTGAAATACGCGTTTTATGGCATACTTTTTGCATTATGGCTGCTTTGGGTGAGCCTGATGCAAAAGAAGTGATCCGGTCGGGATTCGAACCCGAGACCCACAGCTTAGAAGGCTGTTGCTCTATCCAACTGAGCTACCAGACCTCTCGCCAAAAGTTCTTTCGATATTTTGGGAGCCTCATTCACAGAAAGAGGGTGCAAAGGTAGTGCTTTTTTCTGACGTACACAAATAAAATACAAAAAAAAGTACAAAAAATTTGCATATTCTAAAAAAAAGCAGTACTTTTGCGGGCTAATTTGGAAAAGAAGCGTTATGCGACAACTAAAAATCACAAAATCCATCACTAATCGTGAGTCGGCCTCTCTGGACAAGTACCTTCAGGAAATAGGTCGGCAAGAGTTAATTACTGCGGATGAAGAAGTAGAATTGGCCGGTCGTATCCGTGCAGGCGGAAAAATGGGAGAAGCCGCAAAGGAACGACTGGTAAAGGCCAATCTACGATTCGTGGTATCCGTAGCAAAACAATACCAGAATCAAGGTCTCAGCCTTCCCGACCTTATCGATGAAGGCAATCTGGGACTGATCAAAGCCGCAGACAAATTTGATGAAACCCGTGGATTTAAATTCATCTCCTACGCAGTATGGTGGATTCGTCAATCCATTCTTCAGGCGCTTGCCGAGCAATCGCGCATTGTCCGCCTGCCTCTGAACCAAGTAGGTTCTATCAACAAGATTAACAAAGCCTTGCAGCGTTTTGAGCAAGAGCACGAACGTCGTCCATCGGTGGAGGAATTGGCCGAAGAAGTGGACATGCCAATCGACAAGATAGCCGACACATTGAAGATGTCCGGACGTCATGTGAGCGTGGATGCCCCCTTCGTAGAGGGTGAAGACAACTCACTGATAGACGTTCTTCCGAATGAGGATTCTCCTAATGCAGACAGGGGACTGATTAACGAGTCACGTTCGGTGGAAGTGCAGCGCGCACTGGCCACCCTTACGCCGCGAGAAGCAGACATTCTGCGCAAGTTCTTCGGTATCGGTATGTCGGAAAAGACTCTGGAAGAGATAGGCGAAGACCTTCATCTGACGCGCGAGCGTGTGCGCCAAATCAAGGAAAAAGCCATCCGCAAACTGCAATGCGGAGGACGCAGCCGTATACTGAAAACCTACTTGGGCTAAACCATGCATCATAGAGGTTGCCTGTGCAACTTCTATGGTCTTTCCTTCGCGCGCGAGCGAGCCCGCACACACGAAACGACACAGAATATGATAGAATACATCAAAGGCATACTGACCGACCTGAATCCAACCTATGCGGTACTGGAAGCGGCAGGTGTCGGCTATGAAATAAACATAGCCCTGCAAACATACTCCGACCTCAACGACAAGGAACAAAAAGAGGTGCGACTCTATACGCAGGAAATCATCCGCGAAGATACGCACGATCTGTTCGGCTTTATGACCAAAGGCGAACGCGAGCTCTTTGTTATGCTGATGACAGTCAGTGGCATAGGGGGCAATACCGCACGCATGATTATGTCGGCCTACACGGCAAGCGAAATCCGTCAGATTATTGCCACCGGCAATGCGAAAGCACTTAGCCAAGTGAAAGGTCTCGGTCCGAAAACAGCACAACGCATCATTGTGGATTTGAAAGACAAAGTGCTGAAAATCGACCTTGGTGAGGGTGCGCAAAGCGGAATGGAAAACCCTGACGTCCTGTTCCCCGAAGTGGAAAGCGAAGTGAAGACAGAAGCCGTCAGCGCCTTGTCAATGTTGGGATTTGCCGTCGCGGCAAGCGGCAAAGTGGTGGACAAGATACTGAAAGAAACACCACAGGCAAGCGTGGAACAAGTCATCAAACAAGCCCTCAAGATGCTGTAAGACTTGCGACGTTCCTCTTTCATACTATTTCTGCTGACGATACTGCTGACTACAGTATCTGCTCAAAATGTGCCTGAACGGGAACCGCAGAAAGCCCGTCAAGACTCGGTGCAACAGGCTGACACCATTGGAAAGATTGTGGCGGATGAACTACCCAATGCCACCAATGGCACAGAGACCGTAGTGGAATACCAACCGGAAACGGGCTACTATCTAGTGCGCACCAAAGCAGGTAATCTGGATATCACCACCCCACTCCTAATGAGCGAGGAAGAATACAAAGACTACGCCGAAAAGCAATTTATCCACAAGTACTGGCAAACCAAACTCAGTGAGGTAGAACACAATAACGAAAAGAAATTCGACATCACCGATATGAAATTCAATATCGGCCCTGCAGACAAAGTGTTCGGCCCCGGTGGCGTACAGCTCAAACTACAAGGAAATGCCGAATTGATGTTTGCATTCAAGCATCAGTTTGTAGATAACCCGTCACTTACCAAACAATCGAAAAACAACAATATCTTTGACTTTGACGAGAAACTGCAAGTGAGTGTGAACGGCAAAGTGGGTGAACGACTTAACTTCAACATGAGTTACAACACCGAAGCCAGTTTCAGTTTCGACCAACAGAACATAAAGATTGCCTATAAAGGGCAAGACGACGATATTATCCAATCGATAGAAGCCGGTAATGTGTCACTTGACCTGCCCTCCAATCTCATTCGTGGAAGTCAGGCGCTATTCGGAATGAAGACCAACCTGAAGTTCGGTCGCCTAAAGGTGCAAGCCGTTATCAGCCAACAAAACAGTAGCGCTCAGGAAGTGAAATCGGAAGGTGGCGCCCAATTGACGAAGTTTGAAGTGAAAGCCGACAACTACGATGAAAACCGCCACTTCTTCCTCAACTACTATTTCCGCGACCGCTTTGAACAAGCGACTTCCACATTACCATACATCACAAGCGGTGTGACAATCAACCGCATCGAAGTATGGGTTACCAACCGGAGAGGCACCTACGACCAGGCCCGCAACCTGACCGCCTTTGTGGATCTCGGAGAAAACAAGCGTGAACACTTGAATGACCCGACCCTGGCCATCCCCGCTCAAGAAACGGGCATGCCGAGCAATCAGTCCAATCGACTATACGAAAAACTGCTGGGAATGGGTAGCAGTATCCGTGACATCAGTCAAGTTGCCACCATCTTACAAGCCGAACCCAATTGGATTGGCGGGGAAGACTACGAAAAGATAGAATCCGCACGATTGCTATCCAGCGGAGAATACTCTCTGAATGCCGCCCTTGGTTTCATCTCGCTGAAGACCTCGCTGAATCAGGACGAAGTTCTGGCCGTTGCATACGAATACACTTATGGGGGAAAGGTCTATCAAGTAGGTGAATTCTCCACCGATAAACTGACCGAGCAGCAACAAGGTGCAGCAGCTCCCGCACTCATCCTGAAGATGTTAAAGCCAAGCAACAATGCTCCGCATCATTATGTTGAGGCACGCGCCGGTGAACGATACGGCACTTGGGATCTGATGATGAAAAACATCTACAATCTCGGTGCGACAAGCATGTCAAGCGACAAGTTCGAACTCTATGTGATGTATCGCAACGACTCCATCGGCACCGAACTGCAATACCTGTTGGACGGACCTATCAAAGGTAAACAACTGCTGCGCGTGATGAATGCCGACCGCCTGGATTCAAGAAACAATGCAGCACCTGATGGACGTTTCGACTACGTGGAAGGCTATACGGCATTCAGTTCCACCGGTCGCATCATGTTCCCCGTGTTGGAACCTTTCGGCAGCCACTTGGCCGCTCAGTTGGGTAATGACCCTGCACTGGTAAGCAAGTATTGTTTCCCCGAATTATACGACTCTACGCTTATCAATGCACAAGAGTTGAGCGAAAAAAACAAATTCACGCTGCAAGGTCGCTACAAAGGCTCCAACAGCAGTGAGATACGGCTAAATGCCATGAATGTACCGCGCGGAAGCGTCAAAGTAACGGCGGGTGGTGCTACTCTGGTGGAGAATGTGGACTATACGGTGGATTATGCGATGGGTATTGTAACCATTATCAACCAATCCATTCTGGATGCAGGAACAGCAGTGAATGTCCAACTGGAGAACCAGTCTACATTTTCTATGCTGCGCAAGGGGCTTTATGGTGCACATCTGGAGTATGAATTTAACAAAGATTTCTCTATTGGCGGGTCTATCATGTATATGCATGAAAAACCCCTAACCACGAAAGTGAATGCGGGTAGCGAACCGTTGTCAAACACCATCTGGGGACTGAATCTCAACTATAAAACCGAAATGCACTGGTTGAGCAACGCATTGGATCAAATTCCTTGGATTACAGCCACTCAACCCAGCACATTCCAAATCGGAGCAGAATTTGCCCATCTGATTCCCGGACACACAAAAGATGTCGGTTCGGCCGGAACAGCTTACATTGATGACTTTGAGTCCACAACATCAGCCATTGATGTACACTACCCGTCCAGTTGGGTCCTTGCCTCAACCCCTGCCCATCCGGCTGAAGGTGGAGTCGGCACATTCTATGAAGACGCTCAGTTGAGCAACAACACGGAATATAACCGCCATCGCGCTCACTTGGCATGGTATGCCGTTGACCCAATCTTCGGCT
The DNA here is from genome assembly GCA_902780495.1 of uncultured Bacteroidales bacterium. GTDB lineage: Bacteria > Bacteroidota > Bacteroidia > Bacteroidales > Paludibacteraceae > Colicola. Next base: position 17,909 of record CACZFM010000019.1, read on the forward strand.
ACCCGCAGACCAACACTCCCAGTCACATCAAGAATGACCCAAATGCGATGTCCGACCATCGAACACGTATCATATACGAACAGGAACTCTATCCCAATAAAGAAGTGTTGGCAAGCGAAGATACACGAATGAATGTGCTTAACCTAAGCTTCTATCCGTCAGAACGAGGACAATATAACATTGATACAACCCGCATTACACCGGAGGGACGATTGGCAGAACCGGAAAAGAACTGGGGTGGTATTATGCGTGCCATCGATAATACCGACTTTGAACGAGCAAATATTGAATACATTCAGTTCTGGCTGATGGATCCGAGCTTGACCAACAGCAGCAACGGTGAATTCCAAGGTGGAGATTTGTATATCAACCTAGGTGATGTGAGTGAAGATATCCTACGTGACGGCAAGAAAGCCTTTGAGCACGGCTTGCCGCTGAATAACTTGGACAAATCCACATTAGACTCCACCATATGGGGATATGTACCGCGAACCACAAGTACCACCATTGCATTCTCCAATGAAAGCGGTGCCCGTGAAAAACAAGATGTGGGATTGAACGGATTGAGTACCCAACAAGAATACACCTATACTTACAATGGAAAGCAGCCTTATGGAGACTATGTCAATTACCTGCGCCGCCATGTGGCAGCAGATACATTGCGCAAGTGGGAAGATGATCCGTTTTCGCCGTTGAACACACCTTCCGGCGACCGCTACCACTACTATCGTGGCAGTGATTATGACCAACAAGAAACCCCTGTTCTTCTTCGGTATAAATACATAAACGGAACCAACGGGAACTCCCCTTCCAGCAGTGAAAATGCCAACTACGGAACAGCCTATACACTGACACCGGATATCGAAGATATCAATCGCGACAACACACTGAACGAGAATGAACGCTACTATGAATACCACATCTCGCTCCATCCGGACATGATGCATGTTGGAATGCAACATATCGCGGAAGAGATGGAAACCGACGTAACGCTCAAAAATGGAGAAGTGGCCAAGGTGAAATGGTATCAGTTCAAGATTCCCATCAAGGGTGATGATGTTCGCAATATCGGTAATATACGCAACTATAAGTCCATCCGCTTTATGCGTATGTATCTGACCGGCTGCAAACAGGAGACACATCTGCGTTTCGGCACGCTGGAACTCGTTCGTGGAGATTGGCGCAACTATTCAAAAGGACTATACGAAAACATCAGTACAGGTCAGCATAACACCACCAATCCTAATAGTCAGTCTTTGTTGGATGTACAATCTATCAGCATTGAGGAAAACAATGCCCGTCAGCCGATTAACTATATCCTTCCCCCCGGAATCTCCCGTCAGACAGATCCGGGACAAGCCCAACTGATTGCACAGAACGAACAAGCTTTGGTATTGCGTGTCAATAATCTGGAGTATAATGATGCATTGGCAGTGTATAAGAACACACTCTTCGACATGCGTAACTACAAACGACTGATGATGTTTGTTCATGCCGAGGCCGCAGCAGCAGACCCGGATGCAGAGAAGATTGAAGATAATGACTTGAGTTGCTTCATCCGCCTTGGATCGGACTTGAAGAACAACTACTATGAATATGAGATTCCTCTGAAACTGACTCCTTTTGGCACGTACAATAATGACAATGACCGTGACCGCCAGATTGTATGGCCGGCACAAAACTGTTTCGATTTCCCGTTCTCGGTACTAACTTCGGCCAAGACTGCGCGTAATAAAGCCAAACGTGGCGGGAGCCAAAGTGTCAGCAATGTAACACCGTACGTCATCTACGAAGGAGAAAACAAAATCACCGTATTGGGCAATCCCTCATTGGCAGAAGTGGAAGTGATAATGATTGGTGTCCGAAACCGCAAAAATACCAAGTCGGGAGGGGTAAACGGTGAAGTATGGGTAAACGAACTCCGCATGTCCGGCTTTAACGAAGAAGGAGGCGTAGCAGCAACAGGAAATATTGCTCTCGGCATAAGCGATATTGCCCAATTGAATGTAAGCGGAAAACTGGAGACGGCAGGCTATGGCAGTATTGACAGCAATGTGCAAACCCGCAATATGGAAAACACCTATCAGGTGAATGTGAGTGCTGCATTAGAGGCAGGACGTTTGCTTCCGGAAAAAGCAAAACTGAAGATTCCTTTGTATGTCAGTTACACACATGATCTGGCAACTCCCAAATACGATCCCGTGGATCAGGATATTACACTGAAAGAGACATTGGAAACTTTTGATTCCAAACACGAAAAAGACTCCGTAAAAGCCATCGCTAATACAGTGAAGGATGCTATTAATTTCAGTGTTACAAACCTAAAAGTGGATATTCACTCCAAGAAAAAGAATATGTTTTATGACCCCGCTAACTTCTCTATATCGGCATCTTACAACCGACAAACAGAATCATCACCGGAGTTAGAAAAGGATATGAATACGGATCATAAAGGGTCGTTCAATTATGCTTATAGTTTCAATCCGCAACCATGGGAACCGTTCAAAAAGTTTGATAAAGTGAAGAATGTCAAACTGCTCAGTGAGTTCAACCTTTACTACCTGCCACAATCTTGGGCATTCAACACCAACATGCACCGCACTTTTTCGATGCTCAATATGCGTGACTTCAATAGTGCAGACCTCGGAGAAAGCGCAGGCGAAAAAATGCTCCCGTCATTCTCCAAAGACTTCACATGGGATCGTAATTTCGATTTCAAGTTCGACCTGACAAAGAATCTCAAGTTCACGTTCCATACAGCAATGAACTCCACCGTATATGAAGGTTACTACACGCCGGAAATCATCCGGGACTACGCATTTGAAAATGCGAGTTACGAGGCTTGGCGTGATACCATACGCCGAAGCATGCGTACGTGGGGAACGCCCTATACGTATCAACAAGTGTTCACCGCCACATGGAATGTTCCTTTCAACCGCATTCCCTATTTGGACTGCCTGACCGGTAATGCCTCCTATAACGGCACTTACACATGGAATCGTACTGCAGGAACCAACAGCACACAAAATCTCGGCAACACCATCGGTAGCACACGTGCCATGCAAGCGGACGGACAATTGAATTTGGAGACTCTCTATGGTAAGAGCAACTATTGGAAACAACTGAACCAACGTATGTCAGGCCGCAACCGAAATCGTTCATTCCGCCCCAAGAACTATACACAAGTTCTCTCTTTGGAAGCAGGAGTACCTGTTGAAATCAACCATCGCCTAAATACTACCGCTTTGCAGATTAGTGTTGTAGATTCCACAGGAAAGAAAATTCCTGTACATTATAAGGCAAAAGACAACACCAGTGGTACTTTGACGAGTAAGGTATCCATAACGAATGCCACACTTACTATGTCCACCCGCAATCCCAATGAGCGAACCGCTGCTGAAATAACTATGGACTTGGCAGCATATTTCGGCACAATGATTCGCCGAGTACAGGTGACATACCGTCATACACATTCGCTCACAGTGCCCGGATTTAATCCTCAAATCGGGTTCTTCGGACAAAAACGTGTAGATAATCTTTATGCCCCCGGATGGGATTTTGCTTTCGGGTTCTTCCCCGATAATTACGTAGAGAAAGCCAAAGACCGTCATTGGCTGGCACTCTCGTCAGAAGTAGCACAGCCAGCAGGTATGGCAACGACTTCCGATTTCGATATAAAGATTACTCTTGAACCATTCCCCGGCTTCAAAATCCAAGTCAATGGGAAACGGTATGAAGCTCATTCCCAGTCTCTACTCTATAGCAATATAGCAGGAGAAGATTATGCATTACAGCGTAATGCCACCGGCTCGTTTAATATCACCCAAGTTGCCATTGCCACTGCTTTTGACAAAGTAAAAGGAGCGTCTTCCAACTACTCCAGTAAGACATTTGATAAATTCCTTGAGAACAGGGCCATTATGGCAGAACGCGTGCAACAACGGTATAACGGTATTGTTTATCCATCGGGAAGTTCCTTTATTCCGGACAGCCTTGTCGGCAAACCTTATAATCGAAAGTACGGAACCATCAGTGAGAACTCTGCCGATGTACTTGTGCCGACATTCTTGGCGACATACACCGGCGGCAATGTTATGAAAGCCAAATTCTCACCGTTCTTAGGCTTCTTGCATACATTGCCTAACTGGAGTGTTTCGTTTGATGGATTGGGCAGGTTGCCGTGGATGCGTGACCATTTCCGTTCTGTTGTTTTGACACATGCCTATGTCTGCAAATATACTATCGGTTCCTACAGCACTTTCTCCACTTGGACCAATGCCGGTGGAAAAGACAACACTATTGGCTTTACAAGAGATGTAACCACAGAGATGCCTATCCCATCTTCCAGTTATGACATCTCATCGGTCAATATACAAGAATCTTTCTCCCCGCTCATCGGTCTTAACATGACGATGAAAAACTCACTTAACCTCAAGACGGAATACCGTAAACAGCGCAACATTGCCCTCAATATTACTTCTGTTCAACTAACCGAAGCATACACAGATGAAATCGTTGTTGGCGCAGGGTATACTGTCAAAGATTTACATTTCGTGGCTAAATCCAAGGATGGAGGGCAGCGCAAAGTTAGCAATGACCTTAAACTGAATGTTGATTTCAGTTACAAAAACGTAATGACACTCTTGCGTAAAGTGAACGAAAACATTACTCAAGCTTCTTCAGGGAACAAGGTATTTGGTATCAAACTGAGCGCAGACTACGTTGTTTCTCAAAAAGTGAATATACAACTTTTCTATGACCATGAGGGTACGACACCACTCATTTCCACCTCCTACCCCATCAAGTCTGATAATGTAGGTATAATTATAAAACTCATGTTAACCCGTTAATGCTATGTTGCTCAATTATATTTTTATAGCCCTTATCCTCCTCGCAGTGATAGCAGGATTGATACAATGCTTTCTTACCGGTGACACATCTATTTTCTCGGAGATTCTCAATTCTACGTTCTCTAATGCCAAAACCGGATTCGAAATTTCGATTGGGCTAACAGGTGTTCTCTCCCTGTGGATGGGTATTATGAAGATAGGAGAAAGAGGAGGAGTCGTAGCCGGAATGTCCCGTGTTGTCAGCCCCTTTTTTACGCGTCTTTTCCCTAATTTACCCAAAGGACATCCTGCTTTCGGGTCAATGCTAATGAATCTTTCTGCCACAATGCTCGGCATTGACAACGCAGCCACGCCGCTTGGTCTGCAAGCCATGCGCGAAATGCAAGAAACCAATCCCGACAAGGAGAAAGCCAGCAATGCAATGATTATGTTTATGGTTCTCGTTACCAGCGGTTTGACCTTGGTACCCGTTTCCATTATGACATACCGAGCACAATTAGGGGCTGCCAATCCTGCAGATGTATTTCTTCCTATCCTATTGGCAACTTATTTTGCAGTGATAGCCGGTATTATCAGTGTATCCATTGCTCAGAAAATCCGATTATGGGATTCTGTCATATTGTCCACCCTTGGCGGCATAACCGCTTTCGTCGGACTCATTATTTGGGCAGCGCTCTCATTTCCACAAGAAGTGGTCAGTCGCTGGTCAGCATTCGCAGCAGCAGCATTGCTTTTAGGGGTCATCTGCTGGTTCGTAATAAGCGGCATGGTACGCAAAATCAATGTCTATGAGGCTTTTATCGAGGGGGCAAAGGATGGTTTCAAAACGGCTATAGGTATTATTCCATATCTCATTGCCATTCTGGTGGCAGTGGGAATGTTTCGTGCCAGCGGTTGTATGCAATGGTTAGTAGACGGTATCGGTTGGCTCGCAGGTCTCTGCGGTTTGAACACAGATTTCGTCCCTGCCCTTCCAACAGCACTGATGCGGCCATTAAGCGGTAGTGGTGCCCGTGGTTTGATGGTGGATGCCATGATGCAATACGGCGCTGATAGTTTTGTCGGTCGTCTTGTCAGTATCGTTCAAGGATCCACTGACACAACATTCTATATCCTTGCAGTGTATTTTGGCAGTGTACATATCCGTGACACCCGCTACGCGGTTGCTTGTGCACTGATTGCTGATTTCTTTGGTATTCTGGCTGCCATCCTTTTAGGTTACCTTTTCTTCCACTAAACTCTCATGATTGTTTTCCATACAGAAAATACAGACTTACCTCCTTTTATTGACAGAGAAAGAGTCAAACTAACCCAATGGATTTCCGCAGTTGCAGCTCACTATGGTTTCGGTATAGGAGAGATTCATTATATTTTGTGTAACGATGAGCGCATATTGGAGGTAAACCGCCAATTTCTGCAACATGATTATTATACAGATGTCATTACGTTTGACTACAGCACCGCATCCCGTATTACCGGCGATATTTATATCTCTATAGATACCGTTCAAAGCAATGCCGAAGAAACAGGATGTTCGTTTGAGCAAGAATTGTGCCGTATCCTTATCCATGGCGTACTGCATCTTACAGGGCAAGCCGATAAGACTCCTGAAACGAAAGCAGTGATGACCCAAAAAGAGGATTATGCACTTTCTTTACTTTCCTAAAGACAAGGCAAATTCTTCTGCCTCCTGCAAACAGTCAATCTTTCCCACATCCATCATGTGATAGTCTTGCGGCACATAAGCATGCAGCCGAAGCGTTTGGCATTGAGAAAGATAGAAATCAATCATAGAAAACACCGTATCCGGCATGTCACACAGTCGCTGAAGAGCCTCTGTTGAGAGAATCTGCATACCAGAAAAAGCAAGGTGACGACCGTCCTGCAACCTGATTTCTCCTGTCTTTAGATTGGTCCAACCACATAAACAGCCATCCTCTCCAAAGCATAAGTAACGTTGGGTCGTCCGAGGGCTTACCACCAACAAACTCTCACCTATCGTTTCGTATTGACGAATAAGGGCATGTACATCTATATTGCTCAAAATATCCACATTGCAAGCCAACACAGGTTCCCTGCCATCGCCAAGCAATGCCAATGCATTCTTCAAACCTCCTCCTGTGTCCAGCAAATGTTTCCGTTCGTCGGAAATCTTCACACGACATCCCTGCGGACAATGTTCGGAAATATATTCTATAATCTGTTCCGGCAGATGATGAACATTCACTACTATATCCCGAATACCTGCGTCCATCAATTTCTCCAATTGCCAACGCAGTAAAGGTTTCCCAGCCAAAGGTACCAAAGCCTTCGGCATCCGGTCCGTCAACGGTTTAAGGCGCGTACCAAAACCGGCAGCAAAAATCATTGCTTTCATTGTGTACCCCCTTCTTTTTCGGATACATTCCTCGCCGGCAATTCTCGCTCCATATCTTGTTCGCGGTGAATCAATTGTACCTCTACACCATATTTCTCATTCAAGTGTACTGCCATTTTCTCGGCCGCATACACCGATCGGTGTTGCCCTCCGGTACAGCCAAAGCAAACCATCAAATTCCGGAAACCACGCTCTATATAACGTTTAACACTGGCATCCACAAGTTGATAGGCCGATTCCAGGAACTTCAGTAGTTCACCATCCTCCTCTATAAAACGGATTACCGGTTCGTCCATTCCCGTCATAAAATTGTAACGCTCATACTTTCCCGGATTATTCACTGCGCGACAATCGAATACAAATCCACCTCCGTTTCCACTATCATCTGCAGGTATTCCTTTTTTGTATGAGAAACTATATATTTTCACTACAAGAGGCTTACGGATATTCACTTCCTTAAACTGCTTCATCTCTGTCATTTTATGCAGCACTTCTACCAGATACGGATAATCCTCTGATGCTGAATGCAACATCTGACGCAGGTTTTCAATGGCAAACGGGATAGACTGTAAGAAATGAGGCTTTTTCTCAAAATAGCCACGGAATCCGTATGCCCCCAACACTTGCATGGTACGGAACAATACAAAATGTCGTAACGTATGCCTAAACACTTTTCTATCTATAGGCATCAAGTGCTGCAATTCATCCAGATATTCATCAATCAGTTCCTGACGCAATTCCTCACTATAATTGGCCTTTGCTTGCCACAAGAAAGATGCCACATCATAGTAAACCGGCCCCTTGCGTCCTCCCTGGAAGTCAATAAAATACGGCATCAATTGTCCATTTTCATCATGCAACATCACATTGCGTGACTGAAAATCACGGTACATAAATGCTTTCTGATCTGCTTGTAGAAGGATCATTGCAAGGCGGTCGAACTCATCTTCCAATTTATCTTCTTGAAACTCCATGCCTGTGGCTTTCAAGAAGCAGTATTTGAAATAGTTCAAGTCCCATAATACACTGCGCAGATTAAACTCCGGCTGCGGATAACATTTGGCAAAATCAAAGTTCTCTGCCCCCTTAATCTGGAAACGGGCAAGCGTTCGCATTGTACGGCGGAGCACCTGTTTTTCCTCTTCCGAGAAAACGCCTGTCTTACGGCCAGCGGCAATATAGTCAAACAGCGACAAATCGCCCAAGTCCTCCTGCAAATAGCACATGTTATCATCACTTACAGCGACAACTTCGGGCACAGGCAATCCATTCCGACGGAAATGCTGTGCCATATACAGAAAAGCATTATTTTCTTCCTCCGATGTTCCTTGTACACCGATTAAACTGATAGAAGAAGAATTAGTATCGACGTTATCACTCATTATTCTGCAATAACGACGATTGCTGCCGGAGTTGTTTAGCGGAGTTATTTCACCCGCCATCTTGCCTGTGGCTTGGCGGAAAAGGAGATTGAGTGTTTGCGACATTGCTCTATATCGTTTGAGGCGTAGCTCTGGTTATATTTGTTTCTTAATGGCTACAAAGTTACTCTTTTTTGCTGACTTGACCAAAAAAAATCGTCTTTTTTCGAAAAAAACATCGGAAAAATTTGGTCATATCAAAAAAAAGCAGTACTTTTGCACCCGCTTTGGAAAAAAGAGTGTTTGTCTCCCTAGCTCAGTTGGTAGAGCAACTGACTCTTAATCAGTGGGTCGAGGGTTCGAGTCCCTCGGGGGACACAAGGTGATATTCAAGGAGTTACGATGGTTTCGGACTCCTTATTTTGTAACAAAAATACCCTATAGATATGAAAGTCCTATTGATAAATGCAAGTCCGCACAAGCAAGGGAACACGTTTATTGCCTTGAACGAAGTAGCCAATCAGCTGGAAAAGAACGGCATTGCTTCCGAAATCGTACAACTGGGCGTACAACCCGTGCGCAGTTGCATCGTCTGCACCCAGTGCAAATCAAAGGCTTTAGGGCACTGCGTTTTTGACGATGATATCTGCAACCGCGTGATTGAGAAAATGGCCGATAGTGATGCCCTTATCATCGGTTCTCCCGTTTATTACGGTCAGCCGAACGGAGCAATTCTCTCGCTGGTGCAACGTATGTTCTTCTCGGCCGGTTATCTCTTCCAGAACAAACCGGCCGCATCGGTTGCCGTGTGCCGTCGCGGAGGAGCCACTGCCGCTTTTCAGACGATGAACATGCCTTTCCAAATGATGAATATGCCCGTTGTGACATCACAATATTGGAACATTGTTTATGGTCGGGAACAAGGTCAAGCCTCTTTAGATAGCGAAGGGCTACAAACCATGCGTACGCTCGCCAACAATATGGCATTTCTTTTAAAGAAAATTCACAGCGACGGCGAGCCACAATATCCTGCCCGTGAGACGTGGCAACCAATGCATTTCATCCGCTAAACGGAAGATATTCTACCAAACTATCGTTGCTTTGACAGGGAAATGGTCAGACCCCTGCGGTTGATCAATACTGAAGGTCCAAGGTGTCAGTGACGAAGAGCAGAGCACATAATCTATTCTAAGTGGCAAATGCAGATAGTCCATTGTCCGTCCAAGTTGCAGATTGGAACAGTGTAGGAAACAGTCTTTTAGTGTTCCACGGATGGCCAAATATGTGTATGACCAAGGAATGGCATTGAAATCGCCCACTACCACAACAGGGAAGGGCGATTGTTTTATTTCCCGCCGAACAGTCTTTGCCTGCTTACGACGCAGTGAGGCAGAGTTTTTCAACTTGGATTCCAAGTCTCCGTGACTCAAAGAATAGGTATGAAAGACCGAATCAATATCGCGCTGCTCAAGACGTGTACTCTCCAAATGATTTGAAATAAGGCGCACCGTATCCCCTTTCACAACCACATCTGCCACCAATGACGAATTAGACCGAGACTGATACTCCACTCTCCGTCGGTTCAACAAGGGATAGCGGGAAAAGATGGCATGTCCGAAATTACGGCGACGGTTTCTAACCGTGAAATCCACATAATGGTAGGGATAACGACTGAAAACGTGCATCAGTTCCGATTCTGTCAGATACGCCTCGTCATTGTACACTTCCACTTCCTGCAAGCAGACAATATCCGCATCCGCCGTCTTCAAATACTGAATGACAGCATTCTTCTCCGGCTTGCAGAAACCTCCCATCCGATACGTATTATAGGTGAGTACCGTAAGCCTTTGACGGATAGGTTGCGAGCCTTTTTCAATCGAAGACTTCGGATACAAGCAACGATGGGAAAAGACAAGCAGTGCAGCCATCAACAGCAACGCACAGAACAAGAATCCTATTACACGAAGCACTTTCTTCATTTCGGACTCATCGTCACCAAAGGAATCAACATCTCTTCCATAGATATGCCACCATGTTGGAAGGTGTTGTTATAGAACTGCGCATAATAATTGAAGTTGTTCGGATAGGCAAAGAAATCTTCCCCTGTGCAGAATACATAACTACTACTTACGTTCGGGCACGGCAGTCCCACCAATTTCGGGCGCGTCAGTTCAAAGCAGTTTTTCTCTTTGCACGCCAACGACTTTCCTACCTTGTAACGAAGATTGGTGTTCGTATTCTTGTCGCCGATAATGAGGACAGGATTATCCACGCGGATCGTTCCATGATCGGTGGTAAGAATCACCTTATAGCCTAAGTCTGCGATAGTGCGGAAGAAATTATAGGTAGGCGAATGGCGGAACCAAGACAATGTCAAGCTTCGGTAAGCACTTTCGTTGTTGCACAGTTCGCGCATCATCTTGCTGTCGGTTCGCGAATGCGAAAGCATGTCTATGAAGTTAATAACCACCACGTTCAGGGGAGTACGGAGTTGCTTAAGCTGTCCCGTAATCTTCTCACAGAAATCCGATTCGTTAATCTTATAGTAAGAGAAATCATAGCGTTTGGCATAGCGTCCGAGCAATGTCTTGATAAGGTCTTTTTCATTCAGGTTCTTGCCTTCTTCCTCTTCTTCATCTACCCATAAATCCGGCCACATCTGTTGTATCTGCAAAGGCATAAGTCCGGAGAAAATAGCGTTTCGGGCATACTGTGTGGCAGTAGGCAGGATGGAGGAGTAAATCTGTTCATCCTCAATGGCAAATATCTCCGCCAACAAGGATTCGATGATTTTCCACTGATCGTACCGGAAATTGTCAATCACCACAAAGAAGAGCTTTTCTCCCCTATCCAAAGCGGGAAAGACCACCTTCTTAAAGAGGTCGGGTGACATCATCGGACGGTCACCGGAAACGAACCATTGCTCATAATTCTTGCTAATGAACTTTGCCCAAACGGCATTGGCTTCCTTCCGTTGCTGATTGAGCATTTCACGCATAGGAGACTCCACATTCTGCAGTTCCAGATCCCACTTTACCAATGTCCGATGGATGGCCGCAAACTCTTCTACCGTGGCTGCCGTCTGAATCATATAACTGATGTCCGAGAATTCTTCCCGATAACTCTTGTTGGTGGCTTGGGAAATAATCTCACGACTATGGATATGCTTTTTTAGGCACATCAGTATCTGATTGGGATGCACAGGCTTGATAAGGTAATCGGCAATATGCTGTCCGATGGCCTGTTCCATAATGTTTTCTTCCTCGCTCTTGGTGATCATTACCACCGGCAGGGAAGGAACGAGGCGTTTAATTTCCTGCATGGTCTCTATTCCGCTGAGACCCGGCATCTGCTCATCCAAAAAGACGATGTCGAAATGCTTTTCTTCCACAGCATCTATGGCATCACGACCACTGCATACGGGCGTTACTTCGTAACCCTTGTCATACAGAAAAATCATATAGGGCTTAAGGAGCGATATTTCATCGTCCGCCCAAAGGATTTGATAATTATTCTTTGCTTGTTCCATAATTTCTCCATTTATCAATCAATTGTTGCATATCGGTTGCCCAATCGCTGTCGAAAAACATTTCTTTTCCTGTCTTCGGGTGTACAAATCCGAGCGTTTTTGCATGTAACACCTGTCTCGGACAGAGAGCGAAGCAGTTTTGTATGAACTGTCTGTATTTCTGCGTCGGCAGTCCTTTGAGAATCTCCATTCCGCCATACTTCTCGTCCGCGAAGAGGGGATGCCCGATATGCTTCATGTGTACGCGTATCTGATGGGTTCGTCCCGTTTCGAGACGGCATTCCACAAGTGTGACATAGGGAAAGCGTTCCAAGACCCGCCAATGGGTGACGGCAGGTTTGGCAAGGGGATTATCCTCCAAGTCATAGACCTTATATATGGTTCTATCCCTCGTATCGCGCGCAAGCGCCCCCTCCACGGTTCCTTCGTCTTCACGAAACGTACCCCAAACAAGGGCATTATAGGTTCGTTGCGTAGAATGTTCAAAGAACTGCAATGCCAGATTGGTTTTTGCTTCAGGCGTTTTCGCAACCAGCAGCAGCCCCGATGTATCCTTGTCAATGCGATGCACCAATCCGATGGAAGGGTCATTCATATCCAATGTTCTGCCCGAACGCGCCGCCTGACTATTGAAATAGAAAGCCAAGGCATTCAACAGGGTATGCTCATAATTGCCATGCCCCGGATGCACCACCAAGCCTGCAGGTTTGTTAATTACGAGGACTTCATCATCTTCATACACCACGGTAAGCGGAATGTCTTCAGGCTGAATGGTAAAGTCATGCGGTTCATGGTCCAAAAGCACCTGAATGGTATCCAACGGTTTGACCTTATAGTTGCTATTGACCGCCTTTCCGTTGACCCATACATTGCCAGCATCCGCCGCCGTCTGAATACGGTTGCGCGAAGTACCTGCCATGTGTTCCGTAAGATACTTGTCCACACGAAGCGGCGTCTGGCCTTTGTCCACCTGACACCTCCATCGTTCGAACAGTTCTTCTTCCTGCAGGTCCGCTTGATTTTCTATGTCATTAGAAGAAGTCATTATCCTCCTCGTGGCTATTGCCCATAATTGCTTTCTCGACGTTGCGAGACAACTTGATATTCACCATACTTCCCTCACGGAGCATTCCTCCTCCGGCAGGCGTCTGCTCATAGACCACAAACTTTGCCGCGGTCTCATCGGTAAGTTCTTCGTCATATTCATACGCCCCCAGGGTAAGATGCGATGCCAACAAGAGACTGCGACAGTCCATGAGCGAAAGCCCCAAGAGATTGGGCACCTGCACATTTTCCTGTCCCAACCCTTTTCCTACGACAAGTACAAGTGCCGTTCCTTCCGAGAGACGCGTACCTGCCACAACGGGTTCTCCATTGCGTTCGACGCTCAACACGAGGTCACGATATTGGGAAGGTTCGTATCTCACACTATCCAACCTCAGCCCAAGTCGCTGGATGGTGGATGCAGCCTGCCTGTAGGAGACATCCGACAATTCCGGCAAGACGACCTGTCTGCGCTGTTTGGCATTGAGCACGACATAAACAGGTCTCCCCTGCTTCACCATACTCTCGGCCGGAGGAACCTGGTCCACCACCATCCCCAGGGGGACACACGATGAATAGGTGGAGTCTATCACCTGCAGAGTAAGGGAAGAAGACTGCAGCAAGACCCTTGCCTCTTCGGGACTCAAGCCCGTAATCTGCGGCACTTCTACTTCCACACCGTGCTCCGTATAATGGCGAAGCCAGCGCAGTACGCAGAATAACAGCACTATAACTACGCACAAAGCAATCAGTGCATTGATGACAACAAAGCCCATATTGGTTTTCCAAAAACCTATTTTTTTCGTGTCTCTGCTCATATCATACCTAAATTTGCTGCAAAGATAGTACGTTTTTTTGAATTATGCAAGTATTTTAGGGAAAAAATAGCATTTTCTCCCGATGGAGTTCTTTTTCGTTTTCGTGTCGTTTTCGTGTCGTTTACGTCTCGTTATCGTGTCGTTATCGTGTTTAGCCTGAAAATTGTCTGAGTGTTGCAAGAAAAAAGAACTAAAAATGACTAATAATGCAAAAAAAATACAAAAAAATTTGGTCGTTCCAACAAAATGTAGTAATTTTGCGGCGTTTTTCGATGACAAGATCGGAAACAACAAGAATAATTAACTCATAAAACTAGTTTTTATCATGAAGAAAGTACTGTTTGTAGCAGCTATCGCTCTTTGCGCAATGAGCTGCGGTAACAAGGCTTGCGAGAACACTGAAGCTCAGGCTGAAGAAGTTGCAGTTGAAGCAGTTGTTGAAGAAGAAGCTGCTCCCGTAGAGGAAGAAGCTGTTGCTGCTGAAGGCGAAGCCGTTGTTGAAGAAGTTGTTGCTGAGTAAATCCAGGCACACTTACTTGTATACAACACAAGTCGGGACTGCTTCGTTGCAGTCCTTTTTTATGCCATCGAACCGAATCATCCCTATATGGAACCCATACTGATAGAACAATACAATTACCCGCTTCCAGACGAGCGCATTGCGAAATATCCGTTGCCCGAACGCGACCAAAGCAAGCTGCTGGTGTACCGCGACAAGCAAATAGAAGAGAGCCGTTTCTGCCATATCGGCACCTATCTTCCCAAAGGTTCTCTCCTTATATATAATAATACGCGCGTAATACAGGCACGGCTCGTCTTTCACAAACGCCATGCGACGGAAGACGGCTGCGGTATGCAGGAAGGCGCCCGGATTGAAGTGTTCTGTCTGGAACCTCTGGTTCCGCACGACTATCAGTTAAACCTCAGTTCCCAGAACGGCTGCACCTGGAAATGCATGATAGGCAACCTGAAGAAATGGAAACAAGGTCTTCTGAGCCTCCAGGTTGGCACGACAACTTTGTATGCCGAACGCATAGCCAGCAACGGCAACACCCATCAGGTGCGATTCACATGGAACGACACAACCCTTTCGTTCGCTGACATACTGGATGCAATGGGCGAACTGCCTATCCCGCCCTACCTCAACCGCAAAAGCGAGGAAAGTGACAAGACGACCTATCAGACCGTCTATTCACGCATCAAAGGGAGTGTGGCGGCACCGACAGCCGGTCTGCATTTCACCCAGCCTGTGCTGGACGGGCTTCGCGCCAACGGCATCCAAACCGCCGAAGTGACGCTGCATGTAGGCGCAGGCACTTTCTCTCCGGTCAAAGTGGCGGATGCCAACGAACATACCATGCACACGGAGATTATCGCCGTGCCCAAAGCCACCATCGAACAAATCCGCGACAACATCGGTCATATTGTGGCCGTCGGCACCACCAGTATGCGCACACTGGAATCGCTGTACTTCATCGGCTGTCAGTTGCGCCAATCCGCACCGACAGAGCCATGCGATACCATCCATGTCGGTCAATTCGAACCGTACGAACAGACCTACTCACTTACCCCACAGGATGCGATGCAGGCGCTGTTGGATTATCTCACCTCCACCGGTCAGGACACACTTCATGCTGAAACACAGATTATGATACGCCCCGGCTATACATTCCGCATTGTGGACCAACTGATTACCAATTTCCATCAGCCCAAATCGACCCTGCTGCTGTTGGTCAGCGCATTCGTTCAAGGCGATTGGCAGCGCATTTACGATTATGCCCTGGCTCATGATTTCCGTTTCCTGAGCTACGGCGACAGTTCATTACTATTCAAAGCCTAACAAGATGATAGATACCCATTGCCATATTGACGACCCGCAATATCAAGACAATCTGGATGCTTTTCTGCGCGAACAGCAGGCAGAAGGCGTGGAGAGTATTCTCGTGCCCGGTGTGAACATCGATTCGATAGAACCCGTGTGGGATATTTGCAGCCGTTATCCCGATTACCTCTATCCCGCCATCGGTCTGCACCCCGAAGATGTAAAAGAAGATTGGGAAGCCCAACTCGCGTTGATGGAACAAGCGTTGGCCCACCGAACCTATATCGCCATCGGAGAAATCGGGCTGGACTACCATTTTGACACGACCTACAAAGTGCAGCAACAGGAAGCGTTCCGCCGCCAGTTGGGTTGGGCACAGAACAAGAATCTGCCCGTGATGATTCACGCCCGCGATGCCACTGAAGACTGCCTGCGCATCATCCGCGAAGCCAATGCCGCCCGTCCTAACGAGCCGTTGCGAGGAGTTATGCACTGCTTTTCAGGCAGCCATGAGACAGCACAACAAATCATCGAGATGGGTCTCTATCTGGGCATCGGAGGTGTCATCACGTTCAAAAACTGCAAACTGGCAGCCAATCTGCAAGACATACCTTTGTCCCGATTGGTGCTTGAGACCGATGCGCCCTATATGGCTCCCGTTCCCTACCGCGGCAAACGCAACGAAAGCCGTTGGATGATTGAAGTGGTACGCAAACTTCGTGAGGTCTATCCCATGACTGCCGAAGACATTATTCGCGCCACAACACAGAATGCAAAGGCTTTATTTGGGCTGAAATGACCCATTTTTTGAAAAAAAACGCACAAAAAAGAAAAAAAAAGTACGAAAGCTTTTGTACTATGAAATATTTTTAGTACTTTTGCAGTCGCTTTTTGGTAAAAAGCCAAGGAAAGATGCTCGAGTGGTTTAAGAGGCACGCCTGGAAAGCGTGTAAACGCCAAAAGTGTTTCCGGGGTTCGAATCCCCGTCTTTCCGCCAAACAAACATAATAAATCAATATCCACAAACTAAATTTTTCAAAAGAAATGAAAAAAGTATTCGCAACCCTTACCGTACTGGCAATGTTGACCTTTGGCAGCGCAGTAGTAATGGCACAAGACGCAGAAGCAGCAGCTCCTGCCGCAACCGAACAAATCACCGACGAAGCAACAGCAACCGAGGTAGTTGAAACCGAAGCAGCCGAAGAGACCGAAAGCGGTCTGGTGGCTCTCCACAAAACCCTAAAAACGAAATTCATTGAAGGTGGCGCCGGCTTTATGGCAGCAACCCTCCTCTGCTTGGTATTTGGTCTAGCACTCTGCATTGAGCGCATTATCTACCTCAGCCTGAGCAAAACAAACACAAAAGCTCTGCTTAACAACGTGGAAGAAGCCCTGAAGAAAGGCGGTATCCAAGCAGCTCTGGACGTTTGCCGTAACACCCGCGGCCCTGTGGCAAGTATCTTCTATCAGGGTCTCAGCCGTTATGACGAAGGCGTTGACGTTGTAGAAAAGACCGTTGCTTCCTATGGTGGCGTTCAAATGGGTCTGTTGGAAAAGAACCTCAGCTGGATCAGCCTCTTCATCTCCATCGCTCCGTCTCTCGGATTCTTGGGAACCATCATCGGTATGATCGAGGCCTTCGATAAGATCCAACAAGTAGGTGACATCTCCGCAACCGTTGTTGCCGGTGGTATCAAGGTCGCTCTGTTGACCACCCTGCTCGGTTTGATTATCGCTATCGTTCTCCAATTGTTCTACAACTACATCCTCTCGCTCATCGAAGGGCTGGTTAATGAAATGGAAGACAGCTCCATCAGCCTGCTTGACATCATCGTTCGCTACGCTGAACAGGAGAAAAAATAAGTATTCTTACAATTTGTAGGTCTATTAAATAGTAACTTTGTAAATTGGCAAGAATATGGAAAAGTATAAATTGATTCCGAAGATTACGCTTTGGGCGCTGATGGCAATCGGCATCGTCGTTACGGTGATGTTCTTCTTCCTCGGCGGCTCGGAGGGTACACTCGAAGTGGCAGGAGACTTCCTCAATATCCCTTACTACACCGACTTGATGCTCAACTGGAACTACATCCTCTTCGCACTCGTTTGCCTGGCAACCCTGTGCGCAGTGGTTGCCAAGTTCATCGGCATGTTGCGTGTGGACGTGAAGAAAGCGCTTGGCACGCTTGGCGTTGTCATTGCTTTTGTGCTCCTCGTTGTCCTCTGCTGGGTAATGGGTAGCCCCGAAGAAGTCAAGATTATCGGCTATGAAGGCTCGGACAATGTCGGCACAATGGCACAATTGGCAGATGCTTGCATGTACCTCACCTACATCCTGTTCGCCTGCACGCTGCTCACCATGATTGGCGGTGTTATCTACACCAAGACCCTGAAATAAGACAATCCAAACAGAAGAAATCAAAACAACACTATGGCAAAGAAAATCCCACAGATCAATGCCAGTTCAATGGCGGACATCTCTTTCTTGCTGTTGATCTTCTTCTTGGTGACAACCTCTATGGACGTCAATCAGGGTCTGGCACGACGCCTTCCGGCGCCTATCCCGCCCGATCAGAAAGTAGAAGATACCGATATCAACAAACGCAACCTTATGGTTGTCAAAATCAACTCTGCCAACCAACTTATGGTGCAGGGACAGTTGATGGATATCCGGCAGTTGAAAGAGGAAGCCAAACGGTTCATTCTGAATACCAACGACGAGAGCTACTTCCCGAAGTTGTATGAAGAGGACTTTGGCGCACCGTTTGGCACCGTGAAATATACCAAGGAACATGTCATCTCCGTTCAAAACGACGTGGATACACAATATCAGGTATATCTTAACGTGCAAAACGAACTGGTGGCTGCCTACAACGAAATTCGTGAGGAATGTGCCCGAAAGTACTTCCATGTAGGCTATAACGAGTTGGATGAGGATAACCAAAAACGTATCCAAAAAATCTATCCTCAGAAGATTTCAGAAGCTGAACCTAAAAATTACGGAGGAAAATAACATGGCAAAGATACGTAGAAACGAAAAACGCGAAATGCCGGCGCTGAACACCAGTTCGCTGCCTGACATCATCTTCATGCTCCTGTTCTTCTTCATGTCCGTTACTTCCATGAAGGAGGTCACTTATAAGGTTCAGTTCACTAATCCGCAAGCTACCGAACTCACCAAGCTGGAGAAGAAAAGCCTCGTACGCTATATCTATGTAGGTACTCCAACGGCGGAGTTCCGCAAGCAATATGGTGCCGAGACACGTATCCAGTTGGATGACGCGTTTGCAGACAAGAGCGAAATCGGCGATTTCATTATCAACGAACGTTCCGCTATGAACGAGCAGGACCAAGGACTGATGACCGTCAGCATCAAAGCGGACAAAGAAACCCGTATGGGTGTTATTTCTGACATCAAGCAGGAACTCAGAAGGGCTTATGCGCTGAAAATTAGTTACGCCGCTACGCAACGAACCAGTTATTGATTGCAGCGGAGAGTTATACCCTTTCGGTGTGAAATCCGAATAGAAAAAGAGGAAAATTCATCTGTTTTCCTCTTTTTTTGTACAAAAAGTGCATTTTTTTGCAAAAATATTTGGTGGTATCAAAAAAAAGCAGTACCTTTGCACCCGCTTTCGTTAAGAGAGTTCGATCTAAGACAATATTGGGTCAGCAAAAATGCGATGATAGCTCAGTTGGTAGAGCACGACCTTGCCAAGGTCGGGGTCGCGAGTTCGAGTCTCGTTCATCGCTCCAATGCAGGACGTGTCCTGCATTTTTGTTCTAACAGAAAAGTGATTGCCCAGGTGGCGGAATTGGTAGACGCGTACGTTTCAGGTGCGTATGCCGCGAGGTGTGCAGGTTCGAGTCCTGTTCTGGGCACAAAAGTGATCTAATAATTAGATGAGCGCAGGTGGTGAAATTGGTATACACGCTACTTTGAGGGGGTAGTGGCAGCAATGTCGTGTGAGTTCGAGTCTCATCCTGCGCACATTGAGACATCTTCTATGGAGGGTGTCTCTTTTTTGTCTCCATAACTCATTGAAAATCCGTCAAGTAACTTGAAAAACTCATTGCAGTTTTCGGTTCGATAATTGCGTTTCCCCTTATCCCATAAAATTCCCTCCGGAAATACCAAATTTTGTATTCTTCTCTTTATGTCTAAGTCTCCTTGCTTCCACAAAGTGCCTAATTTAGAGCAAGTTACGATTACTAATCTGATTTTATCTTCAAGGTTCGATAAATTCAAGTCATACTTCTTCAACTCCCGCTCTGTTCCCGCCTTCCTACTCTTAAATTCTTCCATCGCCATCTGATATGCATCTTCATCTAGTTTATCAGTAGCGTATTTCATAGTACACTTCTTGATGTCGTTATCTATGTCGGTCAGTTGTTTTCTCAACAGAGTCAATTGTTTCGAACTCTCCTCTGTGTACTGGCCAAATAACTCACGGATTACGTTTTCGTATTGCATGAGTAGGGATGTTGGTACATCGTAAGAGTAAAGTAATTCTTGATATTTATCATGCATCTCCTCTGCCGATACATTAGTCTTGCACCCTATCTGGTTACACTTATAATAATCCTTCCCCTTCGCTTTAACTCTATATGCGGTAAAGTGCGTACCACAATCAGCACATGCCACATAGTTCTTTAGAGGGTACTCCTCTTTCTTTTTCTTGTGTTTATATTTTCCTGAGCGGTCAGACATGATTCGTTGAACCTCTAACCATTCCTCATAGCTAACGGCTTTTTCAATGTTACCATCAACCATCCCTTCTTCTAGCATCTTAGAATGTATCTTCCCTGCATAGAAAGGGTTATTGAAATAGTGATTGAGCGATTGTTTCGTAATCTCTAGGCCACGACTTTTCAAAGCGTCCAATATCTCTCCATTTGAACATCCGTGTAACTTCATCTGAAATGCTAAACGTATCAACCTCCCATCGTCATTGAGATAGCACACCGAGTTGATACTCTTTCCCTGTCGATAATATCCTCGTGGTAAAACTCCGGTGTATGCTCCGCACTCATAACAATGCTGCCTTCCAGAGTAGAATTTATCTACACGATTGTCATTATCCCACTCCGCTACATTCAAAGAGTTACGTGCCATCAAGAAACCTTCTTTAGTGGCGGTATTAAATCCTGTTTTAACCGCAATAACAACAACTCCTATATTGCGCAAGTCTTCTAATATCGTTATGGCTTGCCCGTTACTACGGCTGAATCTGTCAAATTCTGAGACTAGCACATACCTAATTGATACATCCTTCTTTACGATTGAAATCATCTGCCTTACCATTTTGCCTGGCGTTTTAGCGGATTCATGTTTACCTCCAAAATAACCATGATTCTCTCCTACGTCTGCAATACTAAAGCCTTCACTCTTAGCGTACTTTTCGCATAGTGCCTTTTGATAGTCAAGACTACCTCCATTCTCCTGTTGGTACTGAGTAGAAACACGCGTCCATATAACGCACTTCTTACCTTTGCGGTCGTTTCTGTAATTAATCATACTGCTATTGAATTTTGTTTGTTTACATATGCAACGCCTATCCTAAGTAACTCTAGGATATACCCATCGACGATTTTTCTTTCTTTCTCGTCTAATGTATTGATATTTAGGCGTTTAGTGTTCAATCTGTAGTTGTTTTAATGGTTACTACTGAGGCTTTTCTGCCCTTGTTCGAATGTGTCATTTGCTATTTCTGTTGCAAAGATACATCAAAATCCTCACGTAACCAAACCTACCAGACAATACTCATTAATTTCGCCTAGTTCACTATGTCAATACATCATTGGTATTCCCAATTGAATAATAATATTTTGGTCAATAAAATTGCACTATATGTCATTTTTATGCGATACAATTGTTGTATATAGCATTAATTTGGCCGCTAAGGTATAGCTTTTCGGTCAAATAACCAAATTTTCAACAAAAAAAATGAGTTTTTTCGCACTTTTTACGCGTTTTGTTTGGTCATCTAACAAATTGTTTGTATCTTTGCAGAAAAATTAGTGTATGAGCAAGAGAAGAACAGAAGCATCTAAACTTCTTGAAAGGAACGTAAAGAGGCATCTTCGCTTTTTGGGAGGGCCGTTTGATTCGCGTGCGGACATCGCAAAGGCTATGGGAATAGACCCATCCGCCCTCTCACGTGCACTTAATGGAAATCCGACATTGGAAACCATAGAAAAAATTGCGTTTGCTCTTGGAGTCCCAATTGCCGATTTATTCAGAGACAACAAGAAACTAAGTGAGCATAAAGGTGTTGAAGGTTATCTTATTGTTGATGACCGCATTGAGCATATCAAATCAAAGGAAGATGTGCTAAGACTTAAATTATGAGGTGAATAGCACTTCTATATAAACTAAAATGCGCCACGGATAGCCGCAGCGCAAATTAGTAGAACCGAATGGATCCAGTAGTTATTGCACCTCTGCTCCCTGTAGAGTGTACGTTTTATTACCGCGCTCTATAAGGACCTGACCGTTACGGATAACCTTTTGTCCATGACTGCCATCAACCTCTACTTCATCAATAGCCATTGCATCCTCAATAGCCTCAATGTTATAGAAGTCACGCCATACTGGGGCATTCTGATATAGACTTATAGATGCACTAGGTACGTATAATTTACAAGTCGATTTATCGACACCATCAAATGCAGTACCAAATAACGCACTATATACTTCGGCAGGAGTAATACCATGATTATAGATGGCGACAAGATTCGTACAATCTTCAAAAGCAGATTCACCGATACTCGTTACACTATTTGGAATCTCTACAGAAATCAAGGTTTCTAACTGCTGGCATAGATGAGCAGGTATATGAGCAACCTTTTCCCCAAAAGAGAAAGACGTTATAGGAGCGGTTCCTGGCATGAAGAACCATGGTGAACAACAATACATATCCTCGCATTCAATAGCATTCCATTCAACACTATTCAGATTATGACACATAAAGAACGCGTGTTGTGCCATACTTTTCAAACTCTCCGGTACTGTAATAGATGTTAATCCATCGCATAAACTAAAGGCATTTTCTTCAATAGTTTCAAGTCCATTGGGTATGACTACCGAAATCAAATCTTCACAACCTTCAAAAGCACGTTCTCCAATGCTTAAAACCTTATAATCTATGCCATTATATTGCACAGAAGCAGGGATATTAGCGGATGTCAACCCTTTGTAGTAATCTGCCCCTTCATATTGTGACCCTCCATAATCAGGATGAATCACAGTTGCAGTTCGATTTGTTGTATTTAGATTGTAATACAAGTCACCGATATATGTTTTATCTGCAAAAGCAACACACGAACTTGCTACAATGGCAAGTAACAAAGCAAATAATTTAGTTCTCATACATATCACCCTTATTCCGTGTCGGGCACAACTTCTAATACTACCTACTCATATAGAACTTTCGGCTTCTTTATAATTAGATTTTACTTTTTACACTTTAAAACTGATTCAGCAAAGAACTTTATATCATCTTCGCAATCGAACTGTATCACAATAGGATACGTATTTAGTTTTAACAATTCGCAAATGCCAGTTGCAATAATAGATGTGTTGCCGTTTGCGGGATTGAAAAAATCTGAATTTTCAGGTTTTAATAATTTCATACATCATACATTTAAAGTGTTTAACAATGTTAGCCCTGTAAAATAACGGACAACAAAAAGCGCAGGCTACTGCTCCATTTGGTAACTCAAGGGCTTCGACTCCCACTTATCTCCAAATACTATAGCACAGCCCACGCCGAAACGTGTGCGTTACTACATTACGGATAGATAAGTCACAAAAGTTGTCGAAGTTTTTGAGTTTATCCCTAATAAGCAAACGCTTGTATGTTTATGTCCGTGATGAATCCGGTTTTATCTCATAGGCATTACATTTTAGTTGTCATTTTCGCTAGCGTCTTTCCCATACATGAAAGACTTCACTATACGTAAGTGCGGATTCTTAGATGGGGTGAATATCATCGGTTTCCCTTCATCGTCTAACTTCCCCATCGCATTGAGCAGAGAACCTTTAGCGATACCAATGCTCTTAGCATCGTACTTCTCGTATATAGCAGACGGACAGGTGAAATACTCGTATCGCTCTGGATCAATCTCACCTCTGTCTAACCATATCAGGTTGTATATAGTGCCTCTGTTCTTCATATTCACTGATTTCGACTGCAAAGATACAACAAAAAAATGACATAACCAAATTATTTGTGATAAAAATGCAAAAATAATCACATAAGGGTGATTTCTCCGTTTTAGTCGGTCAATACTCCTAAAAATGAGTTATTTTGTTAAAAAATGATTATTTTTTAAAAATAATCACTAAAATATTTGCATATATCAAAAAAAAGCTGTACCTTTGTACCGTAATTGAAAGAGATACTAACAACTAACAATAAACAGAGGAGATTACAACTATGACAACTATCGCAACTATCAACAACAAAGGCATGAACACTATGATGGTAAAGAACTCTACGGCTGCACGCATGAAAGTTATCGCACATCGCACAGGTGACATCACTATCGCTGCGGCTAAGGCTATGATGATTGAGTTACTAAAAACTAAGATGTCTAACGGAGTTGCACATTTCGCATTTCAGAAGAAAGACGGTTCTATCCGTGAGGCTTTCGGTACGATTCAAAGCAATATAGCCTCAGCAAAGACTAATGGCTACGGAATCAGCCGTGAGTGTTTCAACACTACCGCATTCTTTGACATTGAGAAAGGTGAGTGGCGTTCGCTTAGATGGGAATCACTTCTTTGGGTCGCTTAATTACTATCGCAGGGGTGGCGATTACCTCAAAGCCCCTCAAAAAATCAGTCAAATAACTAGGTCAGTCAAAAAAAGCAAATAAATCAGCCTCAGCGCAGACGCAATTAACAGAATCATCAACCAAACAAATCTTTGACTAATATGAAGGGTGTTATCTATTGCAGAGTATCATCAGAGGGCGAAAGACAAAACACGTCACGCCAAGTAACCGACTTAACTCAGTACGCAAACCGCAATGGTATTGAAGTACTAAGGACTTTTGAGGAACACATATCCGGAGCCAAGCGCAACGAAGAACGTGAGGTGCTATGTAACTGCCTTGACTATTGTTTCACCAATCATGTGGATGTACTCCTTATCTCTGAACTTAGCCGACTGGGCCGAAACGTTGATGAAGTTCTCGCAAACGTGAAACGGTGTAAAGATGCACACTTGAACATCTACTTTCAGAAGGAGAACCTATCCATATTCCAAGCGGATGGTAGCAAGAATTCCTTCCTGAACATCTTCATATCCGTATTGGGTACATGTGCCGAACTTGAACGTGAGAACATCCAATATCGTTTGAATAGCGGCCGCAGGCTCTTTATTGAGAAAGGTGGCAAACTAGGTCGTAAGCCTGGATCAATAAAGACTACAGAGAAGAAAGAACAGGAGTACAGGGAAGTTCTTGCATATTTGCGCAAAGGTTACGGTGTACGGGTCACAAGCAAACTCACCAACGTAAGTGAAAGCACGGTGCAACGCCTAAAGAAGGAGTTTAGCATGTGATTTGATTTGGGGGCTGAGGCTGCTTTGACTGCCTTAGCATCTCCAATATCTTATATCGCGAGTACAAAGCCTATGAGAAAAATCTCCAATAGAGCACTCTTCAATCTCTCTTTGAGGCTTGTTGATGTATTCGAGTGTAGCGCATTGTATAGCAAGTGATATTTTTCCATTTGTTGACAAGGTTTTGTTTTCTTTTTACTCAACTCTAAGATACGACGCACCTCGCTTTCAATCATCTTCATATCATAATTGTATTTCTCCATAAAAGCAAGCCTTTCTAAATCCCGTACAGATTTAGCCTCGTATGCTTCTGTGTTATCTATTAATACCTTGTCAAGAAAAGGCATTATCGGATTGTATTCCGAGTTTATCACTAAGGATAGCGAATTGTCCTTAATGTTCAATTGGTCTTTAATCGCTTTAAGCGAAGTGAGGTTCATTTCAAAACGAATCTTTCCCCTAAAGTAGTTTGTAATATAATCTGCCGCAGCATCTCCCAACAAGTTTAGCCAACGCTTGTTATCAGCACGTTTCATTTCTTTCTCCTTGTCATATATGGTCAAGCGCAGTTTTCTATTATCAGTTAGAACTTCCTTCTCGATAATGAAGTTGCCTTTCTTGTTTTTGGTGCTATATCGTTTATTGTTCTTAACACACGCTTGCAGTTCGGTGGTAAGGCTTGGCATATCTGGATATTCTGCATCTATCGTAACATCCGCTTTGACTACTTTTCCATATGTGAGAATGTCGTCTATATCAAGTGTACAGATTCCAAGAGCATTGATATTCTCTAAGCACTGGCGAATGTTTGTCTTGTTGATGAGTTCAGGATAGTGTGCACCTAAAATCTTCCCTGTAAACTCAATGACTACTTCATCCTTCGCTATGTCTTTCTCAATGTACAGCGAGTGATGCTTCGTGTGTTGGTATTGATAAGCGGAAACTATACCATCTTCAATAATTGTCTTGAACTTGCTCATGTCAAGATTGCTTATATGGTCGGCAGACTCAACGACTATCTTCAATTTATCAAATTTGTTCATGTTCATAGCTGTTTAGGTTTTGGTTAATTAGTATTAAAAAAAACGAAATCTTCACCTTGATAAGTGGTTATGCCCCAATTAGGTCGTCCATAGTTATACCTGATTGCGGTCGATGGGGTACTGTTTGCCAATACTGGGTCATTGATTGACTAATGTGTTGCTTGTGAGTCTCTGATTTTGGTTTGCCACTAGCCGCAGCACTGATTTTCTCCTTGGTCGCATCTTCTAACTCGCGCCATTGTCGTTTGTAATTTGTGTTGTTCATCATATTAAATATAGTTTATCTAATGTTATTATATATTAATAAATATAGTAATAGTAGTAAAAAAGACAAGTATAGTAGATTTTTTTTTACTGGATCCGCAATGTGAAGACGTGTAACAAGCAACAGGTTACGTCCTATTATACTTACTACTATCCCCTATCAATTGCTGGGAAACACACATGTAATCCTTGTAGTGGAGGGGAGGGAGGGCTGAGGCTATCGACGACCAATAACCTTAATATGCAGGGTCGATTTCTTAACGTTTTTTCTCGTTAAAACCGCCTCTTCTACAATATTTTTTCGTGTTTTTCTTGTGAGAATCAAGAATTTTTAGTACTTTTGCACTCGATTTAGCGAACATTGAAATGGGCATCTTTCCCAAAGATGTCACAATGCAGGTTGTACCAATCTATAAAACTTACAATGGCCGCAAACCCTTTTATCAAGGTTCGATAATTGGTAAGAGGAGTGCACAAGAGGTGGTTTCTTCGGAAATCACCTCTTTTTTTGTGTTTAAATTCGATTTTTATCGTCAAATACTTGTATATTTCAAATTTTTGTAGTAATTTTGCAGCGTGAACAACGTAGCCATGCGCTACCAATTCAATGCAACGAGTCTGTAATTTCATAGCCAAATGGATGGGCGTGCTGGTGCTGATGGTAGCGGCATTAAGTCTTATTGTGCCTGCATCACTCGCATGGATGGGCACATGGGTCATCAATCCCATGCTTGGTATCATCATGTTCGGCATGGGATTGACGCTCAAGGCGCAAGACTTCAAAATCGTGCTGAGTCGTCCGAAAGATATCCTTATCGGTTGCCTCACGCAGTTCACCGTCATGCCGCTGTTGGCGTGGGGACTTACCAAGGCTTTCTCGCTTCTGCAAGAACTGGCGATAGGTGTCATTCTGGTAGGCTGTTGTCCGGGCGGAACGGCATCGAATGTCATTACCTATCTGGCAAAAGGCGACCTCGCCCTTTCAGTGGGTATGACTGCCGCATCCACCGTGCTCGCTCCCGTACTGACGCCGCTCCTCATCTGGTTATTGGCGGGCACGATGGTCGATGTGCATACATCAGCCATGCTGCTTAGCATCGTCTATATCGTCATTCTTCCCATCGTCTGCGGACTAATCTGCCAACGGTTTTTGTCCAAGATGACACAGCGCGTCACGCCTTACCTGCCAGCGTTCTCGTCCATCGCGGTAGCGCTGACGGTAGGTATCGTTGTGGCTCACAATGCCGACCGCCTGATGACCGCAGGCTGGCTCGTTGTGCTCATCGTGATGCTTCACAACCTGCTCGGACTGGGCATCGGCTATCTGGTAGGTCGTCTGTTGCGCTTGCAGCGACCCAAGTGCGTAGCACTCAGTATAGAAGTCGGCATGCAGAACTCAGGCTTGGCCACCTCGCTGGCGGTGATGCATTTTGCCGCCTTCCCGCTCGCCACCATCCCCGGTGCCGTGTTCAGTGTATGGCATAACATCAGTGGTGCAATCATGGCACGCATCTATCAAGTTTACCCGTCATCCCGACAATATTCAGCGTGAGCCGCTTTTTTTATGCGTCCAAGATAACCGAAAATGAACCAAAACGATTATATTTTGCACTTTTTCGTCATTTTTCTTGCATAATTGGAAAATTTTCCGCAACTTTGCAGCTGAAAGTTGCAAAGGTAACAAATAGAGTAATGAAACAACCTATTCTGAAACAAGAGAAAGACATTGAGACATTGGTTGAGAAAATTGACCAACTTATACAAGAGGCGCAATAGCACATCAAGACTGCCGTTAATCTAACGATGGTCTATACTTATTATGAAATAGGTAGAAATATCTTTGAGCAAGAGCAGGAAGGTAAGGAACGGGCGGAATACGGTACGTATCTTTTGGAGGAGGTGGCCAATAAATTGACCAAGAAATATAATCACGGTTATTCTCCGGACAACTTGAAACTGATGCGTAGGTTTTACGTCGTTTACTCGCAAGACAAGATTCGGAAAACACTATTTCCCCGATTCGCGGATTACCCTGCACTGCCCACCGGAGAACGCTTCTATCTCAGTTGGTCGCACTATCTCAAATTGATGCGGATTGACAATATTGAGGAACGTCACTTTTACGAGATTGAATCTGTGCAGAACAATTGGAGTTTGTCAGAATTGAAACGTCAATTCGATAGTTCGTTATACGAACGGTTGGCTCTTAGCAGCGACAAACAAAAGGTAAAACAACTGGCACTTGTCGGGCAACAAGTGGAGAAAGCTACTGATATTATCAAGGATCCGTTGGTGGTGGAATTCCTCGGGCTGGATGAGAAAACCGAGTATCTGGAGAGTGATTTGGAAAAACGTATCATTGACAACCTGCAAAAGTTCATGTTGGAACTTGGCAAAGGCTTTACTTTTGTGGGAAGGCAAGTGCGTTTTACATTCCAGGAAGCCCATTTCCGGTGTGATCTCGTTTTTTATAATCGTTTGCTCCGGTGTTTTGTACTGTTTGATTTGAAGATTGGTGAAATAAAGCATCAAGACATCGGACAAATGCAGATATATGTCAATTATTATGACCGATGTGTCAAACTTCCGGAGGAGAACAAGACTATAGGTATCATCTTGTGCAAAGATAAAAATGATGGTGTGGTTGAAATGACATTGCCTGAAAACAATGATCAAATCTTTGCTAGCAAATATCAGACGGTCTTGCCAAGTAAAGAAGAATTAAAGAGATTGATAGAGAATCAATAACTATCATCGTCTTCTCCATAGACGTAAAACCCGGAGCAAAAGAAGCAATGCAACGCATTTATAATCAAACAATCCCCCCCCTCCTACGAATGGGCGAAAGGTAAACAAAATCAACACATTTGCAACGTCATAGGCGATGCTTGACAGGTATGTCAGGTGCCGTTTTTTTGTTTTGTCCGATAGGACGAAACATAGTATAGTAGTACAACGGACGAGGTGCAGCCCCCCAATGCGATTGGGGGGCTAATGAACGAAGAAGAAGAAAGAAACGCCGGATAGTATCCGGGACAATGGACAAAACAGAACAAAACAAAACAGAACAAAGAAGCCCTCAGCAATGAGGGCTTCTCTCTTTCTTTTGGTTTTGCTATATTGCAGATTCGTTATTTTACTTCTGCACCTGTGGCAGTCGCGGTCACTATCCTCGTATATGTACCTAAACTGCGTTCAGGTAGGGAGTACTCGGATGTGCTCCAATCTCCCCACTGCAACTCTGCGAGTTACATCGGGGACCCCAATTAACGCATAGGTTGACCTAATGCGTTATAGATTTTGCCATCACGAAGGATGTAAAGTTGGCCGTTGTGCAATACTTTGCACACAGCAGAGGAGGATGCATCATCCATTATATCCTCCAAGGCTGTTTCATCAATAGGGAGAATATCTTTGAAAGATTTTTTCCATTTTTCATTTGCTTTGTAGGCACTTACTGCATTGGCAGGAACATAGAGAATTGCATCTTGGTGGGGTATCTTATAGAAAGGATTTTCACCTAATGTCGGAGGATTCTGTGCGTAGCAAGTCACAGAGGTTAGACTGCTGCAATCCTGGAAAGCATACGGTTCAATGCTCGTCACACTATTCGGAAGTGTGACAGACGTCAAACTGGTGCAATAATAGAAAGCCCCATCTCCAATGCTTGTCACACTATTTGGAATCGTGATAGAGGTCAAACCAGTGCAATAACAGAAAGCACCAGGTCCAATGCTCGTTACACTGTTGCCAATCGTCACGGAGGTTAGACTGCGACAACCATGAAAAGTATGCCATCCAATGCTCGTCACACCATTTCCAATCGTCACGGAGGTCAGACTCCTGCAATCCTGAAAAGCATTATCTCCGATGCTCGTTACACTATTCGGAATCGTGATAGAGGTCAAACCAGTGCAATAACAGAAAGCACCAAGTCCAATGCTCGTTACACTGTTGCCAATCGTCACGGAGGTTAGACTGCGACAATCCTGAAAAGCATTATCTCCGATGCTCGTTACACTATTGCCAATCGTGATGGAGGTCAGACTGCTGGCAATAAGCGAAAGCAAATTGTCCAATGCTCGTCACACTATTCGGAAGCGTGACAGACGTCAGACTACCACACCCAGAGAAAGCATATTGCCCAATGCTTGTCACACTATTCGGAATCGTTAAATCTGTCACCAAATTGCCATTTAGATACAGATTATAGTCAAACGGGAAAGTAGAACGCGCTAACGAAATAGCGCACCATGCTGCTATATCCGAAATATGTATCGCATTGAGACTGCTGCAACCAGAGAAAGCCAAATCTCCGATGCTCGTTACACTATTGCCAATCGTAATGGAGGTCAGACTGCTGCAACTACCGAAAGCCAAACCTCCAATGCTCGTCACACTATTCGGGATTGTGATTGAGGTCAGACTGCTGCAATTCTCGAAAGCAAAATTTCCAATGCTCGTTACACTATTGCCAATCGTCACGGAGGTTAGACTGCGACAATCCTGAAAAGCATTATCTCCGATGCTCGTTACACTATTGCCAATCGTGATGGAGGTCAGACTGCTGAAAAGCATTATCTCCGATGCTCGTTACACTATTTGGAATCGTGATGGAGGGCAGGGCATTACACCAATAGAAAGCAAAGTTTCCAATGCTTGTCACACTATTGGGAATCGTGATGGAGGTCAGGTCATCGCAATAATAGAAAGCAGAATTTCCAATACTCGTCACGCTATTCGGAATCGTGATGGAGGTCAGATTGCTGCAATAAGCGAAAGCAGAATTTCCAATAAACCTTGTGCCTTCTTTTATCTTGTATGAGTTCCTATTACCAATCGCACTTACCAAATACGTATCCGCATAGCGGATATTATCTATCACAGGAAGACTGCTGCAATTATAGAAAGCAGAATTTCCAATGCTCGTCACGCTATTCGGAATCGTGATGGAGGTCAGGCCGCTACACTCACGGAAAGCAGAAATTCCAATGCTTGTCACACTATTCGGGATAGTTATGGAGGTTAGACTGCTCATGAAAGCGCACAAAAAGGAGGGAATAGATTCTACCTTATCTGTAAATGTGATACTTGTGATTTTATCGTGGGATCCACGTCGTCCTGACTGAAGGGATTCATAAAACGGAGACCCATTCTCCCACCCCTCACATTTTTTTGCTTGCCATATAATTGTCGATAATTTAGGACTATCAATTGCTCTATAGTTTATATTCGTTATGTTTTCTCCTATTTCTAGTATTTCTAAATCCGGACAGTCCTTAAAAGCGTCCGCATAAATTCTAGTAACTTTATATTTCTCACCTTGATACGTAATAGTAGCAGGTATCACAATTGATTTTAGGCCAGGATAATTCACCTCCTTATTAAGATTTTGTACAACTCCTACTTCATCGTTATTGTTAGTGATGCTATATTTGAGGTTTCCTACTATAAAGCTATCAGCGAAGATATTTAAACTCACGCTTATTAAAATAAACATGCTTAATAATTTTGTTTTCATAGATTGTCAGTTCTTTTTATTTAATTATCCATTATTTTTTTTAGAGCATCTAGTGTATTCCAATAACATGGATTTTTCTTAATCCATTCGCAAATTAAAGGATTTGCATAAATATTTTCCACACGGTATCCGAATTGGTCTCTAAATTGTTCTTTATTGATAATTCCCTCATCTAAATAGATTTTGGAGAGTTCTAATATTCCCATATAATTATATACACACCCTTGCCTATCTGCAAATTCCCGCTGAAATTCAACAATCTTTTTAACTTTATCCACTTCATTGTCATCATCATATTCCAATAAGTCGTGAATACGAACATTGTCAATTGTCATTAACATTTTACGTAAATCTTGTAATGCCCTTACAGATTCCAATTTCTTATTACTCACATACGAGACCAAAGCCACATAGATAGTCAGCAGTAGAATTGTACCTGAAAAAAGATGTTTAAATGGATCAAACATACTCAAAAAGTATGCAATCCCATCTGAAGTACAACTGAGAGAACAAGGAAAACATTTCTGGCACAAGGTAAAAGTAATTGCAATAATAGAAATTACAATCATAATCCACATTGCAATGCATAATACAAATAATAATTTGCCGTTTTTGTGGATGTAGAGTTTGATTTTATCACACATACTTTGTTTCCCTTCAATTCGTGTCGGACGCAACTTTTAAATGGTTGATATTATGTTATTTATAGAGTCAATCGGGTCTCTACGGTCATTAAAGACGATAGTAACAAAAAGCGGGACTGCACTATTGCTGTTCCGCTTCTCAAGGCTCTAGCATTGCCCTAACATCTGAACAAACAACACTGAAGCCCACGCCATATGTATTAGTGTACGCGCGCTATGCGCGTGCGAAAATACACACCATGAGCATCTTGTGCTGCTATGTTTTGGTTGTTAGTTTGAATTTGCTAGATTCTGAGAAGCCAAAACAAAGCGCATTAAAGACGCTTTTTCAACATGTCCTGTACCCCTCCCACTTTCAAGGACATATCCCCGACGTGAGCTGAATACGGCTGCAAAGGTACTGTTTTTTTCTGAAACACACAAATAATTCATACACAAAATCACTCATTGAGGGAGATTTTTACAAAAATAAGCACTTATTGAGTGCAAAATAGATGGTATACCTCATGATATTGACTATGAGACGGATATGTCAGACGTCCTCACATAGGCTACGCAATATGTTGCGGATGACATAAAACGTTTTTTCACTGACACCATATTGTTCGCATACATCATACCGTGCAAAGTTCTTGGCTGCACGGTATTTTTTTGTATGGTTCTTGGCAACTATACGTAAAAAATCTTCCCAAAGTGCCAAATCGCGATACAAACGGTAATACCGCCGACTTTCAGGCGTTCTTTTTTTCAAAATTTCTTTCAATTTCGAGCGTTTCATAGCCAAATTTTTGAATAATTATTGGTAAATTTTACCTACAAAGATAAAAAATTTTGCACTACTTTTGCACCGTCTTTCGCGAAACACACCAACATAAACACCTGCGGATGAGCCGACGATGAGCCGACGATGAGCCGACGATAAGCAGACGATAAATGGATTTTATCTTTAGGGTGTTCTCGTAAGATGATCCCGTGATAGTCGCGAAAGGAATTGGACACGCGTACCGGCTGCATTGTAAATAGTGCCGTCGGGACGAACCATGTAAAGAACGCCGTTGTCATAAATCTTACGGAGCGACGTAGCATCACCCTTCACTTCATCCAATGCGGTAGAAGAGGTGGTGGTCAGGTCAAGCGTGAACTCAACATCGCCGTAGCAAAGAACCGTACCGGTGATGTGGTAAACGCCATCTCCAATCTCTTCGATGGTGATGTTGGCTGTATAAACGCTGTACATCTTATTGTTGGCA
Source organism: uncultured Bacteroidales bacterium (assembly GCA_902780495.1). Taxonomy (GTDB): domain Bacteria; phylum Bacteroidota; class Bacteroidia; order Bacteroidales; family Paludibacteraceae; genus Colicola. The sequence goes on from CACZFM010000019.1 coordinate 52,004, forward strand.
TCCCTGAAGAAACTGAACGTGCCATTCAGGTTGGCTTCCGTATAACTGCCGGAAATGGCCAAAGTATTCACTTCGAGCTGCATCGTGTAGTTATTATCAGCGGCGAAGATGTCCACGAAACTACTTTGCTGTCCCAGATGCTCATCGATTTCGGCATTCGTAACGGTGAGGTTCACTTTTGTGGTAGGCTGCGGAATGGTGTAAACGAAGGTGCAGTGGTAGCAGTTTCCGTCGTAGGCGTAGAACCAAGCTTCCGCCTTGTAGCCGTTTTCAATAGCCACCACTTTAGCGGTCACTTTCACGAGTTGGAGTGTTTCGTCATTTTTTTTGAAGGTGTTATATGCCACCTCACAGGCGTTTTCGTCAAACTCACCTACCACGCTGCCTGTGGTGAGGTAATCCAAGATAGCCATATAGGTACCGTCTGCCGTCATGCCGCCAAAGTCACAATACCCCTGTCCTTCCACAAAGCGCACTCCTTCCATCGTAAGGTCAACCATTGTATATTCGGCAGGAGTAGCGTCACGAACATAGGAAATGTTGACGGTGTAAGTGGTAGAGGCGTAGTTAAAGGTAACTGTAGCCTCTACGTGCAATCTTCCTTCCGCATCCGTATATTGTTTGTAGGTGGCGGAACTGTAGGAAGCTGAGGCGTCTTCACCTAGACTAACCCAACTATACTGTGCATTCATATTTTCAAGGGTATAAACCGTATTTTCTGTGATAGAAGCCAGCGGAAGGTTGATGGCAAAGTAGAATACGTAATCGGAAGTGGACAAGGCATATTGCGTAAAGCCGTTCTGTGCATAAGCATCTATGCAATTATAATTTGTTGCAGTGAGGTTAAGTTCAACAGGGTCATTAAGATTCAGCCCATAGGTGATGTTGTAGGTAGTTGTTCCATAAGTCAATGAAGCCTCCACGATAAAATTCATGCTGGCATCCACGGTTGCTTTGAAAGTGGCAGCGGTTGCTAAGTAGATAGACTCTTCGTCCTCCTTAGCGGTGTATTCTTCATCCATATCAGTAAGCGTATATACTTTACCAAAAGTTATCTGATTTAGAGGAAGTTTGATGGCGAAGTGGAACGAGTAGTCCGTGGTATATAACGTGAACCACGTAAAGCCATGTTCACTATAGGTGTTTTGGTCAAAGGTAAAATCAGATGCAACAAGGTTTACGACTTCTTGTGTGGCCTGCGGAGCGCGGAACGGCAGGATGGACACAGGCTTTTGGGCAAAGAGTGTGCTCATCGTCAAGAGAGAGAGCAACAGAAGTGTGATTTTTTTCATGTCTGTAAATGTTTAATTAGTTAGTTAATTTATTTATCAGGCTCTTTTCCGAGCTTTATTTGAGGTCATATCCATAATGGCGGAGACGCGCCTGCGAACTGCGCCAGTCCTTGTCCACCTTGACAAAGAGTTGCAGGAAGACTTGCTTTTGGAAGAACGCTTCGATGTCCTTTCTTGCCAGCGTGCCCACCTTTTTGAGGGCTGTACCCTTGTGCCCGATGATGATGCCCTTCTGGCTTTCGCGCTCTACATAGATGATGGCAGAGATACGAATGATTTCCTCTTCTTCCAGGAAAGACTCCACCTCCACCTCTACGCTATAGGGGATTTCCTTGTCATAGCAAAGGAGAATCTTCTCGCGTATAATCTCATCCACAAAGAAGCGGGCAGGTTTATCGGTGAGTTGGTCCTTGTCAAAGAACGGCGGACATTCGGGCAATGCGGCCTTGATGGCAGCAAACAACTGCTCCACCCCAAACTGCTCCTTGGCAGAAATAGGGAAGACGGTTGCATCGGGCAGTTCGCGGTGCCAGAACTCAACGAGGTTATCCAGCGTGTCCTGCGTGGTGAGGTCAATCTTGTTGATGATGAGAAAGACCTTTGTGCCCGCTGCCGACATACGTTTCACTTTATCCAGGAAATCGGCGTTCTTGTCGGGCGTATCCTGCACATCGGTGACATAGAGCAACACATCCGCATCCACCAAGGCGGAGCGTGAGAACTCCAACATCTGCTCTTGCAGCCGATAGTTAGGGCGCAGCACACCGGGCGTGTCGGAATAGACAATCTGGAAATCATCGCCATTGACAATACCCATGATGCGGTGGCGGGTGGTCTGCGCTTTCGATGTGATAATAGAAAGCCGTTCCCCCACCAATGCGTTCATAAGGGTTGATTTCCCGACATTCGGGTTGCCTACTATGTTAACAAATCCTGAGCAATGCATGTGGTGGTGGGGTTAGTCGAAGTCAATCGGCGCAAACAAGGTTGCGTTGCTTACTTTCTTCACTTTGGCTATTTTCTTCAGTTCCTTCATGTCAATCAATTTGGGGTCTCCCATGATGATAACAGTCAGCGGTTGATTCTGGATATTCTCTTGGTAGTAGTTGAAGAGTTGGTCCCATGTAAGCGCCTCCAGTGCAGGTTTGTTGACCCGTGCAGGATCATCGTTGTACCCGATACGTTTCCATGCATCATACGTCATACTCTTGCGGCGCATAGAGGGTTTGTTAATCTGGTTCTCCTGTCGCAGACTGCTCTTCAGGGCATCCATACGTTCGGGTGCCTGCGGCAGCGAGTCAAGGATATGGCGGAAAGTGGCCACCGCTTCGACAACCTTGTCCGACTGCGTGCCGATATAGCCCATGAAGCAACCGTTCTTGCCGGGCAGGGCACCTTGCTGCATAAGGCCGTAAGCAGTGTAGGCCATTGAGCGCTTGGTGCGAATCTCGTCCATGACAACGCCCGTGAACCCACCGGAGAAATACTGATTGAAGGCTTCGCACAAGACATCATCCGCGATATTGTAGGGCTTGCCGTTGAAATAGAAATAGATAGTGGCCTGCTGCACTTTGCTGTCAGGCAGGAAGAAGATCTGCGGCTCGGTGTAGGTCTGGCGGTCGCGAATCTCCGGCGATGTGGAAGGTTTGACTCCGTCCTGCAAAGGCAGTGCGGCTTGCACTTCGGCAGGCGTATGGGTTCCGCAATAGTGCACATCCAACGCATACTTGGTGGCCTCCTGGAAGTCGGTGGAGAGGCGCAGTTCGTTCATATCGTAGATATCCATGAACGGCACAACATCCAAGAAGCGGGATTCCTTGCCATAGAGGACGTATTCACGCAGTGCGTCCGCCCACACGGAATGCATCTTCTTGAGCGTGAAACGGGAATTGAGTTCCTGTCCCTTGAAGGCATCCAGTTGCTTCTTGTCCAGTTTGGGCATAAGAATCTGCATATTGACCAGTTTGCATATCTCTTCCATGTGCTCATCTTCTCCGAGAATCTGGACGGTGAGGTAACTCTCCGAAACGCCGTAAGCGATACGTCCGCCCAATTCACTGAGACGACGACGGAACGACTGCGGATCCATATCCGGCATCATACCGGCAGAGTTCATCAAAGCCACGCTGTATTCCAGCATAGGAATCTTCTTGGTTCCGACACCGTAACGGAGCGTGAGAGTGAAGATATTGTTCTTGGTGTTCTTCGTATAATGCAAGCGTATATTTTCATCCAATTGGCTTATCTGCACATCGTTCATGTCCATATAGGTTTCTTTTACAGCACCTTCGGGCAACTGACGGAACTGCTTGGCATACTCAGTCTCCACACCTTTGGGCATATCCAAGGGTTTGATTTGAGGTTTTGCCAGTTTGTTGGGTTTCAGTTCGCCCTCGTCGAACGAGACAGTCAGATGTTTGGTGTCGAAATACTTCTTGGCGACACGCTGAATATCTTCTTTGGTGAGTGCCTGGATGGATTCGTTGTCCGTGAAAATACGCTCGGTCGGAATGCCGTAGATATAGCATTGTAGCAGGCTGTTTATCTTGCCGGCTCCCTCTTCAAACATGAGCGTGTTGTTCTGATTATATTCCTTTTTGACGGCAGTGATGAGCCAATCGGGAATATCCCCCGTTTTCAGTTTATCCACCTCACGCATAACGATTTTCTGTGTGGCGGAATTGGACTCAAAACGCCGTTGCTCCACATCATAGTAAGGCATGGCGGCAATAAGGATACGCCCCATGTCACGGCGGGCATCAAACGAACAGGAAGCGGATGTCACTTCACCATCCAACGTAATCTTGTCCAAGAGACCTGTTTCGGAACTGTTGCTCAGCAGACTGCAAGCAAATTCCAACGGAAGCAAATCCTCGCTGTCCATCTTCACACCCTCAAATGCCCAGAACACTTGCGGATAGTAACCCATCTTGAACTTTTTCTCCACACCTGCCTGGAAATTGGCATCGGGATAGGCAGTACGCTGTGGCAGTTCCGCCGAACGCAACCTGCCGAAAGTCTGTTCAATCATAGGTTTGGTGGTCTCGGTGTCAAAATCACCGACAATGATAAGCGCCATATTATTAGGCACATACCAGGTGTTGTAGAATTCTATCAGTTTACTCAAACGCGGATTTTTCAAGTGTTCCGGTTTGCCGATGATGTTACGTTGGTAAGGATGCCCTTTGTAGAGTTCCTCAAACAAATGGTCACGCACCTGCGATTGCAGGTCGTTGGCATACATATTATATTCCTCGAACACGTTCTCCAGTTCTGCCTGGAAAGTGCGGAATACCGGTTTGTCCAAACGGTCGGAGAAGATAGTCAGCCATTTGAGCATCTGGTTTCCGGGGAACGAGTTGTGATAGCAAGTCATGTCATAACTGGTGAAGGCATTGACGCCGGTGGCACCTATGCCATCCATCATAGCAAAGAAATCCTCTGTGGTGCTCACTTTCGCTTCTTCAATGGAAGCACGATTGATTTGCTGAATAATTGTGTCCCGCTGCACCTCATCGGTTGTTTCAGCCAAAAGGTCATACAGACGGATGATTTCTTCGTAATAAGGTTTCTCTTTCTCCCAATCCAAGGCACCGATACGTTGTGTACCTTTGAAAAGCATGTGCTCCAAATAATGCGCCAAGCCGGTATATTGCTCCGGCTCATCAATAGCACCTGCGCGGACAGCCACATAGCCTGTGACATCCGGCTGGTCATGGTCTTCCCAAAGAAGAACGGTGAGACCATTCGGCAACGTGTATTCACTCAAGCCCTGACGGGACTGGGCGGATACGGTTAGGGTTATAACGGAGAAGAAAAGTATAAAAATCGATTTTTTCATGACTTCGATTGCTTTATGATTATGATTTAGGCTCTAAGACAAATGACAAGATATGCTTATTGCCGTCCAAAGACACAATAAGCATATCCATATCAAGCGTATTACCACTCCAGTAAGACTTTACCACATTGGCCGCTGACCATAACGTCAAAGCCTTTCTGGAAGTCATCAAACTTGAAGCGGTGTGTGATAACAGGACTGAGGTCAAGACCACCCAACAGCATCTGTTCCATCTGATACCAGGTTTCCCACATACGGCGGCCTGTAATACCCTTGATGGTCAAGGCGTTGAAGATGACATCACTCCAATTCACTTTTGTATCAGAAGGCAGGATACCCAATTGGGCGATGTTGGAGCCTTTGTACATGTGCGCAATCATATCGTTGAAAGCAGCAGGAGCACCGGACATTTCCAAACCGACATCAAAGCCACGAATACCCAGCGCCTCCATGGCCTGATCGATAGTCTCGCCCTTGGCACCATTGACGGTAACCGTTGCACCCATTTTCTTTGCTATTTCCAAACGCAGAGGATTGAAGTCGGTAACAACGATGTTCTTGGCACCCGCATAGCGGCAGATTCCGGCAGCCATCGTTCCAATCAAGCCGGCACCGGTAATCAAGACATCTTCGCCCAACAACGGGAAAGCAAGGGCTGTATGCGTAGCATTTCCGAACGGGTCCATGATAGCGGCAAAATCATCCGGTATTTCAGGACGCAACTTCACCACGTTCGATTCGGGGATGGTAACATATTCGGCGAAAGCACCGTCCTTTCCGCTAATGCCCACCGACTTGGTGTTTTCACACACGTGTCCGAAGCCACGGCGGCAGTTACGGCAATGGCCGCAGACGATATGGCCTTCCGCTGTAACACGGTCGCCCACTTTGTAACGCGTAACGCCGGGCCCCACTTCCGCAACAACACCTACAAACTCGTGACCCATCGTATAGGGCGGTTTGCAATGTGTCTGAGACCATTCGTCCCATTTATACATGTGCAAGTCGGTACCACAGATAGCGGCTTTCGTTACTTTAATCAATACGTCATTGACGCCAACTTCAGGCATTGGAACTTCTTCCATCCAAATGCCATACTCAGGATAACGTTTAACTAATGCTTTCATGGTTGTATGTTTTTGTTTTTTATGTTACACGCTGCAAAGATACAATGAATTTGGTATATATGCAAATATTTGTTGCTTTTTTTTGCAAAAGACTGCATATTCGTCAGAAAATGCACTTATTCTATACTTTTTAAGTAAGAATACACGCGCTGAATGGGGAAACCCATTACATTGAAATAGGACCCCTGTATGCCGGTCACCCCGATATACCCGATCCATTCCTGAATGCCGTATGCCCCGGCCTTGTCTAACGGGCGATAGGTGCGGACATAGTAACTAATCTCATCGTCTGTGAGCTGGCGGAATGTGACATCCGATTGGCAAACAAACGAGTGCAGTTCCTTATCTTTCTTTTTATAGAACGATGAGGGTGAGACACGGAACGTGACGGCCGTATAAACCTGATGTGTCTTGCCGCTCAGTAATCTGAGCATACGGCGCGCATCGGCATCGTCCTTGGGTTTCCCGAGCATTTGCCCGTCCAGCCAAACGATGGTGTCAGCGGTGATAAGCACTTCATCCTCCGCCAAGGGTTTGGTATAGGCACGCGCTTTCATTTGTGAGATAAAAATAGGTATCTCCCCTGCCTGCAGTTCCGACGGATAAGATTCATCCGCTTTGATGAGAACGGTCTTGAAAGGAATATCTATGCCTGCCAACAATTCACGGCGGCGTGGACTTTTGGAACCAAGTATCAGTCGCATACGATTACAATAGACGGAAAATTATATAACTATATAGCGTTCCTATAAACATCAGAAATTTCATCAGACCTTGTGACGACTTGTAGTCCGATGGAATCTTTGCCGCCCATAGGAGTGCCAGATAACAGACAAAAGGTGTCAAGATACCAAATATCAGGAAACGGACAGACGGACTGTTCCAACCTGTCGGGAACGGAAGAACCGCCCACTGGAAATAACACAACAAAACCATGGTTCCCAGCGAAAGGAGAGTAAGCACAATCTTTGTAGTCATATTACCACAACAGATGGGCAGAGTCCGGCATTCCAGTTCACAATCTCCATTCTGATCCTGCAGGTCTTTTGTTATCTCACGAATGATAGTACACAAGAACGCGAACAGCGCAAAACCACCGAGCCAGGCATACAAATCATGTTGGAACGGCAGATAAGGCATTACTATGTCATAATGCAGATTAAGCCATGCTACGTTGGCCATCGCAACTGTTAACGGCACGAGACCTGCCATCAAGGCAATAATGATGTTACCTACCAGCAGCATCCGTTTGTAACTGGCAGAATAGAACCATAGTAATCCGGGCGTAAGGATATACACAATAGCAAGATGGAGACTTCTGCTCATCCATGCTGCAGTCAGCCCTGTCACCACACCTAATGCAGTAAGAACCTGAAACATACGCATGGCTTGTATTTTGCTGATACCATTCGTTACCACCAATTGATCCGGACGATTGATACGGTCTATCTTCACATCAAAATAATCGTTAATGACATATCCTCCGGCAGCAATCAGTACGGTGGCAACAATCATCAGCAACAGCAACCACCATGGCAAAACTTCAGGGAAACCGATATGCCGCAAAACGGGCACAGCCACCCATTTTTCCATTGTCCAAAGAAGGACGGCAAGGAAGAACAGGTTCTCTATTCGCAGAAGTTTGCAGATATTCCGTATCATTTCTTTGTGTGTTTCTTAGGCGTTTCTATCCGCAATATGACACCCTGCCAGGCCTGCAATGTCAGCGCCACCGGCGTTTGGCTGTTGAATGGGATAGACTTATATTTGGCACCCGTCAGCAGATCCTGTGCCTTACAGGTGACATACTCTTCCTGCTCCAAATAGGTGAACGCCTCTTGAGGGATACGCACCTGCATATCCACTTTGCGATCATCGAAATTGAGCACAATAAGCAATGTTTCCGACTCATGTTTGCGGATATACGCAAATTGCTCATGGCGATTAAATCCGTCACCTTGTGCGTATTCCAAGTCAAACATCTTTCCTTCCGAAATAGCTTTGTTGTCGCGTGCCGTGGTAAGCAGGCGCTGATAGAACAAACGGAGTTCTTTCTGTTCTGCAGAAAGCATACGACCGTTAAACTTGCCATGATTAGCCCATGCCTGCAAACTTTCCAGTCCCCAATAATCGAAGATACTGCTACGACCATCCATGCCGGAGAAACCTTCGGAATACATACCTGTTTCGCCCAATTCCTGACCTGCATAAATCAGCACAGGGTTACAGCCTAAGGTTGCCGCGACAATCATTGCCGGTTCTGCACAACGACCGCTTCCGCAGAAGAAACCGGAGGCAATGCGCTGTTCATCGTGATTTTCAAGGAAATAAAGCATCTTTTCCCTAAAATCCTCCACCGCTTGCCATTGTTGCGTAATTCCCTCCACCGGCCAGCTCTTGCTGGTCGCGCCACGCAGATACTCGTACATTCCGACCTTGTCGTACAAGTAATCAAATCCTGCCTTCAAATAATCGCGGTAAAGTTCGGGATTGTAACATTCCCCGATAAACTGCACCTTCGGATAGAATGTACGAATGGATTTAATCACCCATGCAAAGAATTCCACAGGCACCATTTCCGCCATATCCACACGGAACGCATCTACGCCTTTGCGTGCCCAATAATGCAGAATATCCTGCATCTTGAACCAAATTGAGGGAATGGGGTCAAACTGCTTTTCTCCCCCCCCCTGGTAATGAACACCGTAATTCAGTTTAACCGTCTCATACCAGTCATCCCGCGAAGGATGTGCAGAGAAGCAGTCGTTACCCGTCACACGCGCCGGATTTTCCTCGTATCCCTCAATCGGGAACTGCGGAGCAAATGCCTCGCCCGGCAGGTAGTAGAAGTTGTTGAGCGGCGAAAATGCCCATTCGGGATGGTCACCCTGTCCTAAATCCTTCACCCCTCTCGGCTTGCATTTCGATTTATATTCACGGCTGACGTGATTGGGAATGAAATCCATTACCACTTTCAGCCCCATTTTATGCGTGCGGCGGATAAGGCTTTCGTATTCTGCCATTCGTTTGGATTCGTCCACTGCCAAATCGGGATCTACATCGTAGTAATCCGTTATGGCATACGGACTGCCGGCCTTTCCTTTGGTGATAGATGGATTGTTACGCGCCGCTGTGGCATGCCGGATTACTCCGGTGTACCACACGTGCGTAGCGCCAAGGTCTTGGATGGCTTTCAGGGCTTTATCGGTTATTTCCTCGAACTTGCCACAGCCGTTTTCTTCCAGAGTCCCCGCATGTTTGCGCGTTTCGTTGTAATTGGTGAACGTACGCACAAACAACTGATAGATGATCGGTTTCAACTTATTCACAAGCTTTTTACTATTTGTTCTGTATCACTGGCTATCATCAACTCTTCGTCAGTCGGTATCACACAAACGGTTACTTTGCTGTCAGGAGTAGAGATAACGATTTCTTCGCCACGGCTTTTGCGGCTCTTTTCCTCGTCAATCTTGGCACCAAGATAGCCGAATCCTTTGGCAATTTCGGTACGGATATAGGTGTCGTTTTCGCCGATACCGCCTGTGAATACCAAGATATCAATACCATCCATGGCGGCTGCATACGCACCGATGTATTTCTTCACACGATAGATGAACATTTTACGGGCCAAATCGGCGCGTTTGTTGCCATTTTGAATGGCGTTCTCAATGTCGCGTGCATCACTGCTTACGCCGCTTACACCCAACAAACCGGATTTCTTGTTTACCAGCGTTGAGAAATCAGCAGTGGAGAGATGCTCCTTATCCATAATATATGTAGCAGCACCGAGATCAAGGTCGCCTGCACGCGTACCCATCATCAGACCTTCGATAGGTGTCAATCCCATGGATGTGTCCACCGACTTGCCGTCCATCACAGCCGCGCAACTGCCACCATTGCCGATATGAGCGGTAACAATCTTTTTACCTTCGGGTTGGATACCCAAGAATTCGCAGACACGCTTGCTTACATAACGATGGCTGGTGCCATGGAAACCGTAGCGACGGATGCTGTATTTCTCATACAACTCATAGGGAAGTGCGTACATATACGCATAATCCGGCATCGTCTGATGGAATGCGGTATCAAATACGCCCACTTGCGGAACGCCCGGCAAAGTCTGTTCGATGGCGGCAATACCCTTCAAATTGGCGGGGTTGTGCAGAGGAGCCAAATCGGAGCAAGTGACAACCATCTGTTTTACTTCTTCGGTAATCAACACCGACTTATTGAACTTTTCTCCGCCATGCACTACGCGATGACCTACAGCATCAATCTCTTTCAGCGATTTCAGGCAACCGATTTTCTCATCCACAAGGGCATTCAAAATCAGTTGGATGCCCACCGTATGTTCGGGCATGGGTTTTTCAATCTTCACTTTCTCTCCGTTAGGCAGTTTCACTTGCAGGAAAGCATCGGGCAGACCGATTTTTTCCACGCCACCTTGTGCCATAACTGACTTGTTGTCCATGTCGAACAACTTGTATTTAATACTACTGCTACCGCAGTTCAGAACTAAGATTTTCATTGTTTGTTGTATTTTTGTAATAAATAGACCAATCTATCGTCGGCTTATCGTCAGCTTATCGTCAGCTCATCGTCCCATAAGTGTCCCGTGATTTTACTTAATGGCTTGGTTGGCCGTAATAATCACCATTTGCACAATATCTTGCACTTTGCAACCACGACTCAAATCGTTCACCGGTGCGGCAATACCTTGCAAAATAGGGCCTACCGCGTCTGCACCAGAGAAACGCTCTACCAGTTTATACCCGATATTTCCTGCCTGCAGGTCAGGGAACACCAGCACATTGGCTTTACCTGCGACATTGCTTCCGGGTGCTTTTTTCTGCCCGACGCTTTCAATGAGAGCAGCATCCGCTTGCAGTTCGCCATCCAAAGCCAAATCAGGCGCCATTTCCTTCACAAGGCGGGTTGCCTCGGTGACTTTGTCAACCAGTTCGTGCTTTGCAGAACCTTTGGTAGAGAAGCTCAGCATCGCTACGCGCGGTTCGATACCGGCAATCGTGCGGGCTGTCTCAGCCGTGGAAACGGCAATCTGTGCCAATTCTTCGGCTGTCGGGCAAGGATTAACGGCGCAGTCAGCAAAAATAAGGAAGCCGTCTTCACCCAATTGCTTGGCAGGCGTAAACATAAGGAACGCGCCCGAAACAATTTTAACGCCGGGTTTGGTTTTCAGTATCTGGAAAGCAGGACGGATGGTGTCAGCCGTTGTGCCGCGGGCACCTGCCAATTCGCCGTCCGCATCTCCGTTCTTAATCATCAGGCAGCCCAAATACAGCGGGTCTTGCGCTTTTTTAGCAGCCTCTTCTTCCGTCATACCTTTGGCTTTGCGCAATTCATACAGTAGATTAGCGTATTCCTTCATCTTGGGTTCCGTGGCAGGGTCAAAAATCGTAGCATCTTTGATGTGCTCGTAGCCTTTTTCGGCTGCCATACGCAGAATCGTTTCCTTATTTCCAATCAAGATAAGGCGTGCAATCTTGTCACGCAGCAAGATGTTGGCTGCCTCAAGAGTACGGGGTTCATCACCTTCAGGAAGAACAATGCGCTGGGGATTTTGCTTGGCGCGTTCAAGCATTTTTTGTAGTATGTCCATATTATTTAAGATTAAGAATGATTTTTTTCAAGTTTATTTCAACGTGCAAAGATACATATTTTTTTTGACGCGTGCAAGACAAAATATATTTTTTTTACTTTTTTTGGCAAAAAATTTTGTCATATCAAAAAAAAAGAGTACTTTTGCACCCTGAATTGGTATTTACGAAAATATACAACATAATTGCTATTATGGACAAAAGAATTGCAAGTATTGTTATTACGCTGATTTTCAGCACTATGATGTTCGCCCAACAGGCTAACGAGTCCTCTTTTGGCGATGTAGAGGCGGCTCCCGTTGAGCAACAGCAGCAACAACAAGATTTGGAAGGTATCCACCCTTGGGCAGAAGTCAGTTCTCCCGTTTCGCCGGAACTTTCTTACTGGTCGCTGTACATTGACGCAGGTTTCAACGTCTTCGACGGTGATTTCAACAGCGAAAAGAAACACGGTGTCGGTTTTCCGACTGCCGGCTTGGGTGTAATCTATAACTTCAACAACACATGGAGTATCGGTGGAGAATATCTCTATCGCAAATATCAAGTGTTGGGTAAAGACAACCAAAGCACTGCGGCGACATTGTTGCGCGGTCAGACGCATCAGATTGACGCATACATCACCTTTGATATTTTCAACGCATGGCGTCCCCAAAACCGTTATAAACTGTTTGCACTCAACCTGTTGCTCGGTGGTGGTCTCGGCTGGTACAAAAACGACGTTTTCTATCCGAACGTAGTGCACTATGACAATCATGGCGTATATACTCCCGACCGCCCCTTTGCTTATCAGACCAAACAACAGGAACAAGGCAAGGACAGCAAGTTTACGCCTCGTGCCGTATTCCTGGGTGGTGCAACGTTTGAATTCAACCTCAACCGTTCGATTGCCCTCGGCGTTCGCGCTGTGTACAACTATTTTGTAAAAGATGATATAGACGGGCGCCCGCGCGGGAACAATAATGACGGTATCTTTGACGTAACGGCTATGCTCCGTTGGAAGATTGATGCCATGAAACGTTCGCACGTTGTCAACTTTAACAGCAATGCCGTGCTTGCACGCGTGGTGGATGCTACTTCCGAAGCCGCTTTGGATGATCAAGTGCGCCGTCGCGGAAATGGACAACAAAACAAACAGCAGGCCAGCCAAATCAACAACTACTACTATATGAACGGTAGCGGCAATGGCGAGAAAGATACGCTTGTTATCCATCATCGCGATACGATTGTAGCCATTCCTGAGATTCAGAACTCGAATATGGTTTATACCAACAATATGACATACGAGGATCGTTTCTTCTATGCTTATTTCGATCCGAGCGAGTACGTATTGTATGACCAATCGCTGATGACTATTCAGCAAGTGGCTGACCGCCTGAAACGCGATCCTGAACTCTGCGTAGTTATCACCGGTTATTGCGACAACACCGGTACTAACGAGTTCAATAACACGCTCGGCCGTCGTCGTGCTCTGGTGGTTGCCGACGAGTTGCAGCAAGAGCATGGTATCAAAGAATATCGTATCAAGTGCTTCGGCAAGGGTATTATCCGCGGTCTGCGCAGTACAGCCGCTTACGCGCCCAACCGCCGTGCAGAGTTGCAGCTGATGAGCCGCGAAGAGTTTGATAACTTCAGCGAAGATATGATTCCTGAAAATCAGACCATTCCTACCAACAAGACGATTGTTGTAAAGGCAGGTGATTCGCTTTCGAAATTGGCTCGCAAATACTATGGTAACTCCAATTGCTGGGTATTTATCTACGAAGCAAACAAGTCAACTATCGGTGCTCCGACCAGTCTCCGCGAAGGCATTGAGTTGGATTTGCCCGACTTGTCCGCAAAACAACGCATGATTTCTCATGACGAAGCCGCTGCCCGCGCAGAGAAGTTTCCGACGAGATAAGCGATAAACAAACGAGTGCGCCCCGAACTCGTAAAACAGCGGGGATGGTCTCATAGCTCAGTTGGTTAGTAGCACCTGACTCATAATCAGGGGGTCCTAGGTTCAAGCCCTAGTGAGACCACCAACACAGATAGAATCCGGATGCCGCGATGGTGGAATCGGTAGACACGAAGGACTTAAAATCCTTTGGCCAGAAATGGCTGTGTGGGTTCAAGTCCCACTCGCGGTACTGTGAAACAGAAAAGCAAGACACATGTGGTCTTGCTTTCTTTTATTGCTTTCTTTTATTGATTTTAGTTTCTTTTTTCAGTTCTTTTCGTGCCCTGGCAGAAAAACGCTGTCAACCAGTTAGAAAATGCTATCCGCCGGATCGTTTTCCACAGAAGCTTCGGTATCGGAAGTGATGGGTTCAACAGGAGTTGTGGCATTATGTTGTGTATTGTAGGTATCCGGACGATACAAGACTTGCACATTTTCGGCAATGATTTCCGTTTTGCGGCGGATTTGTCCGTCTTTCTCCCACGTGCGGGTTTGCAATTTTCCTTCCACATAAAGTTTCATGCCTTTATGGATGAAACGTTCCGCCCATTCGGCGAGATTTCTCCATAGCACAATCGGATGCCATTCGGTGCGGTCGGGCACTTGCGTGCCGTTTTGCATAATGTAGCCACGTTCGGTGGTAGCAAGATTGAAATTAGCGATGGCAACACCGCGATCCAAGTAACGCACTTCCGGCTCGGAGCCTACGTTACCAATGAGAATAACTTTGTTTACTGATGACATAATGTTTGTATTTAGTAAGGTTGTTTATTAAAAGTCGCTGCAAAATTACAACAAAAATTGCATATATGCAAATCTTTTTCTAATCTTTTTTTCAATTTCATCTTCTTACCTACGATTTAGCTGCAGATAATCCGAGTAAGTGTCTCTGACCAAAACCGCTTGAGAACCGCTAATTTATGTAGACCTATTTCGAGGCTATTCACACTGTATCACGGAGCTATCAGATTTTTTCCATTTTTTGTAAAAAATATTTGGTAGTTCGAAATAATTGTTGTAACTTTGCACCGAATTTCGAAAAGACACAAAATTTAACCAACCCAATAAAAAACAACCAATCAAAAAAAACAAAAAATCATGAAAAAGCTGACCTTGCTCATGAGCGCACTGCTCATTGGTGTTGTGGCTTTCGCCGCCGATGCACCGAAAGTAACTCTGGATTTCTCAACGAAAGAAGCCATTGAGGCGTGGGGACTCCCAAGCGATTACAAAACTACAGAAGCCACCGGTCTCACTTACACAAGTGGCGGAAATACTATTACCATGATTTCTACTTCAGGAGGCTTCAAAGGTATAAAAGGAGAAAATGGCAACTACCTAATAATGAAAACAAATTCCATTCTCCAACTTCCTGCTTTTGATTTTGCTGTTTCAAAAATTCTGGTGTATGGTCGTTCCGGTGCTTCTACTGCAGCCGTATTTAATGTTTATGTCAATGGCAATGCAGCAAGTACCGCAGTTACAAGTGCTGCAGTAACGCAGACTTTCCTGATCGCTTCTGCTTATCAGGCAGCGGGCAATGTTTATGGCATTAAAGTAACCAATAAAAACCAACAAATCACAAAAGTTGAAGTTTATGAGGCCGTAGCCGGCGCTCCTGCAAATGTAGAATTCTCTCTGGAAGAGCAAGCCTATATTGAACAAAAAGTGCTGACCCTTTCTTGCCCCACCGACGGAGCTTCTATCTATTACACCACCGACGAAACCGAGCCCAGCGCTTCTTCTACATTGTATGACGGTGCCATCACAGTGGATCAAACCATGACCGTGAAAGCTGTTGCTATCAAGAACGGCGTTTCGAGTAATATTGTTACCAAGACCATCACCATTGTTTCTACAGAAGGACAAGGTACGAAAGAGAATCCTTTCACCATCGCAGACGCCAAACTTTTGAACGACAAATACCCTGGTGCACAATGGGTTATCGGCCGGATTATCGGTGTATTCGAAGACAATGTTCCTGTTGTTGTTGATGCGACTGCCGGCACAGAGACAGCAGCCAACCTTGCTATCACAGATGGCACAGACACCATTGCCGTTCAATTGCTAAACGGCAGTGACATTCGTACCGCTTTGAATTTGAAAGATCACAAGGAATTTGTTGGTAGAGACATAAAAGTGCACGGTGAAATTTTATCCTATTTCCAGCGCGCCGGTATCAAGAACACGGATGATTATGAATTTGATGGGATTTCTACCGCACTGGAAGAAGAGACTGCTACCGAGCAGAAAGACAAGAAACTGATTGAAAACGGTCAGGTAATCATCATCCGCAACGGAGCACGCTATAGCATTACGGGCGTCGAATTAAAGTAAATGACCTGATGCTCAATACGGATTGTTTATAGTAAAAACATTGACAGGAGAGACAGCCATTGAGGGTGTGTCTCTCTTGTCTTGTAACTAAGAAAACATATTCACGGAACACATGTTAAAAATTACACCTATGAAAAAGACAATTCTTTCTTTCTTTGCTCTCCTTTTGAGCATGATGGTTTTGGCTGACACGCCGAAAGTGGTACTTGATTTCACCACCGATGACGAATGGGGCATCGGCGGCAGTAGCAAGGCAAAAAACACCACAGATGCTTCTTTCACCAACAATGACGAATATACCATCACCATGTTGGTAAAGAGCGTTTCAGGCTTTTACTACTTCGACCAGTCGAAACATAACCTTATGTTCGGAGAGAAGTTCGCAGCGATGCAATTGCCTACTTTCGATTTCAAGGTAGGACGTATTGTGGTAGATGCGCAAGCTGCAGCTTCTACCGTGCGTTATGACATTTTGTATGATCCTGCCAACAAGGATAATACCGTGACAGACGGTTCGCAACTGGGACCGGATTTGCACACATTCACCATTCAGGAAAATTACCAGGCAGCCGGTACGACTTATTATCTGACCGCTACCACCAAAGCCAATATGCGCGTATCGAAAATTGAGATTTATGAAGTGGTGGAAGGTGCTCCCGAAGCCGTTACATTCGGCACAGAAGGTGCAACGTTTGTTACCCCGCAAGATATTGAACTCTTCTGCGAAACTGCAGGTGCGAAAATCTACTACACGCTTGATGGTTCAGAACCTACTGCCTCATCCACCCTCTATACAGGTGCTGTTACCATTTCCGCAACCGCCACACTGCGTGCTATCGCCGTAGTGAACGGTATCGCCAGCCCTGTTACCGAGCAGACCTATCGTATTGTGGACGTACCGCGTTTGGGTTCGGAAGAAGACCCGTTCATTCCCAATGACATTCTCGCTATTGGCGAAGGCCTTGCCGGTAAATATTGGGTGAAAGGTGTTGTTATCGGTTCGTATCCCAAAAATGCACCGGACACGGAAGTTGATACCGTGGCTTCCAATATCGCCATCGCAATCGGAACAGACACTATCCCCGTAGCACTGACATCCGGTTCGAATGCGCGCACTGCCCTTAACATCAAAGACAATCCGTCTATCAAAGGACAAACCGTGGCTGTATATGGCAACATCGAGGCCTATAAGAAAACTATCGGCGTGAAGAACGTCACCAAATATGCTATCCTCGGCAACGATGCCTCCGCACTCATTGAGACAATCCGTGAAGCACAAGCCGGAAAGAAGATCATGCTTGGCGGACAAGTGTATATTCTCCACGATGGAGAACTATACGATTTGAACGGCACACGCGTGGAATAACCTGAAAGAATGCAGCATAGCAAGAACATATCGTCAAGAGTTTGTGCAACGGTTAGCGTTGCACTGCTCTTTTCGGTTCTTCTGCTGACGTCGTGCAACCGCCCATCAAAAGTGGAGCAGTTGCGCGCCGAAAAAGCGGCAAAGGATTCCCTGCAGCGCAAGCAAGCACAACAAACTTTGGTTTATTCCGACTCTCTGCTGCAAACGCTGACCCCCAAAGCCGATTCATTGCTGAAGTTTTTCCGCTACGAGAAGAACGAAGCCTACGAGGACCATGGCACTTATGTTCACCGCCTGCTGCAAACAACCCGCAACGACCGCCGTTGCTATCTGCAGGCGTATGTTACCGATGACCGGCATCTGGTGCTTCAAAGTTTTTATTACGGCGAAAAACCTATTCAGCAGCAATATCTGCGTCTCACAGTGGATTCGCTTTATCAAGAAGCCGAAGGAACCAATCATCGCTTTGAGGCGGAAGGTTGGCATGAAGTGTTGTCCATCCCCGAAGAAGAAGCGATGAAGATGCTGGCTTTCATATCCGCGCATGTAAACGAGCGTGTCAAAATCACACCCCGTGGCAAACAACAAACCGTCTATTACCTGCAAAGCAACGAGAAAGAGGCACTGATTGCCACATATCAGTTGGCACTCGTGATGCGTGATATTGCCACCTTGGAACGCGCCATCCGCGTTGCCACCCTGCAAGAACAAAAATATCAACACCGTTCGTTGTCTGAATCGCAATCACAGACAACCCACGAATAACCCCGAATAACGATGTCAGAAGCAAAATACGAAAGCAAAGTCAGTTCCATTCCTTGCGATGCCCGTACGGTTTATCAATCGCTCGGAAATCTGGAAAACCTGAACCGCGTGCGCGATTTCATTCCGCAAGACAAAGTGCAAGAACTGGAAATTGCCTCCGACTCCATCCGTATGAAAGTGGATGGTTTGGGACAGAAAATCACCATCCGCATCGTGGATAGAGAAGAAAACAAAATGCTTAAATTCGGATTGGACAATATCCCCATGCAGGCAAACTTCTGGATACAACTGGTGGAAGTGAACCCGACCGACACACGTATCCGGCTGACACTTCATGCCGACATACCCTTTATGTTCAAGATGATGCTGGACAAGAAAATCCAGACAGGTCTGGACCAAGCCTCCGAAATGCTGGCGAAGTTCCCGTATCAGCTTTGGGCACAAAACAGCTAACTGAATTACCCACCCTAAAATCTCCCGATATATGCGTGCAAGAATACACCGCGAAGGCCGAAACGCCATCATTGGCATAGTCTTACTGCTTTTCCTTATCAATGTGCCGGTATTTATTATGTTCGGCTATCACTGGATATTTGCCGTCACTCTCGTCCTGATGGCCACCCTTCTGGTGTTTGTGACCTACTTTTTCCGCAATCCCGTCCGCGTGATTGAAGTGGATGACCCCGATTTTGTGGTTGCCCCTGCAGACGGCCGCGTTGTAGTGGTGGAACGAGTACGCGAAGAAGAATATTTCCACGAAGAACGCCTTCAAGTCAGCATCTTCATGTCGCCCTTCAATGTTCATGCCAACTGGTATCCGATTGAAGGCAAGGTGATTGTGTCGGAACACCAAAAAGGTCGTCACCGCGGCGCGTGGCTGCCCAAATCTTCCACAGAAAACGAACGTAGCCTCGTGGTGATTGAAACAGAAAGCAATGTGCGTATCGCTGTCCGCCAAGTGGCAGGAGCCATGGCACGACGCATTGTCACCTATGCCAAAGCTGGAGGAAAAGCTCTCCGTAATTCACATCTGGGATTTATCAAACTCGGCTCACGCGTAGACCTCTATCTTCCGTTAAACACAGAAATGTTTGTAGAAGTGGGTGATGCCGTACGCGGGAATGAGACAATACTCGGCCGCATCAATGCCCCCGAAGAGGTAAGTTTCGATACTCAAAATCAATGAATATGAACAAAATAGAAGAATTGTTTGCTTGCTATCCGTTTACAATGAGCGATGAGCAAGTCAAGAGTGCTGTTGCAGAAATGATGGCAGTTCATTTTGCCGAGAACAACAACAAAGATGTTTGGGCACAGTGCCTCAATCAGATAGACCTTACAACGCTTAATGGTGATGACACCGAAGCCAAGGTTATCAAAATGGCAACCGCCGTTAACTATTTCTCCCATCACTTCCCCACCCTAAAGAATGTGGCAGCCATTTGCGTTTATCCCGCATTGGTGGAGACAGTACGAACCCATCTGACCGAGCCTATCGGCATAGCAGCTTGCTGTGCAGGTTTCCCCGCCAGCCAGACATTCCCTGAAATCAAAGTTGCCGAATCCGCAATGGCTGTAAAAGCCGGTGCAACGGAAGTAGATATCGTCATCTCTGTAGGCAAATTCCTGGAAGGCAAATATCAAGAGGTTTGCGATGAGATTTCAGAAATAAAAGCCGCCATCGGTAATGCTCATCTGAAAGTAATCCTTGAAACCGGAGCGTTGAAGACGGCCGAAAACATTTGGAAAGCATCTATCTTGGCGATGGCAGCAGGTGCCGACTTTATCAAAACATCTACCGGTAAGATTGCCGTAAATGCAACACCGGAAGCAAGTTATATCATGTGTTCCGCCATCAAAGCATGGAACGAAAAAACCGGTAACAAAGTCAGTTTCAAACCGGCGGGAGGTGTATCCACTACCGATGAGGCAGTACAACACTACACAATCGTGAAAGAAATACTGGGTCAAGAGTGGCTGAATAACAATAATTTCCGTTTCGGAGCAAGCCGTTTGGCCAATAACCTACTGACATCCATTCTGGGCACGGAAACCAAATACTTCTAATATAATGAACAAAGTTATAGCAAAGAACTTCTTCTCGGAGAATGTTGTACAACTGGTGGTAGAAGCTCCGGAGATAGCGCGTGCACGCCGTGCCGGTCATTTTGTGATTGTCCGTGTGGATGCTAATTCTGAACGCATGCCGCTCACCATTTCGGAAGCCGACACGGAACGTGGAACTATCACGTTGGTTGTACAGCGGGTGGGCGTAAGTTCAGCTAAACTTTGTGCACTGAATGCGGGCGATACGATTGCTGACCTCGTCGGTCCTCTCGGTCGTGCCACGCATATTGACAAATTCGGCACCGTTGTATGTGCCTGCGGAGGAGTAGGTGCTGCTCCCATGTTACCAATAGCGCAAGCCTTAAAAGCTGCCGGCAATCGTGTTATTACCGTACTTGCCGCCCGCAACAAGGATCTGATTATCCTACGCGACCAGTTGGCCGCCACCTCCGATGAATTGATTGTCATGACCGATGACGGTTCCATGGGGCAACAAGGCGTTGTCACCGTAGGCGTAGAACAAGTAATCAATCGTGAAAAGGTGGACCGTTGCATCACTATCGGTCCTGCCATCATGATGAAGTTTGTGGCACTTACCACACAGAAATATAATATCTACACCGAAGCCTCGCTTAACACCATTATGGTGGACGGTACCGGCATGTGCGGAGCCTGCCGCGTGACAGTGGGAGGCAAGACACGCTTTGTTTGCGTGGACGGACCGGAATTTAATGCCCATGAGGTGGATTGGGACCAAATGCTGACACGCTTGCGCAGTTACAAGCCCGAAGAAGCCGCAGCATACGAGCAATATATGCAATCTGTCCGACCGATGACTGCCAAAGAACGTGCAGCACTTCCGCGCGTCAAGATGCCGGAATTGGCACCGGAGATACGCGCCCATTCGTTGCGTCAGGAAGTCAACCAGGGACTTTCTCTGCAACAGGCTATAACAGAAGCTCATCGATGCCTCAATTGCAAGAAACCGACCTGCGTGGATGCATGTCCCGTAAACATTAACATCCCCGGCTTTATCCACCGCTTGGAACAAGGCGATATTATGGGTGCTTCCGATATCATTCGCGAATCCAGTTCATTGCCTGCCGTCTGCGGTCGTGTTTGCCCACAGGAGAAACAATGCGAGTCACAGTGTATTCACCTCAAGATGGGACATGAAGCTGTGGCTATCGGCTATTTGGAACGCTTTGTGGCCGATCATTCTGCTGGAGCGGAGCAAACCGGCAATGGTAATAAACTTGCCACCCGTGTCGCCGTAGTAGGTTCAGGCCCATCCGGGCTCAGTTGTGCCGGTGATTTGGCCAAGATGGGCTATCAAGTCACCGTGTTTGAGGCACTTCATGAGATTGGTGGTGTACTAAAATACGGTATCCCCGAATTCCGTCTCCCCAACCACATTGTGGACATGGAGATTGCCGCATTGCAAAAATTAGGGGTAGAGTTCCGCAAAGATACCATTATCGGCAAGACGCTAACAATTGACGATCTTAAGGAACAGGGCTATAAGGCAGTCTTTGTGGGTTCCGGTGCCGGTCTTCCGCGCTTTATGGATATTCCCGGAGAGAACTTGAATGGCGTTCTATCCAGCAACGAATACCTTACCCGCGTCAATTTGATGGACGCCTCTGCCACCTCATCCGATACTCCTTTACTGTATGGTAAAAAAGTGGCCGTAATAGGAGGAGGTAATACAGCTATGGATGCTGTCCGCACAGCTAAGCGGCTCGGTGCAGAACGGGCAATGATAGTGTATCGACGCTCCGAAGAAGAAATGCCCGCTCGTGTAGAGGAAGTAAGACATGCCAAGGATGAAGGCGTAGAATTTTTAACGTTGCACAATCCTATTGAATATCGCGCTAATGAGAATGGCAGAGTCTGCCAAGCCGTCCTGCAAGTAATGAAATTGGGAGAGCCTGATGCATCCGGGCGTCGCAGTCCGATACCTGTGGAAGGGGAAACACTAACGTTAGATGTAGATTTAGTGATTGTCGCAGTCGGAGTGTCCCCCAATCCGCTGATTCCTTCTTCAGTGGACGGATTGGAAGTTACTCGCAAAGGGACAATAGCCGTAAACGAGGAATCACTTCAATCCACTCTACCTATCCTCTTTGCCGGAGGTGATATTGTCCGCGGAGGAGCCACTGTCATTTTAGCCATGTCAGACGGGCGACGTGCCGCAAAAGGAATTCATGAATTCTTAAGTAATCAAAAATAATCACTTACTATATGTCGAAAGAATTATATTTGTTTTTTGCAGCTGAGATTTTTCTCAATGTATTGACTTTTATTCTTTTCTATGTTGACCAACAGGCACACCGCCGCCATCCCCATCATCCGCACGGTGTACCTAGTCATATCTTATTGACACTGGCAGTGTTGGGGGGAAGTTTGGGAGAACTATTGGGAATTATCTTTCTGCACCACAAACGCCACCATAAAGAGTTTACTATAACCCTTCCTATTCTCTTTGTGGTACAAGTAATTATTATCGTTACCTATTTGATGGGTTATTTCTCGGATGTGGTAACTTCCGACGGATTAGTACCCGCATAAGCATTGACGATACGACTCACCAACGGATGTCGAACAATGTCCTGTCTGGTGAAGGCTATATTGGCTATGCCCTTGATATTGCTTAGGCGATCAAGGGCATCTTTCAACCCTGATTTTTGACTGGAAGGAAGGTCGATTTGCGTCAAATCGCCCGTTATAATCATCTTACTATGCACACCCATGCGGGTCATAAACATCTTAATTTGCGGGATAGTAGTATTTTGCGCTTCATCCAATATCACCACAGCATCAGCCAAAGTGCGGCCACGCATAAAGGCCAACGGAGCTATCTGTATCACACCGCGCTCCATATACTCTGCCAACTTCTGCGGAGGTAGCATATCCTGCAATGCATCGTACAACGGTTGCAAATAAGGATCAATCTTTTCCTTCATGTCTCCTGGTAAGAAACCTAATTTTTCACCTGCCTCCACTGCCGGACGACTAAGGATAATGCGCTTTACTTCCCTGTTTTTCAGGGCACGAACGGCTAACGCTATCGCCGTATAAGTTTTGCCGCTACCCGCAGGGCCTGTAGCAAACAACAAATCGTTCTCTTCATACGCATCCACCAAACGTTGCTGATTCTCGCTCCGTGCAACAATCGCTCGTCCGTTCACGCCATGCAGAATAAGATTGTCTTGAACACTTTCTTCCGTCTTTTCTCCATGCAGAAGACTGAGGATGTGTTTTTCTGTGAGCATTCCTGTCCTCACACAGAAATCCTCACAGAGTTTGAGTCCATTGGCAAAACGAATGATCTCCTTTTCCGAACCACTCGCTTTGAGATGATAACCGCGTGCCACAATACGGACAGCGGGAAATTGGTTCTTCAGGCACTGGATATTCTGATTATTTACGCCATAGAAAGTGGCAGTATCCAAAGCTTCGTTCAATTCAAATAAGTTCTCCATAATCCGGTATGTGTGTCAAAAATCCGATTTGTTTATCATCTACCTTTGCCACTACTGATTGCCTTCCATTGTGCAATAATAGATAGGGCACCCCCACTTGGCGGTTATATACTGCAGCTTGATCCAAGGTCTTTTGGGTAAGCGGCACATTCTCTTGCTTGAACTCAATCAGCATGAGAGGATGTAACATCTTATCATAAACAATAGCATCTGCCCGCTTATTCTCCAGCGCTACTTCCACGGCAATCAGTCCCGAAGGATACGCATGTTCCTCCACAAGACGATGGAGGAACAATTGCCGCACATACTCTTCGGGGGTCAGCCGAACATAACGCTTACGCCATTCGCAGAGCACGTAATCTTTGTGATTTCGTTGGATAATCTTCACTTCTGCCAGTTGTCTTTCAGCGAAGCCGTACGGTTGAGGACCAGCTTCTCTTCTGTAGTATCCGGGTCAACAACAAAGTAGCCTTGCTTCAACAATTGATAGTGGTTACATTGTGCAATACCGTTCACCACTTCAGGCTTGTGCATCTCTTTGCGCAGTGCACCCTCCAGTTTACAAGTCTGCACATGCAAACTATCCGGATTCAACAAGTCACGGAAATCTCCCTCTTCCGCACTCGGATTCTCCACAGCAAACAAACGGTCGTACAAGCGTACCTCTGCCTCGATACAACTGCCACATTCCACCCAATTGATGGTAGATTTAGTCTTTCTGTTACCGCCTTCCGTGCCGGATTTGGAATCAGGATCGTAGGTGGCATAGACTGTGGTGATATTTCCTTCGGCATCTTTTTCACAGCCGGTGGCCTGAATGATATATGCATTTTTCAAGCGCACTTCGCGGCCGCCGGGGCTGAGACGGAAGAAATTCTTGTCGGCATTCTCCATAAAATCGCCACGTTCGATGTACAATTCGCGTGCCAAGGTCATTTCACGTGTGCCCAGTTCTTCATGTCCATCGATGTTATACGCAACAATCGTTTCACTTTGGTTTTCCGGATAATTGGTAAGTACCAATTTGACGGGGTCGAAGATTGCACATACACGCGGTGCCGTTTCTTTAAGGTTTTCACGGATGGTATGCTCCAATAATCCCAAATCAATCATACCTTCCACTTTCGTGTAGCCAATCTTGTTGATAAACTCACGGATAGCCTCTGCCGTGTACCCGCGGCGCCGTAAACCGCAAACAGTCGGCATACGGGGATCGTCCCATCCTGCCACCAATCCCTCTTTCACCAGTTGCAGCATTTTCCGCTTTGACATCACAGTGTATGTAATATTCAATCGGTTGAACTCATATTGATGGGGACGGTAATCTGAATCGGCAAATTGGTCAATAAAATAGTCATACAGCGGACGGTGAACCACAAACTCCAATGTACAAATAGAATGGGTGACACCTTCGAAGTAATCACTCTGACCATGTGCGAAGTCATACATTGGATACACATTCCACCTGCGTCCTGTACGATGGTGAGGATGTGTGGTGATGATGCGGTACATAATCGGGTCGCGGAAATGCATGTTCGGGTTCGCCATATCTATCTTGGCACGCAACACCATTTTTCCATCTTCAATCTCGCCATTCTGCATTGCCTGGAAAAGGCGCAAATTTTCCTCTACAGGACGATCGCGATAGGGAGAGGCTATGCCCGGTTCCGTGGGTGTACCTTTCTGGCGGGCTATTTCCTCCGCACTCTGTTCATCCACATACGCTTTACCTTCTTTAATAAAACGGATGGCAAGATCATAGAGTTTGTCAAAATAGTCACTTGCATAGAACACCTTCCCCCATTGGAAACCCAACCACTGAATATCCTGCTGTATGGAATCCACATATTCGGTATCTTCTTTCACCGGATTGGTGTCGTCAAAGCGTAAGTTACATACTCCGCCAAATTTTTCCGCAATTCCGAAATCCATACAAATAGCCTTCACATGGCCTATATGCAAATAGCCATTCGGTTCAGGCGGGAAACGTGTCTGTATACGTCCGCCATTCTTACCTTCCTGCAGGTCTTTCTCTACGATTTGCTCAATGAAGTTGAGGTTCTTTTCGTCTTCCATCATTATTCCTCTGTATTTGTCAGTTGTTTTTATATTCCTTTGATTACTCCGCGTGGCGAACTCTTAATAAAGTCCACAATCAAGTCCCTCTCCACGCTTTGCGGCATTTCCGTCATCACTTTTTCCAATGCCTGCGAGATGTTCAGCTTGGATACAAAAATGGTTCGATATGCCTGCTGAATGGCTTCCACCTGCTCTTTTGTGAACCCGCGTCGGCCGAGTCCGACACTATTGATGCCACAAAATTGAATCGGGTCACGTGCTGCCAGCACATAGGGAGGAACATCCTTATTGACATGCGAGCCACCCTGAATCATCACATGTGCACCGATATGCGAGAACTGGTGTACCAGTGTACCACCGCCAAGAATGGCCCAATCTTCCACCACCACTTCGCCAGCCAGTTGCGTAGCATTGGACATGATCACATGGTCTTTCACTTCCACATCATGAGCCACATGGCAATACGCCATTATCAAACAGTTGTTGCCTACCACAGTCTTTCCTTTGCTGGCTGTGCCACGATGGACGGTGGAACATTCGCGGAGCGTAGTGTCATTCCCGATAAAAGTATAGGTCAACTCGCCCTTGAATTTCAGGTCCTGAGGAATAGCACCTACAACGGCACTGGGAAATATATGACAGCGCTTTCCGATACGGGTGTGTTCGCAAATAGTGGCATTACCGTCCACAATGGTACCATCGCCAATCTCCACATCCTTTTCCACGATGGCAAATGGCCCAATCTCTACATTTTCCCCGATTTTTGCTTCGGGATGAACAAATGCTAATGGTGAAATCATATCTTGTTTATTGTCTTATTATGGTTTATTTCAGTATATTTTTTCGAATCTCTTTGCAGCACCATGTATTGAATCCGTGCCCCGGTTTTTCGGCTACTATTTTGCCGCGTATACGAACGCCCAGCAAGGCCATATCGCCAATCAAGTCCAGCAATTTATGCCGTGCCGGTTCGTTGTCATACTTCAACGGACTCATATAGCCCAGTTTGCCGGCATCAATCGGGTCTTGTCCCATCTTCTTGGCCAAACGATTCATGGACCATTGCCAGATTTTCTTATCGTATATTACCAAGGCATTCTGCAAATCCCCACCCTTGATAAGGCCAAGATGCAATAAATGCTTTATCTCCCGTAAAAAGCAGAAAGTGCGAGCAGATGCTATCTCCGAAGGATAGGTCTTCAGGTCTTTCAGCGTGGCAACCTGTTGGCCGAGTATGGGTGAACCGTAATCCACAATCACTTCGGCTTCATATTGTTCGGAAGGCAATATTTTCAAACGACTTCCTTTGCTGTTATGCAACACCACAGGTTCGGTGACCACCCATTCTTTCGCGGGTTCTCCCTGATTTTCCAGGCCAACCTGTTCGATGGCTTCCACCCAGGGTTTGGCACTTCCGTCCAAAATAGGCACTTCCGGAGCATCCACTTCCACTTCCGCATTCGTTATACCCAAAGCATAGAGAGCAGACATCAGGTGCTCAATGGTGGATATTTTCCACAGGCCGTTCTCCAGAACGGTGCCGCGGGATGTTTTGGTAACCCACTCCACCAAGGCTTCGCAGGAAGGTTTGCCCGGCAAGTCCACACGGGTCATACGGATACCCGTATGCGCGGCAGCCGGCTTGACGGTGGTATGCACCATTGCACCTGTATGCAGGCCTTTTCCGCTGAGGCAGAACGCTTTTTTTAGGGTTTTTTGCTCCATTTTTCGTCGTTTTGCCTTACTTATTGCATTTTCTTATACATTTCCGGCAGATGCTTGAATGCAGCCTGAGCGCGCATCCACTGGCGGGCTTCCAAAGCAGGAGAACCTATATATTGGCCGGGGGTCTTTATGCTATGAGCAACCCCACTCTGCGCACCAAGCATACAGCCATCCACTATTTCCAGATGACCGGCAACACCTACTTGACCTGTCAATATGCAGTGGCTGCCTATTTTTGTACTACCGGCTATCCCCACTTGGGCACAAAGAATGGTACTTTGCCCTATCTGCACATTGTGTCCTATCTGACAGAGGTTGTCAATCTTGGTATTCTTGCCCACACGCGTTTCGCCCATCATGGCACGGTCAATAGTGGTATTGGCACCAATCTCCACATCATCTTCAATAACCACATTGCCTATCTGTGGTACTTTCTGGTACACACCCTGTGCATCCGGTTCAAAACCGAATCCGTCAGCCCCGATTACGGCACCTGCATGGAGAATACAATTCTGCCCGACAACGCAGTTATAATAGACTTTTGCACCGGCATACAGCACGGTATTATCGCCTATCCTAACATTATCCCCCACATAACTCTGCGGATAGATTTGCACACCTTTCCCGATTTGTGCGCCTTTTCCGATGTAAGCACCGGCACCGATGTAAACATCATCAGGCAGTTGAACACCTTCGCTGATGAATGCGCCTTGCTCAACACCTTTCTTGACAGGGTTCATGGCTTTGGCAACCAGCGAAAGCAATTGAGCCATCGCGGCTCGGGCATTCTCCACAAGAATGAGCGTGGCACCGGTTTCCCCCTCAAAAGGTATGGATGCTGTCATCAGCACTACCGAGGCTTGTGTGGATGGCAGATATTTTATATATTTCTCATCGCAGAGGAAACACAGATCGCCGGCCTTGGCATCCTCCAAACCTGCCACATTGCTGACTGTCTTATTGCCGTCTCCACGGAGCTTACCGCCCAGAAGGGCACTGATTTGTTGTGCGGAAAATTCCATTATGTTCTAAATTGAAATAGGTATAACTTCTTAGGTTTGCGGGTAAGAGATTTCAGGTCAAGTATCTCGCTTGCTCCGGCTATGTCTTTCACCGTTCCATCGTTGTAAAGAATATCAATTGAGTCATCTTTCTCGGAATAGGTATTGCTGGTTGAGACATGCTCCACAAAGAAATAGTGTGCATCTTCGGGCTGAATGCCCAACCT
The DNA here is from genome assembly GCA_902780495.1 of uncultured Bacteroidales bacterium. Lineage (GTDB taxonomy): Bacteria > Bacteroidota > Bacteroidia > Bacteroidales > Paludibacteraceae > Colicola. Next base: position 80,873 of record CACZFM010000019.1, read on the forward strand.
TTCGGCATAGAATGCGGTCATCATCTCTTTTTCTTCGTCTTTCAGCGGTTCGGTCAGCAGGCGTGCCTGATAGAGTTTGCGGTTGGTGAACGCTTCGCTAAGGAGGCGCAGCACTTTGTCTTCATCGGACATCCATGCCTTGATAGCACTCAGCACGTCGCTATCATCCAACAGCGCATACTGCTTCATGGCTTCGCTACCAAGGAAGAAATCCGCTGCCGTGACATGGTGGTAGAGGAAATAATGCAGCGCAGGCGAGCAGAACAAGCGGTGACCTTTGTCCGCCAATTCTTTTGCACGGCTCAATACGGCAATCAGCAATTGTTCGGCAGCCACGCTGGTCTTATGCAAATAGACCTGCCAATACATCAGACGGCGGGCCACCAGAAATTTCTCCACCGAATAGATTCCTTTCTGCTCTATCACCAACCGGTCATCCACCACATTCAGCATCTTCAGCAACCGTTCGCTTGCCACACGCCCTTCCTGAACACCGGTAAAGAACGAGTCACGGCACAAATAATCCATACGGTCCACATCCAACTGACTGGAAATCAGCTGATGGAGGAAATGCCGTCTATAATGGTCGCGGAAGATGGCAATAGCTTCGTCCAATACCCCGCGATTGTCGATGGTGCGTTGCTGATTCGGCGCCGTCAGGTCACGGTTGATTTGCTCCATCATCAGCAGACTTATTTCTTCATGGGTAATGCCTTCCACCAATGTATGTTCCAGCACATGGGAAAATGGTCCGTGCCCTATGTCGTGCAACAGAATGGCAATCTGTGCAGCGGTGGATTCGCTGTCACTAATCTCCACCCCTTTCTTCCGCAGCGAGGCGATTCCCTCCTGCATCAGGTGCATAGCTCCCAACGAATGCAGGAAACGCGAGTGCATTGCCCCCGGATATACAAAGTTGCTCAATCCCAACTGTCGTATACGTCCCAAGCGTTGCACATACGGATGTTGCATCACATCAAACACCAGTTCATTGGGGATATTGAGGAACCCGAACACGGGGTCGTTAATTATTTTGCGTTTGTTTGCCATTATGCTGTTTGCGGCTATTTTTTTCTACCTTTCAGTATGCTTTCTTATACGATTCTTAAATCCGGCCGCAAAGATAGTGCTTTTTTTTCGAATATGCAAATATTGGGACGAAAATTATTCAGAAAGGGATTTTATTGCTTATTCATCTTTATCGTTCTCTTCGGGTTTATCCTCAAACGATAATATTGATTTCTGGCCTTTGAAGAAGCGCTTGGCACTTAAAGGTGATACAACTTTTTTGCCCGTTTGCGCCTCAAGTTCCTCTCGCGCTACGCGAGCTACTTTGCCGCCACGCGCGGCCACATCCATATTCTCCTTTAAAGTAGCAGGATTCTCGCTGCGCGTGATACTGGTTGTAGATAGTTCGGCTAACATATTGAGCACCAACTCTTCATTCGTCATATTATCGCGCAGATTCTCCTTCTTTAAGCCTTTGAATTTCTTATATTCTTTCGCGGATTTACCTGCCCATGCCTGATAGATAATATCTGTAAGCGTAGCGTACCCCAGAGAGTCTTTGACGCCATGTTGATCCCATTGGTCAGTCAAGTCTTTGCGAATCTCTATACTCTTGAGGCGTTGGTTAATCCAGTTATCTGAATAGCCGAGACGCTTGTAATCCCGTAGTGCCTGTTGGATACTTAACTCCGGATCTTGTAATTGGTCAAGGCGTTCTGATGCCACTTTAGCCATCCAACGCTTGAACGGTTCAGCCTTCGGAGAAGGGATGGATTGAATAATGCGCAAAATGGACTCCGTATCTGCGAAGTTCAACTTCTGCGGTCCACCTGCAGTTTTATAGGAAAGGGGGGTGACAATTTGTCCCCACCCTTTGGATAATTCCGGGTCTCTTTGGCGCATTTTCTTAAGATAATCCGTGGGATTAACACTATCCGTCAGTGCCGCCACAACATCCACCACCGAGAAATACCATTTTTCCCGTTCTTCATCCCATACAGTACGAATCTGCTTGCTCTCAAACAATTTGATAGAATCGTTTTCCATATGTAATCCATTTTGTGACTGCAAAGGTAGTGTTTTTTTTTCGAATATACAAGTTTTTTTGCAAAAAAGAGCATGGCGGCGTGCCATGCCCCTTTTTTTTCAATACGTCAAAGATCACATTTTGTTTTTTTTAGGGCCCCCGACGAACGCCAACGAAGTGCATTCGGTGGGGAGAGCGAGTGCAAAATTACTGCTTTTCACGCACCCTGCCAAATTTTCGCCTTTATTCCATTAAGAAAACTTATTATTTTCGCAGCAGGTCATATCCTGCGTATTCAGAAAGGCTTTTGGCATCGTTCACCGACAGCCAGCCTTCGGCACCGGTGTACCATGATTTGTGGGCATGTACCCGCCAGGCAAGCAGCAGTTCATTGAACGCACGTTGGGGATTGGCATAGTGTTCGATGGCCTGAAGGCGGGCGCAAAGCACGGATATTGGGATTTTGTTACTTGTTTTC
>CACZFM010000020.1 GCA_902780495.1 uncultured Bacteroidales bacterium
CGTCTCTATCGCAATGAGGCGGAGCGTGCAGGCGGCACGTACGATTTGGGCAACGGCCTTATCTTCAATGCCGCTTTGCAGCGTTTGGGCGATGAACCTTTGACCACGCGCGAATCGAATGTGCTGGAACTGCTGTGCGAGAACCGCAACAAACTGATTGACCGCGCCACGTTCCGCAAAGCCGTCTGGAAAACCGACGACCATTTCTCCAACCGTCTGTTGTCGGTCTATATCAACCGCATCCGCCGTCATCTGAAGCCCGCCACAGGCGTAGCCATCATATCCCAACACGGCCGCGGCTACCGCCTCGTCGACTGCCGAAAAGAAGACTGAGCCCCTTCGGACAGCACAATACGATTACGCAAACGATAGCAGACGACAAGCCGCCTGCTATCGTCTCGTATCTCTCGGTTGTTGGGAGTAAGTGCGCCTCCATCGCTTCACCTTGGTCGTTCATCGGCAGATGGTCCCGTGATGCTCGCGGGAATCTCCTGAAAGCCACCCAACCTCAGCACAAGGTCGGCGTAACCTCTGCTCCAGACCTGCTTGAGAGTGGCTGCAAAAAAATGCACTTTTTTGAAAAAAGTTGCATTTCAGGTGATAGATTTTGCCTCTTTTTTGCATTATATATGGAGGGGTGCATATAAACCGCTCTGCAATAAACAGCGAAGCGATAAACCGCGCTCTCGCAATAAACCTGCATAAACCGCTCGCGGATGCGAAAAATGCAGAATTATGCAAAAAAAATTGCACACTCCATTTTTTTTTACTACCTTTGCAGGCGTTTTGTAGATGAAACGGGTATAGTCGGCTTATGTGGAATAGATGGAAACAATGGACAGGTCTGGCGGTGATTGTAATGGCCGCTGTATTTATGGAGGCGATTCTGGCTTTCCAGTACAACTATGCGCGCAACGAACTGGAGAAAGAATTGGAAAGCAGTGCAATGATGAACCTGACTGCATCTTCATTGCGGATACAGGAAGTGCTCTCGAATGCGGAATCGGTCTTAAGTAGCCAGATTCTCCATGCAGAACGGCATGTTCGCGACTCCCGCTATATGCGGATGCTGATTCGGGAAATTGTGCAGTACGACGAGGATAATCTGATTGGTGCAGTGGTCGCTTTTCGCCCCTACTATTATCCGGAGTATGGCTATTGGTGCGAGTTATATGCTCGTCAGACGGATAGTACGATTGTCATAGAACAGATTGGCTCGCCCGAACATGATTATTTCCAGCGCGATTTCTTCCTTTCTTGTATGGCAGGAGAAACTTTCAGTTGGACCAAACCCTATTATGACGGCGAAGGGGCGCAGGCGATGGTTACCTCTCATGTCTTGCCCCTGTATGAGAATGGAGAAACGGTGGGCGTATTAGGGGTGGATATGCGTACGATATGGATTGACAAAGTCGTCAATGCAGTGCATTCATACCCTTCTTCTTTCTCACTGGTCTTGTCGGAAGATGGCGAGTTAATTTCTTCTCCGCCGGACAGTACGGTCAGTGCGGCTTTGGTGAAGAAAATCGTCTCGCTATTCAATGGAGACGAAAAAAAACTGGAATGGGGCGCACAAGGAAAAATTACCCATTTCCCGTTCTATGACGAAGAGAAACAAGAGGTGGGGCGTGTTTATTGCATGTCTCGGCAGGATGTCCCGCGTTGGAATATATTGTTCGTTTGTTATGATGACGAGTTGTTCGGTAAATTGGAGAAACTGCGTGGCTATATGTTCATATTGGCAATGCTGGGACTGGCTGTGTTGTCACTCATCGTCTGGCTGTTTATCCGAGAGAACCGAAAACGCCAAGCAACAGAACTGAGCCAGGTGCGTATCAAAAGTGAACTGCGCATTGCGAAAGATATCCAGTTGAAGATGTTGCCGGATAACAATGCCGATGCAATGCGGAGTAAAGAGTTTGGCTGGCAGGATGTGGGTATTTGCGGTGCCTTGTTGCCTGCCCGCGAAGTGGGTGGTGATCTCTACGATTATTTCGTGAAAGATGCCAAGTTGTTCTTTGCTGTGGGGGACGTAAGCGGCAAGGGAGTGCCTGCGGCGATGATGATGGCGCAAACCATGTCCTTGTTGCGTTCATCCGCCCCCCGTGAGCATAATCCTGCACGTACACTGCGTGCGCTTAATGAAACGCTTTGCAGGGGCAATGATACGAATATGTTTGTCACGCTCTTTATCGGTGTGCTCGATTTGCCTACAGGACAGTTGCGCTATTGCAACGCCGGACATGACAGACCCTTGATAGTGCAATCAGCCAACGCTTCTTCTTCAGATGGCATACAGATGATTGAGGCCAATCCGCATTTGCCCGTAGGTGTCTTTGAGAATACGCAATATGAGGCGCAGGAAATGCAGTTGGAGGCAGGGGATATGCTCTTCTTGTACACGGACGGACTGACAGAGGCGAAGAACGAACAGCGGCAGCAGTTCGGACTGCAAAGAGCCTTAGAGCAATTGCGCGCGTGCGCATCGCAGGAACTAACCCCGCAGCAAGTCATAGAAGACATGCAAGCCGGAGTTAAGCGTTTTGTAAATGGGGCGGAGCAAAGTGATGATTTGACGATGTTGGCCATTCGCTATTCTCCGCAGCATTTTAATATCAGCTTATCCGAGACGCTGCAGATTACGAATGATGTACGCGAAGTCAGCCGTCTTAACGCGTTCATGAAGTCGGTCTTTGAGAAAATGAATATCGGCGCATCGGAAGCGAATCGGTTGAGACTGGCAATTGAAGAGGCGGTGGTAAATGTGATTGATTACGCCTATCCGGCAGGGCAAACGGGGGAAATTGATATCCGCTTGTTATCCGATGGACAGAAATTGAAAGTGATAATCCGGGATAATGGCGTGCCTTTTGACCCGACGGTAATAGAAGAAACGGATACCTCGCTTTCGGCGGAAGAACGGCAGATTGGAGGACTGGGAATATTGTTGGTTCGCGAATTGATGGACACTATCAACTACGAACGGATAGATGGACAGAATATATTGACATTGATTAAAGATATTTGAATATGAATGCTAAAATTGAAGAATTGGATGGCAAACTCGTTGCTACATTAGTTGGTGAGATGGACACGGCGGCAGCTGTGGAAGTGGAAAATATTCTCAAACCGCTGTACACCACAGGAGGTAAAGATGTGGTGATTGATTGTACGGATTTGGAGTATATAGCATCCAGCGGACTGCGTATTCTCCTTAGTATTCTCAAAGGTGCCAAAGCCGCCGGGAGCCGTGTCGTGTTGCGCCATGTGAATGAGGATATCAAGAATGTGTTCAAACTGACAGGATTTATCAATATCTTTGAGTTTGAAGATTAAAACAATCATTTGAGTGAAACCGCAATAACAGATAGACTATGACATCCCCTCTTAGCCAAAGTCAGTTAGGTGTGTATTATGCCTGTTTGACTACTGTCAATGACCTGACCAACTATCAGAATGCTTTTCTCTTCACCTTGCCGCAGACTGTCAATCTTGACCGCTTGCGTGAGGCGGTATATGGTGCCATGTGTGCCCACCCGTATTTGATGGGACGTATTGTGCTCAACAGCGATGGGGCACCGGAACACGAAAGTGGAACCTGTCCCGCGTTGGAGGATTGTGTCACCATGCAGGAGGTGAAATCAATAGATGAGGTACGCGCCACTTTCTCGCGTACAATGGATATCTACGGCGAACGGCTGTATCGCTGTGAGATATACAAAACGCCGCAACAGAATTATCTCTATCTTGATATTCACCATCTACTCCTGGACGGTTTCACACTGATTCTTCTGTTCCGCGAAATCGAACGCTTGTATGCGGGAGAGAAAGCGGTAGGCGAACAAATGGATGGTGCTGCCATCGCCCAAGCGGAAGAAATACTGCGGGCGGACAAGGAAAAGATGGAAACGGCACGGCAGTGGTACGCTAACACATTCTGTGATGCGGCGGACACGGATTCGCTGCCAATCAAAGAAACAGTGATTGACAGCCAAACGTCATCGCTATGCTATAAGTATTTTTCGTTGTCTGTAAGCAAAGAGGATGTACATGCTGTCGTTCAGCGTTTCGGAGCAAAGGAAAGCACTGTCTGGCAAGCTGCCTTCGGGTTACTGTTGGCAACGTATGGCGCAGAAGACAAAGCCTCTTGGTGTACGGCGTGGATGGGCCGTACCGACCAACGGATGATGACCACCGCCACAATGATGGTGCATACCTTGCCTGTATGGATGCAGATGAATGCCGATATGCCGGTAGCCCGACTGTTGAGTGAACTTCGCGAACAGATGAAACAAACCCAGAACTATGGGTACTATGCTTATCAGGATGCCGTGCGGGATTTGGGACTGAATAACAGGGTAATGTTCGCCTATCAAGGCACCATCCTGGTGGATAACTGCGCGTTACGTTTGGCTGGGGAAATGATACCCTATGAGGATTTGCGCCTACCGACACCCGGATGGAATCTGTGTGTGGAGCTATTGGACGGCAAAGACGGCTATTCACTCAAAATGGCTTATGACAATGCGGAATACTCGGATGCCTTTATACGTGAATTGGCGGAGTGCTATAGCACCATCGTACGTTCCATGACTACAGCGGAATATGTGCGGGATCTTGAATGTTGTTCCGCAACACAAAAGGAATGGTTGAACCGACTGAATCCGGAAAAACCTTTATCCCGAAATGCAGGAGATGACACGCTTGTCGTACGCTTCATGCGTCATGTGGCGGAACATCCCGATGCGATATGTGTTGTAGCAGGTGACAAACGTCTCACCTATGCAGAAGTGGACCGCTTGTCCGATACCATCAATCCCGAATATACGGTTCGCTGCGGCGAACATGTCATCGGTTACACCGTTCCGCGTAATGAACAGATGGTCATTGTGCCGCTTTCTATTGCCAAGGCGGGAAAAACGGCCATGCCGTTGGATGGTAGTTACCCGGAAGACCGTTTGGCATTCATGCGCGAAGATGCCACCCGTTACGAAGGTGGAGAAGCGTTTATCTTGCTGTACACATCGGGCACGACGGGCACACCGAAAGGGGTTATGCTCTCGGAGCGCAATATCATGGCACTATGCGATTTCCATGTACCGCATATCGGCTTGACACCTGACAGCCGATTCGCTACGTATGCCGGCTATGGCTTTGATGCCTTTATGCAGGACCTGTGGAATTGTCTCACCGCTGGAGCGGCAATACATGTTATAGGGGACGATATCCGTTTTGACTTGGAAGGGATTAAGGAATATTTTATCAGGGAAGGCATTACGCATACCTTTATTACTACGCAAGTAGCCACACAGATGGTGCAGCTCTATCCCGATATTCCAGGATTGCAATTCTTGGGCACAGGCGGTGAGAAACTGATGAGTGTTGAGCCGCCGACATATAAATTGCTGAACGAATACGGACCCACCGAGTGTACGGTCTATGTATGCAGCCATTGGGTGGAAAACCAAGAGGCGAATATACCTATCGGTACACCGAATATGGGCACCGAACTCTTTATTGTGAACAAGTATGGCAAGCAGGTGCCATGGGGAGCTGCCGGTGAGTTAATCGTAGCCGGAGAACAAGTGGGACTTGGCTATCTGAATCAGCCGGAAAAGACGAGAGATGCCTTTGTCGAATGGAACGGAAAGCGCGTGTATCGTACAGGGGACATCGTTCGTTACCGCGCGGACGGAAAAATAGAGTTCGTGGGACGTAAAGACGGCCAAGTGAAGATTCGCGGTTTCCGTATTGAGCTCAAGGAAGTCGAAGCCGTTATTCGCGAATATACGGGTATCAAAGATGCTACGGTGCAGGCGTTTGATGCTCCGTCAGGTGGCAAGTTCATCGCTGCATATATAGTAAGCGACGAGAAAGTGGACATACAGGCACTGAATGCCTTTATTGGAGAGCGCAAACCGCCTTATATGATTCCGGCGGCAACGATGCAGATAGATGCCATTCCGCTTAACCAGAACCAGAAAGTCAATCGCCGTGCGCTTCCTGAACCCGTCATGCAGGCGCAGGAAGATACCGAGTGTGTCAACGCACCGTTGAACATATTGGAACAACAGTTGAAGCAGATGGTGGTGGATTGCATCGGTTCCGATAACTTTGGCCTTACCACATCGTTGCAATACGTGGGTCTTACATCCATCTTGGCTATCCGCTTGGCAACGCAAATATATAAGCGCTTCGGCGTTTCGTTGGATACCAAGCAGATGGTACACACTGTCACGATACAGACCATCGAGAATGAGATACTGGAAAAGATACTTGCCGGCGAAGCAACAAAGGAACAGCCTCAGGACTCTAATCTCTCGTCCTCTATTCCTTCTGTTCCGTTATCCTACGCCCAGACTGGTGTTTACTTCGATTGTATGAAAAATCCCACATCCACTATCTACAACATCCCGATGTGGGCGCGTATGCCGAAGTGTGTGACACCGGAGCAGTTGGAAGATGCGCTGCGTCAAGTGGCGGCGAATCATCCGGAACTGTTCGTGCATTTCCATACCAATGATACGGAAGTTATTCAGGAAGTGGAGATGTCTGAACTGAACGTGGAGAGAGTGGAGAAGAAAGAAGAGGAACTTGAAACCTATCGGGCAGAGTTCGTGCGCCCGTTCAATCTCAGCAAGGACAGGCTCTGCCGTTTTAGTATTGTGCAGACGGAAGCAGCCTTGTATCTCTACTGTGATATGCATCACCTTGTATGTGACGGCGCTTCGTATGACATATTCTTCAAGGAACTTTGTACTTTGCTTAATGGTCAGACGATAGAGCCGGAGTTGTCTTCTTACGCGCAGTTTGTGCAAGAAGAGAAAGCGGCGGAAAAGACACCTGCTTATGAGGAAGCGAAAGCCTTCTTCCATTCGCGCTTGGGCGAAGTGGAGGGAGTGACGGAGATCTCTTCGGATTTGACCAACCCTCAGGATGGGCAAATAGGGCAAGTCCATGCGCCTATGGATTTGTCGGCTGCGGAACACTTGGCACATGAAACAGGGGTAAGCACGGCCTCTGTCGCTCTGGCGGCTGTGTTCTATGCCCTGTCGCGCTATGCTAACACAGAGCAGGTTTGTATCACCACTATCTCTAACGGACGGAGTAAACTGCAGATGGCGCAGACCATCGGTATGTTGGTCAATACACTCGCATTGAGTACCAAAATCGGACAGCAGCATGTGCGCGAGTTTCTGAAAGAGACGGGCGACCGGTTTGAACAGACACTTCGCCACGAGTACTATCCATTTGCCCAGATTGCGGCAGATTACGACTTGACGGCAGAAATCATGTTCGCATACCAGATTGGTGTGTTGAGTGACTATAAGATACAGGGAGTATCGCTGCGGCCGGAGAGCATGGAACTCAACGTGCCGAAATTCAAGATAGCGTTCTATATCATGGAAGTCAATGGCACACCGGCGGTGATGGTTGAATATGACAATGGCCGTTATTCGCAGGCAATGATGCAGAGTCTGGCAGAATCCGTAGCAATGGCGGTAACGGCTTTCGCCAAGCAACCGGACGCACCGTTGACAACGGTATCGCTGCTCTCTGACAAACAGACTTTGTTGCTCAATAGTTTCAATCAGACCGATGTGGACTACGACAATACGCAGACCATTGTCTCGCTCTTCAAAGCGCAGGTGGCGAAGACTCCGGACAATATTGCGATGGTGTACCATGACAAACAATACACCTACCGCCAAGTGGATGAAATCTCTGAACGTATAGCCGCTAACCTGCACCCGACGACGAATGTCATTGCCGTCAAGGTGGAGCGTAACGAATGGATGGTCATCGGTTCGTTGGCGGTGCTCAAAACAGGCTGTGCATATATGCCGCTTGACCCCACTTATCCGGAGGAACGGCTCGCCTTTATGCAGAAGGACGGTAACAGTTGTATGTTGCTCACGGAGAAGGAATTGGCGCAGTTGGCTGCCTCACCGCTTGCTGATTACCATGCACCGTCCGTCAATCCGCAGGATTTGTTCATCCTCCTCTATACCTCTGGCTCTACCGGTGTGCCGAAAGGCTGTCAGATTGAGCACGCCAATGTTGTGGCGTTCTGTCACTGGTATCAGCGTTATTATGAACTGAAGGCGGGCGACCGTGTCGCAGCATACGCATCGTATGGCTTTGACGCTTGTATGATGGATATGTATCCGGCACTGACATGTGGTGCAACGGTGTATATCATTGGAGAAGATATCCGTTTGAACTTGCCGGATCTCAACGACTATTTCAACGCGAATGGCATTACGCATTCGTTCATCACTACCCAGGTGGGATACCAGTTTGCCACTAACGTGGACAACCATTCTCTTCGTCATTTCTCGGTAGGCGGCGAAAAACTATCATCTCTCAATCCGCCGGTCAATTATCAGATGCATAACGGCTATGGACCGACGGAGTGTACCGTCTTCACCACCACCTATCCGCTTCATGAGTATCAGGCGGATATACCCATCGGCAAACCTGTGGATAACATGCGCTTGTATATCGTGGATAAGCAGTTCAACCGTCTGCCTTTGGGTGCGGCGGGAGAGTTGTGGGTCAGCGGTCCGCAGGTCAGCCGTGGTTATTTGAACCGGCCGGAGAAGAATGCGGAGACCTATCTCGTCAATCCTTTTACCACCGATGCCAAGTATGCCCGCATCTACCGCACGGGCGACATCGTGAGGTATATGCCGGACGGGAATATTCAGTTTGTCGGACGGCGCGACGGACAGGTGAAGATTCGTGGTTTCCGTATTGAGTTGAAGGAAGTCGAAGCTGTTATACGTGAATATCCGGGTATCAAAGATGCCACTGTCCAGGCATTTGATTATGAGAACGGAGGCAAGTATATCGCTGCCTATATCGTTAGTGACGATAAGGTGGATATCAAGGCCTTACATGCCTTCATCAAAGAGCGCAAACCGCCTTATATGGTTCCTGCGGCAACGATGCAGATTGATTCTATTCCCTTGAACCAGAACCAGAAAGTGAACCGCAAGGCACTGCCTGCGCCTGTGATGCAGCAGAGCGACCGAGACTATGTGGCACCGGCCAATGAACAGGAACGGCTCTTTGCTAAAATCTTTGCCGACATCTTGATGATAGATAAGGTTGGCGCTACGGACAATTTCTTCGACCTTGGCGGCACGTCGCTGATGGTGACACGTGTCATCATTGAGGCGGACAAAGCCGGTCTGCATGTGGCGTATGGAGATATCTTTGCGAACCCGACACCCAGACAGTTGGCGCTGTTTGTCGCTGGAGGAACGGAAAGCGAGAAGGAGAACGATGCCGCTGATTTTGACTATACGGCCATCAATAGCCTGCTGCAGCAGAATACGATGGAGGCTTTCATGACCGGCGAACGCCAGGCCTTGGGCAATGTCCTGCTCACCGGTTCTACTGGCTATCTGGGTATACATGTCTTGCGCGAACTGATTGACTCGGACGCTGAACGTATCTATTGTATGGTGCGCGGTGAGACGGTCGAGAAGGCGGAAAGTCGTCTGCGCACGTTGCTCTATTACTATTTCTCCGACTCCTTCAAAACGCTCTTTGGCAAACGTCTCTTTGTCGTTACGGGCGATGTGACGAGTGAGTTGGATACGAACCTGAAAGTGGATACCGTCTTTAACTGTGCCGCGAATGTCAAGCATTTTAGTAAAGGCACTGACATTGAGGATGTTAATATCGGCGGTGCACAACACTGCGTGGACTTCTGCCTCAAGACGGGTGCTCGTCTGGTGCATGTTTCCACCACCAGTGTCGGCGGCTTGTCAATAGATAATGTTCCTGCAGCCGATGTCTTGTTGACGGAGCAAAACTTGTTCTTCGGTCAGTATCTCGGCAACCAGTATATGTACTCCAAGTTTATTGCTGACCGGCTTATTCTGGATGCCGCCGCCAAGCAAGGGCTCAGTGCCAAGGTGATGCGTGTGGGCAACCTCTCGGCGCGTTCCACCGATGGCGAGTTCCAGGTTAACTTCCAGTCTAATAGCTACATGGGACGTATTAAGGTCTATAACATGCTGGGTTGCTGCCCGTATGAGTTGTACGACACTTCGGCGGAGTTCTCGCCCATTAACGAGACGGCCAAGGCGATTGTCTTGCTCGCTACCACGCCGAAACCCTGTGTCCTCTTCCATCCGTATAACAACCATGTGCAGTTGTTGGGCGACATCCTCACCCAGTTAGGGAAGATTACGGGCGGTGTACGCTTTGTCGAAACTTCGGAGTTTGTGGCAGCGATGGAAGACGCGAAAAACGATCCGCAGAAGGCAAAAACCCTTTCCAGTCTCTTGGCGTACCAGAACCTCGGAAACGGGCATAAGACGGCTATTGTGGAACGCACGAACACATATACCTCTGCCGTTCTGCATCGTCTCGGTTTCTATTGGAGTCCTACCTCGTGGGATTACGACCAGCGTATGTTGACGGCTATCGCAGGCATGGGCTTTTTTGAGTGACATGCCGATACCGGCTGCAATTAAAGTGGGGGAAAAGTGAGGAAAATCTCTTTAATTGGTAATGTAATGTTAAAAGGAATGCACAGGAAGCGGCGTTTAATATCATTAAATATAGTGTGATAAATACGTGTTGAGATTTAATCAGCGGCAACAAAAGGTATGTTTGCCGCTGGTTTTTGCAGCATATATATAGAAACGCGTTCCCATAGTACCACTGCGGTTCGTTTTTGGTTCGTTATCGGTATATGGTCCCGTGATGGTCGCATTTTTACTGGTATTATGAGGCAGCCTACCTTATCACTTCGTTACCACTCTGGTCCGTCACAGGAGTATATCTATCGTCCCGTATCTGTCCCGTATGTCGCTCGTAAGTCGCAGGTGAAAAAAACGTCGATATTAAAAAAGCAAACAACCTGTCTGCAACAGGTCGTTTGTGATCCATGCAGGATTCAAACCTGCAACCCCCACATCCGTAGTGTGGTACTCTATTCAGTTGAGCTAATGGACCAGTCGTGTATTCGTACACCGCCTTTTTTCAAAAGCGGGTGCAAAAGTACTGCTTTTTTTTGATATGACCAAATATTTTCGATACTTTTTTGCGTTTTTTGTTGTTTTTTGTCGAAATCCGTCATTTTCCCGTCAATTTTCTTGCTTTTTTGAAAAAAATATAGTATCTTTGTGCCCGATTTCCGAAAAACAATACCCATAGAATGATGCTATCTGTTTCTCTTTTCCGATTGTGGTCGCATTTCCTGCACCGGCTGACAGCTTGGAATACGGGGGGAGAAGGCATCCATTCGCCCTATCTGTTCTATTTGGTCAGGCATCTGATGTATGACAGAAATTCCTACTATTGTTGGAAAGATATAGAGGACGTGCGCCGTTGTATGCTCGCGGACACGACCACGGTGGATGTCACCGATTTTGGCACGGGGCATGGGCGGCCGGCACAACGCCGAATATGCGACATCGCGCGTACTTCGCTCGAAAAACCTAAAAATGCACAGTTGCTTTTCCGTTGGCTGGCCTATCTGGCGCGGGAAAAACAGGGCATGTGTCTCAGTGTGGTGGAACTTGGCACCTCTCTCGGCATCACCACGGCCTATCTGGCTGCCGCCAACAATCGGCTGAAAGTGCTGACTTTCGACGGAAGTGAAGCGATAGTGGCTGTGGCGCAGGCCAACTGGCGACGTCTGGGGCTAGCGGATCGGATAGAAACCGTAGTCGGCAATCTGGATAGCACCTTGGAATCAACCTTATATAATCGTGCGCACGCTGCGCGCGAAAAGGGAATCGGATATAGCATCGATTTTGCATTTCTGGATGCCAACCATACCTACGATGCAACGATGCGCTATTGGAAACAACTCTTGCCTTATTATGGCAACAAGTCTATCTTTGTGGTGGATGACATCCATTACTCGCCCGATATGGCAAAGGCGTGGCGCGAAATCGCTCAAACCGAATGCGTCACCAGCACAATGGACTTGGGGGATATGGGAATCGTCTTTTTTGACCCGCAATACTTGAGACGGCATTATAAATTGAGATATTAACCGAGAAACAAACATAATATTATGAAGATTTACACAAAAGGTGGCGACAAAGGAAAGACTTCTTTGGCTACGGGCGAACGCGTGAGCAAGGCGGATGATCGCTTGGAAGCGTATGGAACGGCGGACGAGTTGAACAGCTTTGTCGGATTGCTGCGTAGCAAAACGGAGGAATATCAGGAAGAGTTGGAGTGGATTCAAAACAAATTATTCAATTTGGGCGCCTTGTTGGCAGGTGCCAAAGGGGATGACTGGATTGAAGATGCCCATATCAGCCAATTGGAGACTTGGATTGATCGCCTTCAGGAAGGTCAGGAACCCCTTCGGGCTTTTGTTCTTCCGGCGGGAAATGAGGTGGTCTCATTGTGTCATGTGTGTAGAACCGTAACACGCCGATTGGAAAGAGCGGTGGTCAGGCGGATCTCAAGCGGTGGTGAGGAGGATGCAAATTTGGGAAAATCGTTACGATTTGTGAACCGATTGAGCGATTTTTGGTTCGTTTTGGCTATGAAAATCGCAAAAAATGCAGAAATATCACTTTTTTTGTGGAAAAAATAAGAAAAATTTTGTTTATACCGAAAGTTTTTTGTACTTTTGCACGCTAATTTAGAAATGAAGCACCGAAAACCCGCGTATAGACGGATATAAGAACCTAAAATTCGGAGTATGTATTGGACATTAGAATTGGCTTCAAAAATAGAAGATGCTCCCTGGCCTGCAACCAAAGAGGAGCTGTTGGATTATGCAAATCGTATCGGTGCCCCGATGGAGGTGATTGAGAACTTGCAAGAGTTGGAAGATGAGGACGAGGCGTACGAAAGTATAGAGGATATTTGGCCGGATTATCCGACCAAAGAGGACTTCTTCTTTGATGAAGAAGAGTATTGACGTAGTGTAAGGGGAACGAATTGTCGGAAAGACGAAAGAATGTGAAAAAATATATTGTTCTTGGATGCTTGTTGGTGAGTGCGGTGGTGTTACGCTCGCAAACTGACCCGCAGATAGGACAATATATGCACATGCAAACGACCTACAACCCCGCAGCGGCGGGTGACGGCGGTCTGATGCGTGTCGCGGGACTGCACCGAATGCAGTACACGGGCATGGATGATTTGCCCATGACAACCTATTTTACATTCTCTTCGCCATTCGTGATTGCAAAAACGAACCATGCTGCAGGCGTGCGGTTTCTGAACGATATGTACGGCTTGTTTAGCAATCAGGCTTTTCATGTGGAGTACGCCTACCGCCATAAAATTGGCAAGGGTTTCTTGTCCGCCGGAGTGGATTTGGGATTTGTGAACGTGAAGTTTGATGCGGACAAGGTCAATCTGGATGAAATAGCCGACGTGGAAATGACCGGACAGACCGAAGAAGGATACCATGACAAAGAGGCGGAAGACCCTGTCTTGCAAAATCTGGGAAAGTCGGCCAACGGAATGACATTTGACATGGGAGTGGGATTGTACTATTCGTCTCCGCAATGGTGGGCCGGAGTGAGTTACAGCCACTTGACGAGACCGAAAGTGAGATGGGGAGACCGAATAGGAATGCAGTTGATTGGAACACTCTACATGGCAGGGGGATATAATTGGCGCTTGAGAAACAAAGATTGGACATTGAAACCGAGTGTGATGGCGATGACGGATTTTACCTCATGGGACGTGAATTTGACGCTGTTGGCGGAGGTGAAAGGAAGATACCGTTTCGGAGCGGGATACAGAATAGCAGGAAGTGTGAACGTGCTCTTGGGTGTGGATATCATTGATGGATTGCAATTGGGATATACCTATGAGTTGCCTGCCAATAAACTGATACGCGCCACCTACGGATCGCACGAAGTGTATCTGGCTTACGGCTTCAATATATTGAGACCCAAACGGACAAACCGATACAAGAGCGTACGCTACTTGTAAGAAAATAGATAATAAGATAATCAAAAATAAGAAAAATGAAGGTTACAAAGATTATTTCTGTAATGGCATTAGCCGCCTTGTTGGCAGCATGTAATGGCCCTGCCGGCGAATTGGTAGGCGTGACAAAGCCAGGAAACTTCAAAGAAGCAAATCCTTATGGGATGGTGTTTATCCGTAAAGGAGCATTTATGATGGGTGAGAATACCCAGTCCGCCATATTCGGACAACCCGACAATCCATTCATGACAACCGTTAACGCCTTCTGGATGGATGAAACAGAGATTACCAACAGCGAATACAAGCAGTTTGTGTATTGGGTACGCGACTCGATCGCTTATACCCGCCTTATTCAGGCTGACATGCAGGATTACGCTTTGGTACCGAAAGATGGAGAGTTTGACGAAGAGAATTTCCGCATCAATTGGAAGAAGCGTATTCCGTGGAACAGCAAGGACGAAGAAGTGCAGGAGGCACTGGCGCCTATGTTCTATTCTGACGGAAAAAGCCTTCGTACAGTCGATTTGCATTACAGTTACACATGGATGAACTACGATCAGGCACGCCTGCCGCAGAACAAATTCAATGTAGCAAAAGGTAAATATCCGACCAACGCAACGGCACGCGTGGATACCTTCTGGGTGGATGAGAACGGCTTTATCCGTGACAGCACGATTGTGCGCCCCTTGCAAGAACCCAAGGATTTCCTGACGCACAAGATTATCAGCATCTATCCGGATACCATGGTTTGGATTCGTGACTACCAGTTTGCATACAACGACCCGATGATGCGCGGCTACTTTGATCATATCGGATATGCCGAGTATCCTGTTGTCGGTGTCACCTGGGAACAAGCACACGCTTTCTGCAATTGGCGTACAAAGTATTATGAGGACCACTCAAAAGTGGCTGCCCAGATCTACCGCTTGCCGACCGAGGCAGAGTGGGAATATGCAGCCCGTGGAGGTCGCAAGATGGCGATGTACCCTTGGGGTGGCAATTATGCACGCGACGGAAAAGGTTGTTTCCTTGCAAACTTCAAGCCCTATCGCGGTGGATATAGCGATGACACCGGAGTCATGACCATGCGCGTGGCACAATATCGCCCGAACGATTTCGGTCTGTTTGATATGGCCGGTAACGTGGCGGAGTGGACTTCTTCTGCTTACAATCCTTCTACCAATACGTATGTAAACGACATTAACTCCAATTTCGAGTACATGGCTCGCAAAGATGACCCGGATGTGCTGAAGTGCAAGGTGGTGAAAGGCGGTAGTTGGAAAGATATTTATTACTACATGCAATGTGGTGTGCGCACGTACGAATATCAGTACGAAAGTCGTGCTTACATCGGTTTCCGTTGTGTCCGTTCCTTCATCGGCGATTGATTTCGGAGAAAAGTACTATATATAATATATATTAAGGTGTGTCTGCAGAGGAAACACCTGATGAGTCAAGCAAAATAAAAAATAATATAATTTAAATTCTAAAAGTTATGTCACAAAAAAAGCAAAGCGGCTTTATGCATTGGTACGAATCGTACAGTGGTAAGAAAGTGGTTAACATGGTTTATTGTCTTGGTGCATCTGTGGTTATTATCGGTGCCCTGTTTAAGATTATGCACTTTCCTGGTGCAGGTCCTGTGTTGATGACAGGTATGTGTACGGAGGCCGTGTTGTTTGCTATCGGTTGTCTGGATAAACCGCACGTTGATTTTCATTGGGAGCAAGTCTTCCCGCAAATCATGGGTTACGGTGCAGATCCTGAATTGTTGGACGAACTGGCTACACGCCCCAAACCCACTCTGCTGGGCAATATGGGATCGAATGATGCTGCCAAAGTTCCCGCATTGGATGAAAAACAACTTTCTGCTTTGAAAGAAGGTATTGACGGACTGGCCAAGACGGCTACCCAATTGAACGAACTCGGAAAAGTTGCTACTGCCACCACTCAACTGGCTGAAAAGATGGAGATTGCCGGTCAGGCTGCAACTCAGTTCGTTTCTTCTATGAACGACTTTGGTCACCAGAGCCAGGTTCTGACAGGTACTTATGCTACTGTTGCAAGCGATATGCAAGCTGTTGTAGAAGGCACAAAGGCTTATCAGCAGAATATTGAGGCTATGGGTCAGAAAGTAGGCAAACTCAATTCGGTTTACGAAATGCAGTTAGGTCTCATTCAGACACAAGGTGAAAAACTGAACAAAATCAATACCACGGTAGATGCCGTTTCTGCTGACATGCAGAAGATGCAGACCACCATCAGCGAAGCTGCACAAAGCTATGTTGCTTACGAGGACGGTGCAAAGAAACTGGCTCAACAGGTGGCTGACCTGAACAAGATTTACGGTAACATGCTCAATGCGTTGGCATAAGGTACACCGTACCGGAACTGAAGCGCAAGTAATTCATTGGTAATTAGAAACCTTAAAGTAATAATTAGAAATGGGTGGAGCAAAAAACTGTCCGGAAACCCCGAGACAAAAAATGATAGGAATGATGTATCTGGTGCTCACGGCCATGTTGGCTTTGAACGTCAGTGCAGCTATTCTGAATGGTTATATGCAGGTGGATGACAGTCTGCATGCAACCATCAATTCTGTGGAAAACAGTAATAAAGTCCTGTATGCACGCTTTGATGCTGCCATGAGCGAAAATCAGGAAAAGACACGCGAATGGTATGAAAAGGCACAGCAGGTAAAAATGCAGTCGGATAGCCTGTATTCGTATATCCAGAACTTCAAAGATGACCTTGTTCGTCTGTCCGGTGGCGCTGTTGACCGCAAAACGAACGAAGTGGTTGAAACGGATGCCACAGTTCGTCAGATGAAAAAGCAGGACGACACCAATATCCCTTCGCAGTATGGCCTGAATGAAGGTAACGGTGCTGTTCTGAAAGAACGGATTGTCGCTTATCGTGAGTTTATGAATCAGATTTCCAATGGAACAAAAACGTCGGAACTGAACTATACTTTCAATGTGGACGATCGTTATGACGAAGAGCAGAAAGAGAACGTAACGTGGGAAAATTCATTGTTCCACGAAATGCCTGTTTGTGCAACGATCACGATGTTGACCAAGATTCAGAACGATATTCGTACCGAGGAAAACAACATCATCGCTTGGCTTGAAAACCAGACGGATGCCGGTGACCTTCGCGTGAACAAGATGAACGCCTATGTCATCCCGAAGTCCGACTATGTGATTGAGGGCGGACACTACACTGCACGTATCATTATGGCGGCCATTGACTCGACGAAGAAGCCCGAATACTATGTCAATGGTCAGCGTATTGAAGATGGCATTTATGACATCGTGGCAAGAGGTGTCGGTGAGCATAAGTTCAAAGGTCAGATTGGTTACACCTCGCCGGATGGTGCCACCGAGATGTTGGACTTCGAAAGCGCGTACACCGTAGGTGAACCTACTGTTACTATTTCGAATACGGAAATGAACATCATGTATCGTGGCTTTGATAACAAATTCAATATCTCTGTCCCCGGTATCGCGAACGAAAAACTGCGTGTGGACGTACAAGGTGCCGCTGTGTCCAGAAAAGGTTCGCTTTGGATTATCAAGCCCGGAGATGGTTCCAAGCAGGTTGTCGTAAGTGTCAAGGCGGATTTGGACGGCAAGATTCAGCCGATGGGATCGCAGACCTATCGTGTAAAGCAATTGCCTGACCCGAGTGCATTCTTTGTTGCGGGAGGTAAGAGCTATCGTGAAGGTTCTGTGCCTAAGAAAGAGCTGACTTCTTCCGAATCCTATCTCGAGGCAAGTTATGGCGAAGATGGTATCTTGGATTTGGACTTCCAGATTGTAAGTTTCACACTTGCTGCCGGCAACAAACTCATGGATTCGAAATCCGGAAAACTCACTCAGGAGCAGATCAATTATATCAAGGGTATGCGTAGTGGAGAAATGCTCTCCATCATGTCTGTACGTGCAAAAGGTCCTGATGGCAAAATCAAGGCTTTGAACGCCATACCTTTGACGATTCGCTAATACAAACGAAACATTACAATTATGAAAAAAATCGGTATTATTCTTGTCCTTTCGTTGACATGTGTCATAGCGCGTGCCCAAGTCATTGAGCCGCAGCAGGTATTGTCTTTCTTGGAGGAAAATGGTACAGTGCGCCTGGAAACGGAAGAACTGGATGTCGCAGCAGATACGTTGGTTACCGTGCAGCACCGCAAGGACGATGTGGTTTGGTCGCGTATGGTGTATCGCGTGATAGATTTGCGCTTCAAACAAAATTTCCAACTCTATTTCCCTGTCAATCCGGACGACCCTGTGTATATGAGCCTCTTCCGTCTGATGGTGGATGCTATTGAAAAGGGTATGCCTGTCTATGACGTGGATTCGCGTAACTTCAAACCCTCGTTTGTCGAGGCGATGCGTGTGAAACCTGAAAACTATCGTAAGGGTACCTATTTCGTGGCGATGGACTCGGAAGGAACGTTCGATACGAATGATGACGAATCGTTTATCATCAGTTACGACTCTGTTAATTCGAAAGTGATTCACAACTGGGACCGTTACAACAACTTTGTGCGCAATCAGGTGAAATACCTTATTCAGGAGGTTATCTTCTTCGACAAGCACACCTCGCGTCTGCATCGTCAGTTGATTGCCATCGCACCCCTGCAGCCTGATTTGGCCAATGGTAGCGACCCGATGGAGTTCTTGCGCGGTTCAATCCGTTTCTGGGTGCTCTATAAGGATTTGCGTCCCTATCTGGCAAAACATTACATGATTCCTCTTGGCAATGATACCAAACGTGTCACGTTCGAGGAGTTCTTCCAGAAGAGAATGTTCTCCTCCTACTTGGTGGGCGAGGGTAATATGTACAACCGGATGATTCTGGATTACGCCAAAGATGAAGCGCAAGCCAAGAAAGAGCAAGAGCGTATCGAAACAGAGATGTTGAATTTCGAACAAGACCTGTGGGAGTACTAATCGGGTAGAAAAGCAGGTCATACCTGCTTTTCTTTTTGGAACAAACAATGTCTTGCAGTGAGATAAAATGAAGTGGCGTCGATTCTTTAATATGTATCTGACCACCACCATTAGCGTAGCGATGGTGCTTTTCTTGGTCGGATTGGAGTGTGTAATGCTCATTTCTGCCCATTCGATGATTAGTCGGATTCGGGAGGATTTGGCATTGACCGTCGTCATGACACCCGAATCGGATACAACGGAAGTGGCGCGGATGCAGATGATGCTGGATGCCGTTCCATATACATCTTCTTACAAATATATCTCCAAACAGGACGCTTTGGATGAACATATCCGGCAGTTGGGGGAAGACCCTGTTAAGTTTTTGGGTTTTAATCCGTTGATGGACTCTTACGATTTGCATCTGAAGGCCGAGTACACCAATGCCGACAGCATTGCAGGGATTGTGGAAACCCTGACGGCTTTGCCTTATGTGGAGAAAGTTCTTTATCAGGAGGATGTAGTCCATGTGTTGGATACCAATGTCAGTCGGGTCTCGCTGATTCTGCTTATCTGTGCCGGAGTGTTGCTCATCGTGGCTTGGGTATTGATTGTGAATACCATACGCTTGCATGTTTACTCCAAACGTTTCTTAATCAATACCATGCGTTTGGTCGGTGCCACCCAGTGGATTATCCGTGCCCCGTTTGTCCGCCGTTCTGTGCGCATGGGGGTGGAAGCGGCCATACTGAGTCTGCTGCTGATAGGTGCAATCCTGTATTATGTGTTCTACCAATTGGGTGTTATCCTCTTTGAAATCAATTATGAAAATCTGCTTTTCCTCGCAGGAACAGTGCTGTTGAGCGGCATATTGCTTACCTTGTTTGCTTCCTTGTTTGCCACAGGGCGGTATGTGCGTATGAAAGTGGATGCCATGTACGAAATATAAGGTTCTTATGAAATATAATTTACCAAAACTGAATGCCATCTTGATTGCGGTCTGCTGTTTGATTATTGTAGCGGGCTTTGTATTGATGATGGGCGAACCCAGTGGGGCTACGGAGTACAATCCCGATATCTTTTCTGTGAGGCGTATCACTGTCGGTCCTATGCTTTCGTTGGCAGGATTTGTGCTTATGATTGTCGCTATCCTTTGGAAACCCGCTAACAAGAAGAACTGATATGGATTGGTGGCAGGCGTTGATATTGGGCATTGTGCAAGGGCTTACCGAGTTCTTGCCTGTTTCTTCTTCCGGACATCTGGAAATCGGTCAGGCTTTGCTTGGTACGTCGGGGGAGGAGAATCTTACTTTCACCGTTGTGCTTCATGTGGCAACGGTGTTATCCACTTTGGTCGTGCTTTGGAAAGAAGTGGCAGGTTTGTTTAAGGGCACCTTCACCACGCTGCAATGGAACGCGGAAAAGAACTATGTCGCCCTCATTTTGTTATCTTGTCTGCCTGTGTTTGTTGTAGGCGTGTTTTTCAAGGACGAAGTGGAAGCCTTTTTTGGTAATGGGCTGTTGTTGGTAGGGATATGCTTGCTGATTACGGCTTTCCTCTTGTGGCTCAGTGAGTTCTTGCAGAAACGTATGCCTGCGGAAGGGCACGAAGTGGGGTGGAAAGATGCGTTGATTATCGGCTGTGCCCAAGCGTTGGCTGTCTTGCCGGGTTTGAGCCGTTCGGGCAGCACGATTGCCACAGGACTCTTGTGTGGCGTAAAAAAAGAAAAAGTGGCTCGCTTCTCTTTTCTGATGGTGTTGATTCCTGTGCTGGGTGAGGCTTTCTTGGAAACGCTGGATATGTTGAAAGGTGAAGTGGTCGTGCCGGCCATCGGGTGGCTTCCGCTCTTGATTGGTTTTGTGGCGGCTTTTGTGACGGGGTGCCTGGCATGTCGGTTCATGTTGGAAGTCGTGCGCAGACAGAGATTGACATATTTCGCCGTATATTGTTTGTTGATAGGCGTTTTCGCGGTTGTCTATGGACTTCGTTGAGGGAGAGATAATTGCATTCGACAAGCCTCTTCATTGGACCAGTTTTGATGTCGTAGGCAAAGCGCGATGGCTGTTGTGCCACAAGTTGGGAGTACGAAAACTGAAGGTCGGGCACGCAGGCACCTTAGATCCGTTGGCCACGGGCGTTGTGGTGGTTTGTACGGGCAAGAAAACAAAGTTGATTGACAATTTGCAGGCGCACACCAAAGAGTATGTGGCAACCTTGCAGTTGGGAGCGACGACCGCCAGTTTCGACTTGGAGAAACCCATTGATGCCGTCTATCCGACGGAACATATCACGCGCGAACGGATAGATGAGGTCATCCCCACTTTTCAGGGTGAGCAGTGGCAGGTCCCGCCGATGTTTTCAGCCGTGAAAGTGGATGGCAAACGGGCATATAAACTGGCACGTCAGGGCGAAGAAGTGGAGTTGAAACCCAAGTTGCTGGTGATAGACGAAATCGAAGTTTTGCTCTTCGACCCCGATAAAATGCAACTCACCATTCGGGTGGTATGCTCCAAAGGAACCTATATCCGGGCTTTGGCGCGTGACATCGGACAGCGGCTCAATAGTGGTGCGCACTTGATAGCGTTACGCAGAACCAGGGTGGGGGATGTGAAGGTGGAAGATTGTCTTTCGTTTGAACAATTCGAGAAAATAGTAAATGAGATATGAAACTAAACCAATTTAAATTCAAAATTCCGGATGAGCAGATTGCTCAGTATCCGACGCGCTATCGCGAGGATGCACGTATGTTGGTCTTGCATCGTAAGACAGGGGATATAGAGCATCGCTATGTGCGCGATTTGGCGGAGTATTTCGATGAGGGCGATGTGATGGTCTTCAACGATACCAAGGTCTTTCCTGCCCGCCTGCACGCGCAGAAAGAGAAAACGCTGGCGAATATCGAGGTGTTCCTCTTGCGTGAACTGAATCACGAGTTGCGCTATTGGGATGTGCTGGTTGACCCTGCCCGCAAAATCCGCATTGGCAATAAACTGTTCTTGGACGAAGACTTGACCATTGTCGGTGAGGTCATTGACAACACCACTTCGCGTGGCCGCACCGTTCGCTTCCTGACAGATTACGATAACTCTATCTTTGTCAGCAAGTTATATGCCATGGGCGAGATGCCGCTTCCGAAGTATATCCATCGCCCTTTGCGTGAAGAGGATGTTGCAAAATACGAGCAGGAGTTCCCCGATTGTCCCGTTGCCGAAATGGACGAGGAGCGCTATCAGAGCATTTTTGCCAAGCATATTGGAGCCGTGGCGGTTCCTGCTTCCTGTCTGCATTTCTCCAAGCAACTCCTCAAACGTCTGGAAATCAACGGTGTGAACCAGCAGTTCCTCACTTCGCATGTTGGGCTCGGTAATTTCAAGGCCATTGAAGTGGACGACCTGAGCAAACATAAGGAGGACTCCGAGCAGTTCTTCATCTCGCAAGGTCTGGTGGATGCCGTGGATGCGGCACATGCCGGCGAAAAGCGTGTCTGCGCCGTGGGAACGGAAGTGATGCGCGCCATGGAGCATGTGGCAGGTACGACGGGACAACTCAAGGAGTTCTCCGGTTGGACCAACAAGTTCATTTTCCCGCCCTATGATTTCACGGTAGCTAATACTTTCTTTGTCAATCTATACGGCAGTCAGTCTTCGCAGTTGCTGATGGTTGCTGCTTTTGGCGGCTATGAGAATGTGATGGCAGCTTATAAAGTGGCCATCAACGAGGGTTATCGTTTCGGCGACTACGGAGATGCAATGTTGATAATTGACTGATTATCTGTGAACGTTCGCATTGACGAGAGTTGGAGGCAGGTGCTGCAAGGGGAGTTCGACAAGCCTTATTTCGAGTTGTTGACTTCTTTTGTCCGCCGCGAATATCAGACCAAGCAGTGTTTCCCGCCTGCGGGGCAGATTTTCAACGCCTTTGATTCCTGTCCTTTCGACAAAGTCAAGGTTGTCATCATCGGCCAGGACCCGTATCACGATGTCGGTCAGGCGCATGGCTTATGTTTCTCGGTGAATGAGGGCGTGCGTATTCCGCCTTCGTTGGAGAATATATATAAGGAGATTCAGCGCGACTTGGGCAAACCGGTGCCGCAGAGCGGTAATCTGCAGCGTTGGGCGCAGCAGGGCGTTCTCTTGTTGAATGCCACCCTTACGGTCGAGGCCCATCGGCCTGGAAGCCATCAGAACAAAGGTTGGGAGGAACTGACCGATGCGGCGATTATGGCGCTCAATCAGCATCGCGAACATCTGGTGTATATGCTTTGGGGAAGTTATGCCCAGCGGAAGGGGCAGTTTATTGACCGCCACCGCAATCTCGTCCTCACGGCGGTGCATCCCAGCCCGTTGAGTGCTTTTCGCGGCTTCATCGGCTGCGGGCATTTTTCCAAGGCGAACAACTATCTTGTGCAAAACGGCTTTGAGCCGATTAACTGGTAACTTGTCTCTTTTAGGCTTATGAAACGACTCTTGCTCATAGATGCTTATGCAATGATTTACAGGGCGTATTACGCCTTTATTCGTGCGCCTCGGATCAATTCCAAGGGCGAGAATGTCAGTGCCGTATATGGTTTTGTCACCACCTTGGAGGACCTGCGTAAGCGCCTCAAACCCACCCATTTAGCGGTGGCGTTTGACCCCAAAGGCGGAACGTTCCGCCACGAAGCGTTTGCCGAATACAAGGCGCAGCGCGAGGAGACGCCGGAGGATATCCGCAAGGCGGTGCCGATTATCAAAAGCATCTTGGAGGCGATGAACATTCCCGTGCTGGAAGTGCCTAAGTATGAGGCGGATGATGTCATTGGCACAGTCTCTGTCGCTGCCGAGAAAGAGGGTTACGAAGTCTTTATGGCCACGCCCGATAAGGATTACGGCCAGTTGGTCACCGATGCCGTCCATCAGTTCCGGCCGCGCCACACGGGGGGCTTCGAGGATATGGGGCCGAAAGAGGTCTGCGATAAATATGGGCTGCAGTCGCCTTTGCAGGTGATTGATTTGCTGGCACTTATGGGCGATAGCAGCGACAATATACCCGGCTGCAAAGGGGTCGGCGAGAAAACGGCGGTACAGTTGCTGACCGACTTTGGTTCTGTGGAGAACCTCTTGGCGAACACCGACCGCCTCAAAGGGGCTTTGCGCACCAAGGTCGAAACGCAGGTGGAGGAGATTCGCTTCTCTAAGTTCCTGGCCACTATCTGCCGCGAGATACCCGATTGGCATTGCGCCATCGGCGATTTGGCGGTCCGTGAGCGCGATGAACAGAAAGTCCGTCAGTTGTTCGAGTCGCTGGAGTTCCGCAGTCTGTTAGGCACGCGCAACGCGTCTGCCGCACCCGCCAAAGAGACGGCACCCGCCAAACCCAAAGAGGCAACGCTGGACTTGTTTGCCCAAGCCGATACGCCTGCAGCGGCGGCAGCAGACCAGCCCCGCATCACTTGTTATGCCTCGCCGGAAGAGGAGCAGAAAGGCCGCTTGTGCGCCTATCTGCTGAATCCCGAAAAGGCGTTTAACCCCGCGCACGAACCCGATTGGGAGACCCTCAAACGGGACACGGCTCTCTGGAACCTTTATCAGGAGGTCGAACTGCCGCTGATGGGCGTCTTGCGAACCATGGAAAAGAATGGCGTACGCTTCGACTTGGATTTGCTCAAGAAAGCGGAGACCGAACTTTCCGCCGAACTGGCAACGCTGGAGCAGGATATCTATCGCTTGGCGGGCGAGACCTTTAATGTCAATTCACCGGCGCAGGTGGGGGAAATCCTCTTCGACCGTCTGCATCTGGACGATAAGGCCAAACGCGGCAAATCCGGCAAGTATTCCACCTCCGAGGAAGTGTTGCTGGGCTTGAAAGACAAACATCCTATTGTCGCTAAGATTCTGGAACAGAGGGAGTTGAAGAAACTTATCTCTACCTATATCGTCACCCTGCCTTCCTTCATCGATTCCGCTACGGGCAAGATTCATACCACCTACAACCAGACCGTCACCGCCACGGGGCGCCTCTCTTCCTCCAATCCCAATATCCAGAACCTGCCCGTTCGCACCGAGCGCGGACGACTCATTCGTCGTGCGGTCATTCCTGATGACGGATGCCTGTTCATGAGTGCCGATTATTCGCAGATTGAACTCCGCCTGATGGCGCATTTCTCCGGCGATACGCATATGATTGAGGCCTTCAACTTGGGGCAGGATATCCATGCGGCCACGGCGGCAAAGATTTTCCATAAGCCCATTGAAGAGGTCACCAAAGAGGAGCGCCGGCGCGCCAAGACCGCCAATTTCGGCATTATCTATGGCATCTCCTCTTTCGGACTGGCGCAGCAGTTGGATTGCAGCCGCGCGGAGGCAAAAGCGCTTATTGACGGCTATTTCGAGGCTTTCCCGCAGGTCGTCGATTATATCGAACGCCAGAAGCAGTTCGCGCGGGATAACGGCTTTGCCGTCACTATGTTCGGACGCAGGCGCTATCTGCCTGATATACTGTCGCATAACACGGTCGTCCGACAGTTTGCCGAACGCAATGCCGTCAATGCACCCATACAGGGAACGGCGGCGGATATCATCAAGATGGCGATGGTCGCTATCGCACGACGACTCAAAGACCACCGGACCACGATGATTATGCAGATTCATGACGAACTCTGTTTCAATGTCCCGTTGCAGGAAGCCGATTGGGCGAAACAGATGGTGGTGGAAGAGATGCAGAATGTCGTCCATCTGCGCGTACCTTTGATTGCCGAGTGCGGCATGGGCAGCAATTGGCTGGAGGCGCATTAAAATAGCACCCTTATTCCCGCATTTGCGGGTAAAAAACCATTGATTAGGTGACTTTTTTGAGAAAAGTCACCTTTTTTACAAAAGACACATTAAAAAATTTGCATATATTAAATATTTGTTATACTTTTGCGGTCAAAATCGTGAAAGTGTTTATATTTGCATAGGTGATTATCGGATAATTCTCAGGCTAAACACGATAGATACACGATAGATATACGATAGATACACGATAGATATACGATAGATACACGATAGATATACGATAGATATACGATAGATATACGATAGATATACGATAGATACACGATAGATATACGATAGATACACGATAGATAACAGGGCTATTACCGAGCCGATGAGCAGAGGATGAGCCGACGATAAGCCGACGATAAGCCGACGATAAGCTGACGATAAACAACAATCAAACATAAAGTTTAACTAAAAAAACAAATCATTATGAAAAAGATTTTAACATTATTAACCGCCATTTTGCTCATGGCAAGCATGGCAATGCAGGCGCAATTGCTTAGTGAGGCTGGGGATATTCCGGAAGCAGGCAATCTCCTTAATACTAATTCTGAAATAAAGGATATGGCGGGACGACGTAACGGACCAAATATGACTGTTGATGGAATTATCTATAATTCTAATTGTTATTGTAAAGTACAATATGTTGGGGATAATAAGTTTGATATATGGTTTAAAACAAACTCCAACTACATAACAGTGTTTTACATAAAGAATGTTCCAATGGCAAGCGCAACAAATATCAATGGAAGCCATAACTTTAGTAAATATAGTAATTCGGACACCAATACTACTACGTGGTTTTATACGACATCAAATACTTCTGCGAAAAAAGGGAATCCATATGGGTATATTTCATTTATTTATACAGGAAGAACAAGTTCGGATGGTGATCCAATGTATAAAATTTATATTTATTGTACAGCTTGTGCGGGACAATTGAACTATCAAAATCAATATGGCAATTATGGCTTTGATGGAGAAATGGGTGTCTATGCTGTAGATGAAAACGGAAATGCAATGGCATTAGATAACAATGTATACGAAGAGGTTAATGTCCCCGGTAATACCACACGAACAACCGGTTCTTATTTGGCATGGGAAGGGGAAAATGAGAGTTTTCGTTGCCATTTTGAAACGAATGGAAACGAATCATCGCAATGCAACACCACTTTCTTCAATACCATAGATTGGTCTAGCACATGGATGAAGAGGTTGCCGGATGGGTCGCAGTCTATGCCTAATAATGGATATGTTAAGGAAGAGGATTCCAATGGTTTCCATTTTTTGGACACTTACTTTTCTTATTCGAATGCTGTACGACACACAACAATGCAATACCCTAATTATCAGGCTGTCAACACATCGTATTCTGCAGAATTTGATTGGAATGATGTGACATTAATAAAGAAAAATAACAATACAATTACTTTGACCGCAGTTGATGCTACTTCACAGAAAAAAGCGGTAATAGATTTTGTCGTTAATGGTGAAATAAACAATGCGAACCCCGTTATTCCTGCGGGTAGTTATACAATTGGAACATCGGGTGATGCAGGAACTGTGATTGCTTCCAAAGGTATAAACAGGGATTTGTCCATAAATTCTTCGTATGCTGGTTCTACAACAGCTCTTACTGCTGCCAATTGTGCATCGAATCCTTTGTGGTGTTTCCGTACAGGCACTGTGACAGTTGGCGAAGATCAATCTGTGACCGTTGTGGCCAATCAGTCATATCGTGGAAGCCCTGTTGATATTACTATCAATGGTCCTATTACAAGCGGAACACAATACACCATCACTGTTCAAACTGCCACCCCCGATTATTGCATGGTAAGCGGCGGAGGTACATATTTTGAAGGAGAAGAAATAACTATCTCTTCCGCTTCAAAGAACGAGCATCTGTACATCTTCGACCAATTTATGTTGGAGGGAGAGGATGTGGATATGACCGAACCGTCATTCAATATCACAGTTACGGGAAATGCAACCTATACCGCTTATTACCGCCTCGCAAACGCAGGTAATATTACTGCTACAGCGGCACACGGAACGGTCAGCGGAACGGGTTCTTATGCCGGTGGTACAGAGGTTACATTGGAAGTGACCGCCGATGACGGCTATGTCTTCACGGGTTGGGATGACGATGATGATGGCGTTGCTGACAATACCGACAATCAGCGCACCGTCTATGTGGATGGTGATAGGGAGTATACCGCATTGTTTGTGGAAGGAGCACAAATTGACATCCCTTATGCTGTTTTGATTGATCATAGTTCGTGGTTCAACGCAACAGGCGAAAGTGGTGCATACAGAGTGGTGTTCGAGACGAGTCAGGCACTCGCATATGGTGACTATCCAGCATCAAACATGGACTGGGACAACACGCACTTGTACGAAAATGGCGTGGAGATCCCGTTGAACCATACCATAACCGCCACCATTACTAAAGACGAGTACCAACTCCATAAATGGGTTCGTATTGATGCCCTGTTTATTGGTACTAATGGAAAACAATATAGCGTGGATATGACAGCTTCTTACGCTATAACTACTAACGGTTGGGACGAGTCGGAAGAGGATTTTGTTGGAGTGGCCATTCCCGATTGTGATTTTGGTACTTCTTCAAGTACTACTTGTAGTTCTGAAGGGACACTTTGGCTAAGTGCAGGTGTTGAAATTGGAGACAATAAATACTTTATTGATTTACAATTTAAAGTTGCAGGAAGTAGCATACCGACTGGCGTATATCCGATTAATCATAGCTTTGAGAACGGTACTGCTATCCCGTTGAATTCAATAACCACCAAGAACAACTATCCGTATTGGAATTTCGGTTGCTATGTTGAAATGGATACTCCCTCAAGCTATTACTGGTGGTGGATTCACAATGGTACAATTACCGTCACAAACACAGATGGAGACTATTACGTGGAGGTTGAAGGGCGCAACTCTTACGGCAAACGAGTATCGTTCACAATGGGTACGCCTCCTGTGAATAATCACACTGTTTCTATTACTGCCCCGAGCAATGGTACAATTACCGTTTCTTACAACGATGGCGCGGATCAGTCGTTCACATCGGGCAGCCGCGACATCGCGGAGAACACCGTTCTTACCATAACCGCAGAAGGCGCCACTGGCTATCACTTTGACGGTTGGACGAACGATGGCGCAGCAAGCGTGACCGTTAATGGTGATAAGACCATCGGTGCAACCTTTGCTGCCAATGCTTATACCGTTACTTTCAATAAGAACAACGAAAGTGCTACTGGTTCTATGGATAATCAGGCCTTCACCTACGGCACAGCACAGAACCTTTCCGATAATGGTTTCACAGCTCCGACAGGGATGCACTTCACGGGTTGGGCAACAGAGGAAAACGGCGCAGTAGTTTATACCAACAAAGAAGAGGTAAGCAACCTGACTGCTACGCAGAACGGCAAGGTAGAACTCTTTGCCAAGTGGGCAGATAACACCTATACCGTTGTCTTCAACAAGAACAACGAGGATGCTACCGGCACTATGGCTAATCAGGCCTTTACCTATGGCACAGCACAAAATCTGACTCCCAACGGCTTCACGTCTCCGGATCCGGAACTGTATGACTTTGCCGGTTGGGCAACAGAGGAAAACGGCAAAGTAGTTTATACCAACGGCGAAGAGGTGACCAACCTTACCGCTGTGCACGAAGGCACCGTAACCCTCTATGCAAAATGGATAGAAGCCTTTGCACTGATTGACGACAAGGATGCTGGTAATAGTTACTACGACGAGACCCTTGCCGGCAAGGTTGGTCAGACCTTGAGTGTCCACTACATACGCGAGTTCCCTAAAAAACAGTGGGCTGCATTCTCGCTGCCGTTCGGTTATAGTTATCAAAAGAAGGGCAACAATACCTTCAAAGATCAGGTATATTATCTGATAAGCGCAGAATATGAAGTTGAAGGAGGAAAGGCATATTTGACGCTTAATTGTATGCCGAACACATTAGGCATTGTGGCAAATAAGCCGTATATCCTAATCCCGAATGAGACAATAGTAAATCCTGTCTTCAATAATGTGAAGATGAAGGCTCAGGCGCTTAACTATTACAGTGTACCTTGTACGAATATCGGCGTTGACAATCCTGTTGAGACGGT
>CACZFM010000021.1 GCA_902780495.1 uncultured Bacteroidales bacterium
TTCCGTACTCCGGTCAACCTTTTTAGGTATCGAGTCAAAAGTTTACGATTTTTAAGATAGCATCTCAGTTATCGAGTCAACCTTTTTCAGTTTTAGTCAAGTTTTAGTCAATCAATTTTTCGTTAGTATTGCCTCGGTGTTGCCTCGGTTCTTTCTCGGTCCATTTTCGGTCCATTTTCGGTAGGAAAAATTTTGTTTCAGTGGGCATTTATCGGTAGATGGTCCCGTGATGGTCGCCCTTTTTCTTTCTATTTTGAGGCTGCCTACCTTATCACTTCGTTACCACTCTTTACCGTCACAGGTCTGTTAAAAGTGTACGCGGCGCGTACACTTTTTGTTACCATCAATAGAGGGCGAATTTGCGGGTTAGGGTGGTGCCGTCATCGGCGCGGAAGACAATGAGATAGCTTCCGGCAGCACAAGAACGGTTGATGTCAATCTGCATGGCACTATACTGTTCGCCGAAACAGCCGGTCTGCATGGCCTTACCCGTGATATCATACAGCGCATACGTTCCGTTCAATTCGGTGGACAACAGCAGTTGGTAACCCTGTTGGCTGAACGTGATATCAATGCCTTTGCGTTCGGGTGCCGGCTGCGTGCGCTGCGGGACAAAAGGACAGGTGCAGACGGTTTTGCCGTCATCCTCGCGCGTCAGTTCCGCCCAATAAGGCGTGCCGAAGCGGAGCATCTCGCCGTGCCCCTGATTGGCATAGATATAACTGTTGTTGGCTCCACTGCCCTCGACAGGCGCACCGTCGTTGAACCAGCGTATACGGCTGAAGCGGTAACCGCCGTTGTAGCGTTCGTTGTACAAAGCAAGCACATCGTCCCATTTCTGTACAATGAGCCACGAGGGATAGAGCACCTGCAGCGTAACGGGCGCCAGCGTCCATTCGCGGTCACATATATCGGTGAGCGTGATTTGCACAGGATAAGCATCAGGCCGTATGTAGTGCGTGCGTTCGGCAGGCACGGGCAAGGGGATGCGTATGTCGTGCTCTGTTCCCTGCGGGAGTTGCACAGTCGCCGTACTTCCGGACATGCCGGCAGGATAGGTGAGGCGGTAGGAAACGACATCGCCGTTGGTGATGGACAAGGTGGCAGTAGCCGCCTCTGCATCGGCGCAGACGGTGGGAGCGGAAAGGCGTACGTCGGCCTTCACATCCACACATATATCCACATGCAGATGGCGAATGACTGTACTGTCACAGCCTGCGGCATTGGCGCCGGTGAGAATCATGACCGTATCTACATCGCGTGCCTGCGTGAACGTGATGCCATCCCAGGTGTAGGGCAGTTCTTTGGCGTTGATAGTGAGCGATTTCTCGCTGCGTGTGCTTCGGAGCACGTTCAGGGTGAAGGTAACCACAGAGTCGCAGCCGTTGACTGTGCGCAATGTACGCGTGCGCGTACCCGCGTCATTAAAGGTCTCAATGACGGTGCTGCCATTTTGCCAGCGATAGGGCAGTTCGGTGTCACAGACCGTGGCGCCGTCGGTGCGGGTGTAAGACGGCAGCAGGGTAAGGGTGAAAGTGACGATGGAATCGCAGCCACCCACTGAACGCAAGGTCTTGGTTTTGACCAAGTTGCTCTTGGTGAACGCTTCGCCTTGCCAACGGAAGGTTGCCAGTTCGCTTTCGCAAATCGTGGCGCCGTCATTGACACGGTAGGCGTCGGAAACGGTGAGGGTGAAGGTAACGACCGAGTCGCAACCGCCTACCGCACGCAGGGTCTTGGTCTTGACCAAATCGGTGGTTGTGAAATGTTCGCCTTCCCATGTAAAACCGTCCAAGGCGGACGAACAGATGGTGGCGCCATCCTGAATATTATCATACTCCGGCAGCAGAGTGACGGTGAACGTAACGACCGAGTCGCAATCCGCCACCGAAGGGAGGGTGAGTGTCTTTGTGAGTTCGTCGGGCGTGAAATGTTCGCCTTCCCATGTAAACTCGTCCAACTTGGAGGCACAGAGCGTGATGCCGTCGGTGACCTGATAGGGTTCGGGCTGCCGCCATGTGATATTGATGCCGACGGTGGATTCGCACATTCCGTCGCTGCCGTCAATCTCCTGTGTCATCTCAACATAATCATCGGGGTAGGAGATGGTTCGCGTTTCGCCCCAGGGAGCCGTGTATTCAAACGAAGGTCCGCAGGTGTCGATGAAAATCTGTTCCTGGAAGGTGGTGAAGATATGCAGGTGCTGCTGATAAAGCACTGAGTCACAGCCGGTAAGCACCGAAGGGCGCATTTCTGTGAGGTCGTAGTCGGTTTCTTCTCCAATCTCAACGGCTTTGGTATGTCCCTCCCAGATTTCCCACTGGAAACTGTCCCAGAGCCAGTCGGAGCAGACCAGCGTATCGGGCAATTGGACAGTGACAGGCGCAGGCATGACATGAAGCGAGAGTTCGAAATAGATACTGTCGCTGCCGGATAGCACGCCGGTAAGGGTATCCCGATAGATGGTCTCTTGCGTGAGGTTCTGCAACCAGGGTTTGTCATGTCCTTCCCAGTTGTACGATGTATTCGGACAGATGAAGGCCTCTTCCTGCCGTTCCTCGATAACCACCAAGGTTATGACCGAGTCACATTCATGGATGTTTTGCCGCCGGATGGTTCCTTTGGTTGCCACTTCTTCGGGTGAATTGATGGTAATGAGCCCTCTCCACTTGAAAGGATAGGAAGAGACACGCACCGTGTCATAGGTATGGTCGTCTCCATAGACCTCCAGCGAATCAAGAAGCAGTACGGTGTAACAGGGGTCGGAGGGGTTAAGGTGCATGTGCAGCGTGTCGCCGAGATTTTCTGGTCCTGTGATATGTCTGCGGAACCAATAGATTTCCTCCTCGTCCAATTGGCTCTGGCAGTAGGTGAGTTTCTGCCAGTGCAACGTATCGGTGGGTATGATATGCAGAATGAGATTGACGGCACTGTCGCAGTCGTGGATGGTGCGCAGGACTTTCTTTTCGTCCAAGTCAACCGGCACCGAGGTATGGGCATACTGCGAGAAATCGATGCCCTCCCACATAAATCCTTCGGCTTCCGCACCGCACAGCGTCCTTTCGTCGCGGATATAGCCCGGTGCAGGATAGGCGTTGTGGATGGTGAGTTTGAGGGTTATGATGGAGTCGATGCGTCCGTCCTTATAGACAGTGTCGCGGAGTCCGTTCTGCGCCACGGGGTCGTTGATGAGATATTTGCGCCGCCAGGTGTAGGGCAACTCGGACGAGCAAAGGGTAATATCCTCTTTTTTCTCTTTCCGCTGAATGAAGTTTGCCGTGATAGAAGCATTCTGTTCCGGAACGGTGTAGGTGTATGTGCCATCGCCGTTGTCGGTGAGATGTCCGTTTCCGGTCCCCGTCCAATCGGAGAACACCCATCCTGTGGCGGGCTCGGGTGTGAGGGTGACCTGTGTGCCCGGCGCATACCAGCATTCGTCCGGCTCTTTGGTGACGGTGCCTTCTCCTGATGTGGTGAGCGTAAGTTTGTAGCCGCCTGCTGATGCCGGTTCGCCGATGGTTATGGGGATGGTACCACCTTTCTCGATGGAGATAAACATCTGCCCGTCTTTTCCTTCCTGTACATGGATGGTAAAGGTGTTAAAACCCGTCACAGAGGGATAGTCGGTGACCACTCCCGTATAGGGATTGCGATAGGAAAGCCAACTACTGAAGGGGCATCGCCAGTCTCCGTAGGAAGGTACGTATCCGGTGGTGTTTCCCACCACTACCGGTCCGTCAGGCATTTGATTTTCCTTGATATACCAAAAGTACCCGGTCTCGATTCCAAAATTAATGGAAGTCATTGAAGGCAGGACGATACGATAGTCGCCGGCTTTGGGTCCTATGATGCCGTTGGTATAGGTTTGCGTCCAACCATCGTAGGTGCCACCGACGTAGAAATATAACTGCACGTAGTTATGCTGGTCATTGTAATCCGTATTATAGGCAACAACCTTGATAAACTTGTTATCGGGATCAATATAATACCAGTTGTCATCCGGATCCTGAACAAGGGAGGATGTTATCTGATCGTATTCGTACGTAAATGCACAAACACTCCCTAATGTTTGTGCTTCCGGACAATCGGAGTAGGTGGCAGAGACGATATAGGTTCGTCCGTCGTTGCCATAGAAAGTGGCGGTGACGGAATAGACGTTCGCCGAAGCATTGATAGTGACAGTGGCGTTGGTAAAGGGCACGATGACACCGTTCTGATAGAGGGAAGTTCGTCCGAGGTCGATTTTGGAATAAGGGAAGGTGCCCGAAGGAGTGGAGGTGTTAACCACGATGGTTGCCGTATATGGCAGTCCGTCGCTACCTGTACCCGTTCCCGATGCGATGACAGCCTGCCATCCGGATACTCCGGTGTTATCCTGCCACGAGAGGTCCTCCGTAAGCGGAATTCTGACGGTGGAGTTGTCCAAAGAACCGATGGAGGAACAGATGTCGGTGTTGGAGCCGGAGTCATGCCCTTCGATAGTGATATATGGTCCGTTGGGGCTGTCCGCCACAGTGATTGTTCCCGAGTAGATGATATATTCGTTGCCACCTACACTCACTGCCGAATAGACTTCGTTGTACTCGCTGTAACCGGTGTAAGGATTATAGATATACTCCATACAATATCCGAGGAAGGTACTCTGGTTCTCCGTCCAGTATCTGCCGCTATAGATGGTATAGGTACCCGGTCGCACGCCCTTTGAGCCGTCGGCATAGGTATAGGTGTAGTTATAATCAATGTTTTTGTTCGCCAGAAAGATGAGGCTGATGGACATATCCCCCCTTTTCCAGTTCATCTCGTAGAGGTCAGTGGGAATGGTGTTATCCAAATGCCGCTGCCAAAGGTAGCCCTGGTAGTCGGCTTTTTCGAGGTGCACGTTGATACATCCCTGGGCATAAAGGCCTATAGGCACAGCAAACAGGCAAAGCAAGATTGCAAGACGAGAAAGTTGTGAGTAAAGGTGCTTCATATTGTAATTTTCTTTTGTTTTTATTACTATTTTCTTTTTCTAATCCTATACCAAGGGTAAGGTAAGGGTAAGGTAAGGGTATGCTAAGGGTATGGTGGTTGACCCCGGGTCAGCGGGCCACCCATTTCCTGTTGGCAGACCCTCCTTCGTCTGTGGTGAACTGTACCACATAATACCCCGCCTGCGGGAAGACGATATCGGGCGAACCGTACGCCTCGCCAAACTGCCCGCGCAGCACAATACGTCCTACGGCATCGTACGCCACATAGGAACCGGATGTGCCGGTGACCACTTGCACACGACGGGACTGATGCGGATAACGCGGAACAAGCTGTACGTCGGATGCGAAAGCGGTCTGATGAGAACAGGAGTCAAGAGGTATGAAATCGCAGGTGCGGAACGTTTTTCCGTCATCGGCACGCGTGAGCAATGCCCAATAGCGTTCGCCCATTGCCAGACCGTTAGGCTGATAGATATAACTGTTCTTTTCGCTCGGTCCCTGAACAGCAGTGCCTTCGTGGAACCACTCAATATGCGAGAACTCGTAGCCACCGTTGTAATCGCTGTTGTTGACCGTGAGGACATCGTTCCAGCGTTGCGTGATGACCGATGTGGGATAACGTACCTGGAAGGTGGCCGAGAACGGATAGGTGGTACCCAGACTGTCGCGGACAAGGAGCGTGAGGCCATAATTGTCCGGCCGGACATATATTTCGTTCGACGGCAAGCGTACCGGCACATCGTGACTGAGCACCATGTCACGCGGGAAACGGCAACGGGTGGTGTCTGCAAAATACGGTTGTGCCCCGTCGGCAAAGAGAATGTCGTAGGAAACAGGCAGCCCTCCCGTGCAGATGAAACGGACATTGAGTGCCTGTTCGTCGCCGCAGAGCGTATCTACCGACAGTTCGCCCGTGACTTCGGGCAAGACAAGATTGAGCGTGAACGTGACCACCGAGTCGCAACCGTAGATAGAGGACAAGCGTTGTGTGCGGGTAAGGTGATTATCATACCAGTCATTTTCGGTGAAGGTCTCCAATACTTCCTCTCCGTGTTTCCACTCATAGGGCAGGGCATCCGGCAACACCGTAACCGCTTCGGAACGGATGAAGGTGTCGCGCACCAGAAGGGTGAAAGTGACGATACTGTCGCATCCGTCGGAAAGGGCTTGCAGGGTGTCGGCAGCAGACAGACGGTCGGTTGCGAACGTGTGCGTGCCCCAGCGGTATTGCTCCAGTTGGTCCGCACAGATGGTGTCGCGGAGCTGCGTGCGATGGGTCGGCAACCATGTGACATAGAGCGAGTAGAACGATTCGCAACGTCCCCGTCCGTACGAGAGTTCATAGACTTGAGACGGGCGCCCGGTGTAACGGACAACGGTGTCAAGCGGCATGGTTTGATCGTCCCAACGGATGGTGCCGTTCCAACGGTGCGCGGTGTCGGTCTCGCAGAGAACGAGCGAACTGGACTGCTGCTCCACGAAAACGATGTGCAGGTTCATTGTATAACAGATGGAGTCCACCTGTCCGCGGTCGCGCACCGTGTCGGTGAGGACATAATCGAACTCTTCCCCGAACGAGAAATTCTGTCCGTGCCACTCGTATGAGTCGTCAGACGAGCAGATGGTGTCGTACAGGGTGACAAGTTTCGGCAATACAGCCAGACGGAGATAAACAATCGAATCGCAGGTGCCTTCATTGGGGAACCGCCGCATGTAAGTGCCGGGCGATGTGAGTGCGGTGTCGCGGAACATACGCGTTTCGCCGTTGATGATGGTGTCGTCTACCACAGGTCCGTAGAACTCGTGCCCCAGGGTGAGGATGAGCGAAACGACCGAGTCACAGCCGAGTGCATTAACCAGCGTGTCGCGGTAGGTGTCAGGTCGGTCATAGGTTTTTCCGTGGAACGTATAACTGCCGCCCTCGCAGAAAGAAGCCTGTACCTCGGACGATGTGGGAACACCTACGCGCAAATCGATACCGATGACCGAATCGCAGTCGAACTGGTTGAGGATATTGACATAATGCAAGCCCTCCGTTTTGAGCACTTCGCCGAAGAAAATGAGCGAGTCGCCCTGACAGATAGTGTCGCGGAAGACGATGGTATCAGTGGGCAGGAGATGCTTGAACAACTTGAGCGTGAAATAGGCACTGTCGCAGCCGGTGGTGTAACGCAAAGTGTCGTGGTAGATAGATGTTTCCGAGAGGTACTCGTAACGTTCGCCATGTCCCGGCCATGTGTAAAAGTCGCCTTCGCAGACATCGGCACGAGTGATTTTAGGCGCTCCAATGGGTGCCTGAACGGTGAGGGTGAGATGAACGAGCGAGTCACAACCGTAATTGACTGTGTGCAAGAGACGTTGGTAGGTGCCGGACAGATAGAGCATGGTATCGCCCAGTTGGTAGCCATCCCCCTGGCAGATGGTGTCCGCAACCGTGATGTCATACGTGGGATGCACTTGCAGCCGAAGGATATAGACGTTGTTTTTCCCTTCGTTATCCGTCTCGAAACTACGGAGGTTATTGTCCCGTTCGGAATGGATGGTGTGACCATGCCACGTGAGCGGCAGTTCGTTGCTACAACAGGAGACCTCTTCTTCCACCTCGTCGGCGATAATGATACGGAGAACAGGAATACTGTCACAACCATAAGAGGAAGGTATTTTGTTACCCCTTACTTCCGTGTCGCCGGGCAGGACGGTGACACCATGGAACTCAAAAGGCTCGAAATCCGGTGTGGGCATCACAATTGTGTCATAGCCCATGACGCGATCCTGTATCTTCAAATCCAAGATAACTATACTATCACAGCCGGTGCTGGAGACAGTGGGGTAGGTAATGCCATTGTTTTGCGGACCGAAAATGGGCACTCCATGCCAGGTAACACCCTGACTAAGAGCACTTGAGCAAAGTGTAAGATGGTCGACAGTGGAGATGGTGGATATACGCTTGAGTTGCAAGTGATACCGGATACTATCGCACCCCAACCGGCTATGGAGAGTGTCGTAATAATCCTTTTCTTCGTTCAAATGTGCGAATGAGGAACCATGCCCGATCCACGTGTAGCTATTGTTTTCACAGAAAGTGGCTTTCTCCATCGGCATATCGACGGCTTTCAGGACGGTGAGATGCAGATGCGTGGTACTGTCCAATCCCGAAGAGAGATGGGTGACCTGTTCGTAATCCCCCGTCCGGTCGAGATCTTGTCCGTTGAAGCGATAGGAGTCGCCATCACAGATAGTCTTTTCTATGAAGGCTTCCGGATTACATTTTGGGGTAATCTCCAAAACAAAACTACTTGACATTCCTTCTTTTGCGCGGAGACGGCAGCAGTAGGTGGTCTTGCCGTTGGCATTGCTCACCTCAAGGGTCTGCTCTGTGCCAAGTATCACATTGGTGTTGTTTTTGGCATACCATTGGTAGGTGTACCCGTCCGGCGCTTTCAGCAGAGCCTTGTTGCCCGGCAGACACTCCATCTCAAGCGTCCTCTCCGTACATCCGAGAGAAAAATAAAGGTAGGTAAAGTGCTGTCCGCAATAGTTGAAATCCTGCGGCGCCACCCACTTGGAGACACATTCGTAGGTCTCAACATGAAAACGAAGTTTGCGTCCGACGTAATTGGAAAGGTCGAATCCCACAGTGGACCAGTCCTTCCAATAACTTCGTATGTTTCCCGTGCGAGTGAAAGCGCTCCAATCGCTGTTGGACATCAGCGCGTTGTTTCCTTCCCGTTTGAATGACAATGCGTTGTCATTGACAGGCTTGTTGTTGGCATCGGTGACTTGGATATGATAATAAGGAGGTTCATACATATTTCCTTCGTAACCGCCCTGGTTGGGGTGATTGGTTGGAACATCCAAGATACCTGCATACTTGAAAAGAACAATCGGATTGTCCGCTGTAACCGTAAACTCGAAGTACACCGCTTCTGCCTGCGGATGCCAAGCGGAGTACTGACTGGGATATGCGGAATACGTACCTTTGCCACCTGCACGCGGGTTTCCGAGACGAATACTATAGTCTTCCCCCGGTGGAAGCATGTTCAAAGCCGGCTGCAGATAGTCGGTTCCCGGAGAGGAGATAACCGTTTGCCGCGTGGCCAAGATATTGTCCGCCCGATAGGCACTATTGTATCCCGTCAGTCCATAGTCTTCTTTGGCATTGTCATTCCATTTCCAATCGAAATAGGAGATATAGGCATTGACATAGATAAACTCGTGGTTGGCACAAGCACAGTAGGTGCCGTCTGCATCCAACGTGGTCATATCGAAACATTGTGCAGAAATGCGGCTACTGCCCATGAAGAACGCGCACAACAACCAAAGTATATGCAGGTATGAAAGATTATAAGAGCGGTGGTTCATGTTTTTGTGTCAATTAGCAGGTGATGTAATGTTGTTATGGTATGAATATTCCGTTTATCGGTTGGCGCGTTTACGCTCCAATTCATCAAGAATAATCTTGCGGATGCGCATGCTGTGAGGAGTCACTTCGACATACTCGTCCACCTTGATATATTCCAACGCCTCCTCCAAGGAGAACTTGATGGCCGGTGGTAGGACAGCCTTGTCGTCTGCCGACTTGGAGCGCATGTTAGTCAAGTTCTTGGCTTTGATGACATTGATGACAATGTCGCCTTCTTTGGCGTTTTCACCGACCACCTGACCGGCATAGACTTCTTCTTGCGGTTCGATGAAGAAGCGTCCGCGGTCTTGCAGTTTGTCAAGTGCGTAAGCAGAAGCCGTGCCCGCCTCCATAGCGATAAGGCTTCCGTTGATACGGGTCGGCATTTCGCCTTTGTAAGGCTGGTACTCCAGAAAACGGTGCGCCATGATGGCTTCGCCGGCACTGACATTCATCACATAGGTACGCATACCCATGATGCCGCGTGATGGGATGGTGAACTCAAGTTGCACACGGTCGTTGACGAGTTCCATCTTGGTCATTTCTCCCTTGTGGACAGTGACGAACTCAATAATCTTTCCGGAACAACTGTCAGGCGTATTAACGGTGAGTTGCTCTACAGGTTCGCATTTGACTCCGTCAATTTCCTTGATGATGACTTGCGGTTGTCCGACCTGCAGTTCGTAGCCTTCACGCCGCATGGTCTCAATGAGAACGGAAAGATGCAGTACGCCGCGACCAAAGACATGCCAAGACGAGTCGTTTTGACTCGGTTCTACACGCAAAGCGAGGTTTTTCTCCAACTCCTTCATCAGCCGATCGTGAATATGACGGGAGGTAACGAACTTGCCGTCCTGTCCAAAGAAGGGTGAGTCGTTGATGGTGAACACCATGGACATCGTCGGTTCGTCAATGGCGATGGGTTGGAGAGGCTCCGGATTTTCTGCATCACAGATGGTGTCACCAATCTCAAATCCGTCGATACCAATCAAGGCGCATATATCTCCGGAAGTGACAGAGTCTGTTTTGATGTGTCCCATTCCACTGAACGTATGCAACTCCTTAATCTTCGTGCGTACGCGCGCGCCGTCTTTTTTTGCAAGTGTGACCGTCTGTCCATCGTGAAGGGTTCCCCGATGCACACGTCCCACTGCGATACGTCCTACGTATGGGCTATAGTCCAGCGAGGTAATAAGCATCTGAGGCGTACCTTCCAATACTTGCGGAGCCGGGATATACTCTACGATGGCATCCATAAGAGCCGTGATGTCAGTGGTCGGTTTGTGCCAATCGGTTGACATCCATCCGTTCTTTGCCGAACCGTAGATGGTCTGGAAATCAAGTTGTTCTTCCGAGGCATCAAGGTTGACCATAAGATCAAAGACAGCCTCCTGCACTTCATCGGGACGGCAGTTTAGTTTGTCAACTTTGTTGATGACAACGATGGGCTTCAGATTCATCTGTAATGCTTTTTGCAGTACGAAACGGGTCTGTGGCATCGGTCCTTCGAAAGCGTCCACCAAGAGCAGAACTCCATCTGCCATATTGAGTACACGCTCCACTTCTCCGCCAAAATCTGCGTGCCCCGGAGTGTCAATGATGTTGATTTTATATCCCTTGTACTCAATACTTACATTCTTAGCAAGAATGGTGATGCCGCGTTCGCGTTCCAGTTCGTTGTTGTCAAGAATAAGTTCTTTCTGTTCCTGAAAATCGCCACGAGCTTCCTTTACGACCTTAGCCGTATAGAGCATTTTGTCAACCAATGTGGTTTTACCATGGTCAACATGGGCGATAATAGCAATATTACGAATCTTTTGCATTGTCTATAGGGAGGGTTAAAGGAGTGTTTCAGCAATCTTCTCCAGATCTGCCTTACGGCAAGCACCGACATGACGCTGTACCAATTCTCCATTTTTGAAGAAGAGCATCGTGGGAATGTTCATAATGCCGTACTTTTCGCATGTTTCAGGGTTTTCGTCCACGTTCAGTTTGCCGATGGAAATCTTCCCGTCATACTGTGCTGCCAGTTCATCAACAATAGGAAGCATCATTTTGCAAGGTCCGCACCAAGGTGCCCAAAAATCAACAACAAGGGGTTTGCCCTCCGCCAACAGAGAATGGATGTTGGCATCTGTAATTTGTAGTGTCATATGTATAAAATATTAAAAGGTTTTTATGATATGCTTGTTATTTGTATATTTTTCTTTTCAGGACGGAGCAGTATGCTTTCCGTCACCGCATCTTCAAGATATGTCTGAACCGCCCGTTTGACCGGCCGTGCGCCGTTAAGCGGATCGTAGGCTTTCGCCAGAAGTTGCTCGCGCGCCTTTGCAGTAACGGCAAGCCGATAGCCTGTAGCTGCGACTCGTTTCTGCAGGTTTTTGATTTCCACATCCAAAATTTGGGCAATCGTTTCCCGTGAGAGAGGATAAAACGTGATGATGTCATCAATACGATTGACGAATTCCGGAGGGAATGTCTTCTTCAATTCCTTCATAAGTGTTTCGGTGGCAGTCTCTTTGGTGATTTCGCCTGCCGAAAAACCAATTCCTGCACCAAATTCCAACAATCGGCGGGTGCCGACATTGGAAGTAAGAATGATAACCGTGTGACGGAAATCAATTTGCCTTCCCTGGCGATCGGTAAGCCTTCCTTCGTCCAATAATTGCAGCAGAACATTAAAGATGTCGGGGTGGGCTTTCTCTATTTCGTCAAAGAGCAATACCGAATAAGGTTTCCTTCTAACGGCTTCTGTCAGTTTTCCCCCATCTTCGTGCGCCTGATATCCGGGAGGTGCTCCCACAAGAAGAGAGACGGTGTGTTTTTCGGTATATTCAGACATGTCAAACCGGATAACAGCATCTTTTTTTCCGAATAAC
This sequence comes from uncultured Bacteroidales bacterium, assembly GCA_902780495.1. Classification (GTDB taxonomy): domain Bacteria; phylum Bacteroidota; class Bacteroidia; order Bacteroidales; family Paludibacteraceae; genus Colicola. The sequence goes on from CACZFM010000021.1 coordinate 12,258, forward strand.
TGCTCTGCTAACGATTGGGCAAGGAATGTCTTACCAACACCTGTCGGTCCGAGGAAAAAGAATGTGCCGATAGGACGGTTGGGGTCGCTCAATCCCAGGCGTGAACGGCGGATGGCCCGTACTACTTTATGAACAGCCTGATCCTGCCCAATAACGACGGAAAGCAGATTCTGATCCATATGGAGCAACTGGTCTTGCTCTTGCGTAGCAATACGCTGTACGGGAATATTGGACATCATACTTATCACAGCCGCCACATCTTCCTGTGTTACGACATTCCCCGGATGAAGAAGCCGCATGGCACCTGCCTCATCCATGGCATCAATGGCTTTGTCGGGCATTGAACGGTCAGTAAGATAACGCTCACTCAACGTTACGCAGGCTTTAATAGCCTCTTTGGTGTAGGTGATATGATGATGTTGCTCGTAAAGTGGAGCCAACTTGGTGACAATACGCAATGTGTCTTGTTCCGTGGGTGGCTGAATGGTCACTTTTTGAAAACGGCGTTCCAACGCTCCATCTTTCTCAATAGACTTGCGATACTCATCGGTGGTGGTGGCACCGATACATTGTATTTCACCCCTTGCAAGTGCAGGCTTGAGAATATTAGCCGCATCCAAAGACCCTTGTGCATTACCGGCTCCGATAATGGTATGTATTTCATCAATAAAGATGATTATTTCCGGATGCAGTGCCAATTCGGAGAGCAGATTCTGAATGCGTTGCTCAAATTGTCCCCGATAGGAAGTGCCGGCCACCAAAGCAGACATGTTTAGAGATAATATCCGCTTCCCTTTGATAAGGGGGATATTGTTTTTGACTAATATTTGCGCCAGTCCCTCAACGATTGCCGATTTTCCGACACCGGGTTCTCCAATCAATACAGGATTATTTTTTTTGCGCCGGCAGAGGATGTGGATAATGCGGTTAATTTCTTCTTTTCGCCCGATAACGGGATCCAGTTTCCCTTCTTGTGCCAATTGGGTGAGGTCACGGGTATACTTGCGTAATGTGGGGGTTCCTGTGCGTGATTGCTGCTGATTGTCGGGTGTCATCATCACAAATTGCCCCATTTCGGCATTTTGCCCATTTGTCTCTTCAGCAGGTGTTTCAGGCTTTGGATACAAGTGTTCGATACTCTCGTAGGTAATGTTACTTTGGTGTTCCAATATCATGGACGGCAAGTTGATCCGTTCGCGCAAAATAGCTAACAAGAGATGTACCGATCCTACCGGTCCTCCAAAATAACCGGCTTCGATGGCCGCCAATCTCATCAGCCTCTGTGATGTCCGTGACATGACGGCTTCGGTGATGGTCTTGGGCAGATAAGTTTTGTCTATTTCTTTCTTTAGGGCATCAGGATTACTACCCGATTGTATAAGCAACTGATAGGCTTTCCCTTTGCCTAAACGAAGAATACCTAACAAGAGATGTTCGGGCTGGATTTGATCACTTCCCAACCGTTGAGCCTCTTGTTTGGCATACGTAAGGATACTATTTAGATTTTGGGTTATTTCCATGATTTAGTTATAGAAATGGAATGCCAATCCGGCACGGAACACGTCGGGATTGGTCGGATAATATGGCATAGAATAATAATTACGATCCATGAACGAGGCATTGAGATGTTGGTATTGTGCGAAGAAACGTAGATGTAGCAGCCGTACATAGAAATTGGCATAGACGCTGATACGAGGATAGTTACCCACTTTGATGTTTTCCTGTGCAGCGAATTGACCGAGTGCGGCATTGAGATAAGGTGCATAGTATTCTGTGTTGTAGGTGAGATCTACCCCTATCTGTGTATCAAGGGCTTTGAACCAAGTACCATGGTAGTAGAGGTTGGAATAGAGCGCCACTAACGGAAGTGCTATCAAATTGGACGAACTGTATTGGATGGCAACCTGATTATCCAGATTGATCCATGGTGTTGTGAGGTCTGCTTGCACCATGCCTGCCAATACATTGATGGTTCCGTCATGCTGACTGGGGCCATTAAGGTCTTGGAAGTATATATGGCGTGTAATGGATTCGTAGTCGAATTTGATGGCAGGTTTGAACCACATAGTAGGATAAGCCACTTGTCCCCCGACATGGAAATGGTAAATCTTCTTGAAGTTGTTGTCCCAAACATAATGGTTGCTGACAAAATGCTGTAAGAAGTAATCGGGAGTTTCGTTCCGCACTTTGACGTTGGCGGCAATAGTCATACTGTCTTTACCCAAGCGGAATCCGACATTGACATTTCCGTTGATATTGAATTCACCAAGTTTGCGTCCCACCAAACATACGTCTCCTCCGGCTTGGTAACGTATCCATTTGCCGGTATATTTATGGATGGATCCTCCTACGAATGTGTTGTTTGACCAGTGGATGGTCTCTCGTTTTGTGTCGGTGGGAGTAATACTTTTGGCATCCCATAGACTGGAATTCGGAATTTCAGGATCTTGCACTTCGTATGTGGGAAGTCGGTTTCCTGTATGCCGCTGAAATTCATTATAGGCATAAGCCGTAATACCAAAGCGCAGTTTCCGGTTGAATGCTTCCTCAAAAGTGACAGCCAATGTGTTGCGTATGGTAGTAGTACCCATCGTGTCGCGTGTGTTGGCGGTGTTGAGATAACAATCCTCGTAGATTCCTTGTTGTGCTTCGTGCTCAAGATAGCGTCTGGTGGCGTCATTGCCCTCAAACACATGTCGGAACGTAATCACGGGCACGATGACACTATCCGTTGTCATTTTGGTGATGCTGTAGTAGTGATTCAGGTAACCGGCCAGATAGCGGAAACCTGACATTGCCTCAAGCGATACAGGCATATCTTCCGTCTTGAGATCTTTGTTCTGCAAATCAGCAGGGTCGCTAAGACCTCCGTTCTCGAAGTTACTCAAGGTGTTGTAGGTAAAAGATGCCTGCAACGAATAGTTGTCACCATTATATGACCCGAAGAACGAACCGTTGACGGTTTTACCTGCCTGATTCTTATAATGCCCTCCGGCATCAATATAGTTTATCGTTGTTCCAAGATTGGTCCGTTTGTTTAAGTTTCCTGTAAACTGGAAACCTAAATCATGATCCTCGTGGTAGGTCGTAAAACCACGTTTGTAGGAGATGATGGAATAGGGTGTTGTTGTGTTGTAGAACCGTACATCTTGCGGTGTTGTGGTGTAGATGTCGTATGCGGTGGCGAAAATACAATCCGTCTTTTTGGTTCGGTCGAAAAAGATGGCGGATTGCAGGGGTGACACCAGATTCCCATTGTAATGGTTAAGAATAGAGTGATCGTATTGCACATTACGCATCGGGAAATTGATGTAGGTGGAGTCGGTCGTGCCCACCGAATCGGCGAGTGCCAGAGGATGTGGCAGTTGCCAACCGCGAATAACAGTCTTGGGTAATTTGATTTTTCCCTCCATGGAATGGATATTCAAAATAATGAACAGGATACCCAAACCTCGCAATATGTATTGCCTTATATTCACTTTTTCTTTTTACGCAGTTTGTCGATTTCTTGTTTTAGGGAGACAATCTCTTTCTCCTGGTTGTTGATGGTTTTCAGCAGACTGTTCAGTTCTTCGTTCTCGATGGTATCGGGATATTGTTCATTGACCAGTTGCAAGAAATCGGCAAGGATATTCATATAGTTGATGAATGCATCGTAAGCCGACTCATAAGATGTGCTCCCTTGGTCAATATGATTCATGTAGTGCATGTGGTTGATGTCTTGCAACAAGAGCCAATTCTCTTTGATGCGACGATCTTTGCACAGATGTACGCGCTCAACGACAGCATACAACTTCTGCAACGCTTCTTGCTGTAGGTCGTTTCCCGTAAAAACGCTGAGGTCTTTGCTTTCACCGGCCCAGGAAATAGTTTCAGGAACGCTTACCCGTTCGCCGCCTGTGAGTTGTTTCGCAGCTTCGGAGGGCGTTACGAAGGTCATACCTTGTTCCAATGCATAGTAGGGGAGTGCTTTCAGGAATTCAAAGATACCGGTTTCTGCATGTTGCCAAATACCGAATGTCTCGGCACCCATCCAGATGTTAATGAGTTCTTCTGTATCGGGCAGCTGCGTCAGGGCATGGATATATTTTTCTGCATCCATAGGATAGTCCGGCCAACGAGAATCCGAGAAATGGAACGTGAGGTTGTCGGAGAGTGTCATGTTTCTCAGTAGGACTCGTTGTTTGGGTTGTACGGCCGAAAGATAGAGATAGTTGGGTGATTTCCAGGAGAGGATATGTTTAGCCCCTTCGGTCATAATCGTCTTGTACCCCAGTTTCCATGCAAGCAGCGAGATATCATCGGAATAGAATAATTCGGTGTTCCACAATGTGGTGGAGGATTGTGAAAAGAGTTCGTTGATTTTCTCTTTTTGTTTCTTCAGTTGCTCCGTGAATTCGCTTTCGTTGTATTCCGATGCGATACTATAAGAATAAGGCATGGCTACGAACTCCACGCAATTGGTATCCGCAAGTTGTTTGAGTACATCAATCATTTCCGGAGCATATTGTTCCATCAAGTCGAGCGTCGTACCCGATATGGCGATGGCACAATGGAACTTGCCTTTACTTAGGCGAATCATGTCTGTCAACGTTTGTCCCAATGGCAGATAGGATTGTTGCACCATGCGTGTAACCTGCTCTTCGGTTTGCATATCGTCGTAGTAGTAATGGTTACTTCCAATCTCGAAGAAACGGTAACGTCTCAACCGATTGGGGATATGCATCATAAAACAATAACAAATTCTTTTCATATCTGTTTGTTTAGTTTTGTTTCAACACATTGTCATAGATTGTTCTCACTTTTTTCCCTGCATCTTCCCAGCGAATGTTGTTTACTTCCTGTCTGCCGAGTTCGCTTAGCGACTTATACATCGCGGGATACTTTACAATGGCATAGATTGCATCTGCCATTGCATCAATGTCCCAATAATCCGTCTTGATGGCGTGATGGAGAATCTCCGCACAGCCCGACTGATAGGATATGATGGACGGACAGCCCACTTGCATCGCTTCCAGCGGGGATATGCCGAAAGGTTCGCTCACTGACGGCATTACATATACATCAGAGTCCGCCAATAGTTCTTGCACTTGTCGTCCTCGCATAAAACCGGGGAAATGAAAACGGTCAGCAATGCCGCGTCGGGCGACGAGGTCTATTGTTTCCGCCATTTTGTCACCGCTACCCGCCATCACAAAACGTACGCCTTGTGTCCGTTTCAGCACTCTGGCGGCTGCTTCCACGAAGTATTCCGGTCCTTTTTGCATCGTGATGCGTCCGAGGAAAGTGACCAGTTTGTCCTTTCGCGGGTGTTTTACGTATGTATCCGCATCAGCCAGCGGTTCTACCGCGTTGTGTACAGTGGATACTTTATTCGGATGTTGTCCGTATTTTTCAATCACGGTCTGCCGTGTCAGGTTGCTTACGCAGATAATATGGTCTGCCTCATCCATTCCTCTGCGTTCAATGGCATAGACAGTGGGATTCACATGACCGCGCGAACGGTCGAAATCGGTGGCATGAACATGAATCACCAGGGGTTTCCCGCTGATGTGTTTGGCAGTGGCACCTGCGGGATAAGTCAACCAATCGTGACTGTGGATGATATCAAACTGTTCTTGTCGTGCCAATACGGCCGCCACTTGTTCATAATTGCCGATTTCTTCCACCAAATTGTCGGGATAACGTCCCGAAAATTCAATACAGCCTCTGCCGGGGACGGGTACGCTGTTGGCACCAATCATCCGTAGGAACGATTGGTCTTCATCACCCATCGGACGAGGCATCACGAAGGTAATGTCCATATCTTGCTGTAGGGACATTCCACGAGTAAGCCCGTAACAGGCTGTTCCCAATCCACCTAAAATATGGGGCGGAAATTCCCATCCAAACATCAGTGCTTTCATGGTCTTTCCTCGTTTGCTATATTTCGGTTTGCATTGTTTTCATTTTCTTTCTGCAATTGCTTGAGCGTATTGTAGAGACCCAACACACCGCTTACGCTGGGAGCATAACTCATGCCGCCGTGTCCAGAGAACGGAGGATTGCCGTCATATAACTCGTTCAGTGTACCGATTGTCAGTTCTCCCATTTCACTCTCATATTCTCCCAACAACCGCTCAATGAAACTTTCGCCGCTATGCCGGTACACGCGCAGATAGGCTCGGCCGTAAGCAGCTATCGTGAGCGGCCATACAGGGCCGTTATGCAGATTCCAGTTGCGTTCCATGTGCCCGCCTACATACATAGGACGGTAGCAGCCGCTCTTCGGAGACAGAGTACGTAGACCTTTGGGGGTGTAGAGTTCTTTGGTGCAGATGTCCACCACGGCTTTTTGTTGTTTCTTGTCCAGCGGAGAGTAAGGAAGACTGACTGCCCATATCTGATTGGGGCGTACTTCTTTGTCTGCGCCTTTGTCGCTGACGAAATCGTACAGATAAAATCCGTTCCAGAAAAGTTTTTGGAAACTTTCTTTTATCAGTTCGCTTTGATAATCCATCAAGTCAGCCCGCTGTTCGTTGCCTATATGGCGCAGCATCTCTGCCGTAAAACGCATGGCGTTGTACCAAAGGGCGTTTATTTCTACTATGTAACCCGTCCTCGGGGTGATGGGGCGGTTTTCTTCCATTGCATCCATCCATGTGGCAGGGCGTTCGCTGCCATCTGTCCATAACAGACCGTTTCGGTGTACAAACAGGCGCGGATGGCATTGCTTACGGATAAAATTGATGATATCCAGCAATAATTCGCCGAATTCTTTCGCCACATCTTCTGCCGGCGTATAATCGGTATATTCCTGAATAGCGCGTACAAACCATAGTAACGCATCAGGTTCTTCGATTCCCTTCAGACCGATATCCTCTGTCCGTCCTTCCAGAAAAGCCCGTACCTCGTGAACGGCTGTTTTTCGCATGATGGCATCCCAATATTCCGGACGTCCGATGCCCATTGTGCAGTCGGCAAGCGAAAAGAACTCCTCTCTGGCGGATGCGTGATACCACGGATAACCTGCCAGCAGCCAACACTTATCGCCGATGCGCTTGTAGAATTGGGAGGCACTGTTTTTGAGGAAAGTGAACATATCCGTTTTTTCTATCACGCGGAGTTGTTCTTTCTTCCACATGCCTGCCAGGCTATTGGGAGACACTTGGCTGATGCCTGCAGAGAAGATGACAGACTCACCTTCTTTCATCGTTATCTCAAAGCTGCCCGGAACCAGCAAATCCTCTTGGTAATCATAGCCGCGTTCGCGTTCTTTGGCGTAATAGATGTTTTTATACCATTGCGGCTGATGTTCATATTGGTTCTTCCGTGAGAGTTGCATGTAGAGCATCGGGAACGGCGAATACATGCGTATGCCGCAACCGTTGTCTGCCTGTTCGGCCTGTGTGTCGGCACTTGCGTTCTCGTGCGTCAGCGCATTCACATCGCGGAAGGCAAGGAACGGTTTTAGACGAAGTGTGGCGGGCGAACCGGATTCCACCATCGTATAGCGGATGAGGATGCGCGGTTCAAAACTGACCAGCATCTTTTCTTTGGTCAGAATAACGCCGCCTACGCGATAAGTCGTGCGGGATAGCACAGTGCAGTCATATTCGCGAATGTACTTGTGGCCGCGAGGGGCGTATGTTGTTTCGTCATACTGATGTAAACCGAGATTGAACTCAGCGCCATGTTGGATAACCGTCTCGTCCAGTTGGCTGAGCAGAACATAATTGCTGTCACCCACTTCGGGGAGAGGCATTACCAGCAGACCATGATATTTGCGGGTGTTGCATCCTACGAGCGTGGAAGCCGAGTAGGTGCCGGCGCGATTGGTCAGCAGCACTTCTTTCTTGAGACTGCGTTCCAGGTTTACCAATAGGGCTTTGTCAAAATTCAGATAACTCACGGCAAGGGTGATTTAGATGTATTTGTCCTGATGTTTAACCTCTACGTCCATTACGATTTGGCGGATTTGTTGTTCCTCCGAACGCGGGCAAATCAGCAGCACGTTGTTTGATTCTACCACAATCATGTTTTTCACGCCGCGAAGCACAGCTAGATGACCTTCCGGCAGTGCAACGGCATTGCCTTCACTGTCATAGTACATCGCATCGCATTTGAAGGTGGCGTTCTGTTTCTCATCCTTTTGGCTCAAATCATACAGCGAACCCCATGTTCCAAGGTCGCTCCAACCGAAATCGGCTTGAAGAACATGCACTGAATCGGCTTTTTCCATGATGCCGTAGTCGATACTGATGTTAGGACATGTGGGGAACATTTCTGCAATGTATGCTTCTTCTTCGGGGGTACCGATGGTATGTTCGCCGGCAAGGAATTTCTGTGCCACTTCGGGAAGATGTTCACGCATCTCGCGACGGATGGTACGCAGATTCCATAAGAAAATACCGGAGTTCCATAAAAATTCTCCTGTCTTCAGGAATACTTGAGCCAGTTCCAGATTGGGTTTCTCGGTAAAGGTCTTCACCTCGTACAGGTCTTTTGCCACCGTATTGCTGGATTTCTGAATGTAGCCGTAGCCTGTTTCCGGACGGGTAGGGGTCATGCCTAATGTCAGCAAAGTGTCGTTTTTGCTGATGAAGTCCAAACCCGTGCGAATGGTCTCTTGAAATTTCTGTTCTTGCAGAATAAGATGGTCGGACGGAGCAACGATGATGTTGGCATTCATGCTGTCATCTTCCCAGTCTGCCACTTCACCTTGTTTGCCTGCACGTTTCTTTACCAGATGTTTGATATGAGCCACTGCGTATGCAATGCAAGGAGCTGTGTTACGCCGGGCCGGCTCGCAGAGTATTTGCTTCGGATTCATATCGGGTATTTGCTCCAGAATCATCTGTTTGTATGCCACATTGGTTACAATCAGCATGTTTTCAATCGGCACAATCGGACGGAAACGGTCCACTGTCATCTGTATCAGGGAATGACCGGTACCGAAGAAGTCCAAAAACTGTTTGGGACGGTTGTTTCTGCTGAACGGCCAAAAGCGGCTTCCTATGCCGCCTGCCATTATGACGCAGTAGTTCTTGTTGCATGTGTTTTCCATAACATTATCTTGTTTTAATGGATGATTATTTCTCTTTTTCCGGGCGCATTTTACAATGAGCCTGCAAAGATACAACTTTTTTTTTATATACGCAAGCGCGCGTGAATTTTTTTTGAATTTTTGGTCATTTCTTTGTTTATCCCATCGAAAAGTAGTATCTTTGCGCGATTTTTTTAATAGAATGATGCGGAAGTATGTAAAACATAGTTGGATTTGTCTGCTGGTGGTGTGTTTGTGCGCTGCTTGTGGCAAGCCGCCTGTACCCAAAGAATACGGTTACTATAGAATCGAGTTACCTCCGCATAATTATGTCTCTTTCCAGCGGTTCTCCAGCGGTTCTCCAGCGGTGTCCGGAATGCCGTTTCCATACACATTTTTGCTGTCTTCCGAAGCCGAAGTGCGCCCAGTGAAAAGTCCGGGGGATAACTTCTGGATTGACATCGTTTATCCGAAGTGGAACGCTGTGGTGCATTGCAGTTACAAACCGGTGGAAAACAATCTTTATCTCTTGAGCGATGATGCCCAGGAGTTTGTCTATTCCCATGCCGTTAAGGCCTCTGCCATCCCCGAACGCGAGTATGCCGATCCCGAGCACAGAGTGTTTGGCCTTTCATTTGATTTGCAGGGGAATACGGCATCTGTGATGCAGTTTTTTCTCACCGATTCCACGCGGCATTTCTTCCGTGGTTCGCTTTATTTTAACAACATCCCCAATCAGGATAGCATTCAGCCTGTCGCACAATTCATCCGTGAGGATATGATTACGCTGATTGAGTCCTTCCGTTGGGTGAAACCGAATGGTGAAATTGTACAAACCGACTGATATGTCTCTGCTTTCTTTCATACAGCAATCCCGTGCAGAGAAGCGCAAACTGCTTGCCGTTCTGCTTGACCCTGAAAAGGTGAAGCCGGAGACTTTGCCCTTGTTGGCGGATGTCGCGGATTTGTTGTTTTTGGGAAGCAGTACGGGCAACGGCACCGGCGAACTCGTTCGGACTTTGCGAGGCATCACATCCAAACCATTGGTCTTGTTCCCCGGACAGATTGATCAGTTTACGGACGAGGCGGATGCGCTTTTGTTTCTCTCTGTTCTTTCATCGCGAAATCCGGAGATGCTGATTGGGCGCCAAACGGCTGTCGCGCGCAGGGTGAAAGAGAGTGGAATTGAGTCTATTCCGATGGGCTATATTCTCATTGACGGGGGCACGGAAAGCAGTGTGGCAAAAGCCTCATGTTCTACGCCCATCGCAGCAACGGATAGGGAGGCTGTAGTGGATACCGCTATCGCGGCGCAACTGCTTGGAAAACAATTGGTTTATCTCGAAGCAGGCAGCGGGGCAAAGCGTCCCGTTTCAACGAGTATTATCGCTTCTGTTCGCTCGCGAATAGATATTCCCCTAATAGTAGGTGGTGGCATTCGCACCCCCGAAATGATGTATGCCGCTTTTGCCGCCGGAGCAGATATTGTTGTTATCGGAAATCACTTTGAGCAGCACCCTGAAACGGCATCACAATTCCGGATACAGAACAAGATATGACGGATGACGAAAAATATATGTCCCTGGCTTTCTCCGAAGCACAGAAAGCGTTGGTTGCCAATGAGATACCTGTTGGCTGTGTTATTGTATCCAATGGGCAGATTGTCGGGCGCGGGCATAATCTGACGGAAACGCTATCGGATGTGACAGCACATGCTGAGATACAGGCCATTACGGCGGCTTCGCAAACGCTGGGAGGCAAGTATCTGACCGATTCCACGCTTTATGTCACGATGGAACCTTGTGTCATGTGTGCCGGAGCCATCGGATGGGCACAGATTGCGCGCCTTGTTTTTGCCGCAGAGGACACGAAGAGGGGCTATCAGACTTTTGCGCCTCATGCTTTGCACCCAAAGTGTCAGGTCACTTCCGGAATCATGGCTGATGAATGTCGGCAGATTGTTCAATCCTTTTTTCAACAACGGCGTTAATGACACATACTTCCCGTACATCGCTTGTCCTCAAGATTGCTGCCTTTGTGATGGTGGCTTTGTTTGTTATCGTGCTGCAGCCTTTTTCGATGCATATCTTCCCATATCATTATGAGGAAGGAAAAATGTGGATTTACAAGACGCTGACGGCCGAATTTGATTTCCCTGTCTATAAGTCCGACGAACGCTTGGCGGCGGAACGGGAAAAGGCCTTGCAGGATTATGCGCCTTGTTTTCAGACGGTAGGAACGGCTTCTTCCATGATTATTATTTCTGCCGAGGACATGGAAAAAGTCAAACAAGGGGGATATGATCATATCGCGGTGGTCAACCGCCGGCATGTTTCTACTGATATTCCTGTCGAAAAGGTCTATACGCCCAAAACGGCATATCTGGTCGAGAAACGCGAAATGACGCCTACATTGGTCTATGACAGTCTTACTTCCGAGCGTGTCTATCGCAATATCCTTGAGTCGGTTTCTCCCACTGAGGGGGCTGTCATGGCGGGAGAGACTATTATTGAGCACGGAGAACTGATTTCCAATGAGGATTTTCTGGTGCTTGCTTCGTTGGAGCGTGCGTATCGTGACCGTGGCCTTGACCGCGAACGCTTGTTGTACATCCAATGTGCGTATGCCATTCTCATTGCGCTGGTCATTCTGTTGTTGGCGGGCTATCTCTTTATTTTCCGCAAACCCTTGTGGGAGGAGTTGCGTGCCATTCTTTTCTTCTGTCTCTTGATAGGCATGGTGGCGGGTGCCGCATTGCTCATACTGCGTTTTGCATCGCCGGAACTGGTGTATATTGTTCCGTTTGTGTGGATACCTATATTGGTGCGGGTCTTTTACGATTCGCGTACGGCGTTTGTTATCCATCTCACTACGGTGATGTTGGTCTCTTTCTCTGTGCCTAATCCTTATATCTTCCTTATTTTGCAGTTGTCGGCAGGCATGGTGGCTGTGGATTTGTTGAAGGACATTACGCGCCGTTCCCAATTGGCCATTGCTGCTTTCTATGTCACTCTGGTGTATTGTGTCGTTTACACATTGACTTTGTTACTGGTCTCCGGTGATTTCTCGCAGGTCAACGGCTGGATGTATTGCTATTTCCTTATCAACGGCATTTTGTTGGTGGTTGTGTATAGCCTTATTTTCCTCTTCGAACGGCTTTTCCGCCTGGTCAGCAGTATTACTTTGGTCGAACTGAGCAATATCAATTCCGACTTGATGCAGGATTTTGCGCGTGTCGCGCCGGGTACGTTCCAACACTCTCTGCAAGTCAGTTCTTTGGCTTCCGATGCGGCTAAGTGTATCGGGGCAAAGGCGTTGCTGGTCCGCGCCGGAGCTTTGTATCACGACATCGGGAAAATGGTACATCCCGCATGGTACACCGAAAATCAGGCGGAGGGAAACAATCCTTTGTTGCAGATGAGCAATCGTGAAGCGGCACAGGCAGTCATTTCCCATATCGTTGATGGAGAGACCATCGCCCGAAAACACAGTCTGCCGGAGATTATTGTCACCTTCATCCGTTCCCATCATGGCACGTCGCTGGTGCGCTATTTCTATAATTCGGAGATTAACCGCTTGCGCAAGAGTGCTTTACCGGAGAACCTGATAACATCGTCCGATTACCGTTATCCGGGACCCAAACCGTCCACCAAGGAAGCAGCTATTCTCATGATGGCGGATGCCATAGAAGCGCGCTCCCGTTCGATGGACAACTATTCCGAACAATCCATCTCCGACATGGTGGATGAGATGATTGGGTTGCAGATTCAGGACGGACAACTGGCGGAGACATTGCTCTCTTTCCATGACTTGGAACGTGTTAAGCAGTCTTTCAAAGAACGCTTGTTAGCTATTCATCATCATCGTATTCAGTATCCCTCTATCGGGGGCAAATAATGTTTTCGTTTTATGCTTGACCGCCCGTTATATCTCGCTCCTATGGAGGATGTCACCGACCCGGCTTTCCGCTTGCTCTGCAAACGGTTTGGGGCGGACCGTGTCTATACTGAGTTTGTCAATGCTGATGCGTTGGTGCGCGATGTGGCTTCTACCATGCGCAAACTGCAGATTTCTGATGCCGAGAGACCCGTCTCTATCCAGATTTACGGCAAGGACCCTGTCTCAATGGCGGATGCAGCGCAGATTGTGGAGCAGGCAAAGCCCGATTTTATTGACATCAATTTCGGTTGTCCGGTCAAGAAAGTGGCGGGCAAAGGCGCAGGGGCAGGGTTGTTGCGCGATGTGCCACGAATGCTGGATATTACGCGGGCTGTGGTCAATGCAGTCCATCTGCCGGTTACCGCGAAAACGCGCCTCGGATGGAACGATGATGACCTTCGCCATTCCTCCATCACCCAATCTGACACACCTTTCATCGTCGATTTGGCGGAAGCCTTGCAGGATTGCGGCATAAGGGAAATTTCCATCCATGGACGTACTAGGGCGCAGATGTATTCCGGACTTGCCAACTGGGATTTGATTGGTGCCGTCAAGGCCAATCCGAGGATGCATATCCCTGTTAACGGAAACGGCGATGTCGCTACGCCGGAACGGGCAAAAGAGTGTTTTGAACGGTATGGCGTGGATGCTATTCTCATCGGACGGGCCACTTTCGGTTGTCCTTGGCTGTTTGAGGATATCAAGAAAGGCATTTCTTCGCGTCCAATGCAGTGGTGTGTAGATATTTTGAAGGAGCATGTCTTGAGGAGTATTGAGTGGGTGGGGGATGAACGAAAGGGAATCGTCCATAGTCGTCGTCATTTTGCCGCTTCGCCGGTGTTTAAGGGCTTGTATGATTTCAAGCAGACGCGTATCGCCTTGTTGCGTGCTGATACGAAAGACGAGGTCTTTGCCATCATGGATCGCATCGTTGAGCAATGGGGTCCCCAACAGCTATGAGACGATAGAACCCTATAGATACGCTTCTATATTATATAGTAGCGCCGAATTTTCGGCATTGGGTACTTTTTGCGCCGAAGATTGTTGCAATAAATCGCTTTGTAGAACACGATCATCATGGGACCATGTACCAATAACATGCCAATAAACTTTGACCATAAACCCTTTTAGAATGGAACTGTGACGGATTAAGACTTCGTCTTGTTTTGTTCAGTTCCTAATGGACTGCATGATATATGCTCGGTCCGTTTTCGGTATCTCGATTTTTTATTTGGGTATGTTTTACCTATACCCCTCCATATATAATGCGAAAAAGAGGCAAAATCTATCACGTGAATTGCGGGCTTTTTCACGATTTCTTTTTGGACGGATCCCGGAAGCCGTGTTCAAATATAATTTGAACGAAATAGACATACGATATTCTTTGCATGCGGCTCTTGGTAATTTGAAATGTTGCGCAAAGATACGATACAGGGGAATGTCAGGTTGGGGAATTGGGGGACATCTTTGGACATGCGGGATGATTTAGTCGCTTGTCTGATTCTGCGTGATGGGTTGGCATATTATTGCGCTTCCATAAATAGGGAGGAAAGGCCTATTTTTGTTGTCAAATTAAACGAAAATGA
>CACZFM010000022.1 GCA_902780495.1 uncultured Bacteroidales bacterium
TTACAGGCTTTTCCGGGCTTGCCTCTTTGTCGAGGACTGCGTGGGTGGTCATAATCGTGAGAAGGAGACGGCCGTTCTTTCCGTAAGGAACTTTGATGTCGCTCGTGAGCTTGAAATTGATGTTGTTGTACTTTCGCTCGAATACATTCTTTTTTACATCTTTTAGCGGTAATGCCGCCGCGATGAAAGGACTTGCGATATAGCTGCGGTACTTTTTTATGATTTCGGTTGTGGTTTCCTCAATCGGAAAAAGTTCCTGCAGGTATTTGTTTTCTTCTTCCGACATAAACTGCTGAACATCATAAAATAATCTGGCCAACCTTGTCATCTTACATAAAGCAGTAAAACATTTATCAAGATGCCCCGGTTCCAAACAGAATCGGGGCAAAATTTCTCTTATCAGAGCACTTGTCCTTTATCGATAAAGAATGGATGTCCTTCACAACCGGAAAGATTTCTGCCACCTCTGATAACAACACGCTTATCGGCGATAATGCGTTCAAAGGGGATAGCGCCATTAAGAAAATCACTGTTTGGGCAGCTGTGCCGCCGATGGTATCAGAAGGAACACTCGCTGACATCCCTGACTCCGCTTGGCTTTCTGTACTTCCTGATAGCCGCAAACTGTATCGCGAACATGCCTACTGGGGACGATTCCGCATGGCGGATGTACCCGACTCGGCGATGATCCAACGCACCGTGACCGTGGACGCCGCAGAGACAACAGCCGACTTTACGTGGCCGACGGATAGTGCCGCACACTCCTATCAGATAGATATCTACAAAGACGGAGCGGTGTTCTGCAAACTGACACTCGGCAATCACGGACAATTGTTAGCCATCACATTCTCTGCTCCCTGTAGAAGAGCACCAATGGACAATGCCGATGACAGTCAGCCTTATACGCTTTCCTTCAAAGTGACCGGTCTCAATGTCGCTTCGCGATATAATTACGTCCTCTCTACGCTGGATGCAAACGGCACGCCCTTGCATGTCTATATCGGCGATTTTGCTACGACTGGATATGAAGGTGAGCTCAAAGGCGCGGGTGAAGAAATCATTCCCACACCGCCAATTATTCCGTCTAACCCCGAAGCACAGACACCGACTGGGGTCGAAGAGACGGAAGATGGGCAATGCCCGAATGGCGTAGTTCTTATGAACGGTCAACTGTTTATCCGTCGCGACGGAAAAGTTTACAACTTGCACGGAACAGAGGTGAGATAACGCATTGCGTTTAGAATGACTTTGGGAAAGCATCGCTTCAGCGGTGCTTTTTTCGCATGTATAAAAGGTATAAATACCCAATATACACATGCAAACCGAATTAGAAACCATTATGCTTGAGGCGGCAAAAGACCACCTCAAGACGCTCAACGACAAGCAGTTCCTCGCGCTCACGTGCAATCTGACCACTCTTCACGACGGCATTATCCGTCTCGTTTACCACCAAGCCATCATCCGCTGTTTCCGTGCCCCTGTACGCGTTACGGCGGATGTGTTTCTGTGTACGAAACGCAACATATCCAAATATCTTGGCATAAAACGAGAAATTTTGTAAAAAGAGGAACTATAGTTCACCCCTGCTAACAAAAATAGCACTACCTTTGCACTCGAATTCAAGCTAACAAGGCTACCGGTAGCCATAATTTTTAACCCGCCTGCGGACAAAAAACAAACCAAGGGCACAAACAAAAAACAATTATGGCAACAAAAAAGCAAACCAACAACCAAAACAAAAGTCAAGAAACCAACAGTCAAGCACTTGTAAAAGTAGATGTCATTGAACAATTCTGTGCCGTATCCGAGCAGGCACGCGTAGTGAACGAGCAGGTGGAGAGCCTGCGCCCACAAGCCGCAGAAGCCCTGCAAGAGATGTTCAACACCAAACGCGAGATGCACAACTTCACGGGCGTGCTCAACTACAAAGGCCATACCCTGCGCATCCAACGCCCCAAGTCCTACACCTGGGAACAGAACAACCAGATTGATGACCCGCAGATTGCCTACTACAAGGCGATGAGCAAGCAGTATGACGACCTGAACACGCAGCTCAAGGCCAAACGCAAGGAGATGAAGGGTGTGGCCGAAACACTGGCCATCAAGTACCCCGACAGCGAGTCCATCAAGTATGGCTTTACCATCGCATTTCTGAGGTAAAAATGCTGTTTATCGCTCCGCTGTGTGATGCGCTGCGCGCAGGTGTATTGCTTCGCGGTGTATTGCACGGCAGGGCGAAAGGCGAGTGAAAAAGCACGAAAAAAAGAAAGGTTAATAAAAGAAAAGAACCAAAAGAAAATTAATAAAAGAAAAAAAATTCTTCTCTTCTTCTCTCTATATCCCTCTATGGTCTCCCTTATCGGATGTGGGGGGAAGAGGAGAAGATAATTTAAAAAAATCATTATGAAAACTTCGTTTGATTATATGTGGGAACTGCTCAACCCATCTCATCAGTTCTCCGACCGCAAGAATGCCTGCCAAAACCTCTGGAACTCCCTTTCCCTCCAACGGCAACGACAAATCTACAGCCACCTCCGAGACAAAAGAGGAAGAGGAGAAGAGATTGAAGAAAATCCCTATTTTGCCATCAATAACGCCAACCCTCATCCCTTCAATTGGAACGGACATGTCTTGGAAAAGGGCGTGCAGTACATCACCGCCAAATACAACGGGCGATGGGGATTGTACACGAAAGAGGATGTGGAAATCTTCGGATTGGAGGTAAAACAATGAGCGCTTATCCTTTATACGATGTGCCCTATTTAGTGCGCCAACCCAACGAAAAATACAACTCACAAAAACGATACCTAATGGAACGCAAAAACCAATCCGTCGTGGACACCTACTTCATCTTGCGAGACCAAGGTCTGCCCGCCATCGAAGCCCAACGACAAACCGCACAGAAACATCAAATCACAACAAAACAAGTGTACAATATCCTCCGATGGTTCTTCCACGAAGCCAAAAAACAAAAAAAATACGATTTTTTGCTAAAATTTGCACTCTTCGAGGAACACATTTAACACTTTCGTATTATCTTTGCACCGTCTTTCGAAAGAACATACATCTCAAACACGGACGCTTGTCGGACTCCCGACGGACTCCACAGCAAACAACAAACATTAAACTTAAACACTATGGCACGTTACAAACCTATCGACATGGTCGAACACTACAGAGGTAAAATCTGTATGCACTCCGACACTTACTTCCAGAAACGAAAAAAAACACTCTGCACCGGCAAAATCTGCAACCCACGTGACTTGGCAAAAAAGCCTTACTCCCAAGCCGAACGCGAAACGAGAACCAAGTTCCAAGCCGCTGTCGCTGCGGTCAAAGCACTCACCACAGAGCAGAAAAACGACTACGCAGAGGCATTCGAAAAGCAAAACAAGTACAGCTATCTGCGCAACTACATGATTGCACAGGAGTACGCCAAACTCAACCAGCAGCAAGGAGGTGAATGATGACAAAGCAGCAGATTTATAAAATCGTCGCCACCGCTGTTACCGCACTCCTCACTTGCTTGGCGATTGCCTTAGGACTCTCATCCTGCAATGTGACGCGCGTGGTGACCAACGAAAGCCAGTATGTGACGCGCGGCGACACATCCGTGGTGATTCAAACCAAGACCGTTGAGCTAAACCTAAACCTTTAAACATTAAACATTAAACCTTAAACAACATGAGTAACGTGAAATTTCTGGACCCGATAGACCATATTTCGGGCAAGTTGAGCGCCAAGACGCGCGTAACGTATTGTCACCGTGAGGCTTCCAAACGGAACTTCACCCAAATCCGCGGCAAGCGTAACCTCGAAAACTATCCGTACACCGCCAAAGAGTTGGCACAACAGTTGCGGTTCAAGACCGTAGCGGCTGCCGTCCGTCAGCGTATCAACGGTCCTACGCGTGAGCAGGATTTGATAGCGTACCACGCTTCCGGCTATGCGGGCACATTCCGTCAGTGGCTGTTCCAACAGGAGTTGGCAGCATACGATGCACAGCAAGGCGCGTAAAGCTCCGCAAATGTGATCTTTGATGTATTGAAAAAAAAGGGGCATGGCACGCCGCCATGCTCTTTTTTGCAAAAAAAACTTGCATATTCGAAAAAAAAGCAGTACCTTTGCAGCCGATTTTGAAAGAATACGGTGTATGACGGTTTCCGCGAAAGCGGAATTAAAAGGGAATCAGGTGCAAATCCTGGACAATCCCGTTGCTGTAAACTCTTGTGACACTGCGCATTAACAAGCGCACGTCAACGGCCGGATACCATGTCACTGCCAAAGAACGGTGGGAAGACGTCGGGACGAGGAGTAAGTCAGAAGACCTGCCGCATACAAATGCTCGGACAAAAATCCTCGAGGAAGGATGACTGAGATTGTATCAATAGGGGGCAAAACCCTCTGCCACATGTGTGTGGCTGCGTGCAGTTATCTTTTCTCAAACCAACAGAGAGAAGATATTTTTTATGTTCGTATGTATTAAAAATAAAAAACAATGAAAAAATTTGATGTAAAATTGCATGTCTTGGCCCCTCTGACAGCTCTGGTAGTGCTGTTTTTGTGGTTCGTGCCGACCTCGTTTTTCGGCATTGACGGCCTGACCGTGGTTCAACAACGCACCATTGCCATCTTCTGCTACGCTGCGTTGATGTGGATGTTCGAAATCATTCCCGCTTGGGCCACCTCCGTCAGCACAATCGTGCTCCTGCTTTTGACCGTCTCCAACAAAGGTTTCGCCCACGAAGAGATGGGCAGTCTGGTGAACTACAAAGAACTGATGGCGGCGTTTGCAGACCCGATCATCATGCTCTTCTTAGGCGGATTCGTTCTGGCTATTGCAGCCGGCAAAGTGGGACTGGATATCTATTTGGCACGTATCCTGCTCAAGCCGTTCGGCAACAAACCGCGTAATGTTCTATTGGGCTTCCTGATTCTAATCAGTGTCATGTCCATGTTTATGTCCAACACCGCCACAGCGGCTATGATGCTGGCGTTTCTGGCACCCGTACTAAAGACCCTTCCAGAGAACGGTGGAGGGCGCATCAGCCTGTCAATGGCTATTCCTATTGCTGCCAATATCGGCGGTCTGGGAACGCCTATCGGAACTCCTCCTAATGCCATCGCTATCGGACAGTTGGCTGCCGACGGTATCGAAATCGGGTTTGGCAGCTGGATGCTGCGCATGGTGCCTGTAGTAGCGCTGATGATTATTTTCTCATGGTGGCTGCTGATGTTCCTGTTCCCCTTTAAAGCCAAAAGCATTGACATCGTTATTGACGGTGAGACGAAAAAAGACTGGAAATTCTGGATTGTTACCATTACGTTCATCGGCACCATTCTGCTGTGGATGACCGGCGAACTGACCCACCTGAACTCAAATGTGGTGGCACTCATTCCTTTTGCCATCTTCTCCCTTGTGGGTATCTTTAAGCGTGAAGACTTTGCCGCCATTGACTGGCATGTACTATGGATGGTGGCCGGTGGCTTTGCCTTGGGTACGACACTGAACAAGACAGGGTTGGCCGCCACACTGGTAGAGGCTATTCCGTTTGCCTCCTGGTCGGCAGTGGCAGTATTGATTATTGCAGGCTTGCTGGGATGGCTGTTGTCGAACTTCATTGCCAACTCTTCCGCAGCCAACCTGCTTGTCCCCATTCTGGCCGTTGTTGGCAGTGCGATGAGTGAGAACCTTGCAGCATTCGGCGGTGTGACCACGTTGCTTGTGTGCGTGGCCGCTTCCACTTCGTTCGCCATGCTGTTCCCCATCTCTACCCCGCCGAATGCGATTGCCAGTTCAACAGGATTGATAAAAACACACGATATGACCAAAGTGGGACTGATAGTCGGTTTGCTCGGTATCGCTATTTCGTATGCCGTGCTGCTGCTATTCCCATTCTAAAAAGAGACATAACACACCGAATTCTTCTGCCAATTGATTTTATGTGTTATGCAAGGGAGCAGAAATGAGTGGTTCTGCTCCCTGTTTTTAGAAACATAGATACAAAACAAGATATGAGAAAGATTGTTTTTTTATGGATGCTTGCAGCGGTCACCGCCTGCAGCAGTGCCTTTGCCGCACAAGACAAAACCGACAAAGCACAAAAGCGCGAAGCCGTGAAGCAGCATTTGAAGGCACATTACAAACCTTACGGATTTATCCGCAATTACTTCACGTTCGACACCCGTGAAAGCGTTTCCGGCACGGGCGATTTGTTTTACTATCTGCCCAAAGACAACGCATGGAACCAGACGGTCGAAGGGACTTCCGTCTCGGGTGTCAAGCGTGAAGACCTCAATGCCCGTTCCTCGTTCCGTTTCCTGGCACTGACTACCCGCGTAGGATTGGATATCAAAGGTTATCAGGTAGGCAGGACACTGTTTGAAGGAAAGGTGGAGGCAGATTTCTATGCCGGTCTGTCGGGTTCGACAGGTGTGGCCCAATTGCGTTTGCGCCAAGCGTTTATGACCCTGGCATGGGACAGCCTTCCTATGGCGGGCGGCAAGCAACAGGCACGCGTAAGCCTTTTGATGGGTCAGGCATGGCATCCTATGGCCGCCGACCTGTGCGATGCCTTGTCGCTGAATGCAGGGGCACCTTTCGGTCCCTTCTCGCGTACACCGCAAGTGAAATTGGATGCACGGCTGGGCAATCTCTTCACCCTGACCGGTGCCGCTATCTGGCAAATGCAATACACATCGGCAGGACCGGACGGCCCATCGGCCAATTACATCAAATACGGTTGCACGCCGGAGGCATATATCGGTCTCTCGTTTCACCACGAAAGCGGTGTATTGCTGCGTGCAGGCGCAGACGTGCTGAGTATCAGTCCGCGGCGTAGCGGTGAACCATTGGATGCAGAAGGAAATCCTATTCTCGGTCCAGACGAAAAGCCCATCAAGGTGAATGTGAACGACCGTCTGACAACGGTGTCTCCTTTCCTTTATCTGCAATACAAACACCAAGGGTTCTCGCTGAAAGCCAAAAGTGTATTCGCAGAGGCCGGTGAACACATGAACCTGAACGGCGGTTATGGCGTGAAGGCTGTCAATGCCGACGGGTCATGGGAATATACACCGACGCGCAATTCATCATCATGGATAAGCATGGTCTATGGCGGCGAGGTGAAGGGTATTCACAAGTTGCAAGGTATTCTCTTTGGCGGCTATGTGTACAATTTCGGCACGAAAGAGGCTCTTTGCGGCGAGAACGGCAAAGCAAAAGGATATTGGTTCAGCAAGAATAGTTTTACCAACATACGGCAGATGTGGCGCTTGTCTCCGGCATTGTTGTGGAGTATCGGAAAGTTCCAGCTTGGTTTGGAATATGAGATAACCTCGGTGCAATACGGTGACAGCCAAAGTATCAGCCTGAAAAACGGACTGGCAGAGAATGATCTTCATTGGGTCACCAACCATCGTCTGCAACTGATGACGAAATATAATTTCTGATTTAGGGACAAGTTTCTTCTGTTGTCCCACAACGGAAGAAGCAAATACCCATCCTAAACAAAAAAGAGCGAACCGAAGTTCGCTCTTTTTCTACTACTTATGCTTTTTTGAATTCGTCTTTTCCCACACCGCAGAGGGGGCAAACCCAATCCGCTGGAAGGTCCTCAAAAGCCGTGCCGGCTGCGATACCGTTATCCGGATCGCCTACTGCGGGATCATACTCATACCCGCATACCTCACAAATGTACTTTGCCATAGTATTTCAATTCAAAGGGTTGGTTTCTTATTGGAAATTGGAACGATTGTCAACGACATTGGCTTTTTCCTCAATGGCGTTGATAATCTGGTAGGGCAGATAGGCGTAACGGGAAGCAAGTTGCGATTTCTCCGTTTCTTCGTTGAACGTGTTCTCCGATACGTTTTTCTGTCCGGGAACGAGAACAAAGACACCGGTATTTCCGTCTACAGGCTGACTGAGCTGCCCTGCTTCGGTGGCAAAAGCCGTACCGATAACAGCAGGCTCAACGCCCGCATTGCCAAAGGCATAGCCGGAAAGGGTAACCCCCTCCGCCGTCTGCACGGTGGTATTCAACTTCTGTGCAGCCTCATCCAAGGAAGCGATGCCTTTGAGTTCCTTACGGATGAGTTCGGCTTTCTTGCGGTTGAGTGCACGTCCCTGCAACTCGCCTTCCACTTCTGCCAACGAACGATATTCGCCTTCGCTGACATTGCTGAGGAGCGCCACAACGAACTGGTCGCCACACTCGAAGACATCGGAGATTTGTCCTTCCTTTGCCTCATAGGCCCAACGTACGATAGGACGGCTGGCCTTAAGCTGTGCCACTTTGTCAGCGTTCTTATCCAGATTGTATGCGGGATAAAGCGTCATGTTGCTCTCTGCGACAGCGCCACGGAAGAGGTCTTCGGTGTTGTTGTTCACGACAAACTGCTTTGCCTGATTATAGAGCACAGAATACGTCTTGCTGGACGGTGTGACTTTGCGTTCGAGGACCGCCAATTTCACTTTCGGCGTGGCTTTGGCGATATCCATCACTTCGAAAGTCTGCTCTCCGAGCCCTGCAGCCACCGTGAAACGTGTGCCCTTGCGCCCTGCAAAAGCGGGTTCGGCAATCTGCTTCTGGAGCATATCCTCGGTGAACCAACCGAGTTCGCGGTCTTCCTGTCCTTCTTCGACAGCGATGAGCTTGAGTTGTACAGAGTCGGGCAACGAATAGCCGCAGTCCACAAGGCGTGCCATGCGGTAGGTGTCGTCCTCAAAGGTGATGTCGGTAACGGCATTCTTGTGTGCGCCCTTTCCGAAAGCGAACTCCTTATACTGTTCGGGCACCGTCTCTTCGGAATAGTTACGTCCGTCGTAGGTGAAGTCGGAATTGGTGTTCACCACAAGCGCGATATCATCGGTGGTGGCAAATTCGTCCTTCAGGCTATTCATCAGTTCCTCCGTAGCCTTGAAATCGTCCTCGGAAGGTACGATAGCAAAGGTGACATACTCAATCGAGCGAGAGGGTTTCTGTTTGAAGAGGGGTTTGAGTTCGTTGTAGATAGCCTTGATGTCGCGTTTGTTCACTTTCACGAGCGAATCAGCAACAGCCGAATAGGGCTGCATCACATACTGTGCATCCAGACGTGTTTCGCGTGCATCGAACGCATATTTGGCATCCAGTTTGTTGGCTACCAACAGGCTACGAAGCAGGTTCGTGTATTTGTCTTGCAATTGGGTGAGACGCACTGCATTCTCCCAGTAAAGCCAATAGGTCTGTGCCTGCTGCAAGGAAGCCGCCTGCTGCGGGTCGATATCCTCCGAAGCGCCGAATACCTGGCTATGGAAACGAATAAGTGCCTCACGGCTGAAGTTACCGTTCTCGTCGGCAAAAGCACGGCGCTGGCGGATAAGCTGGTGAGGATTCTGACCGATGCAGAGGTCACTGAGTTCGGCAGGGGTAACATCCATACCTATTTCTTTCGCCTGTGCGCGCAAGGAATAGTCACCCAACATCATGTTCCATACCTGATTGCGGATTTGTGCGGTGAGGTCCTCGTCAAAATCGGAGCGTCCGCTCTCAATCTTATACACTTCGGTGAGTTGGTCTTTCGCCGCCTCATAGTCGGTGTAATGAATTTTATGTCCGGCTACCTCGCCGATATACTCCCGACTGCGGTTGAAGAACGAACTACCTGAGTTAAGGAAGTCACCCAGGATAAATGCCAACATAGCGAGACCTACCACAACCAATAGGGTAACGCCATGATTACGAATACGTTGTAAAGTTGCCATAGTATTATTTATTTTATGTTTCTTTCTGTTTTTTCGGTACTTTCGGGCACACAGAGGCTCAAAAACCGCGCAAAGGTACTGCTTTTTTTTGACATGTGCAAATAAAAATGCATTTTTCGTACAGATTTTCGGTTTGGGAGGGGATAAAGATGATGGCTTTCCCTCATGACGGAGGTCTTGGTCGTTTACGTGTCGTTTTCGTGTTTAGCTCGGAAATTGTGCGGAAAAACAATGGCCTCCCAAAGAGGGAAGCCATTGCACTTATCATTCGTTCAGAGAGACAAGGTTTATTCAGCACCTTGGCCGTTGCCTTCACCTTCGCCGTTACCTTCGCCTTCTCCATTGCCTTCGCCTTCACCCTGCTCTTCGGGTACGCGAACCACTACATTCTTCATTTCCCAAGATGCAGACTCGGTGGCGTTGCAGACATACTTCCAAGCGATGCGGCAGTTAGGCTTGCAGTTCTCCTGCGGAACAAGCATCTCACCGGAATTCACATATCCCCATGCCGTTGTTCCGTGCTTAGGAATAACTATTTGTGTCCAATTGGCGGTGGTCACATCACCCTCAAAGTCGTTGGACACCCAAACGGTGTAGTTATCGGTACTAATACCCATAGAGGCTTTCGGTCCACGAGCGTGGTCAAAAGTGAGACATGCGCCATTGGATGCATCGAACGCAGGCGAGATGAGCCAGTCTTCGTTTTCATAGGTCTTACTATCCTTGTCGCTGTATCCCGACATCTTGGCACCATACACCGTAGTTACATTGTTCTTCACCTGGAAACTAAATACCCATGTGCTGTCACCCTTGACATTCACAACGGTAAATCTGTTGAAACTTTCTCTGGTGAGCAGGTCTTCCTGGAGCAACGCATCTTCGTAAACAACAGGCGGTTTCGGCAATACCAAGTCACCTATCTTGGCTTTTGTTACACTCTTCACGCCGGTAGTTCCAAAATATGCCTCCAGTGAGCCATAGAGAACAACTTCTTGTCCGGCATTTGTAGGATTACCCAGCAAGTTCAGCCCGTCACGTACTTCCCCTGCAGGCAGCTGAACAGGTAGCATATTAGCGACGTCCGTTTCGTCAGCAGTGGCAGCGATTATGATATTGGTATTGCTGGTGAAATTAGCGAGTTCGATATTTCCTTCGAGTTTCTGAGCATTGGCTTTAACATCGCCAACGATAAAACCTTTGACATAATAGTTTCCGGTCTTAGCGTTTCCGAGCGCGATGACATCAGCGACGGTGTAAGGATTGTCTTCGGACCCATCACCAGCTGTCTCAACATTCACTTCGGTGGACTTACCGTTGACTTCGGCGAAAGTGATCTCTTTCAAGCCAGCCATTGTATTGTATTTCTGAAGAAGACCTTTTACCTTGATTTCTTTACCGAGGTTGTCAGGATTGTCTTTCAAGTTGCAAATGGTGCGTGCTCTACCCTGCGGGAGTTGCACACAGAGGCACTTTGCTTGGTCGGTGCAAGCAGCATCATCGGCAATGACAATGTTGGAAACGATAACCGTGGTGTCAGCCGTACCTTCAGCCGAGAAGACAACTTTCTTGTCATTCTTGTGGCTGCTGTACCAACCTACTACATAACCTTTCACCATTTTGGCATCAGCAAGGTCTTGATTGGCAATAGCCTGCGCCACAGTGAGGACATCACCCAGAGGTTGTTCACCACCATTTCCACCACCATTTCCCGGTCCCTTCGGGGTCGGCGTTTCGTTTTCACACGCTACCATTGCAAAAGCAGCCACGAGCAGCAAGAAAGAAAAAATCTTTTTCAGTTTCATGATTGTTGAGTTTTTTGAGTTTATGGGGTTTATCCCCCGATTGTTGTTTGTATGATTGTAAAAGTTTCTTCGTTACGCCAAATTCGGTGCAAAGATAGTGTATTTTTTGCATACGTGCAAATAATATGAAAGAAAAAGTGATTTTTTCGCCAAAAAAGTTTGCAGTATCAAAAATAAGTTGTACCTTTGCACGATTTTTCTAAATAGGAGGACAAAACTATAGCAAATTTACCCAATGGTCCCCAACGTCGGGGCCGCGTTGAGAAAGAGATGCCGAACCGTATCAATGACAAGATACACGGCGTGAAAGAAGTTCGCCTTGTGGGCGACAATGTAGAGCAAGGAATCTATCCGTTCGAGGTGGCAATGCGCATGGCCGATGACCAGAATCTGGATTTGGTGGAGATATCCGCAAGTGCCGTTCCGCCCGTATGCAGGATTTTAGACTACCAGAAGTTCCTCTATCAGAAAAAGCGCAAAGAAAAGGAACAGAAACAGAACTCCAAGAAGATAGAAATCAAGGAGATACGTTTCGGGCCACAAACGGATGACCATGACTACAACTTCAAGTTGAAACACGCAGAGGGTTTTCTGAAAGATGGCAACAAAGTGAAAGCCTACGTGTTCTTCCGCGGCCGAAGCATTCTGTTCAAGGAACAAGGCGAGTTATTGTTGGCACGCTTCTGCAACGACCTGTCGGAAGTAGGCAAGCCCGAAGCAATGCCCAAACTGGAAGGGAAACGCATGATAGTGATGCTGACTCCCAAGAAATAAGGAAAAGAAATGGTCGAGCGGTCCTAAGGCTACCGGCGACCTAAAACAACAATACTAACTAAAAACAACAAACAAAATGCCAAAGGTAAAAACTAATTCCGGTGCTAAAAAAAGATTCACTCTTACCGGAACCGGTAAGGTAAAGCGTAAACACGCTTACCACAGTCACATTTTGACCAAGAAGACCAAGAAGCAAAAACGCAACTTGACCCATGTCGCTATGGTCGATCATTCTAACATGCGTAGCTTGCGCGAAATGCTGCTGCTTCGCTAAGTATTAACCACCAAAAATTTACAGAACTATGCCAAGATCAGTAAATCACGTAGCTTCTCGCGCCCGCCGCAAGAAGATTCTGAGCCTCACGAGAGGTAACTTTGGTGGCCGTGCTAATGTTTGGACAGTCGCCAAAAACACATGGGAGAAAGGTCTCCAGTACGCTTATCGCGATCGTAAGAACAAAAAGCGCACATTCCGTGCTCTTTGGATTCAACGTATCAACGCTGCCGCCCGTCTGGAAGGATTGAGCTACAGCCAATTGATGGGTGCACTGAAGAAAGCAGGTATCGAAATCAACCGCAAAGTCCTCGCAGACCTCGCAATGAACCAGCCTGCCGCCTTCAAGGCCATTGTGGAAAAAGCAAAGAAGTAAGAACATCTCACTTCGAGAAACGAAAAAGTTCCCACCCACTTACGGGCAGGAACTTTTTTTAATGCCGGATGGCGGGTCAATTGTCAAAGCGGAGCGAACCATCCTTGAACGATACCACCACGGGTCTCTTGGCATCCACATGCCCTGCGATAATCTCACGACTCAACTCATTGAGAACCAGCCGTTGCATTGCGCGCTTGACAGGACGTGCGCCGTACTGCGGGTCATAGCCTTCGTGTGCGATATACCGGATGGCATCGTCCGTGACACGAAGTTCGATACCATTGTCTAACAACATTTTGTGGACACGTCCAATCTGCAAGCGAACCACCTCCGTGATATTCTCTTCCGTAAGGTCAGAGAAGTGGATAATGTCGTCAATACGATTGAGGAACTCAGGGCGTACCGAGGCACGAAGCTGCTCTTCCGAGAGGTTGGAGGTAAGGATAATCAAGGTGTTCTTGAAATTGACCGTACGCCCTTTGTTATCGGTAAGGCGTCCATCATCCAACAACTGCAACAAGACATTGAAGACATCCGGATGCGCCTTTTCCATCTCATCAAAGAGAACTACACTATAGGGTTTACGGCGAATGGCTTCGGTGAGTTGGCCACCTTCGTCATACCCCACATATCCCGGAGGCGCCCCGATAAGACGTGTGGCGGAGAACTTCTCCTGATACTCGGACATATCTATACGTGTCAGCATATTTTCATCATCGAAGAGATAATCCGCCAACGCCTTCGCAAGTTCCGTTTTACCAACACCCGTGGTGCCCAGGAAGATAAAACTGCCAATCGGACGTTTGGGATCCTGCAAACCTGCACGCGAACGACGGATGGCATCGGATACCGCCTTGATGGCCTCATCCTGCCCGATGACCCGTTTGTGCAATTCCTCCTCAAGATGCAGGAGTTTATCACGCTCGGACTGCAGCATTTTATTCACCGGTATGCCCGTCCAACGAGCCACAATCTCGGCAATATCATCGCTATCCACCTCTTCTTTTATAAGCGTATTGCCCCCGACATTATTCAGGGCTTCCTGTGCGGCATGGATATTCGCCTCCGCAGCCGGGATGGTGGAATAACGAATCTCCGCCACTTTGCCATAGTTACCCTCACGCTCTGCCACTTCGGCATCGTGTTTGAGGGATTCTATGCGGGCTTTCTCGTTTTGGATGGTGGCCACATAGCCTTTTTCCTTATCCCATTGGGCATTGAGTTTCTCACGCTGACTGACGAGGGTTGATAACTGCTCCTTGATGGCAGCCAGTTTGGCTTCGTTCTTCTCACGCTTAATCGCCTCGCGCTCAATCTCCAATTGCTTAATCTGACGGTCCAAGTTATCCAACTCTTCCGGTTTAGAATCCACCTCCAGACGCAATTTGGCAGCCGCTTCATCCACAAGGTCAATGGCCTTATCGGGCAAGAAACGATCGGTGATATAACGAGCCGAAAGAGTGACAGCCGAAATAATGGCATCATCCTTAATACGTACGCGGTGATGCGTCTCATACTTCTCTTTCAAGCCCCGCAAGATAGAGATCGTAGCCGCCTCATCAGGCTCATCCACCATCACTTTTTGGAAACGACGCTCCAATGCCTTATCGGTCTCAAAATACTTCTGGTACTCATCCAAGGTGGTGGCACCAATGGCGCGCAGTTCTCCACGGGCCAATGCCGGTTTCAGGATATTGGCAGCATCCATTGCCCCTGACGTTTTGCCAGCACCTACCAACGTATGAATTTCATCAATGAAAAGGATAATTTCGCCATCAGACTGGGTAACATCCGTGATTACCCCTTTGAGCCGTTCCTCAAACTCGCCCTGATATTTGGCACCCGCTATCAATGCCCCCATATCCAGTGAGTAGAGTTGTTTCCGCTTCAGATTCTCAGGTACATCACCCCGAACGATACGATGGGCCAGCCCCTCTACAATGGCAGTCTTACCGACACCCGGCTCACCAATAAGGACGGGATTGTTTTTCGTACGGCGAGAAAGAATCTGTAATACACGCCGGATTTCATCGTCACGACCAATCACGGGATCCAGTTTTCCCTCTTTCGCCCGTTCGCACAAATTAATGGCAAACTTTTGCAAATTCTCTGCTTTTGTGTTGCTCATAGTTATAGTATTTTAGATTAGACATTTCAAAACTTCACTTATGCCATTACAAAGAACATACCAAA
Source organism: uncultured Bacteroidales bacterium (assembly GCA_902780495.1). Lineage (GTDB taxonomy): Bacteria > Bacteroidota > Bacteroidia > Bacteroidales > Paludibacteraceae > Colicola. The sequence continues at coordinate 15,171 of CACZFM010000022.1, forward strand.
GCCGCAAACACTGCCAAAATGGCAGAATTTACGGCCTTAGTACAAAATTATACGGACAAATGCGGTCTATTCCTCGACCACTGTCACTACACACGAATCACGATGTGCGCCCCGCTCTGCATAAATAACAGACTCCCCTACGGATTCCGCCGTGACACGTCCCTGATAGTTCGCCCATGCGACGGTAGAATCCGAAGCATTCCACTGCACACCGGAAATACGGACAGAAAGGGTCAGTTTGCGGGTATTGCCAACAAGGATAGTCAAACTATCCTCCTCTATTGCAACCATAGGATCTGCCTCCGCACCATAATCAGGGTTTTCCTGGCAAGAAACCAAAAGGAAGAGAAGAGGCAATATATACAGAATCTTTTTCATACTCATTATAGAATAAACGGATTATACGAATTCAAGATTACTACTGTCGGATGCATATCTTACCCGAACGAATCTTCTTCTTACCATTCTCAAGGAATACGTAGAAGTACACTCGATTGGGCTCGAGAGTAAGAATGGAACACTTGGATATATCCAGTACGTCCGAGAAGAAGGTATTTCCATATCCATCTGTGGTGTAAATGGCATTACTCGGATCACAAGCAAGCAAGGTCCGATACTGAAGGATGCGACCATCCTGATCGTAGAAGCCCACCTGTACATTACTACGGAGCGAAGCCAACAGAACCTGTGTGGAATGCGGTATGGGCTTCAACAAAACATCTCCCTCGTGCGGTGCATCAGCCTCGTTAATTTCCGACACGCAGAAACGGAAGGTATAGATGTTTCTCAGTTCGACATTAGTAGGCTCGTAGATGGATGCATACTCGCTCTGGCAGACAATAATCCAAACCTTCTCTACACCCGTCTCCGTGGTTTGCTCTTCATATTTGATACTGCAAACGGCACGACTATCGCCGGTGACACAGGTCACTCCCGGTGCACTGGTACCTTCCTTAATCATCTTCACATATTCGTGCGTAAGCGGGTCATAGTCCATAAAGCCTACCCCTGCGAAATAAACTTCCGTAACTGCACTATCGCGAGACAATTCGATAGATTGACTGATTACATACGAAGTCGGATTCTGCCCGTTTCGGTCGGAAACGGTCAAGACGATGGAACGTGCCACTTGCCGATAAATAACCGTACCGTCAGTCTCCACAGCAAAGGTATCCGTCATAACCTCCCTATTCTGCACACGCACATCGATGGTGGCCAACGGGTCAATCGTAGTGTATGTGAGATCCTCTGCCGAGAAGAGCACCTCATTGGTAGAACCTATGGCATACGGACGGAAGGTGTAATGCAAGGTATCCGGACGGAAATCATAATCAAACCCATGCGCCACATCAACAGGCTCACCGAACAACGAGAGCGAAGCAAGGCGTGAAGACACAGCCATTGTATCCACCTCCGTCTTGTTGAATTTGAGCGTAACAGTATAAGATGCCACATTCGTTTCATCCGGAGCAGTGACATCGCATGTGAACTGCGACACACGGAATCCATCAATGGTCATATCGTTTCTGTTGACCAAAAGCGTCTGCTGCGGGTCAGATTTTAACCAACGCACTTGCGGAACAGGTTCGGTGTAGAAGAATCGCAGTTCATACTCAGTCTGTTCAGGTCGGAACGAAGACAAGGATTCTCCATCTATTGTGATACCATCAAGCAAGGCATTCGGCGAACGCCCATAAGTAATATTGACACGATATTCGCCCATATCCACACCATTCTCCGCCAACACACGGATAAGCATCAGCGAATCGCCATACTGCACGATATCTACATTTTGTGCATCTTCCGCCTTGCTGACTGTAATCGCCGGCATTAAATGTGCGCCCGACTCGTCATACGGAACCTCAATGGAACACTCCGGCAACTCCTTCACAAATGTGGAAACGGGATAACCATTATTCCATATCATAGAGAGTTGGGTATTCGACGAAAGGGCTACAGGGAAGTGAATTGTATAGACATGGCTATTGCCGTTTTGGGCAGTCACTGTGATTTCCACTTTCTTGTTCAGCGACTTTGTGGCAATGGAGTCGGTGACAATACGTGTAGAAACGGTTTGATATTCATCCGCCTTGACCGGTATGATATCGGGCATCTCCGTTTGCCCTGCAGAAAGTTCGTAAGAATATTCAAACACCGTATCACGGAAGCCTGTTAGAGCCTCGTTGTTCACAAACAGATTCTTCAGTGTGCAAAGGTCAGACTTCTTAATCTCAAAAATGATGTTATAGCGGTTGCTCGGTCCGCTTTCTGGCGTTACCGTAATACCCAACACCTGTTGCTGCTTGTCATTACGGATGGTATCAACAACACCTTTAGGCCACCCGCTTATGTTCTCGTAACCACTAAGAACAGGATAATCAGTGGTACCAACAGGCAGTTCAATGAAATAGTTGAAGCGATCCGAAGAGAAGGGTAATGTATCGTGACCGCTGACATAAGTCAGTGTATCATCATCCAGATACAACATCTCCAACGTATTAACAGAATCCGGTGTCTCTTTGCAAAGGATGACATAGGTACGTGCCGCAGTGGTATCCTCTGCCGTGACACGCAAGGTGGCAATATTACCATCCCACTCCACCGGTGCTATTGTCTGGGCATCATCAGCGGGCGTGCCAACAATCTTTGCAGGGATACTCTCTCCCTTCGGCAAAATGACAGAATAGAAGATTGTGTCCGCAGAAAAGCCTTCAATATCCCTGTTGTTCACTGAAATCATACCCAAACCAACATTACGCGACAGAGGAACAATAAAGTCAAGAGTGTAACGGTTGGTGTGCAAACCATCCTTCGCGACCACATCAATGTACACCGTATTGGAGTCCGAAGAAACAGACTCTATCCGTTGTCCTTCCATTTTCAGGACTGCCGACACCTCCGGCAAACGAGATGTTCCTGCAGGTAAATTCACCTCATAGCGGTTATTCTGGGGGTCGAACTCCAGTTTGGGATTGATTGAGTCTTGATAAACACGCAACTCCTGCCCATCCAGGCGGATATTCGCCAATGTGGCATCCGAGGATTGAGACTCAACATAAACCTCCACCAGATAATCTTGCGTAGTAGTCATGTCTTGTGCCACAACGTGCAGGGTGTAAATGAGCGTGTTATCATCAATCGTATCAATATCAATTGCTATCGGCTGTTGGAAGCGATCGTCAGCCGTTCCAATCACCTCAATCTGCTCTGTCAACGAACGGGCAGAATAGTAGTGCCTTCCCACCTCAAAGCGTTCAACAGGTGTGCCGTTTACAATGATACCCGTAAGGTCGGCATTGTGACTCGGTTCGGCAGAGACAGTCAGCAGGTACTGCGAAGAAACTCCCCGTTCCGGCTGAACCTCCAACGTGGTGGTTCCTCCAAGTGCACCGGTTGTTACCGTGACTTGCTGTGACTCCTGACCCACTTGATAGGTTATTGTCGGCAGAGCGGGCTCCGTTAGTTTGACAACAGGAGTAGGCAAGACAATGTCATACATGAACGAGTCTGCGCGGAAATTAGGTATTTCCTTATCATCCAACAGGATGGAACGAAGCGTGGCAATGCCTGATTGGTCAGCCTGAATCTTCACTACATAAGGTGTTCCCTCTGTGCCATTGGGCGCAGTGACTGTGATCGTGAAAGTAAGGTCATTCTGCATTGATGGACCACGACGAGCACCCGTGTGCTGCTGTTGCTCAAGCCGAATCGTCACACTCTGCTCCGCTTCCGCTTTAACGATTTCTAATTGCACCAGAGAGTCAGTTGCATATACATAATCGGAAATGGTGGGGACAAAGCCCTCCAAAGAGGTGCCATTAACAAGGATGTCCGCCAATGCCGTATTGCCAGATGCAGTGCCCGGGTAAGAGAGAATATAGGCATGATCCTCTGTACCATACACCTGCCATTCCATACCTGTCAGACGTTGGATGTAAACCACTGAGTCTATGGCATCCTGACGGACAAAAGATGTGTATTCAGGCATCGGCTTGGTGGCCTCAAACGCTGTGCCACCAAAATCGGTCTGTACGTTTCGGTCCAGTTCAATCTCACTCAATAGACCCGTGGTGACAGGCCGCAGCGGAGTGAATGAGAAGGTATATACTTTCTGTGCTCCGCCTTCTGCCGTTACTGTCACTTTGTCGTATTCCACGACCACTTTTTGTCCGTCGTCACGTTTTCCAAAGGTCAAGAGTGGCATCGTCTCTGCAGATGTTATTTCCTGCTTATCAAGCGTTACATTCAACGATTGATTACCTGCCGTCAAGGATTGCAGAGTCGGGTCATTCGGAACTTCTACTACAAAATTGACCGTATAGGTTTTCGTATCTCCGTTTTCGGCTGTCACAGTAATGGTCAATGTGGAATGAGCACCATCTGTTTCGCTATATACCGTTGCAATGGTCTGAAGGCTGGTGAGCGGAATGGGTGTTATATCCTTCATAACCCGTGCCGTCGGAGACATATATAAGGTATATGAATCTTCCGGCATAGGAATAGTATCCTCACCCATAACCAGAGCTTTCAATTGGGTACGTGTATCCAAAGGACGACGAACCAACAATGTGTATGCGGAGGATTTTCCATCCTCACCATAGTTGGTGATGGCAGCCGTACGTTCTGCATAGTCTCCGTTACGCTTTTCTGCTCCGGCGTTTGCCCACTCCACTTTCTGCGCTTGGTCGGATACTTCACCTGTAAAGGCAAGTTGCGGCAACTCGGTTTGTTCCGAATTCGTCAGCGTAGCAGTGAAAGCATTGCCGCTAAGAGTGGCAGCTATGCCGTTGGCTGTGATGGAGGTTAAGCGGTTGTTATAAGTGAAACGCAACCAATCCACATACATTTCCGCCTCTACGGTTTCAGTTATACGTCCAACATGCGTGCTACAACCTATTTTCTTGTATGAATTAATTACAATATTTAATAACATCGGATAGCCAACAGCGTTGTTGACAGGTGATAAATCGAAATCAAAAACCTGATAGTCGTTTGTCTTCGAGGTTCTTCCCCACTCCAACGTTTTGGATCCTGATGAGCCAGTCAAGGAATAAACAATTTGGTTACTATCCAGCACCTGTGTCAAATTATAACGAATAGACATTACATCCGGGCTATTGTGGAAAGGTATACCGCCCGACACCTTGATAACCGTGGAGGCTGATACACCCCAATTGGTATTTTCAACAGGAGCCAAGGATATAAAACCAGGAACATCTCCACCACCAGGGACACTATAACGAGATTGTAATTGTACAACATCGCTAGTTCCATATTGACGAACCAACTTATCCGGTGTAAAGCTGAAAAAGCCTTGATGTTTTCCCAATACATCCGCAAGGCAATACCATCCTTGAGGTTTTTGAGCGGAAGTATATGTACTTGCCGAAACGAAAGAGTTAGCATCAAATTCCGCATTGGGAACTACCTCTTTCGTATAGTAATACCACAAATGATATACATTCGTATACCCTTTTGCGGTAACGGTAAAGATATGATGCTTTTCATTAGAGGTTAATGGAATTACGGTTGCTCCATTGTAAGGCTCATACGAAGGATTGGGTGTACTTTCCACCGGCACAATGTAACTAAAACGATTCTTGTCAAAGCCGGGTACCTGTACTCCATTTACTGTCAAATTGTTCAGTACTGCCGGATTTTGTGTATCCACCACAGGGGTGATAGTATAGACCTCGTCGGTAACACCGAAGCGGTTGGACTTCACCGTCAAAACTGTGGGACGGAACACACCGCCGGACTGTGCAAAGACAGTCTGCGTAGCATAATTCTTGGTGTAATCCACCGTCATTGTCTTGGTTCCATAAGGCAACGTGACCGTAAACTCACGTTGATTGGAATCCGACATATCCAGATGCTCACCCGTCTCACGGATTGTCAGGGCCTTCAAGATATTCGGTTCGGTCGGAACCTGTACCTCAAAATAAAGTTTATATATACGTTCGTCACCATTCTCCGCACGCACTACAATACGTGAAGTATCATTCAGGGTATTTGCCTCAAAGCGTATGCGTTGGGAAGGTTCAGCCGGCGTGTAAGTCACGGTGGGCAACATCGTCGTACCTACAGGTAACAGGAATGAATACTCCAACACATCGGGATCGAAGTCTATCTGCGCATTCTCATCCGCGATATATATTTCCGCAAGACGGTTTTCCGATGACTTTACCACAGGAAACTCTATGGTATATTCCGACCGATTGTCACCCGATGCAGATTCCACCTCAATACGGGTAGTACCATTCACAGCGCTGAAATACGTTGTAATCGTCTGATTAGACAACTGCCCTATTGCAAATACATTGGGCACTACTTTCGTTCCCAATGGCAGGGTATCTACATAATGGAAGATTGTAGGTTGAAAGCCTTCCAACGATACGCCATCAATCAAGATATCCGCCAACAAGGCATTGGACGAGGACTTACGCACGTAATGTACGTTATATTCAGCAGTCGTACCATCCTCTGCAATGACAAGAATCTGTTGATCGTCAGGACTTGTCTTGCTATAGATGGTTGATTGGCCGGGCTTTGTAATAAAATGCAATTGCGGCAGTTCGGCCCCCACGGCCAATTCCAATGTATAATCATACGTATCCTCCGCAAACGGTATGGACATACCTTCCACCGACAGACTCTTCAAATTGGCATCCGTATAGGAAGCGCAGTCAAAGCGGACTGTATATACGCCCTGTGTACCCGTTGCCGCCGTCACAATAATTTGTGTGAGGTGTTCTTCCTGTTGTCCGAACACAACAGACTGATTCTCATTGCCACGCTCATAGGTAACCACGGGTTCGGCTTGTCCGGCAGCCAGTGAAACGATGTAGTCGTTGGTCTGCGGATTCCAGTTTTCAATCAGTTGCCCGTCCAGATAAATACCTTTCAGTGTGCAATCCGGAGAAACGGTTTTCACAAAGTTCAGCGTATACATTGCCGACAACTTGCCTTTGGTAACGCACAGCATCACCTGGTCACGGTTCACCAGTTGTTTCACTTCTACACCATCCGGCTTAGCGTATGTAATCTTCGGCAGTGCCGTTGTGTATGCTAATCCGTTATAGGTCAATATGTTCGATTGGAATCCATCAATCAGGACGCCATCCAGACAGATAGAATCCAGTTGTACTTCAGAAGAAGCGGATGCTATGAAATGTATCGTATAGGTACTTCCGCTGGTGGCACCTCGTTCGGGCAATACGCGTATGGTGGCCGTACCGGCGGCATGAGGCGCGGAAATAATCACCTGCTGTTGCTCCACTTCGGGTTCTACGCTGATGAGAGGGCAGGTGTCCGTATTCAAGGTGTACTCATATTCATACTGATCCGGACGGAAACCATCCAATTCTTTTCCTCCCACTGAAATGGATTTCAGGAAGGCAGTCGTTATAGGCGTAATGATGAATGTAATGCGATAGGTCCGTTCCGTACCGTTAGCGGCAGTAACCACAAAGCCTCGCATTGTCCGGTCGCGTATCGGTTGAATCTGCTGGACACCTATTTCTCCGCTGTATTGTTGATAGCCTACTTCGGGAATGGTGCTTACACCATCGGGCAAACGATATTCATATTCGTTCACCTGTGGGCGGAAGGCGGCCATAGGCTGACCATCTATGGTTATCATTTGCAGGCTGTCGTTGGCGGATGTTGTCACGTGGAAATGGATAATATAGACCTGACTTTTCCCTGTCTGCGGACGCACGGTGATACGATAGTCTCCATTACCTTTCACGGTTCCATCACGCGGAGTGACTGTTTGGAACGCATCGTTGGCCTCATAATGTACGGCCGGTATGGCTTCCGTTCCTTGCGGCAGTTGGATGTCATATTCCAGGCGGTCGCTACGGAAATCCAAGTCATAGCCCTCTACGCTCAGGCTCTTCAGTGTAGCATCCGATGAGGTTGTAACGGTGAAGGACAATTGATATACAGCCGGCGTACCGTCTGCAGCAGTTACGATGATACGGGTTGTGCCATACAATCCTCCGTCTATCACATTCACCGTTTCCGTCTCTTCCATTTTGTCGTAGGTGATAGCCGGCACAGCGTTGGTGCCTTGAGGCAGTGGCAAGTCCTTATATATATAAGTATCCTCACTGAATCCGTCAATCAATGTTCCTCCCACATAGATAGCACTCAGGCGGTTCTCTTCCGAGAGCGGTGTAGAGAATATCAGTTTATATACCGATTGTGCGCCACTGGCGGCCTTTACGGTTAACAGACTTGTTCCATTGATACCACCGGAGGTCAGGACCGGTTCGCTCTGATACGGATCGCCTTTTGTCCAAGTGATCGCCGGCATGGTGACCGTCCCCATCGGAAGCGTAACATAATAGGTGTATTGGTCCGGTTGGAAGCCTTCCAGAGACACTCCGCCCACCTGAATATCTTTCAGTTTACTATAGGAAGAAGGCTCCAGTTTGAAAGTCAACTTATATACTTTCGGTGTTTTGTTACCGGGCGTTGAGACAGAAATCTGGTACACGCCGCCTTCCACAACATCGGGGGCTGTGTAGGTGATGGTCTGCGCACCGGCAGGATAAGCGGACACTGCCTGCACATCCGGCACTTTGTCCGTACCCAGAGGCAGCGACACACGGTAGATAGCCTGCGACGGCACGAAACCCGCCAACGATGAGCCATTGACAAGAATATCTGCCAAAGTGTTATCCGCCAGTTCCGCCACTTTGAACGAAATAGTATAGGTTCTTTTTGTGACACGGTCGGCAGCGGTAACGGTCACGATGGCTTTGTCCGTCAGCGATGTGGCCTGTTGGACGGAAACATCCTGCCCCTGTTCGCGTTTGTCGTAACTCAACTGAGGTACAGCAGTGGTGCCATAAGGCAGTGCTATCTCGCAATTGGTGGTATAGGGATTGAAGTTCTCCACTTTGGTACTATCCTTGCCGTTCTTCATCCAAAGAGCCGACAGATATGCGTTGTCCGATGCTTTCTTCATGAAACGGATGCGATAGGTGGTGGAGGATTTTCCGTCACCGGAGCGCACCGTGATAGTGGTAACTTCTCCCACTCCGCCTTTTTGAATGGTGATTTCATCTCCCGTCAAACGGCGTCCGGGGAAAGTGGCTACTTCGCCTTTGCTGTTGGTGAATGTACCCATACCGCGCATGGCGTATATGTCAGGCACTGTGTTGGCATCTCCCAAGGAGTAGATTTGCTCTTCCTCCGTATTCGGATTAAAGCCATTCCAAGGAAGACCACCGACGTACAAGGTTTGGATACTGCTGGCATATATCAATTCCACGTCATCCACATACAGACTGTTGCCATCGTACAAACCCGAATTGGCACGGAAGTTGGGGTAGTTGGATGCCGAGAAAATGACATTACACATATCCGGCACATCGTTACTCATGTAATAGATAGGCACCTTGACAAGGGTCCAATCGTTATAGACTTTCCGTTCTTTCCACCAGCCTTCCGCCACTTGTGCGGCCTTTTTTGCAGTACCGCACTCGTTACCGTTGGTAGAAAGGCGGATATCACTTTCTTCGTTGGTCTTTTCCACCGAAGTACAAGAACCGTTCTTCGCCTTGTATTTATTACCGACCGCATTCCCTTTCCATGAATAGAACAGCAGGTGGAAGTCTTCCTGCAGTGCCTTGGAACCGGTGCGGCGTATCCATACCGCCATCGTATCAGGACGGTAGGCGAACTGTATTCCACCTGCCGTACCGGCCGTAGCATACGACACTTTGGTTATGCTTTCGATATACACCCACGGCTGTCCCAGCGAGAAATAGCCCGGACTGGTTTCCGTGATACCGGCAGCACCGACGTCCTGGTCCTGCACACGCATTGAGAACGAACCCGTATGACCGGCTTCGCGGTGCGCAAAGTTGAACTTAAAGCCAAACTGCGTCACATTGGAAGCATTCCATGAGGCGGGCTGTATATTCCCGTCAAAACTGGCACCACTCCAGTCCTCAAAGCCTGCATTGGGCAGTTGCTGTGCCTGCAGCGGCAATACTATGCCCATTAGGGCAAGTACCATTAGAGTAAAAAATCGTTTCATGTCTATCGTTGTATTAGTCATTTATTGTCATATTTTAAGATTTTTCTTAAATTCTGCAAAGAAAAAGCGTGCAAAAGTACTGCTTTTTTTTGATTTACACAAGAGCAGTCCTTACGAAAAAGGTGTTCTTTTTTAAGAATAGGCCTAAAAAGGCTTAAAAATTACCCTTTTTTCTGCAAAAAAGAGGGTTTTGTTCCCGAAAGAATAGTGGCCAGGATTGAAGGATAAAGTATAGCAAAAACGGCCACAATAAGAACTATGCAGAGCGTGGGCGCCAAGAAATAACGACACACCAGAAGCCATGCGCAGGAAGTGTCGGGAATCCATCCGGATACCCATCCTGCCGCGGTGTTCAACACCCCTAATCCCATGTGTCCGGCATATACCGGCACAGAGGCGCGAGACAGCATTTCGGGCGTTTTCCAAGGCTTGTGTTCCACTATCCAAGTGGCAGACCAGAAGTAGAATAAGCACAAATGAAACATTATCAGCGGTTTGGCAATACCAAGCCATACACCTTCCAACGGAAGCAGAATGGGCGAAAGGCATATTCCTATCCAGAGCCACGGCGTCCATAGTTTCACGGCAACGGTACTCAAGTCCTTTCCGAAAACCGCCAACCATGCCCCCACTATGAACCAGGGCATAAGATAGATGGACGGAGTCCAAGCCGGGAACTGCAAGGCATAGACAAGCAAGATTCCCGCGAGTGTGAACCAACGGCCATAGCGAATAATCGGATACACGAGCGGAGCCGCCAGACAGATGATAAACAGGTCGCGTATAAACCATAAGGGCGCATTCAGCGGGGCGTATGTAGGCCAGAGTGTCTGTCCGAAGATATTGGTATTGCCATGTCCCCAGGAGTTAATGCCCCAAAGGATATCCCACGTCCAATCGGAATGCATGTACCATGCTGCAAGCAGATTCCATATCACATACGGAAGAAGAAGTGAGAACAAGCGACTGCGTATCTTTCGGGCATACGTGCGCCAACTCCATAGGAGCAAACCGTTCTCGTCACGTTCCCATTGCTGAAAGAACAAATAGCCTGCAATGATGGCAAAGACAGGGATAGTAGCGCCGGTCATCACCCAAGAAAAGATACCCCGCATCCAATCCAACATCTGCCACGACAGCAACGCATCCGCATCGGCAGGGCGTGCGGAAGAGATGAGTCCATAGGAATGTTGGAACACAATGGCGATTGCCAAAGGCAAGCGCATGAACCGTATTATGTCAGATGTTCGCTGTTGCATCTTTTGTATTTTTTCCGGCTGCAAAGGTAATGCTTTTTTTTGAGATGTGCAAGAAAAATCAGAGATTTTTGGTTTAAAGTTGAAAGTTTAGGGGTTAAGGAATTTTCGGTCCATTATCGGGTCAATCTAGGTCCATCTTCGGTCCGTTTTCGGTATCTCGATTTTTTATTGGTGAGTGTTTTACATATACCCCTCCATATATAATGCAAAAAAGAGGCAAAATCTATCACCTGAAATGCGGGCTTTTTCACGATTTCTTTTTGGACGGCTCCCGGGAGCCGTGTTCAAATATAATTTGAACGAAATAGACATACGATATTCTTTGCATGCGGCTCTTGGTAATTTGAAATGTTGCGCAAAGATACGATAGCGGGGAATGGTGCTTTCAGTTTTCTTTCAGTTTACTCAAGCAAGTTCGGGATGATTCAGTCGCTTGTCTGATTCTGCGTGATGGGTTGGCATATTATTGCGCTTTCATAAATAGGGAGGAAAGGCCTATTTTTGTTGTCAAATTAAACGAAAATGACAACAAGGACAGGACCAAAGAACCGAAAGGAGCATACAATCCGCGAAACTCGCTCAATGTCAGCATATTTTGTCTATTCGTGTTAAAGAAATATGTAATAATAAATTATCTTTTTGACATCACGTACGACAACAGGACAACTTTATGATTCATCATTTCAAGTTTCAAATTTATGGAACGGGAAAAGAGACGTGTGCAACTGGTGGTTTTCCAATGAGTTGCCGAAATGCTGCCGCGAGGCATAGAGTGTATCGCGGAACTCATAACAAGGATACGCG
>CACZFM010000023.1 GCA_902780495.1 uncultured Bacteroidales bacterium
AAATCAACCTCCTAAGCTATATGACTTGCTGGCTAGATTTTGGCTGAGCTTGTTGCCAAATTTCGCCCTAAGTTACTGATTTTGTGGCGTTTATGTCGTTTTTCCCATAAAACCCACGACACTCGGAACCACAATCCGATGCTCTACCAACTGAGCTAAGACCACCATTTACGCTTTGTCTTCCCCAAGCGGTTGATCTAACCGTTTTTCTCGAGAATTACTCTCTTGATTAAAAAGCGGGTGCAAAGGTACTGCTTTTTTTTGATATGACCAAATATTTTCAAGAAAAAAACAAAAATGAAATGTTTTTTTGCAGTTTCACTCTCTAAAAACCATGCGAAAGCCCCTCGTAGGAATTGGAAAATAGCCAACTTGACCACTCTACGAATAAAGGATATAATCGGGAACTATCCACCCAGTTTTCCGGAAGAAAATGAAATTGCATATCCAAGAGATGAATACAGAATACGATAACCATTATCAATAGTCCCCATTTCAGAAAACCGAATAATCCGCCAAGAATACGGTTGATACCATCCAAATGAATAGCCTTAAACAGTTTAGAAAGAATCATCGCGAGTAGGGAAAGGGCGATTGCAATACCTAAGAAAATGCCGGCGTATGCCAATGCTTGGCAAACAGGCAATGCCCAAGTTGTATGTTGGGTAAGCCATGCTGCCAACAACATGCCCCAAGTTCGTGCTCCCATAACACCAAGAATGATGGCTAAAATAGCCATCATCTCGGTGATTAGTCCCTTGACAACTCCGCGAAAGAATCCCCAAAGTAATGGAATAGCGATGAGAATATCCAATGCCATATCAACTTATTTGCGGCGGTATTCACGGCGTTCCCAGAGGTTGCCGTCCTCGTCAAACAACTGTAAGTCGTCTAAAGAACGAATGGTAATGGACCAATCGGCCCACGCCGGTGCATTACTATCTACATTGTTGTAAAGTTTCGTTATGTTATTGTCCCGATAATATCCCAAAATTCCGGTTACATTACCCACATAGTCTTGACATCCTGCAATGCCATTCTCATTAGCTCCCGGTAGGTAGAAATGCGAGAATTTAGCATATTCGGATGCTGATACAAGAGTCATATAGCCTTCTTCATCGGTGATAATACGTGACTGCGGGAAATTCATGTTACCCGTACTTGGGGCAAAAACATTAGCCGATGAACCATTCTCAAAATCATCGGGATCGTTTGTGGTACAATTTGCAGGATCACCGTATTTGGAGTATTGACCGGTGTAATAGACATTCTTGATGCAGACTAAACGACCGTCATCAAAGCGATTCTCCACCTGATTAAGATGATTGATAAAGTCAAAAATCTCAATGGTGTCGCAATGCGGTGTTTGAGGTTTCCCGATGAGCGTTACACGTTTGTTGAATTCCGAGAAAGGAATGCGTCCCGGAACCCAACCGACTTTCTCTTCGGCCTTATTGGCATAGATATTGTTATTATAGGATGCTACGCATAACTGCGGTTGGTTGGCATATCGCCCGATAGCCAATCCATCAATACGAATCAGCAACTCTTGACCAATTTGATACAAACCACCTACGGAACCTGCATCCACTGAGATACGAAGTGCCTGTTGCCGACCACCAACCATTTGTTGAATACAAAGTGTCTTATAGAAATTGCCGGAAAAGTCATCGGTTGTAATACGTCCGCGGATATAAAGAGGACGTCCGGTCGGGATAGTGTCTATGGAAAACAACCAGATGGTGTCGAGATAACTGACATCTTTGGTATGCCCCTTTCCGGATGCGCGCAAACGGTAAAGAGCAGGGTCGCAGTAATTACCTTTTTCTGTCATGTATGGGGCACGTTTCAGATCGTTCAGATTGAGAAGTAATCCGTTCCCTACAATCTTTTTTACCTGGTCTTCATTGATATATTGCTGACCGGGTTCGTTGATATTGCAAGAAATTAGACTGATAGCCAAGATGGCGATAACAGAAAAGGTTGCAATGTGCTTATTCATAATTTGGATCCTCCTGATTTAGAATTTGTAGGTAATGGTCAGATAGAAATTAGCACCCCATGCGTAGTAGTATTTAGCAGGGAATTTCCATACATTGGTATTGATGACAGAATTAACATCGTCTTGAACACCCTGTTTTGTGGAGCGTGGGAGACGCGCTTGCTGATAACCGCCTGTTTTGAAATGGACATTGTTCAGCAGGTTAGAGCAGGAAAGATTGATGGAAAGAGATTGCCGATTAGGCAGATAAATCAATTTTCCCACGCTGACATCTAACAGGAAACGGTTCCATGGATTAGCATCGGCGAGTGATTCCTGTTGATCCAGTTCGGAATACGGATACTTTAGAATAGGCTTGCCGTTCTTGTCATAATCTCCTGTCAGAGCGTTGGCGTCTTTATACGAACCGTTCACATTGATGGCATTGCCAAAATTGTCATAATTAGTATCCGTATACAGACTCTTCAGACGGCGCGACGGGGCAACCGACAGATAGTTCCAATCAAAGTAACTGAGTGTCACGTCTGCAAACCACATTTTGGGGTGGAAGAACGAGAGTTTCAATGATGCATTCAATTGCGGACCATTGGATACGCGCACGCCTTTCATCATCACAGAGTCCATAATTTCATATACCGCACCATTTTTATTGCTTCCAAGTGCCATACCGTTCTCGGCAGAAGTGATTACTGCTGCATCGGAAGTATAACGATAATCACCGATAGAGGTGGCTCCTGTGAGAGTGAAATAAGTACCTAACTTAACAGATAGAGCAGCCTCAACGCCACAATGTTGACGATTAAGACCTGTCATCGCCTGATTGACGAATGTGCGGGCTTCATCATCGTAAAAAGCATTCAGTTCGGTTCCTCCCCAGAAACGGGTATAAAAACCGGTGACACGACCGCGTACAATGGGATAATTAAATTCGTAAGTAAGGTCACCTCCAACAATCTTCTCGGAAGCGGCATAATAGTCCTTTAAATTTTTAGCACGGTCATGTGTATAAATGTTTTCTACTGCGCGGTCATGAATACGCGGTGAAATATAAGCATTACGTGCTAATGGCGCTTGAGTCATTGCTATGGCATTGAACTTCAAATGGTTGCGACCATTGATTTTGTAGGTAAGTCCAACTTTGAATGCCGGGTCAATAAAACGATGACGATAACCTTTGAGATTTCCCGATTGGTCTAATCCTTTGGGACCGAGGTAATATTGTTCCATTTCCGGTTGGATAAGGCATAGATATACGGCACGTCCGTTCATCATTTTTGATTCACGGAGCATATCAGAATAGGTCACTTGAGCAGCATAGTAGAGGTCTACGTCGTGCCAATTCCATTCATTTTGGTACCATGCTTTGAAGGTGGTCATTTGAATGGTATAATCATATCCAAAACGATCGTTTTTCTTGATTACTTTATTGGGATTTGCCACATCGTTTTGTTTTACGATGGCGATTTCCGCTTGTGACAGACTGGCATTTTCCGCCAAATCGGCAATATCACGTTCCGCAAAAGGATCTATGTCTATCCATTGGTTGGCATCCAATAGATCATCTACAGTCTTGTAGTGATGACCTACCGACTCTTTGAGTTCGAGTCCGGCAGTCATTTTAAGATGGTCAATTTTGGTGTATTGATAGTTAGCCGAGAACATCCCCTCGTAAATGTCGTTATGTCTGCGCTCCAGAATATAACGCGCAGCACCATCGGGATTGTTCACATTGTTAGCACGGTTCGCAGCATAGATGTTGTCCCAATTAATCTGTGTGGTTGCATCGTCTCTGGACGACCATGCATCATACAAATTCATATAGGTGGTTTTGTCAATGGATCCACCTAAATAGTTGCCACTCGGATCATAGAATCCACTTCCGAGATTTTGTCCGCGCATATCTTTTGTAATGAAATTGCCGTTTTCATCAATCTGTCCGTCACGAAGGAAAGAGGGCAGATTGCGATAATAATCGGGACGAGGATCCGGTGCATTGTAGAAATTAAGCGCCGAGTTGGAATAGAGAGAATAGTGGAAACCAAGTCCGAGATGTAACTTGTGGAACTCATTGATGTTAAACGTATAACCGGCTATTATGGTCGGGTCGTATGATTTGACGATGCGTGAGTTCCGCATTTTCCCGTCTTGATATCCCCAATAAGGATTGTAGCTGTTGTATCCCCAAGTGTTTTTGTTGTAGCGGTTGGTTAAATCATACACTTCCTGGGTTACGGCTGCAGACTGTCCGCGCATGGTCGGAGCACCAAATGTGATAAGATTAAGTTTGTGGCGTTTGCCCCATTGTTTCTCTGCAGTGAAGAAATAACCGAAAGAATAATAATTTATACCTTCTCCGATTTCTCCCTTTTTCTCTGTATAGGGTGAAAAACGGAAAGCCAGTTGCCCCGTAAATGCCCATCCGTTAGATAGCAATCCACTGGAGTAGGTCGCACGAACGGCGGCTTTGTAGTTTCGGTTGGTTCCTGCGGCACTTACTTTCCAACCTTGTGCGTAATTGGTGGCACTCATCAGGTAGTTGGTTGCATTGCCCAAACCTCCGAATGAGAAATTGTTAGCTTCTATTGCTTGAGTTGTTTCTTTGTAGCGTGAAGCATCGTTTAATCCTCCCATTGCGGAAAAGTTGAACTGACCGCGTTCGGCAGAATTGAAAGAGATCCCCTCAATATAATTGGTCTCGTAGTTCTGCGTGTAACCACGGTTACGATAGCGTGGCGTGGACCAAGCATAAGCAATGAGATTATTGAAAACATCTGTTGACGAGGAAGCAGAAGAAGCTTGATCCTGCGTTTTTCCTTCATCATCGTTGAGTTCACTTTCGGCCAGGTTCAAGAGTACTTCATCTTTGGCTTCGAGTGCTATATCAGGCTGTAAACGAATGTCTCCAAGTTGATTGGTTTGATCTTTTTGGATGAGAATGATTTCGATGGTTCCGGTGTAACCGGCGGCATCAATAATCAGTTCTTCGTCACCTGCCTCCAAATAGGAAAGTTGAAACTCACCCTTTGGGTTGGTGGTGGTGGAGAGGTTCTGGTTAGCCAAAGTTACCGTAGCTCCACTAATGAGAGTTCCGTCTTCAGCGATAACACGTCCACTGAGGCGCGTTGCTTCGATAGCAATCTCTTGTGCAACAATGGAGTTACAATAGAAGAGAATGAGTGCTAATAAAAATGGGAAGCGTTTCATACGGTTCGTGTAAAAAAGTTGTTGAATATATTTAATTTTAGAATTCTGCAGTTTTGGGTGTGCGTGGGAACGGAATCACATCACGAATGTTTTGCATACCTGTCACAAAAAGCATCAAGCGCTCAAAACCAAGTCCGAATCCCGCATGGGGAGCCGAACCGAAACGGCGTGTGTCTTTGTACCACCACATATCTTTATCGGGAATGTTGCGTCTGCGAATCTCATTCTCCAATTTAGAAAGAGACTCTTCGCGGACGGAACCACCGATAATCTCACCAATCTGCGGGAATAGAACATCGGTACCCTGAACAGTCTTGTCGTCCTCATTAATTTTCATGTAGAAAGCTTTGATTTCCTTAGGATAATCCGTCATAATGACAGGTTTCCCAAAATGTTCTTCTACCAAAAAACGTTCATGTTCAGAAGCCAAATCATCACCCCAATTGCAGGGGAATTCAAACTTTTTACCATTTTTCATGGCTTCTCGCAGGATGTTGATACCCTCCGTATAAGTAAGACGTACAAAATCCGTGTTCACTACGGAATGGAGACGTTCGATTAATCCTTTGTCAACATATTGGTTCAAAAATTCCAAATCATCCATGCAGTTATTGAGTGCCCAACGAACACAGAATTTGATGAAATCCTCTTCCAAATCCATTAATTCGTCTTTTTGAATAAAGGCTATTTCCGGTTCAATCATCCAAAATTCTGCAAGGTGACGTGGTGTATTTGAGTTTTCTGCACGGAAAGTTGGGCCGAATGTATAGATTTTACCCAAGGCCATCGCTCCTAATTCGCCTTCCAATTGTCCGCTGACAGTGAGAGCGGTTTGCTTTCCGAAGAAGTCATCAGAATAATCAATGCTTCCATCTTCCGTCTTCTTCAAATTGTAAAGATTTTTGGTCGTTACTTGAAACATTTGACCGGCACCTTCGCAATCAGAAGCTGTAATCAACGGAGTGTGGAAATAGAAATAACCATGTTCATGAAAATAGGTATGAATGGCCATTGCCATATTATGACGAATGCGGAATACTGCACCGAATGTATTGGTGCGCGGACGCAAATGGGCTATGGTGCGAAGATATTCCATGGATAGTCCTTTCTTTTGTAGAGGATATTGTTCTGGATCAGCGGTGCCGTAAATCTCCAATTCTTGCAATTGAATTTCAACGGCTTGTCCTGCACCCTGAGAGGGAACTAGCAATCCTGTTGCAGATATGCATGCGCCGGTTGTAACGGGTTTTAGTTGTTCCTCCGTAAAACGACTCATATCGGCCACAATTTGTATGTTTTTTATGGTTGAGCCGTCATTAAGAGCGATAAAACTGATCTGTTTGTTGCCTCTGCGGCTGCGAACCCAACCGCGAACATTGATGGGTTGGTTCAATGCGGTGCTCTTTAGAGCGTCAATAATGACTGTACGTTGCATATATGTTTTTTGTTTATATATCAAATGGATCTGAATTATCTTCGTTCAACGATGCTCCGTCTGACGAGGAGTATGCATTAGTCGTGGTGGATGATAAATGTGTCCTATCTATGCCGGAATGGATAGTTATTTCTCCGGCCTCAGGTAAAGGGGCAAGTTCGGTTTCATCCCATGTCTCATCTTCGTTTTGGAACTTGGCGAATTTGCTGCGGAAACGCAACCAAATGTCATCTGTTGCACCATTGCGGTGTTTGGCAACGATGATTTGTCCGAGTCCGCGCAAATCTTTGCCCGATTTCTCATCGCTGTATAGATGATAATATTCGGGACGGTGAATAAAGCAAACCATATCGGCATCCTGTTCTATGGCACCTGATTCGCGCAAGTCAGACAATTGTGGTTTTTTGCCTTCTATGCCGTTGCGGGCTTCTACGCCGCGGTTCAATTGCGATAGGGCGATAATCGGTATGTCGAGTTCTTTTGCTAATGCTTTTAGGTTTCGGGAGATTATGCTGACTTCTTGTTCACGACTGCCAAAACTCATCCCATTGGCATTCATCAGTTGTAAATAGTCAATAATAATCAGTTCTACATGATGTTCCCTAACCAGTTTGCGTGCTTTGCTGCGAAGTTCGAATACAGATAGGGCGGGAGTATCGTCCACATAAATAGGGGCACCCAGCAAATCGTTCACTTTGTGTTCCATTTGTGCCCATTCTGCATTGGACATCTTGCCGTTCTTGATTTTGTCTCCTTCAATCTCGCAGACATTCATTATCAGACGGTTAACCAACTGCACGTTGGACATTTCCAACGAGAACATGGCTACTGGACGTCGGAAATGGACGGCAATATTCTTGGCCATTGAGAGCACAAACGCCGTCTTACCCATCGCTGGACGAGCTGCTATTATAATAAGGTCTGATTTTTGCCATCCGGATGTTATCTTATCCAATGCAGTGAATCCGCTGGGAATGCCCGATATATTACCTTCGTTCTGCGAAGCTTTGCGCATACGTGCGAAGGCTTCTGCAATAACGGGGTCAATCTGTGTCACATCGCGTTTTTGGTTGCGCTGGGATATTTCAAATATCTCGGCTTCGGCCTTTTGCATCAGGTCATCCACATCTTGTGTCTCATCGTAACTCAGTTCTTCCAACTCGGCAGCCATGCGTATCAAGTCACGGGCAGTGGCTTTCTGGGCAACAATCTGGGCATGATATCGCAAGTGGGCGGTTGAAGCCACTCTACGGGTCAGGTCATTGATATAACTCACACCACCTGCCTCCTCCAGCAAGCCGAGTGTCTTGAGCCTATCCACTACGGAAAGAACATCAATCGGTTGTTCTTTTGCCGCAAGTGAAGTGATCGCCTCATATACATGCCGATTCTGATCTTTGTAGAAACTTTGAGGAATAAGCAGGTCTGCCACCGTGGCAAAGGCGTCTTTCTCAATCATAATAGCCCCTAATACTGACTCCTCAAGGTCAATCGCTTGAGGGGGTAGTTTACCCAACTCGTTTGCTCCTATCACTACTTTTGTGTGAGCCGTTGGTTTGCGTGTACTTGGTTTATTGCTTGTTGTAGACATCTAATAGTTGGTGTGCAGCAATGAAACTGCTTATTTCGTTGTTAAGTACTCTGTTTTCCATGTCTTGTATCAAGGGTTCCATCTTTTCGTTCTGATAGAATCCGCTCAGTAGGGCAGAATTGATGGTCTCGTACATCCAGTATTTTGCCTGCTGATTACGACGGTAGTCCAGATAACCGTTCTTTTGAGCAAACGAGATATAGTCTTCCACCATTTTCCACACTTCCTTTATCCCCGTTTTCTCTACTGCGGAACACGTTTCTGCGTATGGTTTCCACCCCGACTCTGATGGAGGGAACAATGCCAAGGCGTTTTTGAAACTGACTTTGGCGGCTTGAGCGCGTTCTACATTGCTCCCGTCACATTTGTTGATGGCTATTCCGTCTGCCATCTCCATAATCCCGCGTTTGATACCTTGCAGTTCGTCTCCGGTGCCGGTCACTTGCAATAAAAGGAAGAAATCAACCATCGAATGAGCGGCGGTTTCTGACTGACCAACACCAACGGTTTCCACAAAGATGGTGTCAAATCCGGCTGCTTCGCAGAGCACGATTGTTTCGCGTGTTTTGCGAGCGACACCGCCCAAACTTCCTGCAGATGGGGAAGGGCGTATGAATGCATTGGCTTGTACGCTTAACTCGTTCATACGCGTCTTGTCGCCGAGAATACTACCTTTACTGCGTTCACTGCTTGGGTCGATTGCCAAAACGGCAAGATGCTTACCCTGCTGGCATAGTTCGGTGCCAAGTGCTTCGATAAAGGTTGATTTTCCGGCTCCGGGAACGCCTGTGATACCCAAGCGGATTGAATTGCCGGAGTAGGGGAGGCATTGCTCAATTACTTTCTGGGCGATAGCCTGGTCTTCGGGTAGATTACTTTCTACCAGTGTCACTGCCTGACCCAGAATGGTGATGTTGCCTTGCAGGATGCCATCTACATAATCCGCTATGCTTAACTGGCGTTTCTTGCGACGAAACGTTGCGTATGGATTAACTTGTGGCAGGTTTTCTACACCCTCATTCACCACCAATCCCTTGTATTGTCGGTCGTTTTCCGGATGTTCCATAATTTTTTATTTCTCAACACTCCAATGGAGAGTAACCGTATGAATAGGTTGTTTCGGATCGTTGGTGATGATAATAAGTTCGGAGCTGTAGTTGCCGGCTTCCGTTGGAAGAATGGTCACTTTTACGGCACCTTTTTTGCCGGATGCTACTTTTTTCGGTGCGGCAACATTCATTTTTTGCGTATCTGCCACAAGGCGACGAACCATCAGCGGATTGATACCGAGATTGGTGATATGGAATACGCGTGTCCCTTTTTTGTTCACGGTGAATGTACCGAGGTTGACGTCTTTGTTCACTTCAGCAAAGGGCGCATCTGTTTTTTGTTGTTCTGTCATACGGGAGAAGTTTTCCTGTACGTTTGCAGTGATGGTGATAGGCGTTTCATCCTTCTTTCCGTTGATAATGGCGTAGATCGCACTTTCCACCGGACCGTATGTACGACTTGCTTCGGCATTCAACCATACGTGTACACTACCTTTCGTTCCGGGTAAAACAGTTATCTCGGATTGTTCTTTGCTGCCGCTTGCATAGATATAATTTACTTTGCTCTCAAACGCCAGAGTGAAAGTGTCTTTGCTTTGGTTGGCAAATTCGATGGTTTGGATATCGGAAGTGTCGGCCATGATATTGCCCATACGCAACTCACCGGCTTTCAAACTCAGCAATCCCAGTTTTACGGGATAATTGTCCACCGGGGTGGCAGTCTTCGGGATAACCTCACCCGTGATATATAGTTTTTTCTCAGGTTCCGTTGCATTCGATTTGACGGTAATTGTCTTATTGAATTTACCGGGACGTCCGTTCGGATTGTAAGTCACCGTAATTGTTCCCGTCTGACCGGGTTCCACGGGTTCTTGTGTCCATTTGGGTGTTGTGCATCCGCAACTGGCGCGCACATTGCTCAATACGAGAGGACTTGCACCTTCGTTTTTGAATGTGAATACTTCCGTCACACGACCATCGGCTTCATTTATTTTTCCGAAGTCGTGTTTGGTCTTTTCAAACGTAATCACCGGCTGTTGGGCGGATAATGTGGCCGCGAGAATAATGGCGGCTGCCATAGTTAATAACTTTTTCATATCTCTTAGGGTTTTTGTATGTTTGTTGATTTTTTCAGTTCATGGGTTCTGATGCGATTCGGAATACGCTCAATGGATGTCAACTCTTTTATGTCTTCCAATGCATGAATGAGCACGCTTACGGTCAGTTCACTGACAACATTGAATTCCATTTCGCATTGGAACATGCCGTTTTCTTGCGTTTCGGCATAGATAGCTTCCAGCGACAGATGCATCTGTTTGCTTACGATTTCCAAAATGCGAATTAATACACCGAATGTATCGTGTCCGCGCACCACCAATGTTTCTGGGCGAGGTTTGGGACTTCTTCGCTTGGGCGTATTGTTGTCGTAGAAATGGCGTTTCAATGCATCTTGTGCTTTGGCGCTTCTGACGCAGTTCAGCCATTCCAGTTCGGGCTCTTGTTTCTCGGATGTTAGAATTTCCACCTGGTCACCGCTTTTGAGCGTATAACTGAGTGAAACCATTTTTTTGTTCACTTTCGCACCGATACAATGGTCACCCAAATAGGAATGGATTTGGTAGGCAAAATCCAGTACGGACGACCCCATCGGAATGGTTTGTATATCTCCGTTCGGGGTAAAAACAAAAATCTCTTTCGCGAACAGATTAAGCTTCAGATTATCCACAAATTCCATGGCATCCTGGTCGGGATGTTCCAGAACTTTCTTGAGCTCTTGCAACCAGTCGTCCAATTGGGATTCTTCCATCGAACCTTTCCCGTGTTCGCCCTCTTTGTATTTCCAATGGGCGGCAAGTCCTTTTTCGGCAAGCTCGTGCATACGTTCCGAGCGAATCTGCACTTCTATCCATTGCCCTGTCGGACTCATCAGCGTTACGTGCAATGCTTCGTAACCATTGGCTTTCGGGGTGGAAATCCAATCACGAATGCGTTCAGGATGCGGGCGATAGAGGCGGGTGATGGCACTGTATATTACCCAGCATTGCTCCTGTTCGGGCACTTTACCATTGGGTTTGAATACAATACGTGCGGCCAGCAAATCATAAACATCCTCAAACGGGACGTTCTTTTTTTGCATCTTTTCCCAAATGGAATATACCGATTTGATGCGGGCGGTCACACTGTATTCAATGTTCATCGCATCCAGCTTCACTTTTATCGGTTCAACAAACTTGTTGAAATTTTCCATCTGAGCCTCTTCAACCATAGCCAGTTTGCTGGCAACATCCTGATATTCTTCCGGATAGAGGTAACGAAAACTCAAATCTTCCAGTTCGCTTTTGATGGGGAACATGCCGAGGCGGTTGGCAAGTGGGGCATAGATGTGCATTGTCTCCGCTGATATTTTACGCTGTTTTTCATTGGGTTGCGCATCCATTGTCCGCATGTTGTGCAGACGGTCGGCCAGTTTGATGAGTATCACCCGAACATCTTTGGCCATGGTCAGAACCAGTTTGCGGATGTTCGTAGCTTCTTTTTCGTCTTGAGTGTCGAATTTGTCTCCGTTGATTTTGGTCAAACCGTCCACAATTTCGGCTATCTTTTCATTGAAGTTCTCGGCAATATTGTCCACGGAATAGTTGGTATCTTCCACTACATCATGCAACAATGCCGCACAAATGCTCGTGCTTCCGAGACCGATTTCTTTCACCACAATTCGTGCCACCGCCAGGGGGTGCATGATGTATGGTTCTCCGCTCAAACGGCGCACACCTCTATGCGCCATATTAGCGAATTGAAAAGCTTTGGTGATGATTTCCACTTTTTGCTGGTGGGCGGTATGGGCGTAATCGTCCAACAAGGCGTTAAACTCCTTGTTTATCATCATCTCTTCTTCGGGTGTAAACTTACTTTCTTCCATACTTCGTGCGAAATAGCATGCAAAGATAAAACATTTTTTTTATATACACAAGTGTATATGAATTTTTCTCTGAAAAATGTGCATATTTGGCCGTTTTTGCATAAAAATCGTATAAAAATTTGCACAGTCCGTTTTTTTTTTTGTACCTTTGCGCCAAATTGCCGTTAGTATGCAGGAAAAGATAGTTTTTTTTGTGCTTGGATTGCTTCTCGCCATGTGGGTGGAGGCTAAACCATATACCGTTGTTATTGATGCCGGACATGGCGGAAAAGATGCCGGTGCAGTAGGGCATTCTTTTAAGTTACAGGAGAAAAATCTTAACTTGGAAATCAGCCTCAGATTGGCCTCCAAGTTACGCACGGAATATCCTGAAATGAATGTCGTCCTGACGCGTTCCACTGATGTCTTTCTTCCTTTGCAGGAGAGGGCGGATATCGTGAATAAAAACAATGCGGATTTGTTCATTTGCATCCACACCAATTCGGCGGAATCGCGGAGTGCGCACGGTGCGGAAACATTTATCTTGGGTACCGATCGGATGGAAGATAATCTGGACGTGGCAATGCGTGAGAATGCGGTAATGAAATTGGAGGCGGATTATCAGACTGCCTATCAGGGTTTTGACCCGAATTCGGTGGACTCCTATATTATGTTCGAACTCATGCAAAACCAATATATGGATCAGAGCCTTCAGTTTGCATCCATCGTCCAGACGCACATGGTGTCTGATTTGAAGCGTGGCGATCGGGGGGTACGGCAGGCAGCTTTCTGGGTGTTGCTCAAGTCTGCGTGTCCGAGTGTATTGGTGGAACTGGGGTTCATTTCGAATAAGGAAGAAGAACAGTATATGGCTTCCGATAAAGGAAAACGTGAAATGACAGAAACATTGTTCAATTCTTTCCGTGCGTACTACGATGGAATTAGCGGACGTCAGGCGGTTCTCGAGCGGTCTTCGGATATTCCGGTTCCGCAGGATACAATCGTTCCCGTTGCCCCCGTAGCTCCGGTTGTTTCGGAGTCTTCGAACGGATCTTGTTATCGTGTGCAGCTCTTTGCCTCCAAAAACCTGCTTCAGGAGGGTGACCCGCTTTTCAAAGGTTTGAAAGGTTGCATCCACACGCTTCGGGGGGAGTGGTATAAATATATGACAGGTGACTGCCTTTCCAAAGAGCAGGCGGATTTGCTCTGCAAGGATTTGGATAAGAAGTTCCCTGGATGCTTTGTTGTCGAAAGTAAATAATGGATAAAATGAAACATATTCGTGAAGTGAAAGTGGCTGTATTGGCCATTGTATGTCTTTTCTTATTGTATTTTGGCTTCAGTTTCCTGAAGGGAGTCAATATCTTCAGTCCCGTTCATTCTTATGTGGGATTATTTGCTAAAGTGGACGGGCTCACCGAGCAGGCACCTGTTTACGTGCGTGGATATAAGGTCGGGCAGGTGGATGCCATTCGTTTTGACTTTACGCGCGAAGTAGCTTTTACGGTGGAAATATCGTTGGATAAGCATATCCTTCTGCCCAAAGGTTCGGAAATGCGTTTGGTCTCCGATGGATTGATGGGAGGAAAGGCAATCGAAGTGTTTATTCCTGTCGGCGTGCCTTCGGAAGATATGTTGTGCAGCGCGGGTGATACACTGCCTACATCCATCCGGCCCGGACTCGTTGAGAGTTTGCAGACGGGCTTGTTGGCGCATGTGGATAGCCTTGTCTCCGGCGTGGATAGTGTTGTCGCTACGTTGCAGCAACAACTTGCCGGTGACCATCTCCGGCGTACACTTTCCAATGTGGATCGCATAACCTCCGATCTTACGGTCAGTGCCGGTGATATCCGTAACCTCACGCATACGCGCGTACCACAAATCATGGATAGCGCACAAACCACTGTCAATAATGCCAATGCCGTTTTGGCGGATTTGCGGGATGCTAATCTTAAAGGTACAATCGCAAAATTGGATACAACAGTGTCCGAAGTAAATCGGGCGCTGACTTCTACCGATGGAACAGTCGGATTGCTGCTCAACGACAAGGGACTTTATACCCATGTGGATGCTGCCATTCAGAGCGTGGATAGTTTGGTTACTGACCTGAAAAACAACCCCAAACGTTATGTGCACTTCTCACTTTTTGGCCGTAAAGAGAGTAAGAAGAAATAAGGGAAAAATGGTGGTTGGATTTTGTCTAAATTCCGCCTGTTGAACGTTTCTTTCTCAAGGGGTGAGAATTCAGTTGTTTAGCACTATTTGTTTCACGCACTTTTTGTGGAACATACAGCCTTTCAGGGTATGACTATCAGCCTTTTATGTGTTCATAACTCTTGTAAATGGCTGATAATTAAGTGTTTATTGATAATCGACTGAAAATAACGAAGTTACGCGTTTTCCTGTTTAATACTTCTTTTTTGTGATTTGGTCACCTCAAAAAAAAGCACTACCTTTGCACCCGATTTTGCTCAAGAAATGGCTCAAAATGTAAACATATTATGGCAAAAATGTGCTATTATTCTGAAGGATAACCTCACACAGACGGTGTATAACACTTGGTTTGCACCTTTGGAGGCGGTTTCTTTCAGTGACGGTGTACTCGTTTTGCGTGTAAAGAGCCAATATGTTGTTGAGTATATCGAAGAAAACTATTTGGAATTGCTCGCGCGTACCATTCATCGCGTGTTTGGCGATGGTACGCGTTTGGAATATCGTGTCTTGATTGATTCCACTTCCGGTGCAGGGGCTACATATCCTTCGAAGCAGCAAGTGGCGAATGCGCAGAGTCATGCGGCAATGCAGATGCCTGACCGTGAACAATGGGATTCACAGCTTAATCCGTCTTGCACCTTTGATAGTTTTATCGCGGGCGAAAGCAATCGTATGGCGCGTACCGCCGGACTGGCAATCGCGAAAGAGCCGGGGAAAACCATTTTTAATCCCGTCTTTATTTACGGAAGTAGCGGAGTAGGGAAAACCCACTTGGCTAATGCTATCGGTAATGCCGTTGTGCAAAGTAATCCCGATGCGCGTGTGCTTTATGTGGGTGCAAACACGTTCAAGATGCAGTATCAGGAAGCTGTCCAACGAAACAAAGTGCCGGAATTCTTGGTTTTCTATCAGTCTGTGGATGTGTTGATTGTGGATGATATTCAGTTCTTCTGTGGTTTGGGGGGCACGCAGAGTACTTTCTTCCATATCTTTAACTATCTTCACCAATGCCGTAAGCAGCTGATTCTCACTTCCGATAGGCCTCCCTTGCAACTCAGTGACTTGGAAGAGCGCTTGCTCACACGTTTCAAATGGGGACTTTCCATTGAAATCCAACGTCCGGATATTGCTCTCCGCCGTGCGATATTGGTGGATAAGATGCATCGTAACGGGGTCACTTTGTCCGATGAGATTATTGATTATATTGCGGAAAATGCGTGTCAGAATGTGCGGGATATTGAAGGCGTTTTGGCTTCCCTTATGGCGTATTCCACTTTTATGAACAAAGATGTGGATATGTTGCTTGCCAAATCCGTGGTTGCTCGCCTTGTAGAGACGTTTCCGCGGGAAATCGCAATGGGGGATATCGTAGGTGCTGTTTGCGACCATTCGGGTATTACCGAGAAAGCCATTGTCGGCCAGTCCCGCCAGAAGGAGATTGTTCGGGCGCGACAGATGGTCATCTATCTCACAAAGAAACTTACCGAGTCTTCGTATAGTGACATTGGTCATGCATTGGGCAATCGTTCTCATGCCACCAT
The DNA here is from genome assembly GCA_902780495.1 of uncultured Bacteroidales bacterium. Classification (GTDB taxonomy): domain Bacteria; phylum Bacteroidota; class Bacteroidia; order Bacteroidales; family Paludibacteraceae; genus Colicola. The sequence continues at coordinate 15,936 of CACZFM010000023.1, forward strand.
CATTCATGCTTGGAATGCTGTTTCCGACCAGTTAACCTTTGACCGTGTTCTCAAACATGATGTTGATCTCATCGAACGAGAACTAAAACGTTGATAAAAACGCCATTTTCTTCACTTTTTATCAGCTAATGCGAAAAAAATCTCCCGAATACTTGCGTATTCGGATTTATTTTTGTACTTTTGCACGCTTAATCTGTGAATATTGTTTTACTGCTATGGATAACTATATCGTTTCAGCCCGTAAGTATCGCCCTTCTACGTTTGATTCCGTTGTGGGGCAGCGTTCCTTGACAGACACTTTGCGAAATGCCATTCGTACCAATCACTTGGCACATGCTTATCTGTTTTGCGGACCGCGTGGGGTGGGAAAAACCACTTGCGCACGTATCTTTGCCAAAACCATCAATTGCCTTAATCCGACTGCCGATTTTGAGGCGTGCAACGAGTGTGAGTCGTGTCGGGCTTTCAATGAGCAGCGCAGTTTCAATATTCACGAATTGGATGCTGCCAGTAACAACTCGGTAGAAGATATCCGTACGCTTATTCAGGAGGTGCGTATCCCGCCGCAGATTGGGAAATATAGTGTGTATATCATTGATGAGGTACACATGCTTTCGCAGGGGGCTTTCAATGCTTTGCTAAAAACCTTGGAAGAGCCGCCATCGTATGCGGTTTTCATCCTTGCCACTACGGAGAAGCATAAAGTTCTTCCCACAATCTTGAGTCGTTGTCAGATTTATGATTTCCAGCGCATTACGGTGCAAGATATTGTCGCACATCTTCAATATGTTGCAGCCAAAGAAGGAGTTGTGGCGGAAGAGCAGGCGCTCAATGTTGTTGCCCGCAAGGCGGATGGAGGAATGCGTGACGCGTTGTCCATTTTCGACCAGTTGGTTGCCTTCTGCGGCAATAATATCACCTATCAGCAGACGATAGAGGTTCTGAATGTTTTGGACACGGATTACTATTTTCGTCTGGTGGATGCCGCACTTCGTTCGGATGTCACGGCTTCATTGCTGCTTTTCAACGAAGTGTTGCAGAAAGGCTTTGATGCAGGAAGTTTCGTAATAGGTTTGGCGGAACATCTTCGTGATGTATTGGTTTCAAAAGATGTGCAGACTCTTCCTCTTTTGCAGACAGCGGAAAGTGTTCGCGCACAGTATCAGCAGCAGGCGGCCGCTTGTTCTGCACCATGGTTGTTTAAGGCATTAGATATTCTGAATACGTGTGATGTGCAGTATCGCACAGCGCGTAACAAGCGCTTGACAGTTGAGTTGGCCCTTGTCAAACTCTCTCAACTTTCTGTGCCGGCTGCGCAGGCAACTCCTGTTCCGCAGCCTGTAGCGCCCAAGCAGGCTCCTTCTGCTCCCGCTCAATCGGCTCCAATAAGACCTGTTTCTGCGCCTGTGCAGCCCGTGGCTCCTTCGCGCTCGGTGCAGCAGGCTCCGCCGGCGAGGCCTTCTTTGCCTAAAATACCTTCCATCAATCTGAATACGCCTTCTGCTCCGCAGGCACAACCTTCTGTTCCTGTCGCACCCTCAGCTCCGCAGCAGAACAGCCCTTTCTCTCCTGACCAACTCATAGGCGCGTGGGTTGGTCTTAAGCGGAACTTCCCGCGGGAAGAGCGCCTTTTGGCTATGTTGTCGGATTTCAAGCCTGTTATCAAGGGAGAAAACACCTTGCAACTGGCACTGGCCAATCCTTTGCAAAAAGAGGAATTCGGGCACTTCGAAGGCCAGATAATGGAAAATCTTCGTCGGGAACTTAAGAATGACCTCATCCGCTTGGAAATAGTTGTTAAGGAATACAAGTCCGACAACCATGCATATACGGCGGCTGAGAAATACAAACAGATGGTATCTGACAATCCTGAATTACTGAATCTTAAAACCGACCTTGGTCTCCAATTGGATTGATTGTGCTTTACGACCTGAAAAAATACCTGCCTACCACCCGCAAGGAACTCGAACTTCGGGGTTGGGAACAAGTGGATGTCATTCTCTTTTCGGGAGATGCCTATGTGGACCATCCTTCGTTTGGAATGGCGGTTATAGGTCGTGTACTTGAGGCAGCCGGCTATCGTGTGGCCATTGTCCCGCAGCCGGATTGGCGTGGAGACCATCGCGATTTTCTCAAACTCGGTCGTCCTCGTCTCTTTTTTGCTATTACGGCCGGCTCGATGGATTCGATGGTCAATCACTACACCGCTGCCCGTCGTTTACGTTCGGATGACGCTTACACCCCCGATGGCAGGGCAGGGGCGCGACCGGATTATTGCACCGTCACGTATGCGCGTATTTTGCGGCAGCATTTTCCGGATGTACCTGTGGTGATTGGCGGCATTGAGGCTTCTATGCGTCGCTTGAGCCATTATGATTATTGGTCCGACCGCCTTATGCCTTCCATTTTGGTGGATTCTCAGGCGGATATTCTCATCTATGGAATGGGGGAAGCGCCTATCGTTTCCATTGCACGGGCGCTGGAGCGTACAGGCTCTGTTCCGCACGATGTGCCGCAGACGGCTTATCTGGTCCCTGCAACGCAAGTGCCGGATATGGATGACCCTGTTCGCTTGTATAGTTTTGAGGAAGAGCTGTCCGATAAGCGTTTGCATGCAGAGGATTTTCGTCTGATTGAGATTGAGAGTAACAAACGTGTCTCACGCCCCATCCTTCAGCCGGTACGGGTAAACGGAAAGTCTTGTGTTGTGGTGGTCAATCCTACGGCTCCGCCGATGACCACTGCGGAATTGGATGCTGTCTTTGCGTTGCCGTTTATGTATTTCCCGCATCCGAAATACAAGGGCAAACGTATTCCTGCCTATGAGATGATTCGTTTCTCGGTTTGTCTTCATCGCGGTTGTTTCGGGGGGTGTTCGTTTTGCACCATCTCTGCGCATCAGGGCAAGCAGATTGCTTCACGCTCCAAGCAGAGTATTCTTGCGCAGATAGAGCGTCTCAAGGACTTGCCGGATTGGAAAGGTTATATCAGCGATTTGGGCGGACCTTCCGCCAATATGTATTGTATGCAGGGGAAGGATTTGTCTCTTTGTCAGCGTTGTGTGCGGCCCAGTTGTCTGCAGCCGGTTGTCTGCAAGAATCTCAATCGCGATTTTGCGCCCTTGTTGGATATTTATCGTACTGTGGATAAGTTGCCTTATATCAAAAAGGCGTTCGTCGGTTCGGGCATCCGTTACGATTTGATGGACGAGGAATATGGCCGTCAGCTCATTACGCGTCATGTGAGTGGCCGTCTTAAGGTGGCGCCGGAGCATACTTCTGATACGGTGCTTAGGCTTATGCGCAAGCCGTCGTGGCAGGAGTATTTGCGTTTCCGTGATTTCTTCTTGCAGGTGAATGAAGAAGCGGGCTTGAAGCAGCAGCTTATCCCTTATTTCATTTCTTCCCATCCCGGATGTACCAATCGGGATATGCAGCAACTGGCGGCAGAAACGCGCCGTATGCACTATCATCCCGAACAGGTACAGGATTTCACGCCTACGCCTATGACCTTATCCACTACGATGTATTACACGGGACTCAATCCTTATACCATGCAACCCGTTTACGTGGCGCGTACGCCCGAAGAAAAAAGGCAGCAGAACAGTTATTTCTTTTGGTGGAAGAATACGCCGCATAAAAATAAATGAATTACGAACGAATAAAATATACACTCTATGAGTAAGCATAAATACCGTATTAACCCCGACACATTGGCACTTGAGCGCATTGAGCACGATGTCTTGTTTTGGTTGCGCCGTTCGGGGGCATATCTGTTGGGCGGATTGTGTCTGGGTATCGCCTTTTTCTTTGTGTTCTTTATGGTCTTTCCTTCCCCGCGTGAGAAACAGCTCTTGTCGCAAAAGCAGTCTCTCGAAGCGCAGTTGAAGGTCCTTGATAGCAAAGTGGACCAGATGCAGGTGGTCATGACCGATATGTCGGAGCGTGATGACAATCTCTATCGTGTCCTGTTTGGTGCGGAACCTATTCCTTTGGCTTCGCGTCAGGGGGCGGGGCATCGTATCGCTTATTACGAGGAGTTGGAGGCGATGTCCAATAGCCAGATTGCTGCAGACCTTGCCCGAAAAGTGGATATTTTGGAGAAGGAAGTCTATGTGCAGGCCAATTCGTTCAACGAGATTGTTGACCTTGCGCGCAAACAGGAGGTGCGTATGGCTTCTATCCCTGCCATTCAGCCTGTTTATAACAAGGACCTTAAGCGTGTAGCGAGTGGTTGGGGCTTTCGTGTCCATCCTATCTATCATACGCGCAAGTTCCACTATGGCATGGACTTTACTGCACCTACCGGCACCGAAGTGATGGCCACCGGTCAGGCGCGTGTCTCGTTTGTCGGCTGGAAGCAGGGCTATGGCAACACGGTTATTCTTGACCATGGCTTTGGCTATCAGACTTTGTATGCCCACCTCTTCAAGTCGCTTGTGCGGGTGGGGCAGAAGGTCAGCCGGGGCGATGTCATTGCGCTTGTGGGAAATACGGGCATGTCGGTCGGCTCGCACTTGCATTACGAGGTGCATCTCCGTGGAACGCCTGTTGACCCGCGCAACTATTATTACATTGACCTGAGTCCGGAGGACTACGACCGTATGATTCAGCTTTCCAACAACTTTGGTCATACCTTCGATTAACGTCGCTTCCTGTGCCTGAGATTTTGTTGCATTATATCTGGCAGCGCGAACTCTTCCGCTCTTTTCCGCAGTCCACAACCGATGGACGGCGCATAGAGGTACTTTCTGTCGGTACGCATAACATCGATGCGGGCCCTGATTTCACCAATGTGCGTTTGCGCATAGAGGAAACGCCGGGTATCTTCCGTGAATGGTGCGGCAATGTGGAGATGCACTTGCAAAGTTCCGATTGGTATCGTCATCGCCATCATCTGGATGCGGCGTATGACAATGTTATTCTGCATGTTGTGCGCCATGCCGATAAGGCGGTGTTTACCACTCGCGGAGAGGCGGTTATGCAATGTGAACTGCAGTATCCTGCCCACCGCGATTATCTCTCGTTGCTCATTGCCGATGCGCGCCTGATGGATTCTGCGTATGCCACCCGCCGGTGTGCGCAACATCTCTTGCAGGATCCGGGTTTCCTGACGCTTGGCTGGCGGCAGACCATGCTTTCGCGACGATTGGAGTGCAAGGCGGATTCTATACGTCGCCTGTTGGCGTATACCACCAATAGTTGGGAACAGGCTTTGTATATCTCTCTGGCACATGCTTTTGGCTTTCATACCAACGGCGTACCTTTCGAGCAGTTGGCTATCTCAACGCCTTTGTCGTACCTTCAGAAGCATCGCAACAGCCTCATGCAACTGACGGCTATCTTGCTGGGGCAGAGTGGATTACTTGCTTCTGACGATGAATTATACAAGGAATATACTTTTTTGCGCACCAAGTTTTCGCTGACGCCGCTGGAACCGTCTATGTGGAAACTTGCGCGTATCCGCCCGCAGAACGCACCGCAAACGCGTATCCGGCAGTTTGCCCGTTTGTTGTATCAGTCGGAATTTCTCTTTTCGAAGATGATGGAGACGAATGATGTGGAGGCTCTTCGCATGTTGTTTGCCACGGAGGGTATGGGGCGTGATTCGGTGGATAGCCTGCTTATCAATGTGGCTGTGCCGTTCAAGTATGCGCATAGACGGCAATTGGATGCCTTGGAACTGTTACAGGCTTTGCCGGCGGAGGACAATCGTATTATCCGCCAATGGCGTTCATTGGGGCAGAAGGTCGAATCGGCGGCGGATTCGCAGGCGCTTATTCATTTGTATCAAACCTGTTGTCAGGCGGGACAGTGTTTGAATTGCGATGTGGCGTATCAGATTTTCCTGAACGCTCAACCCCTTTCTTCCGACAAAAAATAGAGACTCTTCTCGGACTCCCTACGATAGATACACGATAGATATACGATAGATATACGATAGATACACGATAGATACACGATAGATATACGATAGATATACGATAGATACACGATAGATATACGTTAGATATAGCGACCATTATCGGGACACAAGCGGGAGAAAAGCAGGCCCGTTTGGTGTCGTTCAACTCTAAACCTTAAACGTTCAACCAAAAATCTTCGATTTTATTTGCATATCTCAAAAAAAAGCATTACCTTTGCACCCTAAAAGATTTTAAACCCGAACATTGTAATTTTTCACACTATGAACATAAAAGAATATATCACCACCGTCAATCAAAAGTACCGTGCAGGGAATGCAACGGAACATACCTATAGGGGTGCAT
>CACZFM010000024.1 GCA_902780495.1 uncultured Bacteroidales bacterium
CACAACAGCAACTCTCTATGGCGGCATCCAATATAACGTGGATGCAGAAGAGTTATTAGCAGAGAGCGAGGCCTATTCAGCCAAGAATCTCCTTGCCTCTCGCGGTATCGAGGCAGACACGCTCAATCGTGGCTCGGTTAATTATCTCGCAGGAACCAAGACCGAGGTCGAGAACATCAACCGAATGCTTCGAACCAATCATCTGCAAGTGCAGCTGTTCACAGCGACCAACGCCAACGAAGAGTCCTTTAAATCCTTAAGCGGCACACATCAAAACATCCTTCATATCGCTACGCATGGCTTCTTCTGGTCTGACTCTACTGCGCAAAAGAAAGATTTCTTTGCGGAACGAATGACACGATTGGGAGATGATAAACCTACAGGACCGATTATTGATCCGCTTAATCGCTGCGGCTTGCTCTTTGCCGGAGCCAATTTGGCGCTGCAAGGCCATAGCAACGAGTTGCCGGAAGGTGTGCAAGACGGAATATTGACAGCCAAAGAAATCTCTCTCTTGGATTTGCGTGACGCAGATCTTGTAGTCCTTTCTGCATGCGAAACAGGTAAAGGTGAGATTTCGGGTGATGGAGTATTCGGACTGCAGCGTGCATTCAAGATGGCGGGTGTACAGACGGTCATCATGTCCCTTTGGCCGGTGAACGATGCCGCCACACAAATGCTGATGACGGAGTTCTATCGCAATTGGATCATGGATCATCAAGCCAAACGAGAAGCTTTCCGCAACGCACAAAACGCAGTACGCGCAAAATATAAAGAACCCGCCTACTGGGCCGGATTCGTAATGTTAGATTAAAAAAAATATAAATTATGAATATTAAAAACAAACATTTTTGGACAGAAGCCTTCCATTGCGTAGGCATTACCATTTTTGCCATTCTATTAACAGTGTTAGTAGCCTATGGTCTTGCATCACTTTCCGTATTTTCTCCTTTAGAGAAATCCGCAGACTTCCAAATGTCGGATATTTATCAATCTGTTGCAGAAAGTAAAGCCGTGCATCAACTCAGTAATGATATCACCATTGTAAGTGTTGATGGATGTGGCCGTGAAGAGGTTTTGGAAATGATAAATTATGTCTCAGAATACTCACATGCCGCGATAGGTGTAGATATTTTCTTTACATATCCAGAAAAAGATAATACATACTTACTTAATACATTAGGAAATGTGCCTAATTTGGTATGTGCCGCGAAGTTTGAGAAAGATGAAAATGGTGATACATGGCATCATGCAAAACAATCTTTCTATGAAGACTCAATAGATGTAATTTATGGCTATGCTAATCTCAATGCCTCTTCGCATCGTGATGTAGTTCGAACATTTGTCCCCTTTGTCTTGACATCAAACAATGATACGCTTATTTCCATGCCTGTACAACTGGCAAAAATGCACAATCCCAAAAGTTACAATGCATTACTTGCACGTAACAATGAGATTGAAACGATTGCTTTTGAAAACATTGAGTTCCCCGTTGTATCAGCCCGCGATGTGTTGGCAGATAAAGTAGATGAGTCATTACTCGCTGAACGAATCATTTTGGTTGGAGATACTGGTTTTCAAAACGACACGTATTTATCACCGTTACATAATCCAATACCGGGTGTAATGCTACATGCCTACGCGCTACAAACTATTTTATCCGGCAATTATATTGATACTACTCCGTCTTGGCTAAATTGGTTAATTGCTATTGTCTTGTGCGTCTTATTAACCAGTTGCAATCTTTGGGCTGGATACAGAAGAAGTATATTTGTTCGTATTGCACAATTCGTGATAATATATTTGTTAATAGTTATCGGTTGTGCGTATTTCGCTTCACATCATATGTATATAGATTTTTCCGTCTCCATACTGATGATTGGATTCGGATTAGTTGCTTTTGATGTGTGGTTTGGTTTCGTGGCATTGTATAATTTTATCAAAAATAAAATAGTAAAAAAATGAAAAAAACAACTTTAATCTTAGTTCTATGTGTATTGTTGGGTGTTGTAGCCGTTGCTCAGAAACCCTACACCATTTATGATTGGAAAGGCAAGGTTTTTATCAAAGAGTACAAGGGACAACAATGGCTTCCAACGCAAAAGAATCAAGCCGTAGGTGGTCTGGATTCAGTCTCCATAGAGAAAAATGGTATGTTGCGTGTCACTGACAATCGGTCTAATCTGATTTTCCGCTCCACTTCTACCGGTCAAATGCGCATATTCAATATCATCAATGACGCCAAAAAGCAAAATTCCAATACGCTTGCGGCAGTCAATCGAGAATTGCTACATGGCAACAAGAATTCTTCAAAAGTTCCGACTATGCAGATGGTTGGAGCAACAACAAGAGGTTCAAATGATGATGCCCTCATGGATAGTATCGTACAAACATTCGGTTGGTTGGCCAATATGGCTATTCAAGATCAACTGAGTAATCCTGCATCGGACTTATTGCTGAAATATCACAATACGCCTGACGGTATTTGGTTAGAAATACAAAATCTTTCCAAGAAAAACTATTACGTCAATGTATTACACATAAACAAACGGATTAAGACGGTCAATCTATGCTATGTCATTGAACAGTCAGAAGAACCAGAGAGACCGTTCTTATATCTACCGCAAGGAGAACGCATGGAATTGAACAATCTCCTATTCACTATGGATTTCGCCAACGATATCTATATCCTTATTGGAACAGAAGATCAATATATTCCGGAACAGATACAAAGTAATCTGCAATATCTGGATATAGAAACGGCACAGCCATTATATAAGAAATATGAATTTTTTAAACAATAACATATCATGAAGACAAAATCTATTTTATTGGGCGCAGTTTTTTTCTCGTTAGTTTTAACTGCATGTGATTCCTTGAGAAAACCGGAAAATTTCACAGTTGAAATTAGAGATGCATATTGTTATCAAATCGCGAAAGCAATGTATTTCGTAGAAGAAGAATTGCCTCTTGGTATTGACTATCCTTTTATAATCGATTTCTCAGATAGTCGCTCTGAGCGTTTCTTTGAAGACGTAGAAGATCATGCCAGAAGACAAATGGATGAAAACATTTTCGAAGATGCGCCCTATAAACGTGCATTACAAGAGATGGCCGGCCTGGACAGAAGAGCCTCAGTAGTTTTGCGTTACTATCATTCTGTTCCTACTTGTTTCAATGATTTCGTTAGAATGTCTGATGAACTTGATTTTTATGTATGGAGAACCACGGAAACGAATTCGGGTATTCCCGTGAAATTTATGCTTAACTCGGAAGCTTATTACGAAGTAGAGATCGAAGACGAGGATGCTGTCACATGGGCTTTAAAGTTATGCGAAGGTGGTGAATTATAAAATCTATATTGTTATGGAAAAGAAAATCTTCTTATTCCTCGCATCACCGGACATGCTATAGGAGGAAAGAGCCCCCTATTAGTAATGACCCTCAAAAGTTTTTTGTTCAACTTTTCGGAGAAGTCCTCAGTAATGGGGGCTTCTCTCTTGTATATGTGTATCCGCGCCCGCCGCCGATGCTTGCTTTTTGTATATGCGCCTTCTTACGTCTTCATGGCGTGAGGGGCGGCTTGTCTCTTTTTTAGTATTCACAGGCGATAGACAATCGCCATTTCAAAAATCAAGCAATTATGGCAACTTATAAAGCAATGTATAAGCACGAACTTGCACGTGCAGCAGGGGTCAGCACACGCACGTTTGCAAGGTGGCTGAAGATGCACGCAAAACAACTCTCGAAATACGGTGTCACCACCGGCAGTCACCTCTTACCTCCCTCTGCGGTCAGGTATGTATGCGAAACCTTTGTTATCGAAATCTGATACCAAACGGACAAAAAACGACAAATTAAGAAAAATTAAGACGAATTCGGACAAATTCTGCCAAACTCGGACAACGCCGCTTCAAAATGTTGTACCTTTGCACCCGATTTCGAAATCAAGTTAACCCAAGTACGAATCCGCATCTACTACCGTCCCACGCAAGCGGGGCAGTGGTAGATGCCCCTAAAAAAACGAAAACTTATGAGCCAAATCAAACCAATGGAACTCGTAGAGTCCATGCACGGCAAAATCTGCGAACATTCCGACATGTATTTCTTCCGCCGTAACGGAAAAGTCTTCTCCGGCAAAATCTGTTATCCTTACAAGGGTGACCCCTCTGCCGACCAACTGGCGGCACGCGCCAAGTTCCGTACAGCCCAAACAGCCGCAAAAACGGCGCTGGCAGACAGCGCACAACGGGCTGTTTACGAAACAGCATTCAAGCGCCAGAAAAAGTACACCACGCTCTATGGCTATGTCTTTGCACAGGAGTATGCAAAAATTGGCAATTAAAACAGAATGATATATCAACGTAATGGTACTGACACTCGTTCGTGACACGTTCACACCCTCCGAAACTCTCGGCAAACTGCTGGTGAACCGCAAAACCTTTTGCGACACCCTTGAACCTCCGGTCGTCCCGAATGCCATGCACCCGAAAGGGACCATCCCCATGGGGTGGTACAAACTGCAAGTCACTATGTCTCCCGTATTCGGAAGACGGTTGCCACAGCTTTGCTATGTGCCCGACTTTGAAGGCATACGTATTCACGCAGGAAACAACCGCAACCACACTGCCGGTTGCATCCTCGTGGGGGAGTTGTCTGGCCGACCTTCTGCAGGAATGCAAACTGTTCCCACCTTGTTCCGTTCCAAAGACACCGAACAAGCCCTTGTCGCCCAACTCTTGAAAGCACAAAAAGCCCATGAAGAACTGTATATCAATGTCACGACTGCCGAACGCTATTCTTCTGAGTGTGCTAACAGTTTAACAATTTAACGATTTAACAATTTAACCATGAACAACACACAGATTTATAAAATCGTGGAGACGATTACTATCGCGCTGCTGACATGCTGCGCCGTGGCACTGGGACTGACCTCGTGCAAAGCATGGAGAACAATCTCCACTACCGCGACCTACAGCCAATCAACTGACAGCACCAAGACTTCCGCCACTATCGTTACCAAAACCGTGGAGGAATATCAAGGCGCTAAAAAGTAAAAACCTATTTATCAACCATTAAACCTTAAACCTTTAACATTATGAGCAAAGTAAAATTTCTGGACCCGATAGACCATATTTCGGGCAAGTTGAGCGCCAAGACGCGCGTAACGTATTGTCATCGTGAGGCTTCCAAACGGAACTTCACCCAAATCCGCGGAAAGCGTAACCTCGAAAACTATCCGTACACTGCAAAAGAGTTGGCACAACAGTTGCGATTCAAGACCGTAGCGGCTGCCGTCCGTCAGCGCATCAACGGGCCTACGCGTGAGCAAGACCTGATAGCGTACCACGCTTCCGGCTATGCGGGCACGTTCCGTCAATGGCTGTTCCAGCAAGAGCTCGCAGCTTACGATGCCCAACAGGGCGAGTAAGCATTAGAGCGCGGAGCGCAGGTATATTGCGCTTCGCGCTGTTTATAAGTGATCTTTGACGTATTGGATTACCGTAAAAATGCAGGTTTTTTGCAGAATTATGCCCAAATATTTGCATATATCATTTTTTTGTTGTACCTTTGCGGCGTGAAAGATGCATAGTACATAAAATGTGCATCACAAAAAATGCAAATCAACAAAATTTTGAGACAATGTTTGGCGTAAAATCTTCAAATCAGCCCATTAGTGGACAGTTTGCCGAGGATTTCTGCAGAAATCTCCTCGAAGCAAGAAAGCAACCAAGGCAAGATGCAAGGGAGATGTCGCACGTAATCATTTGTGATTAATGGCGCAGTTGAGATTACATCTTAAATTGGAGCAAGACGCATCTGTTCTTTCGGACTTTTATTCGGGAATAGAAATCATGGATACGTTTATCCACACGCGTTTAAACGCATTCTTGAAGGCATATAATTGTCGCTTTTATGTACTGCGAGACGAGCAGGGCGTTGTTGTTGCTATGTTTGTAACAAGTGGAGGGCATTTATATTTGGATGAAGATTGTAAGGATGACTTGCGTTTGAAGTTTCCTGATATAGAACAATGGCCGGAACTGAGAGATTATTGGGAGGCCGGAGTGTTTCCAAGCATAGAGATAGATTATTTGGCAGTAAAGAAAGAGTTTAGAGACCAACATATAGGTTCGGACATCATCTCTATTATCGAGTCTTTTAAAGACGATAACTATTATAATCATCCGCTATTCTTATCCGTAAACGCTTACTGCACGAATGAATATTCAGCTACGCGATTTTATGAGAAATGTCGTTTTTGGGCATCGGAATATAGAGGACAACACATTGATTCATTGAGAATGTATCGGGCAATAAATTAACACACAGAAGCACATATTAAAAAAGCGTTCCAAAATTTGCATATTCCAAATATTTGTAGTACCTTTGCGGCGTGAAAGATAAAATAACCCTTAAAATAAAGAAAGATATGCGTAAAATTCAACTATTGATGCTAATTCTGGCAGTGGCCGTCATGAATGCCGTGGCAACCCCCGCCAAAGTGTTTGTTACCGGTCCGCAGTTCCTGGACGGTATATTGTATGAATGCGACTACAGCGCAAAAGAAGCCATCCTGCTGGAGAACTATGATGACATTGAGGAGAAAGTCTATCCTTATACCCGGACGAACTTTGTTGTTCCCGCCACGATTACCCTGACCGGTGTTTCCGCTGCGATGGGCGGCGATCCTTCCACCTCTACGCTTACCTTGCCGGTGGTGGAGCTGGGCGAACGCGCCTTGAAGGATGCCAACGCTTCATCCGTCACATTCGCTGCTCCGAGCAACATCCGTGCTATCCGTACGAATGCTTTCATGAACATGAAGAACATGACCGGCAAACTCACATTGCCCGCTTCGCTGGAGCATCTGGACATCTCTTCTATTCTCTTGCCTAAGATTACAGAGATAGAGTTCCTGGGCACCCTTCCTCCTGAATGTGATACGGACGACGGTAACAAATCCGCCTACAACCCTTGGACGGCATCGGTCACCAACCTAACTCCCTCCAATATCAAAGTGACCGTTCCTGTCGGCTCGGAAGACCTCTATAAAAGTGCCGTAGGAATCGGTGACTACTTTGACTGCTTCAAGAACAGCGGAAGTGGTACAGGCATTGCCGAAACCGTTGCTACCGGCAGCCACGCACGCAAGGTGATTATGAACGGTCAGATGTATATTCTCCGTGACGGCCGTCTGTACAATGCCCTTGGCGCACAAGTCAACTAACCATGCAGATATCCGTTATAGTACCTCTTTACAACGAAGAGGAGTCACTGCCCAAACTCTACGAGTGGATTGCCCGCGTCATGCAGGACAACGGGTTCTCGTATGAAGTTATCTTTGTGAACGATGGCTCCACCGATGCTTCGTGGCAAGTGATTGAACGCCTCCATGCCGAAGCGGGAGACAATGTGCGCGGCATCTCTTTCCGCCGTAACTATGGCAAATCGGCGGCACTCTATTGCGGCTTTAAGGCGGCTAATGGCGATGTGGTCATCACCATGGATGCCGACTTGCAGGATTCGCCGGACGAGATTCCGTCGCTCTACCGTATGATTACGGAAGAAAACTACGACCTCGTTTCCGGCTGGAAACAGAAACGCTACGACAACCGCTTGACCAAAAACCTGCCATCCAAACTGTTCAATGCCACGGCACGCTGCGTCACCGGATTGTCCTTGCACGACATGAACTGCGGCCTCAAAGCATACAAAAAAGAGGTGGTGAAAAACATAGAAGTTTTCTCGGAAATGCACCGCTATATTCCCTATCTGGCTAAGAATGCCGGTTTTACCCGTATCGGAGAAAAAGTGGTGCAACACCGTAAGCGGGAATATGGTGTCAGCAAATTCGGTCTCAACCGCTTTGTGAACGGTTATCTCGACCTGATGACAATATGGTTCCTCAACCGCTTTGGCAAACAGCCGATGCACTTCTTCGGATTGGTGGGAAGTCTCATGTTCCTGCTTGGTTTTGTGGCGGTTATCGTTGTAGCAGGAATGAAACTTCATGCACTGATGAACGGTGTACATGCCATGCTGCTGGGGACAAATCCATATTTCCATATCGCCATCCTGATGATGATACTGGGCTGTATGCTTTTCCTGGCAGGTTTTTTGGCAGAACTGGTGTTGCGCAATTCGCAGACCCGTAACGACTACCTGATTCGCGAAACACTCTAACCCCGCCGGCCATGCGACGTCTGTTGATTATCATCCTTTCAACCCTTTGCCTTCTATCTCTGTCGGCTGCGGAACGCTATGACCATCGTACCCATCGTTCCAAACCTACGCAGAAATACAATATGCGTTACCGCCTTTCGGGCACGGCAGGTTGGCTCAATCGCGATGACAAAATAGCCGGTGATAAATCAACGGAGGGTTTCACGATGGATCGCCCTGTGGTTGCCGGAGGTACGTTTGCCGTGGAGTTCCTTCCCACCGGACGTTTGGAAAGTTTGCAGCAGTGGAACAATGCCTCTATCGGTTTGGCGTTTACTGCCTTGGATCTCGGTCAGCAGAAATACTTGGGGCAGACCTTCGCACCACATGCCTATTTGAATATACCATTGGTGCACCGGCCTCATTTTGTGCTCGGCCTCCGTCCCGGTTTAGGACTTGCCTTCGTCACTCGCACCTATGCCAATACAGTACCTGCTGAATACAAATGGAAAGGCTATCGTGTGCCGGTACAACAGAAAACGGAGACCTCCGCAGAAACCTACCGCCAGATAGCTAATGTCTCTATAGGCAGTGTGGTGAATGCGTTCTTGACGGGTGGTTTGTATATGGATTTCCCGATACGCAACGGTTGGGATATTACGTTTTGTGCGGCATGGCAGCATCTCAGCAACGGCAGTGTGATGACCCCTAATGCGGGTTACAACATGTTCAATGCGGAACTGGGACTCGCCTATACGCCGTCTGAAAGTCCGAACGGGCATCATTTTCATACTCCTTATTCGCATGTGCCGAAAGAGTTGTATGATGGCGTGACCAAGAAATGGGATGTTGAGATAGGCGTTTCTGCAGGCTGTCGCAGTGTGTACTATCAGGATCAGAAATGGTTTGGTGCCGGTTCGCTATCTCTTAGTGCCCACTGGATACCGGTGAGCATCTTCCGTCTCGGTGCAGGAGTGGATGTGTTCTACGACGGTGCCTATCGCAGCGTGTATGAGGAATTTCAGACAGAGGATTCCGATGCTCCGACCACCTATTACGGCAAGACTTACCTCCACGAAAGCAAAACGGCCAATTGCTTCCGTGTCGGCATAAGCTTGCAACCGGAATTCATTGTGGGAAACCTCACTTTTGGTTACCATGTGGGAATTTATCTGTACGACCCGATTAAGAATCTTGAACCCTTTGCCGAAGTGGAGAAAAACGGCGGACCGCTCAAGCGCGGCATATTCTATTCCTATGACATGCAGAAGGTTAGCAATGGACAGGATGGTTGGTTCTACCAAAAGGTACAACTCAAGTACCATTGCTCCAAGCATATATATGTACAACTGGGCTTGAAACTGCACCTCGTGAAAGCGGAGTTTATAGATGCGGGTATAGGAGTCCGGATTTGAGAAACACAGAAGGTTATAGGTGATGCAATATACCGAAGCAGTTTTTTCATGTTCTTTTGTTGAAGACTGGCAGGAAGCCCTTTTTACGCAGTCTTTGGCAGATTTGGGCTTTGAGTCGTTCGTCTCGGAAAGTGGCGTACTGAAAGCGTATGTGCAAACCTCTCTCCTTGCCGAACCTGCTTTACAGCAATTGATTGCCGCCACGCCCGAAGTGTTGCTGTTGTCGCTTACTCCTTGTCCTGACGAGAACTGGAATCAAACCTGGGAAGAAGAACATCCGGAATTTCAAGTGCATGTGGCGGACCAAACGATTACCATTCGCCCGCATTGCGCTTTTGGGGCAGGTTATCATGCTACCACTTCAATGATGCTTGCTGCATTAGCGGACAGGAAAGCACACCTCTCGCAATCTGTGGTGCTGGATAACGGATGCGGTACAGGTATATTGGCCATTGCTGCCGCACGCTTGGGAGCGAAAGAAGTGGTAGCTGTTGATATGGATGAAAAGAGCGTGCAAAACACATTGGAAAATAGTGTGCTTAATCAGGTCACTCTTCACGTGCGTTTGGCAGACACCCCTCCGGAAGGAAACTACAATCTGATTCTCAGTAATATACATCGGAATGTGCTTCTTCAGCAGATGCCGCTTTATGCACGCTTCCTTTGTAGTGGCGGACAATTGTGGTTGTCGGGCTTTCTGGAGGACGACTGCCCTGCTTTGCTCGCAGCAGCGGATAGGGAAGGGTTGCACTTGACGGATAAATACGAAAAAGAAGAATGGAGAATGTTATGCCTGTCCAAATGACAGATACCATTGCTGCCGTTTCCACGCCCTATGGGGTAGGCGGAATAGCGGTTGTGCGAATGAGTGGTCCGGATGCCATAGCTATTGGCGAACAGGTTGCAGGGAAACCCCTTGTGCGTTCTCTGCAGTTTTGCAGCGTTCCCGATTTGGATGATATGGTGGTTTCCGTCTTCCATGCACCACACTCTTTCACGGGAGAGAATCAGGTGGAGTTCTCGTGTCATGGCAGTTTGTACATTCAGCAGGAGTTGCTCCGACGTCTCATAGAGCATGGTGCCCGTACTGCCATGGCGGGTGAGTTTACCAAACGTGCCTTTCTCAATGGGAAGATGGATTTATCCCAAGCAGAGGCCGTTGCGGATCTGATAGCATCCCGTTCGGAGGCGGAAAAGAATCTGGCACTCAGCCATCTCCGTGGCGGCATATCCGGTGAAATTGCACATCTCCGTCAGCAATTGTTGGATTTCACTTCTTTGCTCGAACTGGAATTGGATTTTTCCGACCACGAAGATATTGAGTTTGCCGATCGCACGCAACTCAAGGCTCTTTTGAGTCAGGTGGAACAGCGGCTGAAATCGTTGGTCGATTCTTTCAAAACGGGTAATGCATTACGGCAGGGAATTCCTGTTGCCATTGTTGGTGCCGCCAATGTGGGAAAGTCCACTTTGCTCAATGCTTTGTTGGGCGACAATCGTGCTATTGTGAGCGATATCCCCGGTACAACACGCGACACTGTTGAAGATACGCTTGTTATAGAAGGTGTCCTCTTCCGTTTGATTGATACGGCAGGTATTCGGACTACGCAGGATAAGATTGAGCAATTGGGCATTGAGCGTAGTCGTCATGCTGTTAGTGAGGCGGAGATTGTTTTGCATTTGGTAGATGCCACCGGTGCTGTGCCTTCTCTTCCGTTTGACCTCACGGGAAAGCATGTTCTGCGTTTGTATAACAAGGTGGACCTATTGTCTTTGGATGCATTGCGTAAAACGGATGGCATATATATATCGGCTCGTCAGGGGAATCTTTCCGGTTTGAAAGAGCATCTCGCATCTCTCGCAAAGGAATTGCTTGTGCTGTCAGGTGATGGCGTTTGCATTTCTTCTGTCCGTCATTATGAAGCCCTGTCTCGTGCCCTCACCGCTATCATCAGTGTGCAACACGGGTTGGAAGAAGGATTGGGCGGCGAATTGTTGAGTATGGATTTGCATGATGCGCTCTTCGCATTAGGGGAAATATCGGGTGAGATTACTTCCGATGAAGTTTTGGGCAATATATTCAGCAAGTTCTGTATAGGAAAGTAGGGGATATAAACATAGCAGGAATGACATATCAGGAAACACTTCATTATCTTTATGCCTCCCAACCGGCATTTCATCTTATAGGAGCTGCTGCGTATAAACCCGGCTTCCAAAATACGATTGCCCTGTTGCAGCATTTGCATCTTATGGACGGAGAGCAGCATTGGTTGGGTACATTTCCGGCCATCCATGTAGCCGGAACGAATGGTAAAGGCTCATGTTCTCATCTGATAGCCGCCTGTTTGCAAGCCGCGGGGCTGAAGGTGGGACTTTACACATCTCCCCATTTGGTTGATTTCAGGGAACGGATACGCATTTCAGGACAAATGATTCCGGAGGAAGAAGTGATACGCTATGTGGCGGATAACAAGGAGTTCCTGGATGATTTGAAACCTTCTTTCTTTGAATCGTCCATGGCACTTGCCTTTCGTTATTTCGAAGATAGGAAAGTGGATGTTGCCGTTATTGAAGTGGGGTTGGGAGGCCGTCTTGATTCCACGAATATCCTGCCGCCTGCTGATGCCCATCATAAAGCAGGTGTCGTATTGTCGTTAATCACCAATATAGGTTTGGATCATACTGAGTTCTTGGGAAATACGTTGGCCCGTATTGCTGCGGAAAAGGCGGGGATAATGAAGGTTGGTGTGCCGTGTGTGATAGGGGAGACGCATCCGGAAACAATGCCCGTATTCCTTGAACGTGCACAGGCAATGGGCATTCTTGGGGATGGTCTGGAGACTACTGATTGCCGTCTTTGGTTTGCAGATCAGTGTGGTTACCTTGCTCGTCGCCGTCAGCAGGATATACCTGAATGCCAATTGCATGGTCTATATCAGGAACGGAATATGCAGACGGCCTATGTGGCACTCTCTGCGTTGCATTCTCTTGGCATTTTTCCGCTGTCGGTAAAAGCGTTGGCAAGAGGGTTCGCTGAGGTTTGCACCCTTACCGGTTTGCGTGGGCGATGGGAAGTGTTGTCCCCCTCACCTCTTACTATATGCGATACGGGGCATAATAGCCATGGACTGCAGTATGTGTCAAAACAATTGCAGCAGTTGCTTGACGAATGTCCTTCTCGCCACTTGTATATAGTATTTGATATGGTGGATGATAAAGATATTGATGTCGTCATGCAGTATCTTCCTCATCATGCGTTTTATTTCTTTGCCACGGCGTCCACTCATCGGGCCGTGCCTGCAGCACGGATGCGCGAGTTATGGCTGCAGCACGGAGGCAATGTTGCGCAGACTGCCGTTTTCGACTCGGTTGCCGAAGCTGTTCATGCCGCACAAGAAAGTGCCACCGCGAATGATGTCATCTTCATCGGTGGCAGTAATTACGTGGTAGGAGAGGCACTCCGTGAATGTTTTTCCTAATTGATACTGAAACTCAAGATATTGTCTTGTTGTTTGCTATCCAACCATTGGTAAAACTCTTTACCAATTTTCACCGTGTAATTCTTTGATGTGAATGTTATGCGGCTCTGGTGAATAGGGTCGTGCATCTGTATTTTCAACTGGGCGTTACCTTTGTGTTTTTGGCACTGTTCTACCAGTTCCATGTTCAGTTCGTGTGTCAGATGTTCGATGGGGATAGTCAGTGTGATAGCATTCAAGTGTTTTTCTTGTACTTCATTGAGGTTCTCCACCTGCTGAATTCGGAATTCGTATTCACCTTCTTCCAATGGCTTGGGTTTGAACCACTTGCCTCCGGCTCCACGTTGCTGCACCACACCGGTCAGACGCAGATAGGCGTTCTCTTGCAGCAGGTGGCCGAACCGCTGGAAGGTGTCTCCGAATAGCACAAAAGTGAAACTGCCCGTATAGTCCTCTATCGTATATCTGCCGTAAGGATTATTATTCTTCGAGGTGGCAAGTTCTGATGCTGTTATGATGCCGCTCAGTTGCATGGGTTGGTTTTCGTGGGTGCGTATCCAGTCATTGGGCTTGATATCGTCTTCCATTTCCGCATCAACACCATCTTCTGTGTTATTGGGTTGTTCTCGTCTGCTGGTAGGCATCCTCCATCCGTCAAATCGGTGCAGTTCTTCCGCCGTTGTATTGCTCATGCATTTCACTTCAAAGGCATATTCATCCAATGGGTGTGCGCTGAGGAAGATACCAATCATGTTTTTCTCGATGTTCAATCGCTCAATGGGGGACATCTTGGGAACCATCGGAAGGTCAGGCTTTTTGATGTCAATACCACCGATATCGCCGAATAGTGAGTTTTGGTGTTGCCAGCGGTCTTGTTGGAAGGTGTTGCCGTAACGTATCAGTACGTCCGACATCTGGTCACCGTTCTCGTTTGTGCCGAGTATTTGTTCTCTGTAGATGCCATCAAAGCAGTCAAAAGCGCCTGATTGAGCCAGGCTTTCCAGGGTCTTTTTGTTGCAGGCTTGCAGATTGACACGCTCTATAAAATCGTAGATGTCTTTGTATTTTCCATTCTTCTCACGCTCTTCTATAATGGCTTCCACGGCACCTTCACCTACGCCTTTTATGCCTCCCAAACCGAAACGGATATTGCCGGCACTGTTTACGGTGAAGTTCAGTTCCGACTCGTTCACATCTGGTTCCAGTACACTTATTTTCAGGGCTTTGCACTCGTCCATGAACTTCGTCACCTCTTTTATGTCATCTTTCGATATTGTCAGGTTGGCAGCCATGAATTCGGCCGGGTAGTGGGCTTTTAGGTAGGCGGTCTGGTAGGCAACCCATGAGTAGCAGGCAGCGTGCGATTTGTTGAACGCATAACTGGCAAACGCTTCCCAGTCTTTCCATATCTTGTCCAGTATTTGTTCGTCATAGCCGTTCGCTTTTCCGCCGGCCATAAACTTACCTTTCAGTTTCTGCAGCGTGTCCATCTGTTTCTTACCCATGGCTTTGCGCAGTTGGTCGCTTTCACCGCGTGTAAAGTCGGCCAGCAAACGGCTTAATAGCATCACCTGCTCTTGATAGACAGTTACTCCGTAGGTATCTTTCAGGTAGCGTTCCATCACGGGGATATCGTATGTCACGGCTTCCAAACCATGTTTGCGGCGTATGAACTGCGGGATATATTGCATCGGTCCCGGACGGTATAGGGCGTTCATCGCTATCAGGTCGCCCATCACTGTTGGTTTCAGTTCTTTCATGTATTTTTGCATACCTGGCGACTCGAATTGGAACACGGCTACGGTTCTTCCTTCTTGGAATAGTTTGTAGGTCTCTGGATCCTCTTTGCTGATATGGTCTATATCCACATCTTCACCTCTGGCTTTCTTGATATTGCGGATACATTCTTTAATGATGGAGAGGGTTTTCAGTCCCAGGAAGTCCATCTTGATAAGTCCGACGGATTCCACCACATGCCCGTCATATTCGGTCACCAGTACGCGTTTCTTGGTCTCTTTGTCTTCGATACTGCTCAGCGGTGCGAATTTGGTCAGGTCGTCTGCGCCGATGATTACACCACAGGCGTGGATGCCTACTTGGCGGATGGTATCTTCCAGCTGTTCGGCATAGTTGAGCATGGACCGTATCTCCGGTTCACCGCCTTCCACCAGTTCTTTCAGTTCTTTGACATATTTGTAGCAGTTCTTCAGGTTCACCTTCGGGGTTTTGCCTTTTTCGTCTTTCACCGAGTCCGGAAAACCGCGGTCGGGGATAAAGCCTTTTATCTCGTTCACTTTGGCCAGAGGTATGCTTTTCACACGCCCTACATCCGCAATGGCTGATTTAGAGGCCATTACGCCGTATGTGATGATGTGTGCCACATGGGTCTTGCCGTATTTGTTACTCACCCATTCCAACACTTTCGGACGGCCGGAGTCTTCAAAATCGGTATCAATATCGGGCAGGGATATGCGGTCTGGGTTGAGAAAACGCTCAAACAGCAGATCATATTCCAATGGGTCAAGGTCTGTAATATGCAGACAGTAGGCGACCACGCTTCCTGCAGCACTGCCACGGCCGGGACCGACGCTCACGTCCAGTTCTTCGCGTGCACCACGGATAAAGTCCATCACAATCAGGAAGTAACCGGGGAATCCCATCGTCTTCATTGTGTGCAACTCGAAGTTGATGCGTTCGTTCAGCACATCATCGTTCG
The DNA here is from genome assembly GCA_902780495.1 of uncultured Bacteroidales bacterium. Taxonomy (GTDB): domain Bacteria; phylum Bacteroidota; class Bacteroidia; order Bacteroidales; family Paludibacteraceae; genus Colicola. Next base: position 15,777 of record CACZFM010000024.1, read on the forward strand.
CCACGCGTTCTTTGCCATAGCGTTCTTCCGCGCCTTGCATGGTCAGATAGCGGAGGTAGTCAGCCTCGAACTTGATGCGGTACAATCGGTCATAGCCGCCTAATTTCTTTATCTTTTTTGCCGCTTCCTCTTCTGTGAGGACCACTTCGCCTTTGTCGTTGCGCGTGAACTCGTTGTATAGTTCTTCTTGGGTGAACTTTTTCCGCCATTCTTCTTCTGTTCCGAAACTCTCTGGGATGGGGAACAGGGGCATGATGGCATCGGAATCGATACTGTATATCTCTACTTTCTGGACGATTTCTTCGGTGTTCTCTAATGCTTCAGGAATATCGCTGAAGATGGCGGCCATTTCTTCGGGAGTCTTCAGCCATTCTTGTTTGCTGTAGGCCATTTCCGTGTCGTTCTCTTCGGCCTTTTGTATCTTTTCGTCCAGTGTTTTGCCGGTGTTCAGGCATACCAGCAGTTCGTGGGCATCGGCGTGTTCTTCTTCCACGAAGTGTACATCATTGGTGGCGATTACTTTGATGCCGTATTTCTTGCCTAATTCTTGCAGCACGGGGTTCACCATCATTTGCTTTTGGTAGGTGAGTTGGTTGCCGCGCAGTTTCTGGGTTTGGTGGCGTTGCAGTTCCAGATAGTAGTCTTCGCCGAATAGGTTTTTGAACCATTTGACGGCTTCTTCTGCCTCATCCGTCTTGCCTGCCATTATTTTCTGGGGTACTTCACCGCCCAGGCACGCACTGCAGCAAATCAGGCCTTCGTGGTATTGTTCCAGCAGTCCTTTGTCTATGCGCGGTTTGCCGTAAAAACTTTCGTCCATATAGCTTTCGCTCACCAGTTTGCACAGGTTTTTATAGCCTTGTTTGTTTTTGGCGAGCAGTATCAGGTGCCATCCGCTCACATTACCTTTGTCGTGGTCTTGGCGGTCGCGGCGGGCGCAGTAGGCTTCGCAGCCCACTATCGGCTTGAACGGTTCAAACTGCGTACCATCTGCATCGGCTTGCTCTTTGCGCTTGTCGTTCACTTTTTGGCAGTAGTCCAGCAGTTCTTTGATGCCGTACATGTTGCCGTGGTCGGTCAGGGCGATGGCGTGCATACCTGTGCGGAGGCATTTATCTACCAGTTCGGGGACTTTCGACATCCCGTCCAGAATGGAATAGTGCGAGTGCACGTGTAGATGGGTGAAGTTCATGGGCTTTCTGAAATTTGGGTGCAAAGATACGTTTTTTTTCTTGTTTATGCAAATATTTGTGCAAAAAAATGACCAAAATGTGTTTCGGTTCTTCTTTCTGTCCTGTTTATTTGGTTGTCTCAAAAAAATGTCGTACCTTTGTGCCCGATATTCGGATTGTGACCATGAAGGCATTCTTCTTTGATATGGATGGCACTTTGTTCGATTCGATGCCGCGTCACGCCAGGGCTTGGGAGCAGGTCATGGCGGAGCATGGCTTGTCTTTTCCGCAGGTGGAATGTTTTCGCAACGAGGGGAGGACTGGTGCGGATGTGATTGCTCATGCCATCCGTACTACGTTTCACCGCGAACCTTCCGAGGAGGAAATACGCTCTATTTATCAGGAAAAGACCGAGCGTTTCCGTGCCGAAGGCGACACGTTGCCTATTCCTGGCGTGGCGGAACTCTTGCGCTATCTGCATGAGCGCCGCGATATTTGGATTGGTATCGTCACCGGCAGTGGCCAGCAGTCTCTTTTTGACACGCTCAACCGCTGGTTCCCTGCTGTTTTTGCCCGCGAACGCATGATTACGGCGTTTGATGTCACGCGCGGAAAACCCGATCCCGAACCCTATATCAAGGCTTGGCAGCGGTCGGGACTGCCAAAGGCCGATTGTTTTGTCGTCGAGAATGCTCCGTTGGGCGTCCGGTCTGCGAAGGCGGCGGGGCTGACTTGTTACGCCGTCAACACGGGACCATTACCCGATGCCGACCTCTGGAACGAACGGGCGGATAAGGTCTTTCCCGATATGAAAACCTTTTATGAGTATCTGAAAACCAATTTATAAGAGTATGAAAACAGCATTTATCACCGGCGCTTCTTCGGGTATTGGAGAGGCGTGTGCACGCAAGTTTGCCGAGAACGGCTATCGTCTTATCCTCAACGCCCGCAATGCGGATAAACTGCAGGCGGTGGTGGACAGTCTTCGGAAAGAGTTCAACACCGATATCCTCACCCTCCTTTTTGATGTCCGTGACCGCGAAACGGCGCGTCAGGCTATTGCTTCTTTGCCGGCGGAGTGGCGTGATATTGATGTCTTGGTCAACAATGCAGGCCTTGCTTTGGGATTGGAGAAAGAGTTCGAGGGCGATTTTGCCGACTGGGACACGATGATTGACACCAATGTCAAGGCTCTTTTGTCCATCACGCGTTTTGTCGTGCCTATGATGGTGGAGCGCAATCGCGGGCATATCATCAATATCGGCAGTGTGGCGGGCGATGCGGCTTATCCCAATGGCGCTGTCTATTGCGCTACCAAAGCGGCCGTCAAAACGCTGGGCGATGGACTGCGAATGGACCTCGTCAATACGCCTATCCGCGTGACGACCATCAAACCCGGATTGGTCGAAACCAATTTCTCGGTCGTTCGTTTCCATGGCGACCAACAGCGGGCCGACAATGTGTACAAGGGCATCAAGCCCCTTACCGGAAAAGATGTCGCGGAATGTGTTTGGTTCGCGGCTTCTGCGCCTGAGCATGTGCAGATTGCTGAAGTGCTGGTCTTGGCCACACATCAGGCTTCGGGGGCTATCATCTATCGTCAATGATGCAGGAGAAGAAAACCATCGGTTCTCTCTTCGACCGGATTGCTGCCTCGTACGATGCCCTTAACCATATCCTTTCTTTGGGCATTGACCGCTTGTGGCGTCGTCGGGCGGTGAAAGGAATGCGTGCCACCGCCGCTGTCTTGGATGTGGCGGTGGGCACGGCAGACCTTACGCTGGAGATGCTCAAACAGCGGAAAGCGCAGCGCATTGTCGGAATTGACCTCAGCGAAGGGATGATGGCGGTCGGGAAAGAGAAGGCCGCCAAGGCTTTTCCGGAAGCGGAGGTGGAGTTCCGAAAGGCATCGGCGTTTAGTATTCCTTTTCCGGACGCATCTTTTGGAGCCGTCACGTGTGCTTTTGGCGTGCGCAATTTCTCCGACCTTGACTGTGGTTTGGAGCAGATGTACCGCGTGCTGGAGAATGGGGGCGAACTGATGATTTTGGAGCTGTCGTATCCCTCTTCGCGCTTCTTGGCATGGTGGTATGACTTGTATTTCTCGCATATCTTGCCGAGGGTGGGGGGATGTTTGAGTCGGGATAGGGCGGCTTATAACTATCTCAATCGCTCCGTCAAACATTTCATTTGGGGAGAGGAGATGTGTCAACATTTGCGAAACGTCGGATTCTCGCAAGTCACTTTCACACCGCTTACTTTCGGTATTGCCACTGTTTATCGCGCCTTTAAGTAACTTTTTCTGCATTTTTTGCCCAAACGCTTGCACACTTCAAAAAAAAGCACTACCCCAATTGACGGCTACTATCGATGTGTCTAATATTAAGACAGACGGCGCATTCATCTCCGTTACACCTTCTGACAATGAGCAAAAATATGGCGTTATGATGGTAACGAGAGCGGAAGTCAGCCAATTCCCAACGAAGAAAGCATATATTCAGTCCGAATTGGACATGCTGAAAGAGACGGGGTATACCTACGATAAACTGACAAAGAAAGAAGGATTCTATTCGGGTAAGTACACAGTTGAACGCAACGATTTGGCCAAAGAGACCCAGTATATTGTCTTGGTCTATCAGGTGGACAAGAACTTAGAAGTGAAGGGAGACCTATTGGCCTTCCGTACCTTTATCACACCATCGGATAAACCTCGAATGACCGTTGATATTGATGTCTATAACATTTATTGGTACTCTGCATCTATCACCTTCTCACCGTCTAATAGTCAGGAAATGTATGGTGTAAGTATATCAACAAGAACGAATCTCAATCAATTCCCATCGAAGGAAGCCTACCTCCGGTATGGGCTGACTTTGCTGAAAGAGCTGGGTTATACGTATGAAACACTGCTAAATTCGGGTGCATTCCATTATGGTCCTTATACGTGGGAGACGTATGAGACGTTCAAAGAGACGCATTATATCGTCATGGCTTATCAAGTGGACGAGGACTTGAACCTTATAGGGGATGTCTTGGCTGTTCATACATTCTGCACTCCGCCAAGAGTGGATACCTACTAATTAACCCTCAGGTCAAGTCACTGATTAACCTTCCGATTAATCAATCCGTTAACTTTTTGACCTATAGACCGATCGTTTGACCTATAGACCAACTTTTTGATCTATATACTAACTTTTTGACCTATACGTCAATTTATCAGCGCAGCCCTGCATCCCTCCACAGGACTGCGTTTGTTTTTCTCTCACCCTCACCCTCATCCTCACCCTCACCCTCACTCTCACTCTCCAAAAACACACCCTAACTCCTTCATTCTTTAACTCCTTCATTCTTTAACTCTTTCATTCCTTCACTCTTTAATTCTTTAACTCTTTCATTCCTTCACTCTTTAATTCTTTAACTCTTTCATTCCTTCATTCTTTAATTCTTTAACTCGGACAATTCTCAGGCTATACACGATAGATACACGATAGATACACGATAGATATACGATAGATACACGATAGATACACGATAGATATACGATAGATATACGATAGATATACGTTAGATATACGATAGATATACGTTAGATATACGATAGATATACGTTAGATATACGATAGATACACGATAGATATACGATAGATACAAGGGCCATTACCGAGTCGTTGGGCTGCCGCATCCCCTGTTTTTGAGAAACTCCGGTTTTCTCGTTCCTTACCGCCATCGCACGCGCGCATTACGCACGCTTCGCGTATATTATAATGAAAGTACAAGCGTCCATTCTCAAATTCCCATCTTTCCGATGGCCAATCCTCTCTCTCTCATAAGCCAATCAATCCCGTTTCACTACCTATCCCGAAATCTCGCCAAAATATCAACAATTTCCGAACATTGATTATCAATATATTACAGACTTTTTTTACAAAAAAGTGCAAAAACATTTGGTCAGTTCAAAAAAAAGCAGTACCTTTGCACCCGCTTTTGAGAGAGATAGCGTGTATATC
>CACZFM010000025.1 GCA_902780495.1 uncultured Bacteroidales bacterium
TCTGTGTCGCAGTAACCCAAGCCATGCACCTCTTGGCAGAACCATGCATAGTAGTTAGGCATCGGCTTTACCAAAGAATAGAAGGAATCAACTATTTCTTCGTTACCATGTGCGGAATGAGATTTAACGGTGCAAAGGTAATGCTTTTTTTCAAATACACAAGAAAAATTGCAAGAATTTTTATATTTTTTCAAATAGAGTTGAAAATTTTAGCAAGCAAGGCGGGAGTCTGATAACTTTTTAACCTATAGACCAATTTTGAATAGTTCTGTAACGGAACAGAGTGGTAACGAAGTGGTCAGGTAGGCAGCCTCAAAATCTCCGCACTTTAGGGCAAATTAGTATAAAAGTACGAATAAACACACCAATTAACCGCAATTTAGTGCAAATTAGTACAAAAATGCAGCAAACACTGCACGCAAACTACCTTTTTTAGGTCATTTTTTTACGCAAACTACCCTTAGGGTGTCAATTTTTCCACATAAATGCAAAAAAACGCACCCGAAGATGCGTTTTTTCTATCACCGGTAACCGATAACCGGTAACCGTAATCACCATTGATCGCTGGGGATGTCGCTGTGGATATCCATGGTGTTGGCATGGCTGCTGCCTGCTAAAACCATAGACTCTAAAGCGATTTGTGCTACTTGCACAGAGGGATTAATATAGTTCTTTTTCATAAAATCTCAAATTTTAAATTTCAAATATCAAATATCAAATTTATTTGATCACCTGTCCTTGTACATTGTAGCGTACGCCATTCTTAATGATGATGAGTTGACCGTTCTCGATGCGTTTCTCGGCCTTGATATCTGCGTTTGCGTTATCAATGCCGGTTGCCACCTGCTCTTGGTTGAAGACAAAGCGCATACGACGCGGAGCGTTGCTCTGGCTGCCGTTGTAGATCACGTATGCCTTATGTGCCTTGAGTTGGTTACCTAAGATGCGATAGAAGCCTACACCGTATTGGTCGGTACCACTCAGTACGTAGCAGTTATCTTGTGTCAGGCCGTCTATGCTCGCTATCGGGGTAGCGACATCCACACCTTCGAGACTGTTATGAGCGCTGAAGCTTACGCCGTTCTCTTCCGTCGGGGTGAGGACAACAGGCTCAGCCGAACCGGTCTTACGGAGGATGACAGCCGTGTTAGCCGGAATGACTTGGGTTCCGTTTGCAATCTCTGTCAGCACGAGGTCGTTACCGCTCAGGTCAGCGATGAACGCCTCTGTACCATCGTTGGTGAGCTTGTAGTTCTGCGTGCTGTGGAAGAAGGTCGAGTAGTGATAACTCGGGTTCACCGGATCTGCATTCGTCGGTACTTGCTCATCCGTCGAAGCCGGAGTCGAACCAAATGGCGGAAGCTCTAAAGAGATTTCGAGGCTGAAATCAATCCATTCGTAACCTGTTTCTGGGTCCCACTTATTCAATTCACCATTAACATTAACCTCTCCCTTAAAAGGAGAAATTGTCCACTTTTCGTAGGGAATAATATTCACAGCATCGGCATTAGAATTATCAAAAACATGCATATTGTAATCTCCTTCAACACCGTATAGTTCTTTAAGCATTGTTATCATCTCTGCTTCTGTGAACTCACGCGGGAGTGTAACATTCTCAACCTTCTTTTCATTGCCATTTGCTTTAAAGAGAATATGCACATACGGAGCGGCTTTGATAAGATCGGACGGAGCATTCTTCAGCGTCTCATAATTGGACACCAATATTTTCTGCTCATCGGTCAATGCATTATATGCAGCCTGCGCTGCATCAATCTTATCCTTGCAATCCTGTGTATAAACAACCGGATCCGGAATAGCGTTAATCAAATCAATCACTGCGTCAGCATAAGGCTGTGCAACAGCGGCCAAAGCTGCCCATTGTGTTTCAGCATTGGTCAGCGTACTATAATTGGTGACTTGCGCTTTCTGCTCATCGGTCAAAGCGTCGTACGCAGCGCGCGAACCTTCAATATAATATTTGCAATGCTCAGACAGTTCTACAGGTCCGATAGCATCAATGGATACGATAACCGGCCATACAACATCATAATACGGATCGCTAGGAGCAGAAGCAGCATCCACCAAGGCTGTCAAACCTGTAGTCAGGTCATTTTCGCAAGTAAGGGCGAAACTGGACGTGTGTTGATGTCCCGAAAGGAAGCAACCCATACCATTGGAAGAGACAAACAAAGCTGCGTGATCCTGTGCATTGGCTTCTCCTGCATATGCACAAACGATACCATACGCTGCGGGCTGGTACTCTCTTGCTGTCAAATTATATTGCCAGAGACGGAAAATAGGCATCTCCAATTTTTTCGCCTCCCTTTCTTGGCTACTCAAATCCGAGTAGTACTGATAGGCTGCAGAATTGACCTGTGAAACGCAATCATAGTTATTGGAAGGAGTATAGTATGCTACGAACTCTAATTTCCAAGGACCAAGGGCAATATTTCCATTTCTGTATCCTTTATATCCTTCGTATGGATCTCTGAATCCGGAAAGAGTGCATGCATTATTTACTTTAGGGAAAGCCGGATTACGCTGACAGTCGTAGTTATAAACAAATCTTGCTGCCGTCACCGAAGGAGTCGGAGTCGGAGCGGTCTCGCTCACGAGGCGCACCGAGAGGCCGCCGTACCGATAGCTGCTGTTCTCCGAGCCCAGGTAGCCTTCGAGGAAGACCAAGTAGAAGGCGCTTGTCTCCGACGAAGCCGAAGAAGACCAATAGCCCCCGCGGGCGCCAGCGTCGCGCACAGACGTAACATTGCGGTAGCCCGCAGCAGGAAGGAAGACCGCTCCGGCTGCCTGCAAAGCAGTCCACTCTGCCTCCGTGAAAGTGGCCTTCGTGTAGTTCAGACTACCTGCCGCTACCGCACAAGCAGCCCACTTGGAAGCTATGTCACCCTCCGTAGGAAGATTATTATACAAATCATCCGGCAGGATAATCATACCCGGATATTCAGTGCCGCTGACGGTGATCTTGCACAAACCGCGGAGGGACTGGTAATTGGCGCGCTGATCCGAAGGAGTAGTACCGATGTTACCCGGACCAATCAGGTATCCCCACTCTTCTGCGGTCAGCGTACGCCAGTCGTCACCCATGTTCTTACTCCAGTCATAATTGCCGAGCGTCTCGCTGGCGCTTTTGGTGGTCGTAGTACCGTAATCCGCACTGGTGGTAGAAGTGGAATACGGCTGATAAGCATTCACACCGTCACGGCTGATACCGCTGGCTGCCCAACCGAAGAGGTCAATCCAGCCGGTCTGGGAATCGGAAGGCGATTCGTTGGCGGAAGAGGTGTTGTACGGAGCGACATTGCCGGAGCCGTTGCTGCCGCCGACAGCCTCATACTGGTTCTTGGCGAAACGCCAGGTGTTGGTGGATGCCTGGTACTGCAAGTTTCCTTTCGAGAAATAAACAACTTTTGTACCGCTTACCGAGAACGCGCCCGGCAGTTTGTCGTTAGATGCAGCCCAACTCATCCCCACGCTGGCAACGAGGGCGAGAAGAAATGTAAATAATTTTTTTAATTTTTTTCTCATACATTTTAATTTTTTTGTTAAACAATATGGTTAATTACTTTGTTGCTTGTTTTCGTATTTTAGTGGAAACTATCTGCAAACCGTCTTGGTCATCCAGCGGTATCCACCATAGTTCTTTGATCTCATGCCGCATGCGTTCATAATGGAGAAAATGAATCATCCACTCCATCCGCATATAACTGCGCTCCAGCCAAAAGAACTCACGCCATTGATCATGATTCAACTCTACAATGTCAAACGTCGGCGTCTTCGCCTCATGATACCGAAATCGAACAGCTAATGTCATAAATACCCAAAATTTTCCGCAAAATTACAAGATTTCCCGCACATACACAATATGCACGGGTCAATTTTTACGAAGTGTTACACCTGAAGGGTCAATTTTTTACGAAGTGTTACACCTGTTTTATAAATGGTTCTTAAATTAGATGGAAGGAGTGATGAAACATACTACTTAATTTTTGCCAGCAAATCCACTTCCTCGCTTGTCCATCATCGTCAATACCGTGTCGTCAATATAGTTATCTATCAGCACTAACCGCTTCTTGGCTTTGCGGATAAAGTCGGCCACCAACTGATATGCATCGTAAACTTGTCCGTCAAAGAAAATACCCCGCTGAGGATACTGACGCGAACGGCAACAGGTGTATGAAGGACTACTGAAAGCATGGCAACACCTTGTTCAGTAAAACAATATGGTAGCGATGGATTGAACTTCAAATCTTGAAGGTTCTCGCAATTTGCGATAACCTCATCGCGTTCTACCGTATTTAGCTGAAAACGAAAGTGTTCTGGGCTGCGATCCATTCGCTGGGTGTCTGACCGGTTTCGCGAAGGAACGTGCGGTGGAAGGTCACGCGGGAAGAGAAGCCACAGCGATCGGACACTTCTCGAATCTTGATCTCCGGCTGCTCACGCATTAGGCGTTTCGCTTCTTCGATACGCAGGTGATTGACCCATTGGTAGAACGTACAACCGTACTCGCTATTGATGAGTTGGCTCAGATAGCTGCGGTTGAGCGGCAGCACCTGACGCAAGTCCATTAACTGGAAGTCCGGATTCAAATAGGGCTTCTCTTTTTCGATCCATTCCTTTAAAGTCGCACGATACGCCGCATTGGCTGGATTCGGTTCTTCGGGTTCCTTTTCTGCCGTGCTCCGTAACTGTTTCCACGGGTCGGGACGGAAGAGGATCTGCACAGTGCTGTAGCCGAACAGGAGCAGCAGCAACCATTGCTGCGTGAACGAACGGGCAGGGTTATCCGTCAGACACATATAGAAGAGCGACAGACCCAGCACCAACAACATCACCAGATACCGCACGATCCATTGGACATCAATATTATCCAAGGTCGAGTAATTCTCCTCACACCATATTCTATACGCGCGCACGTGGCGCGTCAGTATCACCCCTAACAGCACCGGATAGCACATGATGACATAACTCAGATCCACCGGCAACAAGTAATCCAATCCCACCAATGCGCACACCGGCAGCAGTTGCCATACCGCTTTGGGGAAAGTAAGCCAGTTCGGACGAATCGCCTCCTGCGGATAGACCAACAGCAGCCATGCTAACAGGTTAGCTACCAGCAACTGGAAGGCACTCATCGCATCGTTTCCGATATTTAGCACCGGCATATGCAAGAAATACGTCTGTATCAGGAAGAAGGTATCGAAAAGACCCCATATGAGCAGTACCCAGCCCCATGCTTTACGGATACGGATACCCTCCGAATGAACGAACATCGGCACGGCACCGAAGAAACACACAGTCGCCGTACAGGTATTCTGAATTGCCGTGATGACACCGTCAAAGAGCTCCACCGGGATGAACCGTGCCAACCAATGGCTCAACATCACGCAACCCAACAACACCAAGCCGAAAAAAACTTCCGACTTATAATTATACCATATGTCACGAATCCATTTTCCCAAATCGAGTGCAAAGGTACTGCTTTTTTTTGAGATACAACAATTTTTGGGCAGAAAAATGCTACCAATTTTTGACAAAAAATGTTATCAAAATTTGTCATTTTTCTTGCATATATCAAAAAATAGTTGCAATTTTGCAGCGTCAAATAAAAAAGACTATGCAAAACAAAGAGAAATTAACCAAAATGGTACAGTCGATTAATAAAATCGGTGTGTATGTAGATCAAGAGATACATGGTCTCCCGTTTCAGGGCATTGAAATAGTTATCCCGCATGTCGTGCTGTTGGTTTGTTTAGACGGAAATGCACGCGCATCGTACGATAAGCAGGAAGTCACTCTCTCCAAAAACACGATGGCGGTCGTCTTACCCGGACATATCTTGCAATCGTTCAGCTGTTCGGATGATTACACCTATGCGCGTTTGATTGTCGCGCAGGATCTATTCAAGGATTTGAAGAGCTATTTTTTTAGTCATGACTACGAGAAATTCCATGCTTCGCCCATTTGTCAACTAACCGATATCCAGACCAAGCGTATCATGGCGCACTATGAACTGCTCGAGGCCATAGCCTCGCATGACAGCCTTGATCTGCTCCTCCGGCGGCAGATATTACTCTCCCAGCTCGCTATCTCCTACGAGTTCGTCAATTACTATCGCCGTGAGCAGGATCAAAAGCTGAAGTCGGGCAATACTGCTACCGTTTTTGCCGAGTTCTGCGACCTCGTTACGAAGCACTATAAAGAAAACCGGAATATCTATTTCTATGCCGAAAAATTAGGCTACGAACCGGGCTATTTCTCCAAACTCTTCCTTCGGTTGAGCAACGGAATAACGGCACTCGATTGGATTCAGCAGTACGTCGCTTCCCGCGCCAAACAGATCATGAACAAGCAACCCGACATTAAAATCAAAGAGGTTGCTTTCCAACTCGGTTTTCCCACTACGGCTAATTTCTGCCGTTACTTCCTGCGCGCCACCGGCATCTATCCCCAAGCCTACAAAGAGACTTTACTGGCTAAAGCATAGGTAGTTATTTGTGTATTTGCAATTTTGATGCTATCGAAAAAGTAGACACTTGAGGTAGAAACAGTGTGCAACTGGTGGTTTTCCAATGAGTTGCCGAAATGCTGCCGCGAGGCATAGAGTGTATCGCGGAACTCATAACAAGGATACGCGATTTCTATGAACCTTTTCCTTCAACTTGGTCCATACATCAGGAAAGAAGTCGGCATCGTCCGTGTCGCAGTAACCCAAGCCATGCACCTCTTGGCAGAACCATGCATAGTAGTTAGGCATCGGCTTTACCAAAGAATAGAAGGAATCAACTATTTCTACGTATCTCCATAAAGCCAATTACGTTTTAACAACTGTCGCAATTACGACTATTTTTAAAGTAAATCCGCTGCAAAGGTAGTGCTTTTTTTTTGACATAACAAAATAAATCTGCATTTTCGTGCAGATTTATGGAAGCGAGAGGTTATTCCAGGCTGTTGAGGTCAACGAGGTGGTTGACAATGGCATAGATGGTGAGGCCGGCCGTAGAATGAATGTTCAATTTGCGGGTGATATGCTTACGGTGCGACACCACCGTATGCTGCGAGATACAAAGCACATCCGCAATCTCCTTATTGCTTAAACCACGCACTACCTGAATCAAGACATCGCGTTCACGGTCAGAAAGGTCTTCCGTTTCTGCCACAGCGTGACGGCGCGAAGAGCGGAAAGGCGTATTCGTCATAGCCGGCCGCAAGATATTGTCCTCAATGGCACAATGGTCGGCAAAATCCTGCTCAGTATGCCACAAATCGCTCATAACCCCGATAAGTGTGTAGGTGACAGTGCCTTCGACAGAAGTGGGTTGAGTGGGATAATACTTGATGATGAGATTCTTAATCTCAGTCAGTTTGTCGGTGATACGCTGGTCGTCATGCTCATGCCCATCGTATCTTCCTTCGTTCTCATGCTCGATATGCATACGGATTTCGTCCACAAACTCATCATAACACCGCAGAATCAGTCCGGGTATTCTGGTGGTAGGGTCGGCGGGGATAATCGCTTCGATAAGCGCTCTGCGCAAACGCGGCAAGCGGAAGTCAAGGAAATAGGTATGCGCATTACGGAGATAGCGTTGCAAGGTCGGGATATCGATATCTGCAGGCAAGGCACGGCGTTTGAAGACCTTATAATTAACAACCGCCAAGAAAGTAGGCGTATGCACATTGTGGGCTTCGCACACTTGCGCGATGGTCTGTTCCCCCACCCCCATTTCCAAGCCGAAACGACTGATTATCTGAATCGCATCCTCTTCGTGCGACATCAAATCACATATTTTATCCGTTGCCTTGTACATAGTAGCATTTATCAAAAACGGTGCAAAATTACACAAAAAATCCCATATAGGCAAGAACAGGAAGCAAAAATCACAACATTTGGGGATAGGAAACGTAGCGTGCGCGTGCGGTTACAAGAAAGTTCACACATCCGGACAAAGAGGAATACGCAGTTCGTTGACCATGCCATTGAGGTCCAAGGAAAGGATAAAATGACGCATTGTAAGGCGCGAACTGATGGAAAGCGCACCCGGTTCAGCGCCCGGCAAGAATGCTGTGAGGAAGCCATCCAACATCTGCCGCAAGGCTTGCGGTTCGACAGTCAGTTCATTCACAAAAGGCGTGAGATGCAAGTGCGGCACTATTCCCGCAGAATCCATTTCCACTTCGTGACTGCGCAGCCAGTCAGCAAGAAAAGATTGCAAATCAATGGTGTAGCGAGAGACTTTCTGTTCGACTCGGAAAATAAAGCCAACGCCATGTACCGTTTCCACGGGCTGATTCCTATTCCACCCCAATTTGCGCCGCAAGGCATTGAGATGGACATTGATTGTACCCGTATCGTACTGAAAGCGCGTACCCCATACATGGTCAAGGATTTCCTGACGGGTGCAGATACGATTGACACGGGCGGAAAGGAAGTCCAACAAACTATATTCCAGCCCCGTCAGATGGACATTCTGTCCGTTCCTTCGCACGCTCCGCTCTTGGCGGTCTATCTCAATATGTTCCGTGATATGGCTATACACAAACCGAGGAAACCCAATCCTTTTTTGAAATCCGCTGCAAAGGTACAACAAATTTCGGAGACAGACAAGAAAAACAAGCACAAAAATAACCTGCGCCGCATTTTTCCCAACCAATGAGGATTGCAGGGGTGAAAGAATTGTAGTAATTTTGCATTGTGAAAGAAAGACAAAAACAGAAGCAATATGTTTAGACAAACAAGTATAGTTATTCTGCTCGTTCTGTGCACATTAGGTGTACATGCGGACGACTCTATCAAAGTGAGCAGTGCCGACTTAAAGGCCCTATTGCGGCGTGTAGAGCGTCTGGAACAGGCGCAAGGCGTATCCCCACAAATAGGGATTGCCGATGCGATGCCGGGCACAAGGCAGGTGGATGCCGTGTCGGGTGCGACCAAGCGCGTGCCGAGAGACACGGTACGGATAGATACCGCCCAAACAGACAGTACGAAAGCTGGAAACAAAAAAGCCAAAATCCTAAAACGAAAAGGGCGCTTTACGATTGGCGGCTACGGAGAAGTGACCGCCAAGCACTGTTTTTACAGCAACAACTACCTGCGATACGGCAAAACACCTGAGAAATATGCGAAAGACCATTACGGAGAGTTCGATTTGCCGCATGTGGTAATCTATATGGGTTACGATTTCGGCAAAGGCTGGAGCGTAGGGACAGAGATTGAGTTCGAGCACGGTGGCACAGAGTCAGCCATAGAGATAGAAGAAGAGGAAGGCGGAGAATATGAAAGCGAGATAGAGCGTGGCGGAGAAGTGGCGTTAGAGCAATTCTGGCTACAGAAAGAGTTTAACCGCTATGCCATTCTTCGTGCGGGTATGCAAGTTATTCCCGTCGGGGCACTGAACGCCCACCATGAATCCACCGAGTATTTCGGTGTGTATCGCAATGAAGGCGAGTTCACCATTATACCGAGTACGTGGCACGAAGTGGCCCTGACTTTTATGGGAAGCACCAAGAACGGTTGGCACTACCAAGCCATGTTTCTTCCCGGCTTGGACAGCGACCGATTTAACCGCAAAAACTGGGTGAAGCCCGGTGCAGGCAGTCCGTATGAATTCAAGATAGCAAACGTGTTTGCCGGTGCAGCGCGCGTGGATTACACAGGTGTTCAAGGCCTGCGTCTGAGTTTGAGCGGCTATTGCGGCAACTCATTCCGAAATACCCTGAGCAAAAGCAATACGGAATTGGATGAGAGTACCTATAAGAACGTGAAGGGAACGGTGAGTATCGGTTCGTTTGACTTTGCATACAAGGACTACGGCGTTATTCTTCGCGGCAGCTTTACTTATGGTCACCTGAGCGATGCCGCCGCTATCACCAAATACAACATTGCGATGCGGAAGGGAAGCGTAAGCAGCAAGCAATGGGTGGCATCGGATGCGTTGGCGGCAGGGATAGAAGCCGGCTATGATTTCTTCTCGCTCAACAAGAAACTGGTGGCGAAAGGACAACAGTTCTATGTGTTCGGGCGCTACGATTACTACGATTCGATGTTCCGCTATGACAACAAGCCGACCGATATGTACGCATGGTGCGGCCGACACCGTGCGGCAGTGGGCGTGAACTACTTTCCGATTCCTCAAATCGGCATCAAAGCAGAGTTCTCCTACGGCATCCTCAAACCCGGCACACGCGCGGACGGCACACGCGGAAAGATATATAATGACGAGCCGCAGCTGGCAATAGGTATCGTATATGCAGGCTTCTACAACTTGTAATGCTTTCCTCTGCTTTTCGTTGGCTTAATAACCTAATAATAACCCAATAATCACCCAATAATAACCTAATAATAGAACGATAAACACACGAAAAAATGACGAAGATTTCACGAACAGCACCCAAGAGTGCATTATGTATGCTCGGCATAGCGTTGCTCGCTATCAGCCTGAGTTCATGCGAGAAAAGCAGTAACGACAGTGTTACTACCGACAAAGAAGCGGCCTTACAACAAGTGGTAGCGCCGTATGTAAACAACACCGTGATTGCGACCTACAGCGCCATGGCCGATGCCGGTTTGACCCTATTGGAGCAGACACAGCAAATTCTGGCGAAAGTGGAAGCGCAAGAGGACTACAGCCAACTGATGGCCGAAGCCGGAACATCGTGGCGCCTCATGCGCAAACACTGGGAACAAAGCGAGGCCTTTCTGTTCGGTCCCGCCAGCGCCCACAACATTGACCCGCACATCGACAGCTGGCCACTGGACTTTAATGCGATGAACGGCCTGCTGAACGATGCAACGCGCATGGCAAGAATCGAAGAAGAAGGAGGTGCGTATGTGGGAGACATTTTAGGTGACGGTCTGAAAGGCTTCCATGCCGCTGAATATCTGCTGTTTGAATCAGTTGAGACCGAAGGCCGTACCATCGGAACCGGCAAGACACATGCCGACAATCTCACCCATGCAGAAGCGGTTTATCTGCTCGGTATCATCGAAGATTTGGTGCAACAATCCATTCTGCTGGAATACTGCTGGCGCGGCGATGTAAGCGCGGAAAAGATGCAGGTTCTGGAAGATGGTGAAGTGGATGTGTTTGAAGACAATTACGGCCACCAGATGATGAACGCCGGCAAACCCGGTTCGATTTATGTAAGCTATCAAGAAGTGGCGGAAGAGATTATCGCCGGTGCAGTTGATATCGCCGGTGAAGTGGCAAACCTGAAGTTGGGCAATCCATATATCAGCAATACGCCTGAACAACGCGATTATATCGAGAGTCCGTATAGCTGCACTTCGACCATCGATTTTGCCGATAATATCCGTTCCATCCAACATGCGTACTGCGGTGCGCAAGAAGGCGATGCATCCATTTCGGACTATGTACGGGAACAAGATGCCAGTCTGGACAAGAAAGTACGTCAGGCCATTGACGACGCCATCGCCGCCATTGATGCCATCGAAGACTTCGAAAACAACGCCCAAGGCGATGAAAAAGTGAAAGCCGCCATCGACAAAGTGGCAGAGTTGGAAGAAGTGTTGAACAAAGAAGTGCAGGCATTGTTGTCAAAATAAATCAGAATTGAGGGTTAATTAAATTTATAAATTATGAGAAAAGAAGTATTGTTTATGGCTCTTGCCGCTATTGCTCTCGTCGCATGTAAGCCAGGCGGGAACAATAGCGATGAGCCAAGAGAAGAGTTGCCGGACTGGTACTACACCGGCGGCACGTTAGGCACGACAACCAACACATCGTCGATGGCCTTCCGCCAACCCACCCCTGCCACCGAGGCAGCCGGTATGGGAGCCCTATTTGCCCAAGGCGACCAGATTGCAGAGAAAGAGTTTGTGACCAATGAAAGCGGTCGTCAGCACGGGTTAGGCCCTGTGTACGTACGCTCCAGCTGCCAACACTGCCACCCGAACTACTCGCACGGAACGAGTGTTCCCGAAGGCACCTACAATGCCTCCAAAATCGGTAACGGTACACTGCTGGTGGTAATCGACCCGGAGACACAGAACTATGTGACTTGGTTGGCCGGTATGCCGCAGTTGTTCGGTGCCGCACCGTTCAAAGCGCCACTTGACCCGAATCAAATCACCGTGACATGGAAAACCGCGGTGGATGAACATGGTAACCAATTCCCCGACGGTGAAACTTACGAGTTGCGCTATCCGGAAGTGAAGATGCCGAATACGGCCGTATATGTTTACAACCAAGGCTACCGCGATGAAAAAGGGTTGTTGGAGAGCGAAGGGTATGAAGTGAAGCTGGAGAACACCATCGGCGTTTATGGATCCGGTTTGCTGGATGCCATCAGTGATGAAGACCTTATTGCCCAATACAAGAAAGAGGGCAACGATAAGTTGCCTAACGGCGAGCCCAAACTCAAGAACGGTCTGAATCCCGCTTTCTGGGACGGAACAGGACTGCCCGTAGCAACGGCGTACTATGGTTCTTCCGTTAACAATCCTACCACCAAGTGGGGTCCGAAACGCTTCACATACGCACTGACACGCGGTCCGTTGCAGGACGGCGCCGGCGCCAATGCCATCTGGAATATTACGAATGTGACACGTTCCGACCGTCGCAAGCACTATTTGGATCTGAACGGTACGATTTATGCCACATGCGCCTCAAAAGACCCTGAGGTACAGGAGAAATTCGGCACAGAAGAAGAAATCTACAACTACCTGACAAGCACTACGCTACCTGCCGAAATGACAGACGAAGAATTTACGCAAGTGATGATTTGGCACCGCGGCCTCGCCGTTCCCGCAGCGCGTAATGTGAACGACCCGAAAGTACTGAAAGGCAAGGAACTGTTCACACAAATAGGCTGCGACTACTGCCACCGTCCGACCTGGACGACCGGAGAGGATGAGATACGCGACCCGAACGGTTTCTTCGCTGCCGGAGACGGCAAACTGCCGCGTCATCCCAAACAGAAGATTTGGCCATACACCGACATGATCCAACACAAACTGTGCATGGTGAACGATATCCGTACAGGCTGGTGCCGCACAACACCTCTCTGGGGACGCGGACTGCACAAGAAAGCAACCGGCGATGCATACGAAGCCCGTATGCACGACACCCGCGCACGGAACGTGATAGAGGCCATCATGTGGCACGGCTATAGCACAGAAAGCGATGCGTACTGGCCGACACAGCAATTCTACAACCTGCAGAAAGAAGACAGAGATGCAATCGTGGCATTCATCAATGCTATTTAATCGAGCAGGCACTTGGTTAATTCACATAGCCCTCGCGACTATTGTCGTGGGGGCTTGTGTGACGCACTTTTGGGGTGAGCAAGGCGAAGTGCATGTGCGGGCAGACAAGGCTGAATCGCTGCACACAAGCCACTCGACCCTAACCATCTTCTTGTGGGCATTTCAAGTGGTGTATGACGGCAATGCCCCAGTAGATTTTATCAGCGAACTGCGCCTGTTAGACCGCAACCAAGAAACGCTGACCGTGGATGAAGGCATCGTACGGATGAACAAACCGCTGAAATACCACGGTTTCCGTTTCTGCCAAGCCGATTATGACAGCGATGAACAAGGTGTGGTGCTGCGCTACAATTACGATCCATGGGGCATCGGTATCACCTACACAGGCTATGCCCTGCTATTGGCGGGTATGATAGCCTTTTTCTTCCAGCGCCGTTCGTATTTCCGCGCACTCATCAAAAAGCAACAGGTATGGTTGATGACCGGTCTGGGCATTGTTATTGCCGCCCTCGCCATCATCATGACCAAAGTGGTGACGCCCAAACCGCCGTTGCAACCCGTATTACAAACGCCGTTATTAGGTATACATGTATCGGTGATTATGCTGGCATACACACTCTTTGCGGCGGTTATGATTAACGGCATTCTGGGCATCTGCATCCCCAAACAGCGGGCACGACTGATGCATCTGTCCCAAGTACTGCTCTATCCGGCAGAGTTCTGCCTGACAGCCGGTATCTTTATCGGTGCCGTATGGGCAAACATGTCGTGGGGACGTTATTGGGGATGGGACCCAAAAGAGACATGGGCATTGATTACGATGCTCGTTTATGCCGTGTTGCTCCATTGGCCGTTTATACGGATAAAAAACGAAACCGCAAAGGCAAGAAGAGAGATGGCTTACCACATCTTTAGCGTGGTGGCATTTCTATTTGTGCTCTTCACCTATTTCGGTGTGTCTTATCTATTGGGCGGCCTACACTCTTACGCATAAGACAGTCCCCATTCTGCCTTCCAAAAACGGGCGTATTCCACGAAAATCGCCACAAAATCACAATTTCAGCCAAGAATATTTGCACACATTAAAAATTATTCGTACCTTTGCGGCATAAATGATTTCTCATCACAAGATATGGCAAAGATACTAATCATAGACGATGAACGTGCAATCCGTAACACACTGAAAGAAATACTTGAGTTCGAAGGTCATACCGTGGACTTGGCGGAAAGCGGACGGCAAGGCCTGGACAAAGCCAAGAAAGGCAAATACGACCTTATCTATACCGATGTGAAAATGCCGGAAATAGACGGCATCGAAGTGCTAAGCCAACTGAAAAGTCCGGACAGCCCAGCAAACCAATGCCCCGTGGTTCTCATCTCGGGTCACGGCAACATTGAGACCGCCGTGGATGCTCTGAAAAAAGGAGCCTTTGACTTCATTGAGAAGCCCCTTGACCTGAACCGGCTACTGGTGACGACGAAGAACGCCCTTGAGTTGAAAGCCAAAGACGAACAACTGCAAAGCACCGCCGAAGAGTTAAAGACCAAGACCGCCGAGATACAAACGCTGAAGCAACAAGTGCAGACCAAGAACCAGATGGTGGGCGATTCTGCCGCCATTGCACGGGTGCGCGAGATAATCGGCAAAGTGGCCCCGACCGATGCACGCGTGCTGATTACCGGCGAAAACGGCACCGGTAAAGAAGTAGTGGCCCGCCTGCTGCACGAACAAAGTGCACGCGCCAACAAACCGTTGGTAGAGGTTAACTGCGCCGCCATCCCATCGGAACTGATAGAAAGCGAACTGTTCGGGCACATCAAAGGTTCGTTCACCAATGCCGTGAAAGACCGCGCCGGCAAATTCGAGCAAGCGGACGGCGGCACCCTGTTCTTGGACGAAATAGGCGACATGTCGCTCAGCGCACAGACAAAAGTGCTGCGCGCACTCCAAGAAAGCGAGATAACCCGAGTGGGTAGCGACAAGACTATCCATGTGAACGTGCGCGTTCTGGCTGCCACCAATAAAGACCTGAAAGCAGAAATAGAGAAAGGGAACTTCCGCGAGGACCTGTACCACAGACTTAATGTCATACCCATTCATGTGCCGACATTGGACGAACGGAGAGAAGATATTCCCCTGTTGGTGGAACACTTTGCCGACATCATTTGCAAAGAAGAGGGATGGGGTAAAAAGACTTTCCAACCCGCCGCTATCAAAGCCCTGCAGGCACGCGATTGGCCCGGAAACATCCGCGAACTGAGAAACATCGTGGAGCGACTTATCATCCTTGCAGGCAATGAAATAACCGAACAGGACATCCATGATTTTGCATAAACTGGACATACTGAACTACAAGAATATCCGCGAAGCATCGTTAGTGTTCTCGGACAAACTGAACTGCCTCGTAGGACTGAACGGACAAGGTAAAACCAATGTGCTGGATGCCATCTACCTGCTATCCTTCACCAAGTCGGCTTTCTCCGCCATTGACAATCAGGCTATCTGCAACGAAGCCGATATGGCAATGGTGCAAGGACAATATGACAACGAGAAAGATGAGGAGGACATGTCCATCAGTTGCGGTCTGAAACGCGGGCACAAGAAAGTGTTCCGCCGCGACAAAAAAGAATACAAACGCTTGCAAGACCATATCGGGTTGATTCCTCTGGTGATGGTAGCCCCCGAAGACAGCGCCTTGGTGGCAGACGGAAGTGACGAAAGAAGGCGGTATATGGATGTGGTGCTGGCACAAGAAGACCGGTCGTATTTGGAGAAACTAAGCCAATACAACAGCCTGTTGAAACAACGCAACGCCTTGCTGAAAATGCTCGGTGAGCGTAATGACAGCGATACATCGATGCTGGAAGTGTACGAACTGCAGATGGCACCGCTGGCAGAGTATATCTACCAGGCCCGCAGCCGGTTTATAAAAACACTGATGCCCATCTTCCGGCAGATACATAGTGAGATATCCGGAGAGAACGAAAACGTGCAACTGGCATACAGAAGCCAACTCCAGAACCGCAATCTGACAGAGGCGTTCCTGCAAACCCGTGAACGTGACCTGATTCTGGGATGGACCAGCCAAGGTATCCATAAAGATGAATTGGAAATGACTCTCACCCTGCCTGCCGCCAATGGTGAAGAAAATGCTCTTCCGCTGAAACGTGTCGGCAGCCAAGGCCAACAAAAGACCTATCTTATTGCCATGAAATTGGCGCAAGCCGTGTATCTCGGCACACGAACCAATACACTCGGACAAACCAACAGCAAGCCGATACTACTGTTGGATGACGTGTTTGACAAATTGGACAGTGAACGCGTGGAACGCATCATCCGACTGGTATTGTCCGACGAGTTCGGACAGATATTCCTGACCGACACCGACCGGCAACACCTGAGTCAAATGGTAGGATTTGACGAGCGAGCAAAGATATTTAACGTGACACAAGGCTGCATTTTATAGCTATTTTGCCACAAAACGACACTTTTTTGACAAAATATTTGGTCAGGTCAAAAAAAAGCAGTACCTTTGCAGCCTGAAATAAAAAAACGACAACAAGTAAAACCCTATAAAGGTCATGCGGAAGACTTAAACAACCGCGAATCTCAAAGCGAGAGGAGGTGTCATGCAATGATCGTAGTACCCGTAAAAGAAGGCGAGAATATCGAACGCGCCATTAAGAAATTCAAACGCAAATTCGACAAGACCGGTGTCATCAAAGAGCTTCGTCGTCGCCAGCAGTTCAACAAGCCCTGCACCGTAAGACGTGAGAAAATGATGCACGCAATCTATGTGCAGCAGTTGCATGCGCACGACGATATGTAATTCCAAAATTACGCATCGAATATGCACAATGAGCCGTTCTAACAAGGATGGCTCACTTTTTTTTCAAAAAAACTTGCATATATAAATTATTTTTTGTACCTTTGCAGCCGTTTTTGAAAAATGGATTATTCCGCACCGACTGACTAATGGAAGAAAACCAACTCATATTCAGATGTTTCTCCAGCGGAAGTAGCGGTAATTGCTACTATTTGGGCTCGCAGAAACGAGGCATTTTGATAGATGCCGGTATCTCTGCACGCACCATCGCCAAGCATCTGAAGGAAATGGGGCTGGACTTTCAAAACATCATGGGTGTGTTTGTCACACACGATCATGCCGACCACATCCGCGCTGTCGGTACACTGGGCGAACGTTTCCACATCCCCATCTACACCACCCGCGAGATACACGAAGGTATAGACAGAAACTACGGCGTACAGGAGAAGTTGCGCACTTCAAGGCGTTATTTCGACAAGGGCATCCCCTTTGAGTTGGGCGACATGCAATTCAACACATTCGGCATCAACCACGATTCGACCGACTGTCTGGGGTATGTGGTCTATGCCTACGGACAGTACTTTATGGTCGCCACAGACTGCGGAGAACCCAACCCGATAATGGAAAAAGCCATTCAGATGTCCAATCACATCGTGATTGAAGCCAATCACGATGAACACATGTTGCTGAACGGTCCCTACCCCACTTATCTGAAAGAGCGCATTCTTTCTCCGCGAGGGCATCAAAGCAACGACACGTGTGCCAAACTGTTGGCAGATAATTTCCACGAAGGCATACGCAACATCTTCCTCTGCCACCTCTCACAGGAAAACAACGACCCCTGTCTGGCATTCGACACCGTGAGAAACCGACTGGAGGCAGACAAGAACAAGATAGCCGGCACCGACTATTTCTTAAAAGCATTGGATCGCACAACAGCAAGTCCGACATACATATTAGGCGACACAAAGATAGACGAGACAAGAAACGACAAGCAATAAAGATATGGAACGACTGGTCATAATACCCACTTACAACGAGAAAGAGAACATCGAAGCCATCATCACGGCGGTGATGACGCTACCGATTGAGTTTCACGTGCTGGTGATTGATGACGGTTCTCCGGATGGCACTGCCGCCATTGTGCACCGCCTGATGGAAACCACCTATAAGGACCGCCTCTTTATCGTGGAACGGCAGGGAAAGCAGGGATTAGGAACAGCCTATATCTGCGGATTCCGATGGGCCATTGAGCACCAATATGACTATGTTTTTGAAATGGATGCAGACTTCTCGCATAACCCGAACGACCTATTGAAACTATATGAAGCGTGTGCCAACGAGGGTGCAGATTTGGCTATCGGAAGCCGATATATCAATGGTGTAAATGTTGTCAACTGGCCGATGGGAAGGGTACTGATGTCCTATTTCGCCAGTTTCTATGTGCGCACCGTGCTGGGAGTATCCATTCGCGACACAACAGCCGGATTTGTCTGTTACCGCCGCAAAGTGCTGGAGACGCTGGAACTGGACAAAATCCGCTTCAAAGGCTATGCTTTCCAGATAGAGATGAAGTTCACCGCATACAAATGCGGATTCAACATCAAGGAAGTGCCCATCGTATTCGTTAACCGTGTATTGGGAACCAGCAAAATGTCAGGCGGCATCTTCTCCGAAGCCCTCTGGGGAGTGATGCGACTGAAAATCTGTTCATGGTTCCGCAAATACCCCAAAGCCAATGCTTAAACAAATGCATTCTTACAAAATCCACACCCTTGTGCTGTCCCTTGCCGCACTGACGGTTTTAATGACCGGATGCGGCAATAAAACAGAGGAAGAGTACTCCGAAGAACCCGTGGAGGTTCGTTACGAATGGGGGCTTCCCATTGACTCGTTCCGTATTGACACCTGCACCGTGAAGGACGGTGAAACCCTTGGCGGTATTTTGAACCGCATGGGGGCAAGCCGTAAGATACAAAGTCAGGTCATCACGCTAAACCCGAAAGACTTTGACTACCGCAGTATCAAGAGCGGACGCACCTATTATGGTTTCTACCAGAAAGACAGTACAGGAGCCGAATACCTGCACCACTGGGTGTATGTTGCAACCATTTGCGATGCCGTCGTACTACACACACATGATTCGCTGTATGTAGAACGCCACACAAAGCCCGTAGAAGTGAGGGAACGTCAAGCAGAAGCAACTATCCAATCCAGTTTATGGAATGCCATGACAGGAAACAACTTGCCCGTGGAACTGGCACTCGAACTGAGTGAAATATACGCATGGACGATTGACTTCTTCGGTCTGCAGAAAGGTGACTCTATTCGCGTATTCTATGACGAAAAGTACGTAGATACCACACGCATCGGTATCGGACGCATCTATGCCGCCAATTTTTATCACGGAGGCAAGTGGCAGGAAGCCTATTGGTTTGACAGCAATGACACCACGATGGTCAAGAACGCCAAAGGCGGTCGCACCGTAGGTTATTTCGATGCCGACGGAAAGAGCCTAAAAAAAGCTTTTCTGAAAGCTCCGCTAAACTACAAACGCATCTCCAGCCGCTTTACCTATGCCCGCAAGCACCCCATTTACAAGGTGGTTCGTCCGCACACAGGCGTGGACTATGCCGCGCCGGCAGGAACGCCCGTGGTATCAATAGGTGACGGAACGGTCATCTTCAAAGCCTACAAGGGAGGCGGAGGAAATACCGTCAAGATTCGCCACAACAGCAGCTACACCACCGCCTATCTCCACTTACAGGGATACGCCAAGGGTCTACAAGTCGGGCAACATGTAAGACAGGGCGAAGTTATCGGATACGTAGGTTCGACCGGCAGTTCCACAGGCCCACATCTGGATTTCCGTGTATGGAAAGACGGGACACCCGTGGATCCGCTGAAAATGATCAGTCCCCCCAGTGAACCTGTCAGCAAGAACTATCAAGCGGAGTTTGACAGTCTGGTCAACCGCATGAGACCCCAGATAACGAAGTAACTCCAATCATACCGTACAATAAAACAAATGTCGCACAGCTGTCAGGCAACTGTGCGACGCTAAGCGTGACCACATCGCGACCACATCGCGACCTGTCACTACCGTTCTACTCGGCCGGTACGTCAATCTGTATCGTGTCGGTATAGACGCGTCCGGCATGGTCGGTGACCTCCACTTTGATTTCATGCCGCCCTGTAAGACGAGGCGTAGAGAAGAAATGGTTGTTGCGGAAAGGAATATAATCGTCCCAGACGCGGGCACCATTGACATACTCACAATAATCCGGGTCGAAGGAGTAGAACTGCTCCATGTCGCCCATCAACTGGCCATCCTGATACCAACGCACACGCCAGGCATCATCCCAGTTCCATATTTTTGCCACCACCGAATGCGGGCGGTCCATCACACGCCCCACCTGATAGAGACGGAACTGATAGTCACGCGGGTGACCGGTGGCCTTGAAATACCATGTCGGGTACTCACGTCCTTTTCCTTCGAAGACCTGATAACCACACGGAGTTCCGTCACTACTGTAGTCATTGGTCCACCAGTTGCCGCATAGGGCACCGAGATTGTGCTCCATAATACCGCCACCGATATCGAAATTGTTATTATGGTGCATGTGACCGGTAAGCACAACGCCCTCGAACTTGTTATCCAACATATCTTTCAGATGCTGGCCGCCACCAATAAGCCCCGATTCGGACGAGAACTTAAGCGGTGAGTGCATACAGATATAGATGCGGTTACCCATATTCAGCGCACTATTGAGCAACTGCTCCAACCAGCGCATCTGGTCGGGCATTTCGTCCAAGCATACACGATAGCGTTTGTTCCCGAAATAATGCATATTGCTGAGCACCACATAATAGGCATCGCTCAACTGGAAAGCATAATAGACAGGTCCAAAGGAACGCTTATATTGGTTCTCATAATCCGCAGTGTCGGAGGGAGTGAGGAACTTGTCAAAGTCATGGTTGCCTATTACCGGATAAACGGGAAAAGGCAACTGGCGGGCAAAGGCCTTGTAGGTCTCGTTATGGCTGTACACATCCCATGAGATGTCGCCCAATACGATACCTGCCAACTGCACATCTTTATACTGTGCGGCCGTCTCTTGAATATCACGGAGAGTGGCACCCATCAGTTTCTCTGCATCCTCGTTGGTGTCAATCTGCGGGTCGGTCATCGTGATCATCGTGTAACGGTCAGGGTCGCCGGACATTTGCTGCAGGGCGAAATGGTAAACCTGCTTCTTATCGTCCAGACGCTGATAGAACTGGGGCACGCCGGAGGTGTAGTCCGCCACATAACCTTTCGGGGTAACAATATACACAAACTCCGCTTTGGCATTAAGGTCAATGGTGTATGCGCCTGCAGGGTCAGTCTGGACAAATGAATATCCGTCTGTGACCAGCACTCCTCCAAGAGGCTTGCCAGCACCTTTCACCGAGCCGGAGATAGTACGGGCAGAAGCAAACGGAACGGACAGTAACATGACTGCAGAAAAGAGGATAGATAGATAGTAACGGTTCTTCATAGATTCAAATATTTTAGTATTTCGGTAAAAGAGGTGCAGAACCCCGAATGTGAGGTCCTGCACCGATAATCAGATAAAGACTCCACCGAGTCAATTTGCCGGAAGAAGATTACTTCTTCTCAGCTTCCATGCTTGCTTTGAGGTCAGCCAATACGCTGAGGTCACCCAGAGTGGTTTTCTCCACCTTGGGCAGTTCCACTGTGTTCTCCTTCTTGGCAGCGGCACGACTTTCCTTTGCAGGAGCCTCTTTGCGCTCTTCCCAAGTACGGAGGTGGCTCAACAGAATGCGTTTAGCATCACGATTGAACTCGATTACGCGGAAGTTCATTACGTCACCCACCTTCGAAGCGGACTTATCCTCTTTCATCAGGTGATGGGTGGTGCAGAAACCTTCTACGCCGTCTTCCAGAGCAACCACTGCGCCCTTGTCGCCGAGCTCAACGATCTTGCCTTCCACGACAGAGTCAACGCCAAACTTGGCCTCAAGCTCTGCCCAAGGATTCTCCTCAAGCTGTTTGTGACCGAGGCTGAGACGACGGTTCTCCTTATCAATGTCAAGAACAACAACCTCAATCTCCGCTCCAATCTGCGTGAACTCGTTGGGGTGTTTGATTTTCTTGGTCCAGCTCAGATCGCTTATGTGGATTAAGCCATCTACGCCCTCTTCGATTTCCACAAATACACCGAAGTTGGTGAAGTTGCGAACCTTAGCGAAGTGGCGGCTGCCGACTGCGTACTTGAGGTCCACATTCTCCCATGGATCGGGTTTAAGCTGCTTGATACCGAGCGACATCTTACGCTCATCGCGGTCGAGGGTGAGGATGACAGCATCCACTTCGTCGCCCACTTTGAGGAAGTCGTTAGCACTGCGGAGGTGCTGGCTCCAGCTCATTTCACTAACGTGAACGAGACCTTCTACGCCGTCAGCCACTTCCACGAATGCTCCGTAGTCAGCCATCACAACCACTTTACCATGTACTTTGTCGCCAACTTTCAGGTCTGCAGACAGAGCATCCCACGGATGCGGAGTGAGTTGCTTCAAGCCGAGAGCGATACGCTTTTTCTCCTCATCAAAGTCAAGGATAACGACATTGATTTTCTGGTCAAGTTGCACGAGCTCGTGCGGGTCATTAACACGTCCCCAGCTGAGGTCGGTGATGTGGATAAGACCATCTACGCCACCCAGGTCGATAAATACGCCATAGTTGGTGATGTTCTTAACGGTACCTTCAAGCACCTGACCCTTCTCCAATTTGGAGACGATCTCACGCTTTTGTGCTTCCAGTTCAGCCTCGATGAGTGCCTTGTGCGAAACAACGGCATTGCGGAATTCGGGATTAACCTTAACGATTTTGAATTCCATGGTCTTGCCAACAAACACATCGTAGTCGCGAATGGGCTTCACGTCGATTTGGCTACCCGGGAGGAAGGCCTCCATGCCGAGTACATCAACGATCATACCGCCTTTGGTACGGCACTTGATGTAACCGGTAACGATTTCGCCTTTCTCGCAGGCTTCACTAACACGGTCCCAAGCGCGGGTAGCGCGAGCTTCCTTGTGCGAAAGAACGAGCTGTCCTTTCTTATCCTCCTGACTTTGGATGAACACTTCTACGCGGTCACCCACCTTCAGGTCAGGATTGTAACGGAACTCAGTGGCGGGAACGATACCGTCGGACTTGTAGCCAACGTTTACAACCACTTCACGTTTGTTGATTGAGATGACGGTACCCTCAACGACTTCATTGTCCTTGATTGCATTCAGGGTTTGGTCATACTTAGCAAGAGTTTCTTCGTTTTGTGCGCCTTGTTGTGCTGATTCATAGGCATCCCAGTCGAAGTTCTGGAGCGAATTGTTTTCTACCATAATTGATAGTGTGCCTGGTCCATTGCCAGAGGTTGTTACACCCTGTCCAACTCCCAAGCGTTAAAAGGTTAAACATACAAGTGAACAGGCCTCCGCCTGCTACTACCTTTCCCTGCCGGAATCTCCATTCCGCGGAAAAAGCGTGCAAAGGTACAACAATTATTTGACTTGACCAAATGTTTTGTCAATTATTTTTCTTTATCCGGCAAAATTGTCTTATAACGAAGGAAGATATACCTCATTCCACGAAAAAAGGCTGCACTTCGCAGCCTTTCTATCGTTAGAACTCTTCCGCCACATGACGTTCGGGAGCAGGATTGATATGCTCTTCCCCGCTTCCTGTAGCCATTTGCATCAAACTTGCACTCAAGAGCGTGATCTCTATCATCGGTATAACATATACTTTTCTCATATCGGCTGCAAAATTACTGTTTTTTGATATATACAAATATATTCTTATTGTTTATTGTTTCATACTTTTTCCTACGACATCATACATCTTGCCTTCTGGAGTAACGATGTATATCTTATTGTCGATGAGCACTTTGCGCGCACCATTCTCAGCATTAACCGTCTCAATACCTGTCGTCACTTGCGGACTACGACGTGCCGCTATACGCAAACCATAACCAACGGTCGTACCTTTCGTAAGGTCTAACATATACGGACTGGCTGTCAGATCCCAAATGATAGCTCCATTATAGGTCAGATAGAGTGCAGCATCTTCCGGCATCTCTTCTACAGTCAACTCATACGAGCCTGCCTGTGGAGCAAAGAAGTTAAGATTCGAAGAAACTCCATAGTTCACTATGCGGGTCTCAATATCGCAGAGTTTCTTACCATTCTTTGTCGCCCACATCTGAGCGGTCTTCGCTTCCGTCGGATTACCCATCTTGCGCAAATCATGACCAATCACATAAGTCTCAGTGGCCTCTTCACTTTCAGAGATATAGAAATGATCACATGCATCAAATTGGTTCTCCTCGCGCAAACTCAGCAAGAACTCTTCTACGCTTTCAGCCGCACGTCTCGGTGCATAGAGCGGGTGATCTTCATTCGCAGCTGTCGTAATCCACTCCATCGTTGGTGTAGTATTATCAACTTGTACGAAGAATGAGGTTCCGATAGCAAAGGTTGGATTCTTACCTGTAAGCAGATCATACTTATTCTCTGCATGGTTATAAACCTGCATGTGAGTGAACGCACCAGTGATATAACCATGCTGCAATGTACCATTACCCAAACCATTCCATCCAAAATCGTCCGTTGTTCCGCTACCTGCCGTATATTGCGTAGCAAATTCCGTCGGACCACCTATAGTAGCACCGCTTGCTTTCTTGAACACAAATACATTCTGGTCGAAAGTTGGACTATAATTAAAGGTAATCGTATATACGCGGCCGGGCTGCATCGTTCCGGAGAAATTACTCCAAGCCTTCTGATTGTTGGCACATTTACTCTCGCTATATTCTTGTACAATGAAGTCCACGCCGCTTACCAGATGGTTCGTCAAGTCACCTTCACGGAAGATACCATCGCTAATGTTCACCGGGAACGGAACAACGAAATCATACCATCCAAAGGAGATCTTACCCTTCGGGTCGAAGGCCATCTGGAAGTAAGCATCTCCATTGATTGACAGTTGAGAGGGGTTCTCCACTTGACCTGAAGCAGCTGCCTCTTTCACGTCGAGATTGTTCTTTCCTGCTAACTTCGCATCCAATGTAAAGTGACGTACTTGCAGATCTGCGCTATTATCCAGATGAATAGCCCCATCATTCAGCACGTGGATATCGCCATAACCAACCTCACGATACTCACTCGTTCCCTTCACGGTCAGCGCACCACCCGTGATGACTGCTACCGAGCCGGTGTTTTCGATGGTCAAGTTACCTACCGTAATACTCTCATCAATTGACAAGGCACCCTTTACGATGACATTCGGCTCAATTCCGGAAGGAATAACCTTTCCAGACCAGTTATCAGGATTCTCCCAATCTCCAGTTCCGGTAAACTCATTCACAGCTGCATTTACCTGCAAGGTAATGGTAGTCGTAAGTGTTGTGTAATTTGCATTATCCGGTGTGAAATGCACCATATATTGATATGTACCGGCTGCTGGTGTATTATTCTTAACGGCATCATCCCATGCCCAAGTACCTTCCGTTCCGCTATTCGTCAACACAGATGTGCTCACTGCCTGTCCTACAGTAATAGCCGCAGCAGAAGGTGTTGCGACCGAAGCCGCTTTATTCACCGTCAACGTTACGGTAGCATCTTTCTCGTTATAGTTCGTAGCATCTGTCGGAACAAAATGTACATCCATCGTGTACTCTCCTGCTGCCAGCACATCATCCTTGCGGCTATCCGTCCAAGTCCATGTTCCTGCACCTGTTCCAGTCAGCGCAACATCCTCGGCCTTCGTGCCATAAACAAACGATACATTCTCTACTGTCGCTGCCGGATTTGCCTTAGTTACCGTCAAGGTAATCTTTGTATCGATGGCATTATAATTGACATTGTCCGTCGGAGGAGCAAAGTGTACATCCATTTCATACTCACCTACAGTCAAGGTTTGACCCTTGCGGCTATCCGTCCAAGTCCATGTTCCTGCACCTGTTCCAGTCAGCGCAACATTCTCTGCCTTTGTACCATAAACAAATGACACATTCTCTACTGTCGCTACAGGATCTACTTTTTCCACATTGATGGTCGCAGTCGTTGTTAGGTTTGTGTACCAAGCCGCGTTTGTCGAAGGAGTGAATACTACCGTAAATCCTTGCGCGTCATCACTTGCATTAGGCGTTGTGCCACCTGCCTGCCAAGCAAACGTACCGTACACATCATTACCTTTGCTATCCTTTGCGCTGCCTCCTGACAGTTCAGACTCACTCAATGCCTGACCATAAGTAATACCTTGGGCCGTAGGAGCAACCAAGGTCAGAGGTTCTGCCGAAATAGTAAAGTTCTTCTCCACCGGTTCCGCTACATCATAGTTTGCTGTACCCGGCTGCGAAGCAGTAATTGTTACCGTACCCGGTTTCAGAATAGTCACAACATTATTCGTTACCGAAATAACACCATCATTATTCGTTACCTCATAGCCGATAACATTCATCTGACCATACTCCTGACCATTCGTGGTACCATTCAACAAAATCTGATCGATCGTACTAATGCTGGTTTCCGGGCTCCAAGTAATTTCCTGATCTGCACGCTGCACATCAGCCTTTACACGAATAGATAATGCAGAAGAATTACCAACTACAGGATCTTTGACAACGATATAATTATCAATCTCGGTGGCCGTCGTTGGGCTAAAGGAGATACGCAATGTAGCCGAGCCAAAGGCACCACATGAATCGACATCAATGACTTCATCGCTGACTGTCACATCGCTGGTAAACGGATTAACCACCTGTAATGCATCTTTCACATTCGAATACTTAACCACCACATCTTGGTACTCACTACTATTTACCTTAATCGTATTACCAAAATCCACTGTCGGAGTTGCTGTGCGAATGAAATGCTTCATCGTCACCTCCACATCACGCACATAGTGATATCCCTCGCCTCCTTGCGGACGAACAAAACGAATGTGTGTAGCTTTTTCATTCAACTGAAGACCCTCTATAGTATTCCATTTACTTTTTTCAGGTGCTACAGACGAATTCGGAACATCGATCCAATTACCATCTACTTTCTGTTGTGCTTTGATAGTTCCGGAGTAATACGTCCAGATACTCAGACCAACCACTTTATACTCTTCTCCCTTATGTGCGAATGACAATTTATCAGGAACTTGTCCTTGAGCCACATTGATAGCATATTCATCAGTATAAAGCGCCGGTTTCTTGGTATCACCACTAAACAACCGATACAAGTAGTCATTCGTTCCATTATTCTTTATATCCAAAAGCAACGGATCATCGCAACCCTCCGACGGTTCACGTACTTTAACTACCATCGTCACAGATGCTTCCTCGTATTGGTCATCTCCTTCTACCGAAGCAGTTATCGTTGTATTTCCTTTTTTATGAATCGTGAGCGTTGTAGAATTATTCGGAATAGACACAACCGTATTATCGCCTACAGAGTACTCCAACAATGCGGTACGTTCAGCACTGTATGTTCGTTCTCCCGTAGACGGATTCTCTATCCAAACCTGAGCAAGCAGGTTCTTAGATGTCATCTCTGTCGTCAAACGGTCAAAACGATCCGTCCATACAATCACTTGAATATCCTTATATGTCGTTTTAAAGGTCTTTTCTTCGCTTGCCGCGCCATGCGTAGCGGTCACTCCATGCGATGCTGTGATTTTTGCTTCACCCTCGGCAATAGCTCTGAAAGCAGTACCCTCATTTTCAATCACAATAATATTTGGATTAGAAGAAGAATAAGTCACTGTTGCTCCTGCCGCATTCGTTGTTGCCGCGCCCTCTATTGTCTTACCGATCGGAATAGTCGGTTTCGTTGCGCTATAAGCACTTGCCCAATTGATAGTAGCTGCCGAGCGAACAAACATCGTCTGCGTAGTATGGATTACGTTATAAGTATTTCCGTCTGTGGGAGTAAACGTCAAATGAACTGTAGCGTTAGAACCACCACTAGTTGTTACAGTCTGACCATTCTCATCTATAGTCCAAGTACCGGAAACCACTGTACCTGCCGCATTAATCAAATCAGCCTTAACAAGACCAGCACCTAATTGGCTATTACTAATCGTTTGTCCGTAAGTAATCGTTTTTACCGTCGGCGTTGTAACAATATACGGAGTGATCTTGTTGGTTTTACCGCTCAAACTTACCGATTTACCGCCGATAGTCAACGTGGCATTATGCGTACCTACCTTATCATGTTTGTATGTAACCGTAACGGTTGCTGTTCCGTACTTTCCAGCAGAAGAATTGTTTGAAATAGTTGCGCTGAACTGAGTATTTTTCAGACCTGAAATACTCATAGCTGACATATTCGACCAGTCTATAGTAAAGGTTTGCGTATATGCGCTCGTACTCCCTGTTGTATTATAATTAGCCGCTCCAAAATTTAAAGAAGCCTTAGACGGAGCCCTCGTTCCAGAGAACATCGTTACTTTTACGTCTTTAAATTTCTTTGAGTACGAACCACCAGATGCAGAAAATATAAGTTTATTTGCATTAACATTTATACCATTCTTGGTCACTACGTCTTTATATGAAGTAAAAGAGCCCCAAGAATAATTTCCACTTGGATTTCCCGAATACTCCTCAGTTAACTTAGTACCATCTTTGTATGTCGTTATCTTTAAATCACCAACAGCTTCCCACCTACTTCTTGCTGCATAACAGGATAAGTTTGCTCCAGGACCTCCCAAATCATATGTATAGCTCTCTCCATTAAACGAAGCACTAATACTACGATCCTCACCATCGTTCAAAACATAATACGTGGAACCCGATTTTGTAATCGTTCCACTATACGACGGCCAAGTAGCCCACGCATTCTCATTCACGCCGAAGAGGCACAGCATGAGGAGTGCAAGCAGGGTATATACATGTTTTATGCCGGTAATCATGGACTTTTTCTGAGGCCATTTCGTGACCATTATAGATGATTTATGTACATTACTAATCTCTTTCATATCTTTTTTGTCCTTAATTTTCGTTGTTTATTTTATTTCTTTTGGTCCTTTTCAGTTGTCCTATTTTTGCGGACAACTGGTGACAATTTGTCAGCGTTTCATTTCTTTTTCTTTGGAAGTTTTGATTCGCCCAAGGCTTTTTCTTCTTTAGCCACGCGGCGCTCTACTTTCTTTATATCCTCTGCTGCCGGCAACTCTTCCGGTCGAATACCTCTTTCGCCTAACATATTCCGCACAGTACGATTATTCTGAACATGTTCTGTCGCGATAGAGGGTTCGCCATACAGATTCTTCGCCTCCACATTAAAGTTCGTCATCTCCGTCGCAAGATTCTTGGCAGCTATTGTCACTTGCGGTAAATAGTCCGCCAATGCACCACTTTTCACGCCCAAACGCTTCTTCATCTGCTCAGTCGTCACTCCTCCAAACAATGCTGCATCTCCTTTTGAACGAATTCTTCCAAATCCCTTATCGTCCACACCACGTTCGTATATATTCTGAGAAAGACGCTTTTCCGATGCACGCAATTCCTCTCTTTTCTCCAAACGTTGCTGCAATTGCAAACGCTCTGCAATCAACTCTGCTCGGCGTGTCTGAACAGCAAAATAACTCTGCGCAAAAGCTATCTCCTCTTTCTTCGGATCGCCATTCTGTGCAATCAAATAACATGCGTAGCGAGTAAGAAGAACATCATCAATTTCTCTCTCAGATCCGCTCCCCAAAGATACCATTTTCGTGACGTCACGAAAATGGTCATCCACACTGATATTCTGCGATTTACACGATTGCTTAGCACGTTCTATTGCGACAGCGAAGTTCTCCCAGCGACTATAGCCACAAACCTTTTGCAACTCGCGTGCGTACCATACTTCCATAGTAGAACCATCGTCTGCCATGATTTCGTGCATAATACTATCGAATGTCGATTTATATGTTACGATGCTTTGCGCGTCCATTTTATTCTTATATATTCTTTCTTCAGATTTTTTGTCTTAATTATAGGTTTGTTCCGCTTGTGCCAACTATAATTTGAAGGGCTTATTCTTCTTGCTTAGTATTGTTCGTTTTCATATTTGCACAAATTTAGGAACATGCAAAATTACTACAATTATTCCAAACTGCCAAACTTTGGCGTCATTTTCCCAAGATTTGCCTACATAATCTTAAAAATTGTCCTATTTTTTAGGGTATATACGGTACTTTTATTGTGCATTATCTTAAAATTTTGCAATCTCTACATTGCAAAATGCGGCAAGTCATTCCAGTCGTATTCCCCCTCTCCTGCACCAAAACCCTTAAAACATTCGTGCGGCATACTAAAAGCCCGATAATGTCCCTGTTATCTATCGTATATCTAACGTATATCTATCGTGTATCTATCGTGTATCTATCGTATATCTATCGTATATCTATCGTATATCTAACGTATATCTATCGTATATCTATCGTGTATCTATCGTATATCTATCGTGTTTAGCCTGAGAATTGTCCGAGAATTGTGTGATTTGGGGGAGAGAAAAGAGAAGGCTTCTTCTCTGTTAAAGAGGGGAAGCCTTCAAAAGGAATGTGCGATGAGTACTATCAAATTTGGTTTGTTTATCTTTTTCGAAGGAAATAACCTTCAAAAGGAATGTACGTATAAGCACTATCGAACTCGGTACATATCCCCTTTCGGAAGGAATAGTCTTCCAAAGGGATAGGCGTACAAGACGGGAGGAGGAGTTATTTCTTCAGTCCGTCGCGACGAAGGAGTGCGTCCACCGTGGGTTCGCCGCCGCGGAAACGACGGTAGAGTTCCATCGGTTTCTCCGTACCTCCACGCTCCAAGATGTTGGTGCGGAAGCTGTCCGCCGCCTTCTTATCGAAGATAGAGCCGCGTTTCTTCGCAGCATCCTGGAAGACAGAGAAAGCATCGGCATCAAGAAGTTCAGACCACTTATAGCTATAATAGCCTGCGGCATAACCACCGGAGAAGATGTGCGTAAAGGCAGCTTCCATCTGCGTGCCAGGAACAAGCGGCATGAGCTGTACAGATGCCATCGCACGGTCACCGAAATCAAGCACTGCCTGCTGCTCGGTCATACACTCAGAGGGAGCAAAAGGTTCGGTAAGAGTATGCCACGCCATATCCAGATAGCCGAACGAGAGTTGGCGAACGCAAGCATAGGCTGCATGGTAGTTCGCCGCCGCCTTAATCTTATCAATAAGGTCCTGCGGCATGGGTTCGCCAGTCTGATAGTGTTTGGCAAAGGTATCGAGGAACTCTTTTTCGCCAAGGAAATTCTCATTGAACTGGCTAGGCAGTTCGACAAAGTCGCGCGGCACAGCCGTACCGCTCTGTGCGGCATAGCGGCACTTGGTGAGCATACCATGCAAGCCATGTCCAAACTCGTGCAAGAAAGTCTCCACTTCGCCGTATGTCAGCAGAGCAGGCTTGTCTTGTGTAGAGCGTGTGAAGTTCATGACATTCACAATATGCGGGCGATGGTCCTTCTTTCCAATCATATATTGAGACTGGAAATCGTTCATCCACGCTCCACCGCGCTTGCCCTCTCTGGGATGGAAGTCGGCATAATAAACGGCAATGAAACGTCCCTTGGCATCGCGCACCTCGTACGCACAGACTTCGGGATGATAGACCTGAATGTTCTTGTTCTCGGTGAAGGTGAGGCCATACAGGCGTTTGGCGAGTCCGAAGACGCCCTGCTTGACGTTCTCCAACTCAAAATACGGGCGAAGGAGGTCGTCAGAAATGCTGTATTTGGCGTCTTTGAGCTGCTTGCTGTAGAAGCTCCAGTCCCATGGCTGCAGGGTGGCATAGAAACCCTTGGAGCGTGCGAACTCCTGCAGTTCCTGCACCTCGTTCTTTGCCAAGGGCAGATAGGCCTCGCGCAGTTGGTCAAGGAAAGCGAGGACATTCTCCTGCGTTTCGGCACAGGTCTTATAGAGCGACTTTTCGGCATAGTTACGTTTGCCGAAGAGGCGTGCAATAGCCAAACGAGTGTTGACGATGTCAGCAATGATATGCGTGTTATCGAACTCTCCGCCGATGCAACGTCCGTTGTATGCCATATAGATTTCGCGGCGGATGTCACGGTTGGCGCAGTCCTCCATAACAGGGATATAAGTGGTGGGCTTGAGGTCCAGCACCCAGCCTTCGAGGTTGCGCTTCTCGGCATTGGCCCGAAGGATGGCCTTGGTGTCATCGTTCAGTCCGAGCAAGTCCTCCTCACGGGTGACCTGCATGGTCCATGCGTTGGTAGCCTGCAGGGCGTTCTGACCATACAAGGTGGTCAGTTCGGAGAGGTGCATTGTGAGTTTTCTGTACTCATCTTTCTGCTCCGGCGAGAGGTTGGCACCGTTGTTGGCAAAGCCTTCATAGATATCCTCCAAGAGTTTGCGCTGCTCGGGCGTCAGTTTGAGGGCGTCACGGCGATCGTACACCGCCTTGATGCGGGCAAAGAGCTTCTCGTTCAGCAAGATAGAAGACGAGTACTCGGACAGCATGGGGACAAGCTTCATCTCCAATTCGCGCAGTTCGTCATTGGTCTCGGCATTGGTGAGGTTGAAGAAGCAGCCCTCCACGATGGTGAGCAGTTCGCCGGAACGCTCATACGCCTCGATGGTATTGGCAAAGTCAGGTGCAGCAGGATTGTTGACGATATCGTCAATATCCTTCAAGCCCTGACGGATACCTTCCTCAAAAGCGGGCATATAGTGCTCGTTGCGAATGTCGTTGAAAGGATACGTGCCGTGAGGCGTTTTCCAAGATTTATACTCAATAAGCGGATTGGCAGTAGCCAGTGCGGCTACAGACACAGCAGTAAGTGCCATAGTGGTAAATAGATTTTTCTTCATATACTGTTTAACGTTTAGCGTTTAGGGTTTAGCGATTAGGGGTTTATTCTCCGCCGCGGAGGAGATTGACAGCGCCTTTTTTCTTATACTTCACGCCGTCGGAGCCTTTGGCCTCAATGATGTAATAGTACGCTCCTTCCGGCGCTTTGCGTCCGTTAATGCGTCCGTTCCATCCGCGCGAAGGGTCGGAAGACTCGTAAACGAGATGCTGCCAACGATTATACACCAACATACTGAATGAGGAAAGGGAACGATAGACCACGCGGAACTCATCGTTCACACCATCGCCATTGGGGGTGAAGACATTGGGAACAGCAAGGAGAGACTCCTTAATATCTATCTGGAAGGTAGTGTCCAGCGAACAATCCTGTTTGTTCCAGACACGGAGAGAGACCGTGTATTTGCCCGATTCCTCAAAGATATAGCGTGTTTCGGGTTCGGTGCGGGTAGAAAGCGTCTCGGACGAACGTTTGATTTCCCACAAGAAGAAGTCGGCTCCCGGTGTGGCATTCGCACGGAAGAGTACGTTCAGGGGTGCGGAGCCCGTGAGGCCATCCTCTTTAGTGACACGCTGGTTCTCATTCTCCGGTTTATCGCCCCGCAGGACGGTGTAAGAAACAGGGATATAGCCTATTGCGACAGGGTGTACTTCCGTTTCTTCCAAGACCAGGTGATCGGGAAGGTCATAGAGTTGTTCCTCCAAGGGATCGCCATAGAGTTCGATGGAGGTGGGGATATATAACTTTGCATTCAAGTCAATGATGCGCGGGCGCATGACTTGGACGGAATCTTCTATTTCAGCCTGCTGCCATTGTGTGGAATCTTTTGCGAGATTGCGATAATGCACAGGGAAGGTGCGCTCCAAAATACGACTTGCACCTGAAAGGAGGCGGTAAGCCATCGGCTCGATATCCAAAGAGAGGATGGAACTTTCGCAGTCGAGAGCGAGCGTCAATTCATGGCCGGCTATACGATAGCGGCGATAGTCGAAAACGACAAAGGTATCCTTCACTCCCCCCATATCAACGAGATAGGTGCCTCCATCCTGCAGGTCGGAGAACATATTGGACGAGGAAGCGACAGGAACGGAAAGGTCCGGGTATTCGTACCAATTGGCAAGTGCGGCAGTCTGCATGTACGCATCGCCAAGGTCGGAGAATATATAGATGCGAGAAACACCCTCCTGCCCATCAAGCGGGCAAAAGCGTGTTCCCGTAACCGTTCCGGGCAATGCAATCTTCTCCGCCCAGCCGCCGAGTGGCAGCAGGGCGAGAAGAAGCAAAGCGGAGATGTGTCTTAAAAGACGCATTGAGGATTATTTATTCACCTGGAAACGAGTGTTACCGTTTTCGATGAAGTCAACAATCTGATTAGCGGCAGCAATACCTGCATTGATGTTAGCTTCTGCAGTCTGTGCACCCATCTTCTTCGGAGTAGCGAAGTAGCGTCCTTCGAACTGACGGAAGTCAGCATCAGCAGCGGGCATGATGTCGGTAACATACTTGAAGTCGGGACGATCCTGCATCAACTTGATAAGTTCTGCCTCGTTGATAACTTCCTTACGGGCAGTGTTCACCAAGATAGCGCCTTTCGGCATTTGGTTGAGCAGCGCATAGTTGATGGAGTTCTTCGTCTCGGCCGTTGCAGGGATATGCAGGCTGACAATATCGCAAGTCTGATAGAGTTCGTTGGCACTGTGAACGGGGGTCACTTTCGCCGCTGTCATAGCCTCATCGGGGCAGTAAGCGTCGTAAGCATATACCTCCATGCCAAAGCCTTGTGCAACACGGGCAACGTTACGGCCCACATTACCAAAGGCGTGGATACCCAGTTTCTTGCCTTTCAGTTCGGTTCCGCTGGTTCCGTTGTAGAAATTACGAACGGCAAACACCATGAGACCGAGTGCCAATTCCGCAACAGCGTTGGAGTTCTGGCCAGGTGTATTCATAGCCACTACATTGTGAGCGGTAGCCGCAGCGAGGTCGATGTTATCGAAACCTGCGCCAGCGCGAACGACAATGCGCAGTTTCTTGGCCGCATCGAGCACTTCAGCATCCACAACATCGGAGCGGATGATGATAGCTTCTGCGTCAGCCACTGCGTCGAGCAACTGCTGTTTGCTTGTATATTTCTCCAGGAGCACCAGCTCATAGCCAGCTTTCTCCACCACTTCGCGGATGCCGTCTACGGCAACCTTTGCGAAGGGCTTTTCGGTAGCAACTAAAACTTTCATGATTGTTTTCATTTACGGGATTCGACAATTAGTGCATAGCCTCAAACTCCTTGATGCAATCAACGAGAGCCTGAATGCCTTCTACATCCATTGCGTTGTAGCAGCTTGCGCGGAAGCCACCCACAAGGCGGTGACCCTTCAAGCCAACCATACCCTTAGAGGTAGCGAACTTGAAGAATTCGTCGAAGAGACCTTCATATTCAGGTTTGAGAACGAAGCAGATGTTCATGCGGCTGCGGTCTTCTTTCTCCTGGATAGTAGCAGTGAAGAGTTTGCTGTTGTCAATGCAGTTGTAGAGCAAGTCAGCTTTCTTCTGGTTGCGTTCGTCAATCCATTTAACGCCACCGTGTGCCTTGAGCCAACGCATGTTGAGGAGTGCGGTGTAGATAGGCAGTACGGGAGGTGTGTTGAACATAGAACCACCCTCAATGTGTGTGCGATAATCCAGCATGGTAGGGATATAGCGGTCAACGTGACCGAGACACTCTTCTTTGATGATAACGAAGGTAACGCCAGCGGGAGCGATGTTCTTCTGTGCACCACCATAGATGATGTCGTATTTGCTCACGTCGATAGGACGGCTCAGAATGTCGGAAGACATGTCAGCAACGAGACGGACATTGCCTTTCTTCTTATAGATTTCCTGCAGCTTGCGCTCGGAGATCTCCGTACCATAGATGGTGTTGTTGGTAGTGATGTGCATGTAGTCGCAGTCCTGAGGAACTTCAAAGTCCATAGGAATGGAATTGGTGGAAGCAGCGAGTTCGATAGCTTCTGCGCCAAATACGCCAGCCAGACCTTTTGCCTCTTTGAGGGCTTTCTTGGACCAAACACCGGTGTTGAGATAAGCTGCTTTCTTGCCCATCATGTTGTAGGGAACCATGCAGAACTGCAAGCTGGCACCACCACCGATGAAGATAACGCGGTATCCTTCGGGTACGCCAAGCAATTCCTTCATCAAAGCTTCCGCTTCGTCAACAACGGGCTGGAAATACTTTGCGCGGTGCGAAATCTCAAGGATGGAAAGTCCTTCTCCCTGGAAATCGATAACGGCATCAGCAGTGTCTTTGATTACCTCCTGAGGCAGGATACTGGGTCCTGCATTGAAATTGTACTTTTTCATACAGAATTGTTTTTTTAATGATTTGATTGATTTTGATTGAACAAATATGATTGTTATGCGTAATTAGAGATTCCACATTCCATAAATAGTCTTACGGTTCCAATCGGAGCGTTGCGTGTGTACCGGTGCGTGGAAGGACATCGCCTTGGGAGCATCGGCCTCGGAAGCCAACCGGAGCGACATGGCAACGGCAGCCATATCATCATCGCCCTTGGGCAGCAAGTGTTCGGGCACGGGTTTGCCGGCTTTGCGGATACGCTCAACAAGGTCTTTGTTGAACTGCTCTTTCGCCAGTCCGGACTTATACTCACGGTACTGTTTCTCGTGCATAGCGAACTCGAAGAGTTCCTCATCATCCTGTCCGCGCTCCCAGCCTTCTTCCTGCATCATCTTCTCGAACTTAGGCAGTTCATCGGGATAGAGCGCCTGCGGGTCACCGGTATAGAACTCAAAGCCTTTTTCTTTCGCGAGTTCCACGATTTCAGGCGCCAGCGTTCCGGGCAGTTTACCCGACTTGCCCAAGATCATACCCCACATAGCGGGGTCCATACGGGTGAAGGGTTTTTCGCCCATGGAGCGTGAGAAGAGGTTCATCAGGGCAGCATTCTTCACGTACTGCGAGAAAGGTGTTACCAAGCATGGTGTACCCAACATCGGCCAGATGCGCTG
This sequence comes from uncultured Bacteroidales bacterium, assembly GCA_902780495.1. Lineage (GTDB taxonomy): Bacteria > Bacteroidota > Bacteroidia > Bacteroidales > Paludibacteraceae > Colicola. The sequence goes on from CACZFM010000025.1 coordinate 36,988, forward strand.
TACTTCGTCGAAGAGCTCAACGAGCAGTTCGTCCTCGCTGAGTTCGGCCTTTCCGCTCTTCTTAAGGTTGGCATTGATGGCGGCATGCATACCTTTCAGGTCTGCCATAAGCGAACCCATCATACCACCGGGCAAGCCGCAGCCGACCAAGAGAGATGTCATGAGCGAGTTCTTCGGGTCGATCCAGTAACCCAAGAAGTCATCTATGAAGGACTGGGTGAGAGAACGTGCCTCCATGTAGGCTTTCATATTGATATCCTTTACGAGGAAGCCTGCATCGCGCAACATTGCTTGGATGGTGATAACATCAGGATGCACCTTACCCCAGCTAAGCGGCTCCATAGCCACATCCAACACATCACCACCGGCTTTCGCGACCTCCAGCATACTTGCCACAGAGAAACCGGGACCTGTATGGCCGTGGTATTGGATGATGATGTCAGGGTGCTTCTCCTTGATGGCAGCGACGATAGTACCCAGCATAGCGGGACGTCCGATACCTGCCATATCCTTAAGGCATATTTCCTGTGCGCCACCCTCAATGAGTTGTTCGGCGAGATTGATGTAATACTCTGCAGTATGCACCTGCGAGTAAGTGATACACATCGTTGCCTGTGCGGTCATGCCCGCCTCTTTCGCCCATTTGATGGATGGAATGATATTACGCGGGTCGTTCAAGCCACAGAAGATACGTGTGATATCCGTTCCCTGTGCATGTTTAACCTTGTACATAAGGCGCCGTACATCAGCGGGCACGGGATTCATGCGCAAGGCATTGAGACCGCGGTCAAGCATGTGGGTTTTGATACCGGCTTCGCGGAAAGGTTTTGTGAACGTACGAACCGCCAGATTGGGGTTTTCTCCATAAAGGAGGTTGACTTGCTCGGAAGCACCGCCGTTGGTTTCGACCCTATCAAAACAGCCCATGTCAATAATAACCGGCGCTATTTTCGCCAACTGGTCTCTACGGGGTACATACCTGCCACTTGATTGCCACATATCGCGGTAGACAAGTGAGAATTGAACTTCTTTCTTCATCGAAATTATCCTTTTAGTTTCTAACAATACATATAAAACGCCGCAAAGGTACTACATTTTTTTGATATGTGCAAATAAAAACGCACAAAAAGCATAGAAAATCATTTTGCCGTTATTTTTAGGCGTTTGTTGGGCATTTTTGGTGTGTTATTCCGGAAATAGGGTGTCCTATCCAGATGGTTGCAGGTTTTTCATGCTTTTCTCTGCTTTTCGTTGGCTTAATAACCTACTAATAACCCAATAATCACCCAATAATAACCTAATAATAGCCTAATGGTTATACGAGAATTGCTCGCGTTCGCGAGCGGTTTATTGCGCGGAGCGCAGGTTTATTGCGCAAAGCGCGGTTTATATTAAAAACAAAGGCCGGAGAGAATCCGACCTTTGGTGATTGAAGCTATTGGTTGGGGTTACTCAATCTTTATAGGTTTTATAGGTTTCAGCGACGGCACCCTATTGGGGTTTTCTGCTACGAGTTTCAAAGCAAGAGGAGTGCATTTGGCGAACTCATCCTCGATGTTATTATATTCATCTTTGCTGCCTATATAAGCCGTTGCATCGTCAGTACCAGCTTCTGTGGAAGACCAATAGAACGTGTACTTGTCCTTATTGTAAACATTCGTTGTACCACATGAACCATTCCCATAGGCCTCAACCCAAATATAGTTAGAGTTGCCCTCCTGACGGCTTGACACATAGAAATGCTTATAGTAATCAAACCACTCCCAATCACAATTATTCAACAGTTCCTGCCATTGCTCTTTGGTGGGAATGGAAAAAGGATACTTTGCCATAGCCTCATCCCATGTCCACAGATATCCCGGATGGTCGGAGTTGTTGATGTTGAACACTTGCCACAATGTGCCGGACGGCAAGCCAAGGTCAACAAATCCATAAGGCAGGGTGTAGAAAGATTTCGAAAGGGCTACATCGCCAACTATATTGAGGTTCTCGTCAATCCGGAACACGGCGAGAACATATTCGGTATCATCAGTTAGGTCCGTGTAAGTATCTCCATACCTACCTTGATGGATATGACCATGGTTTTTGAGGTCGGTATAAACCACTTCTAAGGCGGAAAATTGGCTTTTCACTATTTCCACGGGGGTATTATTCTCCAGTTGTTCTGTCGTCATGAACATACGCATGTATTCCACCGTATTATCCGAAGGAGTAATGATGAAGTCACAGTCCTTTTTGTTTTTGCATGATACAGCGCCAAAGAGGATAAGGGCTGCTGCGAAGATGGAAAAGATTTTCTTCATGTTGATTGTTGTTTTGAGGGTTAATACTATGCGAATGGCCAAAGCATAATTGGCATATTCGGGTGCAAAGGTAGTGCTTTTTTCTGAATTGTGCAAACATTTTGGTCAAAAAGTGACGGAAAGGGCGGAAAATATTTGCGTATGTAAAATATTTGTAGTAATTTTGTCGGCTAAAACATAAAAACAATATCCAAGATGCGTAAAGTTTGCGTACGTTTTGCTCCGTCCCCCACAGGAGCCCTTCACATCGGCGGTGTACGTACCGCCCTGTATAATTACCTGTTCGCACGCCAACACGGCGGGACTATGCTTCTCCGCATAGAAGATACCGACTCGACCCGTTTCGTGCCCGGTGCAGAAGAATATATCATCGAAGCCCTGGCGTGGCTGGGAATCGATATAGACGAAGGTATCTGCCAAGATGCACCCAACGGCAAAGGTAATCACGGTCCCTACCGTCAAAGTGAACGACGTGAGATATACCACCAATATGTGGACCAACTGATAGCCAGCGGTCATGCCTACTACGCTTTCGATACGCCCGAACAACTGGACGCCAAACGTGCCGCAATAAGCAACTTCCAATACGATGCGCATACCCGCACAGAGATGGACAACTCACTGACCTGCGGCATGGAAGAAGCCCAACGTCGTATCGCCAACGGCGAGAAATACGTGGTGCGCTTTCTCATCGAGCCGAACCAAGATGTGACCGTGCATGACCTGATTCGCGGCGACGTGACTATCAATTCGTCTATCTTGGACGACAAAGTGCTATACAAATCGGCAGACGACCTTCCGACCTACCATCTGGCCAATATCGTGGATGACCACTTGATGGAAGTGAGCCACGTGATACGCGGTGAAGAATGGCTGCCGTCCGCCCCGCTGCACGTGCTGCTGTACCGCGCATTCGGTTGGGAAGAGACGATGCCCGCCTTTGCCCATCTGCCCCTGCTGCTCAAGCCCGACGGGAACGGCAAACTGTCGAAACGCGACGGCGACCGCCTCGGTTTCCCCGTGTTCCCGCTTGAGTTTCACAACCAGAAAGACGGCAGCGTATCCAGCGGCTATCGTGAGGCAGGCTATTTCCCCGAAGCTGTGATAAACTTCCTCGCGCTGCTGGGCTGGCATACCACCGGCGACCAAGAAATGTTCAGTATGCAAGAACTGATAGAGCAATTCTCACTGGACCGCGTATCGAAATCCGGCGCGCGATTCGACTACGAGAAAGGCAAATGGTTCAACCACCAATACCTGCAGATGAAGACAGACGAGGAACTGGCAGACCTATACATGCCCATCCTTGCCGGCAAAGGCATACAAGCCGACAAAGCCATGGTGGCCAAAGTAATCGGGCTGACCAAAGACCGCGTGAACTTCGTGTCCGAACTGTGGGAACAGACCAATTTCTTCTTTGAAGCGCCCAGCGAGTATGACGAGAAATCGCTGAAGAAACGCTGGAAAGAAGACAGCCCCAAACATATCCAAGAGATGCTGAGTCTGTTAGAGGCTCAAGACGACTGGAGTGCAGAAGGTCTGGACGGGCTCATCATGCCGTGGATAGCAGAGAAAGAATACGGAGTGGGCGTAGTGATGAACGCATTCCGTATCTGTCTGGTGGGCGCTGCACGCGGTCCGCATATCTGGGCCATCACCGATATACTGGGCAAAGAAGAGACCCTTCGCCGCGTACGCAAAGCATTGGAAGTGCTGCAATAACCTAACCGCACTAACGAGATGACCGCCCTTGAAGCCCTACAGACGTACTTCGGGTACGAGCAATTCCGCCCCTTGCAAGACAAGATAGTGGAGAGCGTTCTGGCAGGCAAAGATACATTGGCGCTACTGCCTACAGGTGGCGGCAAGTCCATCTGTTTCCAAGTGCCGACCCTGGTGCATGATGAGGGATTGTGCCTGGTGGTGACACCCCTTATTGCCCTGATGAAAGACCAAGTGGAGAACCTGCGACGCCGAGACATCCGCGCAGCAGCCATCTATACGGGCATGAGCCGCGACCAACAACGGGTGGCCATCGACAACTGTATGTTCGGTCCGTACCGCTTTCTGTATGTGTCGCCCGAACGACTGGAAAGCGAAGAGTTCCGTCGCAAACTGGCCGAGTTGCCCATTGTGATGATAGCCGTGGATGAAGCCCACTGTATCAGCCAATGGGGATATGACTTCCGACCAAGTTACTTGAAAATAAGCGAGATACGCGCCCTGCTGCCCAAGCAAGTGCCTATTCTTGCATTGACCGCCACCGCTACCCCTGAAGTGGCAGAAGACATACAACAGCAACTCCTGTTCCGTGCGCCGAACGTCATCCGACAATCGTTTGCACGGGAGAACCTCAGTTATCTGGTGCGCTACTGCAAGAACAGCCAAGATACGCACTCGGCAGGACGGACCAAAACAGAAGAACTGCAACATATCGTAAGCCGAATGCCCCAAAGCCGCATCATCGTGTATGTGCGTAACCGCAAGCGGGCAGAAGAACTGGCAGGCATACTGGGTTGCCCCTACTATCACGCAGGGCTGTCGCCGGAAGAACGCACGCGCAGGCAAGAAGCATGGGACGGCATCATGGTATGCACCAACGCATTCGGCATGGGAATAGACAAACCCGATGTGCGACTGGTGATTCACTATGACCTGCCCGACAGCCCCGAAGCCTATTTCCAAGAAGCAGGCCGCGCAGGCCGAGACGGACAACCCGCATACGCCGTGTTGCTCTATGCGCCCGAAGACAAAGCCAAAGTGCAAAAACGCGTGGCCGATAACTATCCTCCCCGCGAGTTCGTGGAAGATGTGTATCACAAAACAGCAGACTTTCTGTGCGTAGGGGCAGGTAGCGGGCTGGGACATTCGTTTGCGCTGCATATAGACGAACTGTGCCACACCATGCGTTTGCCGGTGCTGCAGACCTACTCCGCCCTACACCTGCTGACACAAGCAGGCTATATTGACTTCCAAGAAGAGCAAGACAATCAGGCTCGCGTGATGGTGAATGTGCCCCTGCATACACTGCGCGAATATCAACTGAGTGGCGAACAAGAAGAACTCTTACATTCCCTTCTGCGCAAATATCCCGGCGTGATGACGGAACTAAAGTACCTGCATGGCGAAATAACAGAAACCATTCATCAGACTTTAACCGGCCTGGCGGCACGCCATATCATCACCTATATTCCCCGTACCCGCGCCTGCCGTGTAACTTTTGTGCAAGAACGGCAAACCGAGGTATACCTTCCCCGCCAAGCATACGAAAAACGTGAAGACGCTTTCAAACAACGCCTTCACGCTATGATGGAATATGCAGAGCAGACATCTTACTGCCGTTCGCAACTGCTACTTTCCTATTTCGGAGAGACCGACGCCCCCTGCTGCGGCACATGTGATGTATGCCGCAGCAAGAAAGGCTGACGATTCTATTTGTTAGCCGGTGACATTACCACCTCAAAGACATTGCCTGCCGCAACCAACTGTTTGAGCATGGACTGTACGCTCTCACGGGTGATGGCCTCCACCGCTTTCGGATAGTCTTCCACACGGTTTTCGCCGTACTTGTAATAGGTTTCTATCACACCACGCCACCAGCCGTTCTGCTCCAGATGCTCCTTATAATCCTTGAGCATGGACTCTTTCTCCTTTTGCAAATCAGTTGCCAGAGGCCCATTCTCCACGATGGTCATCACTTCCTCGTGGATAATCTGCATAAGACGTTCCTGCTTGTCAGGGTCGGTGTCAAACTGCATAATCAGCCGCGCACAAGGCACAGGCAGACGTCCGAGACTGCCACCGCAGCCCACGCCATAACTACCGCCTTCACGCTCGCGGATAGACTCCAGATAGCGGGTCGAGAGAACACGGCCAATCATCTCCATATTCAATGCGTTCGACAAGGTAAAAGGAATATCGTATGAGGTGTATTGGATGCGATTGGTAGCAGTGTTAATCTCCATGTCACGGGTGAAGTAATTCTTCAGTTTGCCAGAAGGCGTGCGGACACCGTGATCCACCCATGTTTCGCGATCTTTTTTAGTCTTCAAGCCGCCAATCCACTTGGCAACAGCTTTACGCGTGTCTTCATTCTTGGGGTCGATATTGCCGACTATCACAAACGTGAACTCACCCGGATTGGCGAAACGCTCCTTGTAGATGGAAAGCACTTTATCCAAATTGATTTGTTCCAACTTCTCCATCGTGAGAATAAAAGTGCGGTCGGAATGTCCCGTAGAGGTGAGAGCCACCGAGTCGCCAAAGATGGCTTTGTGGTTTTTCTCCCTATTCAGCAAACTGTTGCGCACATGGCCTTTCCAGGTTTCAAACGCCTGATCGTCCCGATGCGGAGCCGTGAAACCAAGATAAACCAATTGCAACATGGTTTCAAAATCCTTGACGGACGAACTTCCCCAGAGATTATCCTGATAGGTATCGAGCGAAGTGCTCATGCTGGCACTTTTGCCGGTAAGAGCCTTACTGAGTTCAATCTGCGAGAAATCGCCACGCCCCATAAAACCGACAATGTCCGAAGCATAGACAGCAGAGGTCAAATCTTCGGTAGGCACCACCGATGTACCACCTTCAGAGTAGGCATGGAGGCTAATTTCATCCTCTTTGAACTTGGTGGGTTTGATGATGACACGAATACCATTGGAGAGCATCCATTCGGTTGTACCCATTACATCGTTATAGGTCTCCTCCTTGATTTTTCCGGTACGCGGTGCTTTCTTTACCAACTGTGTATTGATGACCTCCTCTTTCGGCGCTTCCACATTCAAAGCGGGCATATTGAGGTACATTTCGATGAGTTGCTTTTCGGTGGGGATATTCGTTCCCTCTTTCTCCGGTCCGGTGACAGAGACAGTGGGATTGTCATGCATATACCTTTGTGCAATCGGCAGAAGCATACCTGTCGTGATGGCAGGCAGTTTCTTTTGTACAAAGTTGTACTCCCACTCTATTCCGGGGATGCTTTCGGCATCCTCAAAGTTACGGATATACTCGCGTGCATACGAGATATTGTCACGGGTTGTACGACCGTTGTAAGAACGCTCGTAACTGTTCAATGTGTTAGTTTTGGCGCGTTGCAGTTCCGCCTCGGTGAAACCATAACGACGCATACGCTCCAGTTCTTCCAGCAACACCTGATAGGCTTCCGTTTCACGACCTTCTTTGGCATTGATGACACCGTAGAACATATCTTTCAGTTTGAACGCCTCGCCATAGCCGATACCCGCCCCTGTGAAAGGTGCATCCGGATTGAGTGCCAGTTCGCTGAAACGGTTGTTAATAATCTGAGCAATGAGGCTGTGGCACAAATTTTCGGTATATTCGTCCAAGGTGTTGCGCTCTTGTGCCGGCCGTTGCTGATGCAGCCACTCTATCTCAATATGCGTAGCCTGTGCCTCCTTGTCCAAGGCAATGAATGCCCGCGGCTCGGTATTGAAATTGACCGTGTATAAAGGACGTTCGCCACGGTTAACACGGGCGGGAACGTTCTTCCACAGTTCCTTAATCTTTGCCTCTATCTCATCCACATCAATATCACCCACTACGATGACAGCCTGATTGTCAGGGCCATACCATTTCTTGTAATACGAACGCAGCGCGTCATAGGCAAAGTTGTTAATCACAGCCGTATCGCCAATCACATCGCGTTTTCCGTACTGCGTATTCGGATACTTGAGGGCATTGATTTTTTTGTACAAACGGCGGTTGGCATTTGATACTGTACGCCATTCCTCACGGATGACGCCACGCTCGGCATCAATCTCTTCAGGCAGAAGACTCAGACCGCAGGCCCAGTCGTGCATCACCAACAAAGCCGAATCAATGATACCTTCGCGTATGGTGGGCACATCAGAAAGACGATAGACCGTCTCATCAATGGATGTATAGGCATTAATATTTCCTCCGAAATTGACACCTATAGACTCAAAGTAGTCAATTATTCCTTTGCCTGCAAAGTGTTCCGTTCCGTTGAAGGCCATGTGCTCCAAGAAATGCGCCAAACCGTTCTGGTCATCTTCTTCCAAGACGGCACCGACAGCTTGTGCGATATGAAACTCACAGCGTTGCTTGGGTTGTTCGTTATGCCGGATGTAATAGGTCAGTCCGTTGTCCAAATGACCAATACGGACACCCTTATCCACGGGCAGTTTCACAGGTGCCTGTGCCCCTGCTGCAAGGACTGCAAGCAGCAGCCCGATTGTAAATAACACTCTTTTCATGATTCTGATATTGTTTTATTGTTAGCATCGATAAGCATATCTCCGCGGCTCACCCACGGACGAGGTCCCAGGATACGCTCCACATCATCGGAGGTGATGACTTCCCGTTCGATAAGCAAATCCGCCAACTGATGATGTTGCTCGGCATGTTCACCGAGAATCTGTTTGGCACGCGCCATCTGCTTGGCGATAATGGCCTGCGTTTCTTCGTCAATCAGTTCGGCTGTCTTCTCACTGAACGGTTTGGAGAAGCCATATTCGTATTGTCCCGTAGAGTCATAGAAACTGACATCCTTCAATTTTTCAGACATGCCGTAGTACGCCACCATTGCACGAGACTGCTTGGTGGCACGCTCCAGGTCGTTCAGTGCCCCTGTGGAAGTCTGATGCAGGAACAGTTGCTCAGCGGCACGTCCTCCCAACAACGAACATAACTCATCCAGAATATGCTCTTCGTTGGTCAGTTGGCGTTCTTCGGGCAAGTACCACGCAGCACCCAATGCCACCCCACGGGGAACAATAGTCACTTTCACGAGCGGATTAGCCCAACGGAGCAGCCAACTGATGGTGGCATGTCCCGCCTCGTGGTAAGCGATACTGCGTTTTTCGTCGTCTGTCATTATCTTATTCTTGCGCTCCAAGCCTCCCACGATACGATCTACAGCATCCATAAAGTCTTGACTGACAATCTTCTTATGGTTGTTGCGCGCGGCGATAAGTGCCGCCTCGTTGCAGACATTGGCTATATCGGCTCCAGAAAAGCCCGGTGTCTGTTTTGAAAGGAAGTTGATATCCACCGATTTGTCCAACTTCAACGGACGCAAGTGGACTTGGAATATCTCTTTCCGTTCTTGCAAGTCGGGCAACTCCACATGAATCTGACGGTCGAAACGCCCTGCGCGCAGAAGGGCACTATCCAACACATCGGCACGGTTGGTGGCAGCGAGGATGATGACCCCCGAATTGGTGCCAAATCCGTCCATCTCCGTAAGCAGCTGGTTGAGTGTGGACTCACGTTCATCGTTTCCTCCGGTCAGGACATTCTTTCCACGCGCACGCCCCACGGCATCTATCTCATCAATAAAGATGATGGCAGGTGCTTTCTCTTTCGCCTGACGGAAGAGGTCGCGCACACGGCTGGCACCTACGCCCACGAACATCTCCACAAAATCGGAGCCGGACATGGAGAAGAAAGGCACATCCGCTTCACCCGCGACGGCTTTGGCAAGCAGGGTTTTACCCGTTCCCGGAGGGCCTACCAGCAAAACACCTTTGGGTATTTTACCTCCGAGGTCGGTATATTTCTTCGGGTTCTTGAGGAAAGCTACAATCTCCTGCACCTCTTCTTTCGCGCCGGAGAGACCTGCAACGTCCTTAAAGGTAACTTTGTCCTTTTTATCTTTGTCAAATAGCACTGCTTTGGCTTTTCCTACGCCGAAGATGCCGCCTGCCGCCCGACCCATTCCACGGCTCATCCATACAAAAAAGAGTATCAGGACAATCCAAGGAACCACATTTATCAGCAGCAGATACCATATATCACGCGATTTCTCGTACTTGACATCAATCAGCATCTTACCTTCCGACTTCCGTTGTTCGTTGACGGCATTCACTGAACCGGTGAAAGAATCCACTGACGGGATAGCCGCCACCAGCGAACCTTTGGCATCTTCGCCCGTCTGGCTGCTGCCAAAAACAACAGTATAGTTCTCCGGACGTATTTTTGCCTCGGCACGGTTGTCGTCATAGATGGTAAGTTCACTGACCATACCGCGTTCGATATAGCTCATGAACTTGGTATAACTCAGGTCTTTCTGTACATTTTTGCCGTCTTTGGGCCAAAAGAGCGAGAGAAGAAGCAATCCCATGAAGATGTAATACACCCAACCCCAATTGCGGTTCGGGCGTTTCTTACGGGCATCTTTCTGCTCCTCCACGCCTTTATTCTTCTGCATATTCTGTTCGTTTTCCATCACTCCAAAGGTTTTCAATGTCATAGTAAGCTCTTGGTTCGCGTTGCATGATATGCACAAAGATGTTTCCGTAGTCCAGGGCTATCCATTCGGCATTATCTCTTCCGTCCACGGCAAGCGGATGCACATGCGTAGTGGTGCGAACGAAATCGTCCACCTCATCGGCAATGGCAGCCACCTGAGTGGAACTATTGCCTTCAGCGATTACCATGTATTCCACGGGGGCATCCTGTATCTTGCGCAAGTCAATAGATACGATGTTATGCCCTTTTCTGTTGCGGATACCTTCAACGATGGTATCCAAGAGTTTCTTGTTGCTAACTTCCTTCATGTATTCTGTTTTTCATATCCGGCAGGGATACTCAGATGCTCAGCACCTGCAATGCCTGCCATTTGTCATCTTTGATAGCTTTCTTCTGCTGGATGGCACGGCTGAGGGGCACATACACAATCTCATCATTCTCAAGGCCGATCATTACGCTGCGTTGTTCGTCCAGCAATGCCTGAATAGCGGCGCAACCGAGGCGGGATGCCAATATACGGTCGTATGCCGACGGACTGCCTCCGCGTTGCAGATGGCCGAGGATGGTGACACGTGTGCCGTACTCCGGATGCACCTCTTCAATCAGTTGGGCCACCCGCTGGACACCGCCTTCAATGGCATGTTCCTGCACCAGCACGATACTTGAGTTCTTATGTTTGCGTCGTCCGTGTCCGATTGCAGCTTCAATCTGTTCCACCACCGGTGTTCGTTCGGGGATGATGGCTGCTTCTGCGCCTGCCGCAATAGCCGCCGAGAGGGTCAGGAAACCGGCATCACGCCCCATTACCTCCACCAGAAATACCCGCTCATGCGAAGTGGCGGTGTCGCGCAGCTTATCCACGCACTCAACAATGGTATTCAGCGCCGTGTCATAACCGATGGTGGTGTCCGTTCCCCAAAGATCGTTGTCAATGGTTCCGGGCAGACCGATAACAGGCACATTGTACTCTTGGGCAAGCAGACGGGCACCGGTGAAAGAGCCGTCACCGCCAATCACTATCAAGGCATCAATCTGCTCTTTTTGCAACGTCTCATAGGCACGTTTGCGCCCTTCCGGCGTACGGAACTCCTCGCTACGGGCTGTCTTCAAAATGGTTCCGCCACGATGGATGATATCCGACACATCCTGCGTGGTGAACTCTTTCACTTCATCTTCCATCAGGCCTTTGTAGCCGCGATAGATAGCTTTCACACGGATGTTATTGCTGATAGCAGCACGTGTCACGGCACGGATGGCCGCATTCATTCCAGGGGCATCGCCACCTGAGGTGAGCACACCTATTGTCTTGATTTGGTATTCCATACTTGTTCTATTCTTTTTTTACATTCTTCCATCAACCACAGCGGAGTGGATGTAGCTCCGCAGATACCTATTTTCATTGTTTCCGGAGGCACGCTGCCGGCCGCTTGTTGCAACCGTTTGCAGGTTATCTCCTCCGGTGAAGATACAAATATCGTGCCACTGTTGGCATTCCGGCAATGTCCGAACAGCACTTTGGCATTACTGGATTTCTCTCCACCCACAAAAACCACCAAGTCTTGTGCGCGTGCAAAGGCCTGCAGTTTTTCTACCCGGTTAGCCACGTTACGGCATATCGTGTCGTGGTACTCCAACAATCCGTGCACTCTGCCACGGATGGCTTCCGCTATACGCCGGAACGCTTCCACCGACATCGTTGTCTGCGAGAAGAGATAGACATCGCGTGCGGGTTCCAGTTTGTCCAAGTCGGCTTCACTCTCCACCACGATAGCCGTGTTGCCGGTCTGTCCCTGCAGTCCGATGACTTCCGCATGACCGGGTTTGCCGAAGATGACTATCTGTGCTTCCGGATGCAGACGGTAGGTCTCGCGGATGCGGTCTTGCAGTTTCTTCACCACCGGACAGGAAGCATCTATCACTTCCACACCGTTCCGGCGGGCTATATCATACGTGGACGGCGGTTCGCCATGCGCACGCAGCAGCACGCGTCCTCCACGCAGTTCGCGCAGACGTTCGTAATCGATGGTTTCCAGGCCCAATCGTTCCAGACGTTCCACTTCCTGCCCGTTGTGAACGATATCACCCAGACAGAACAACTGTCCGTTCTGCAACTCTTCTTCAGCTTTCCGGATGGCACTTGTCACTCCGAAGCAAAAGCCCGACTCCGCATCAATGGTTACCGTCATTACGCGCGCTCCACTGCTTTGTCAAACAGAAGGCGGATTTCTTCCCTGACTTGTTCTATATTCTTGTCCGAGCTATCCACCACCACGGCATCTTCCGCCTGCCGCAGGGGGCTTTCTTCGCGATGGGTGTCGCGGTAGTCACGATCGTTTACATCGCGCAGCACTTCCTCAAACACCGGATGACTGCCTTTTTGCTGCAGTTCCTTGTAGCGGCGTTCCGCACGCACTTCAGGCGAAGCGGTGAGAAAGAGTTTGAGTTCCGCTTGCGGAAAGACCACCGTACCTATGTCACGGCCATCCATTACGATACCTTTCTCTGTCCCCATAGCCTGCTGTTGGGCGACAAGGAACTGCCGCACTTCGCGGATGGGGGACACTTGCGATGCCATATTGCCCACTTCCAGCGTGCGAATCTGCGACTCCACATCTTCGCCGTTGAGCGTAACATGATTGTTACGGAAGCCGATGGTGATATGTCCGATGGCTTTCAGGGGTTCTTCGCCCGTACGAAGGCAGTGCAACGCCACGGCGCGGTACATAGCCCCTGTATCCACGTAGGTATAGCCCGCATACGCAGCCAGCATCTTTGCCTGGGTGGATTTGCCGCAGGAAGAATATCCGTCGATGGCAACTATTATCTTTTTCATATTCTATTTCAGCATACGGTTGATGTCAAAACTCAAAGAGGCGGAGTAATTGAGATTACTCTTGGTGTACTGTGCCAGTCCGAAACCGAAGCGCAGCATCTTGATGCGCACGCCCGCACCTATTCCGAAGCCTGCCAGACTGCGTTGGTCTTTCAGTTCCAGTTCGGCGCGATGGCGATGGTTGTAACTCAGGGTGAGGTAGAACCGTTCGCTCTTGGGAACGATATCCAGCGCAAACACAGTGTGCCGGAACATCATGTCGTACCACGGCACGCGGGTTTTTGTACCCTCTCCCACTCTGCCGAATGCGGGCGTCAGGTCCCACTGCTGCATGTTATGAATGGTCATACTCAGGCGAATGGGCGCATGTTTGATGCGGTAACTGATACCCAGTTCCAAGTTCAGCGGCAGGCGTTCGCGCTGCTGACCGCCTTCGCGGGTATAAAAGCCTTTCAGCTGCCAACCTATGTTACGCAGCGCGAGACCTATATGCAGCGTGGAATCCCGCAACTGGAAGTGTCCGCCCACATCGGCGGCAAGGGCAAAGGCGGAATAACGCTCATAGAAGTTCATCACAGGCTTCAGCGCCACGCCAACGGAGAACATCTGCCCCAATTGGCGGGCATACATCGCCTCAATCATAATATCTTTGGCGGTGAAGGTGCCGCCTGTCTGCACACCGGCTTCGTCGGCATACTTCATCTGTCCGTAATCCAGATAATGCACCGCTACTCCGAAATAGTTCGGTTTGTCCGGTTCATCGGTATGTTTGGCGCGCCCGAAATTATGTCCGTACAATGCCGATGCGCCCATCGTGCCACGGAGGTAATAGTTGTAGTTCAGGCTCAGAATCTTGTCCGTACTGCCGCAGAGCAGTGCGGGGTTCTGCAGCGCCATGGACAGTTCGCCGTCACGTATAGAGACGTTTTCCCCGCCTAAGGCTGTCAGGCGGGAAGAGGTCGGCAGGTTCAGAAACGCATATACGCTTCCTCCGGCACCGTAGTTCTGTGCGCGAAGCGAAACGGGCAGCAGTAGAACGATTGCGACCGCAAATTTATACCATTTATCAATCACGCCGCAAAAGTAATGCTTTTTTTTCGAATATGCAAGAAAAATCAAAGATTTTTGGTTTAAAGTTTAAAGTTTAAGGGTTAACGTTTAACGTTTAGGGGTTAAGGTTTAAGGAATTTTCGGTCCATTATCGGGGCTATCTCGGGCCATCTTCGGTCCATTTTCGGTATCATATTTTTTTAATTGGTGCGTGTTTTACATATACCCCTCCATATATAATGCAAAAAAGAGGCAAAATCTATCACCTGAAATGCAACTTTTTTGCATTTTTATTGCATTTTCTTT
>CACZFM010000026.1 GCA_902780495.1 uncultured Bacteroidales bacterium
CAGGCGCTTAACTATTACAGTGTACCTTGTACGAATATCGGCGTTGACAATCCTGTTGAGACGGTTGAATTCCGCAATACGCTCACTCGTATGCAGTTTACCAACAATGACCATCGTCAGATATATCTTGTAGGCAGCAAGTTGCGCTATCCGAATGATGGTACTCATATTCGTGCCTTCCGCGGCTACTTCTATATGCAAGAAGGAACCATCCATCACATCCAACCTCGTTTGCGCAATGTAGAAACGGGTGAGATTATCGAAGCCGAGGAAGAAACAAATACCACCGTAGAGACGAAGAAGTATATCGAAAACGGTATTCTCGTCATCGAACGCAATGGCATCAAGTACGACGCCCAAGGACATGTAATAAAATAATTAGAAAAAACTTATAATACCAATGGAAAAGAAAATGTATAACCAACCCTTGACAATTACCACAGAGGTAGAAACCATGTCTGTGATAATGGGGGTGACAGCAGTAAACAAGGATGAACTTTCCGGTAGCTCCGAGGAAGGCGCCCCTCCCCGTTATCCCAAATACTAATACTGCCCGACTATTTGCGGGTCAGCGCTTAGAAAGTAGAGACAGCGGCTTCGATCAACGAAGCCCTGTCTTGCTTTCACTATCGCTTTGTGGATAAATAATGATAAAAATATTTGCACAAGTCAAAAAAATGCACTAACTTTGCAGCCCGAAACAATGGGAAAGACCTACAAAGAAAGTACATGGACACAGAACAAACCCGAACAGCCCCCGCCTGTCAATGCGAAAACGCCATATTGGTGGGGCTTATCACACCACAGCAGCCCGAAGAACGGACACAGGAATATCTCGATGAACTGGCCTTCTTGGCTGACACGCGAAGCATAACACCCATCAAACGCTTTGTGCAGCGCGTCTCCTCACCCGATACCAATACCTATGTCGGAAGCGGCAAACTGCAGGAAATCCGGCAATGGATTATTGACCATCAGAACGATGGGGAAAAGCAAGTCGACCTCGTCATTTTTGACGACGAACTCTCTCCCCGTCAGATTCGTAACATAGAAAAAGACCTCAATTGGCGCGAGAATACAAAGGATAGACGCGAAGTCCGGGTCATGGACCGCACAATCCTTATTCTGGAAATCTTCCTCCGCCGTGCACAGACATCCTATGCAAAGACCCAGGTCGAATTGGCGCACTTGCAGTATATGCTTCCTCGCCTTACCCGCATGTGGAGCCACCTTGACCGGCAGCGTGGAGGTGGAGGCACCAACCGCGGAACGGGTGAAACGCAGATTGAGGCCGACCGGCGTATCATCGGACAGCGTATTGCCCTCCTGAAAGACGGACTGCAGAAAATCGACCGACAGATGAGTACCCAGCGCCAGAACCGCGGGAAAATGGTGCGGGTCGCATTGGTGGGTTATACCAATGTGGGCAAATCCACACTCATGAACCTTCTGAGCAAAAGCGATGTCTTTGCCGAAAACAAACTCTTTGCCACCCTTGATACAACGGTGCGCAAAGTCACTATCGACAATCTGCCTTTCCTCCTCAGCGATACGGTCGGCTTTATCCGCAAACTGCCGCATCACTTGGTCGAGTCTTTCAAATCCACACTGGACGAAGTGCGCGAAGCGGATCTCCTTGTGCATGTGGTGGATATATCCCATCCCAATTTCGAGGAACAGTATGAAGTGGTGGAAAAGACCATCAACGAACTTCTGGAGCGCGAACAGACTACGCCTGCCGCCCAACCGTGGAAAGACGGACCCAAATCGGCACAGAAGAAAAAAGTGGTGAAAGACGTACAGCGCATTGTTGTCTTCAACAAGATTGACGCTTTCTCCTATACCCCGAAAGAGGAAGATGACCTTACGCCCGTCAAACGGGAGAATATCTCGTTGGAGGATTTTGAGAAAACATGGATGGCGAAACTGGGCGACGACTGCATCTTTATCTCTGCGCGGCAGAAAGTCAATATGGATGCTTTGCGGCAGAAACTCTACCGGCGCGTGAAGGAAATTCATGTGCAGCGATATCCCTACAACGACTTCCTTTTTCAGACGTATGAGTGATGGAAATTGGGCAAAGTTGCGGAAAAATGCAAGCAGAGTGCATTTTTATTTGTTTATATCAGAAAAAAGTTGTACCTTTGCACGCCGTTATATGTAGGCTTGCCCTGCTGTGAGAAAAAAGACCGTTCATATAGTGCTTTGCGTATGCTTGCTGCTCTGTGGCAACGCGCTTCGTGCAGAACAACGCATGTTGCACTGCGAATTGGGCATAGATGGCGGATGCGGTTACTATGTCGGAGATGCCACAGAGCATATCTTTCAGAATGTGCGGGAGACGTATGGAGTCAATTTCCGCTATATGTTCGACCGCCGATGGGCTATCCGCGCCAAAGGAATGGAGCAGCGCATCACTGGCTATCGCTCCGATGGCACGGGTTTTGTAGTAAAGAATAACGGGATGTGGACCAACCATCTGATAACCCTCGATGTGGTAGGGGAATTCAATTTCTTTCCCTTCGACGATGTGCGGGCGGAAAGCCGGATAAAACCCATCACACCCTACATTGCAACGGGAATAGGGATGTGCCTCCATAGCAAGGCGGAAGAAGTGGCAGCCTTCATGCCATTTATCGTCGGAATGAAGTGGCGCTGTTCCACACATTGCACATTGCATCTGGCGTGGGAACATGATGTCTATTTCACCGACCGGCTGGAGAATGTGCGTGATTATGACAACAAACATAATTTGAACGGAAAGAACTTGATGAATGTGGACCTTACAGGTAAACTGGTGGTGGGAGTAGCAGTGGCGTTTGCCCGCACAAAAAGAGTATGCAGAACATGTCAATAGAGATCAGTAAAGAGAGAATGCCGCGCCATGTGGCAATTATCATGGATGGTAACGGACGCTGGGCGAAACAGCACGGATTGGTGCGTATGTTCGGACATAAGAAAGGCGTGGAAACCGTGCATAATATCACCGAAGAGGCTGCCCGTCTCGGAATAGAATACCTGACACTCTATACTTTCTCCACTGAGAATTGGAATCGGCCCAAGGAGGAAGTCGATGCATTGATGTCTCTGCTGGTGGATACCATCGTCAAGGAAACCGATACCCTCATGAAGAACAATGTCCGCCTGCTCACTATCGGCGACCTCGAACGCCTGCCCAAAGAGGCACGCCGGAAATTCGAAGGCTGCATGGAAGAGACGGCCGGCAACACCGGACTCCGTCTGGTCATAGCATTGAGCTATTCGGCACGATGGGAAATAGTGAATGCCGTCAAGCAGATTGCCTCGGCCGTCAAAGCCGGCACACTGCGCGTGGAGGAACTGGACGAACAGAAAGTGTCGGAAGCAATGACCACCGCCGATATGCCTGACCCCGACTTGCTGATACGCACCAGTGGCGAACTGCGCATTAGCAACTTCCTCTTGTGGCAGTTGGCCTACTCCGAACTCTACTTCACCCCTTGCCTCTGGCCGGATTTTACGGTAGAAGAGTTCCGCCGTGCTATTGCCGATTACCAGCATCGCGAACGCCGATTTGGAAAAACCAGTGAACAATTGAAAAACTGACGTGAAAGCAATTTACTACCTCATACTGCTCCTCTTGACGGCTACCCAAGTGGCAGCCCAAACAGCAGATACCCTTGCTCCCGCACCGGAGATTGAGTACTCGATGACCCGACGCACCTATGAAATAGCGGACATATCCGTTACGGGTGCCACCAGTTACGAAGATTTTGTGCTGATCGGCTTCTCCGGATTGGCAGTGGGTGACAAGATACAAGTACCCGGCGACCAAATCACAAAGGCCATTAGGCGCTTCTGGAAACAAGGCCTGTTCTCGGATGTGAAGATAGTGGCTACCAAGATGACCGATACGCAAGTGTGGCTGCAGATTCAGCTCAAGGAACGTCCGCGTATTTCCGACCTGGAGTATCGCGGTATGAAAAAGAGCGAACGGGAAGATTTGGAAGTAAAAGTAGGTATATCAAGAGGTAATCAGATGACCCCCAACTTGGCGGATAGGGCTGTGCAGGTTATCAAGAAATACTATGCCGAAAAGGGCTTCCGCAATGCCGAAGTGAAAGTGCATCAAAAAGCCGATTTAGACCACCCCGGTTATATCAAAGTGCTGATTTCGGTGGATAAAAATGTCAAGACCAAGGTGGCGCATATCTATATCGAAGGCAACAAAGCCTTGAGCCACAACAAGATAAACAAGGTGATGAAGAAGACCAATGATAACAATATCATCAACCTCTTCCGCACCAAGAAGTTCGTGGAAAAAGAGTATGAGAATGACAAGAAAGCCGTGGTTGAGAAGTACAACGAACTGGGCTATCGGGATGCCTACATCGTCTCCGACAGCGTTGTTCCCTGTCCCGATGACCCTACTCGTGTGGATGTATATCTGAAGATCTTTGAGGGCGACAAATACTATATCCGTGACATCAAGTGGGTGGGAAACACCGTTTATCCGTACGAGCAGTTGAACCATATATTGGGAATAAAGCGCGGTGATGTTTACAACCTCAAGCAACTCAACAAACGCTTGATAGAGGATGACGATGCAGTAAGCAAACTCTATACCGATGAAGGGTATCTCTTCTTCAATGTCGATCCGGTGGAAGTGAATATCGCCAACGACTCCATTGACTTTGAGATGCGTATGTACGAAGGCAAGCAGGCGACTATCAATCAAATCAACATATCGGGCAATACGCGCGTGTATGAACATGTCGTACGCCGTGAATTGTACACCAAGCCCGGACAACTCTACAGTCAGTCCGACATCATGCGTTCGCTGCGCGAACTGGCGCAGATGGGGCACTTCGACCAAGAAAAACTGGTGCCGGACATCCAGCCGAATCCGGAAGAAGGAACGGTGGATATTACCTATAACCTCCAGACCAAGTCCAGTGACCAAATCGAGTTCTCGCTTGGTTGGGGCGCATCAGGACTCGTGGGAAGTATCGGACTGAAATTTACCAACTTCGCTATCCAGAACCTGTTCAACAAGAAGGCTTATCGTATCGTGCCGCAGGGTGAAGGACAGACATTCTCTATCAATGCCCGCACCAATGGTATTTATTACAACTCCGTCAGCCTCAGTTTCTTGGAACCGTGGTTGGGAGGAAAGCGGCCGAACTCACTGAGCTTCAGTGTCTTCTTCGCTTCGCAGACAGGTTACTCCGATCGCTATTACAAGTCTTACGCCAATCTCTATAACAACTACTACGCGTATTACAATAGTTCCTCTTCATCCAACTACTATCAGCAGTTGCAAGAGTCCGAAGCCGACCCGAACAAATATCTGCGTACGGTGGGTGTCAGCCTTGGCTATGGTAAACGTCTGCACTGGCCGGACGATTACTTCTCCTTCTATGCCGAATTGAGTTACCAACTCTATATGATGAAGAACTGGGCATATCTGCTTGTCACAGACGGTATGTGCCATAACTTTGCATTGAATCTGCAGTTGTCGCGCTCCAGTATTGACAATCCCATCTATACCCGTCGCGGCTCGCAGTTCCTGGTGGGTGTGAAACTGACACCGCCGTATAGTGCACTGATGGGCACAAAGAATTCGGAGTTTGCCAATATGTCCACCAACGAACGCTACAACCTGATTGAGTACTACAAGATCAAACTCTCCGGTAAAGTGTTTACACCGCTGACGCCGGATAGTAAACTTGTCCTTATGGCACGTGCGGATTGGGGCTATCTGGGTGATTACAACAAGTACACCAAGTCGCCCTTCGAGACATTCTATATGGGTGGTGACGGTACGTCAGGATATTCCAGTTACTCCACAGAGTATATATCCATGCGTGGTTATTCGTCCGGTTCACTCACACCTTACGACGAGCGGACGGGACGTAACATGGGTTATGTGTACAACAAGTTTACAATGGAATTGCGTTATCCCATACTCTTGGAGCCTTCGGCCACCATTTGGGCATTGGGCTTCGTGGAAGCCGGTAACTGCTTCTCGGATATACGGAAGTTCAACCCCTTCAACCTGAAGCGTTCGGCAGGTGTCGGCGTGCGCGTCTTCCTGCAGATGTTCGGCCTCTTGGGTATTGACTGGGGATGGGGCTTTGATGATATTAACGGCAGCCGTTCGTACAGCGGTAGCCAGTTCCACTTCGTGCTGGGACAAGAACTATAAAAACCGACAAAACATGAAACACAATTTGATTCGTCGCTCGCTTATCGTTCCGCTGATGCTTCTTCTGTTCCTGATGGGAACGGCACTGCAGGCACATGGCAAGGATTTCAATGTGGCCTATGTGGATTTGCAGTACATACTGAAGAATCTGCCGCAGTATGAATCGGCACAGGAGCAACTCACCCTTATTTCCAAACGTTGGGCGAAAGAGATAGAGGCCGCCGAGCAGGAAGCCAAGGTGATGACCGCTAACTATGAAACCGAGCAGATTTTCCTTAGTGAAAAGATGCGCCAGCAGCGCGAGAAAGAAATCTTGGAAAAAGAGCAGCAAGCGCTGGAACTCAAGCGTAAGTATTTTGGCACGGATGGTGAACTGAGCAAAAAACGTGAGGCCTTGCTCAAACCCATTCAGGATGAGATATATGTGGCCATCCAGGAGATTGCCAACGAGAAACATTACGAAGTCGTGAAAGACCGTTCTGCCGACCCCTCATTAATCTATCTGGCCAACAAACTGGATATCTCCGACCAGGTGCTCAATCGCCTGGGCGCAAAATAACGAAGAACAAACCTTTGAATCCGATAGGGTAAGGAAAATAAATATAAACAATAATAACAATTACGACAATGAAAAAGATTTTGATTTTTATCGCACTGGCATTACCAATCCTTGCAAGTGCGGAAACAACCACCAAATTTGGTTATGTTAACACGCAGGAACTGTTCACCCTTCTCCCTGAAGTTAAGCAGGTGCAGTCGCGTATGGACAGCCTCAACAAGCAATATGAAGATATGCTGGTCGGAATGCAGGAAGAGTATAAAAAGAAAGTGTCTGACTACGAGCAGAAACAGGCCACTATGACCGATGCTATGAAGCAGATCCAGGAGGAGGAACTCTACACCATGCAGCAGCGCATCCAAACGGCCTATCAGACTGCCCAACAGGATTTGGAGCAGAAGCGCCAGGAGTACCTCGTACCTGTTCAGAAAAAGATGATTGAGGCCGTCAAAGAGGTAGGTGAGAAGAACGGATATACCTATATCTTCGATTCTGCAGCCATGGTCTATGTCGCTCCTTCGGCAGAGAATCTGATGGAACCTGTCAAGAAGCAACTGGGTATCAAGTAACAATGGCAGACGGCTATTTGGAGAGCCATTATGCGGATTATGAAAAACGAAAAGCAGCATGGCTCAAACGAAAAAAGTATTCACAACTGTTAAAAACAATAGAAAATGGTACAACAGATTCAAAAGACCCTTCGTGACAGTGCAGCTGCACGTTGGACGGTATTGGTTCTTGTGGCATCGATGATGTTCTTTGCCTATATGTTTGTCGACATCCTCTCTCCCTTGGCTTCGCTGCTGGAGAAAACGCCGCACCTGGGATGGAATCAGGGCGTATTCGGCACCTACGCAGCAGGAGAGTATCTGCTGAACATCTTCGGATTCCTTATCATAGCCGGTATTATTCTGGACAAGATGGGAATTCGTTTCACTGGTTTGCTGTCTGCTTCGCTGATGGTCATCGGTGCTGGAGTCAAGTATGTCGGTATATCCGAGTGGTTTGGGGCAAACGATATTGTATGGCTCAATAGTTGGTGGACCTCTATGCCCGGTTCCGCTAAGATGGCTATGTTTGGCTTTATGATCTTTGGCTGCGGCTGTGAAATGGCCGGAACAACAGTTAGTAAATCCTTGGCCAAGTGGTTCAAAGGCAAAGAGATGGCTCTGGCTATGGGCTTGGAGATGTCCATCGCACGTATCGGTGTGTTTGCCGCAATGGCTTTCTCTCCGATGATAAGCCAGAAGTTTGCGGTTGACGGCACCAATTCGGTGATTGCTCCTCTGCTGTTCTCTGCATTGCTGCTGGTGGTTGGTCTGCTCAACTATTTCATTTTCACCATTATGGATGCCAAGTTCGATAAACAACTCGCGGCAATAGGTGAAGTAACAACGGGTGAGGCTGATCCTGAAGAGGAATTCCACTTCTCGGACTTGTTTCAAATCTTCAAATCGAAAATGTTCTGGATCATTGCCCTTTTGTGCGTGCTCTACTACAGCGCCATCTTCCCATTCCAGCGTTTTGCTACGAACTTCCTGGAAGAGACCATCCCCGGAATGACCAACGCCGAAGCAGCAGGCCTCTTCAAGTGGTTCCCCATTTTGGCTATGGTGCTGACTCCGTTCCTGGGTTCGTTTATTGACAACAAGGGTAAGGGTGCATCCATGATGATGCTTGGTTCAATCATCATGATTGTATGCCACAGTATATTCGCCTTCGTTCTGCCGGTTTATCCGAGCAGGGTACTTGCACTAGTCACCATTCTGGTACTGGGTGTAAGTTTCTCGTTGGTGCCTGCATCCATGTGGCCCAGTGTGCCGAAGATTATTGATGAGAAAGTGCTCGGTTCAGCGTACTGCCTTATTTTCTGGGTACAGAATATCGGTCTTTGCTTAGTGCCTCTGCTCATTGGAAACTTACGCGTTGCCACAGGAGGCTATCTCGTGCCGATGATCGTATTCGCCTCATTTGGCGTACTTGCATTCGTATTCTCGATATTCCTGAAGATAGAGGACAAGCGCAAGAACTATGGACTGGAGCTTCCTAATAAGAAATAAGGACTCATTGACCGTTACCACAGACAGCCGGAAGATTACTCCCGGCTGTGTGTTTGTCGCGCTCAAGGGTGAGCATTTCGACGGCAACGATTATGTGGAGCAAGCCGTCAGGGACGGAGCGGCGTATGTCATCAAAGGTGAACATGCCATGACCGAATTGCAGGACTTGGCACGGGCATGGCGTCGTCAACTCGGATTGACGGTTATTGGCATCACCGGTACGAACGGAAAAACCACCACCAAGGAACTGCTGGCTACCGTGCTGAAGACCCGCCACTCCATTCACTACACGCAAGGGAATTACAACAACTCTCTGGGTGTACCATTGACGCTGTTGCAACTCACAACGCAACACCGGTTGGCGATTGTTGAGATGGGGGCGTCGCATCCGGGGGATATTGAGGAACTCGTGAATGTGGCAGAGCCTGATTTCGGCTTGATTACCAATGTCGGGCGCGCCCACTTGCAAGGCTTCGGCTCCTTTGAGGGCGTGAAACGCACAAAAGCGGAGTTGTACGACTATCTGCTTTTGCATGGCGGTAAAATCTTCCTCAACCGCGATAATGCCGATTTGGTAAGCATGTTGGCGGAGGCGGAGACTCGACATCATCTTCATGCTGATACAATTGATTATCATCGTATTCCCATGCCCGATGGGACGCATCTGGTGGGAGAATACAATGCGGAAAACATTGCTGCGGCATTGGCAGTCGGCGAGTATTTCGGAGTGCCGCGTGAGGAGGGCTTGCAGGCCGTGCGTGCCTATGTGCCGTCCAACAACCGCTCTCAGGCGATGAAGACCTCTCGCAACGACCTCGTGATTGATGCCTACAATGCCAATCCGAGTTCGATGCTGGTGGCAATCAACGCTTTTCACGGCGATACCTATATACTGGGTGCGATGCGCGAATTGGGCGACTACAGCCGTTTGGAGCATCAGAACCTTGTCAATATGCTTTTGGAGCGCAAGGCGAAGGATGTTTATCTGGTGGGCGAAGAGTACAACCAAACCACGGCGCCGTATCCTGTTTACAAAGACGTGGAGGCCTTGCGCGCTTTTCTGACGGAGCATCCGCTCACGGGGCGGCATATCCTTATCAAGGGCTCCCGGAGTAATCAGTTGGAAAAAATATTGGATATATTGTAATACGACTATCTTATTATGAGCGAAACAACAAATCAGACACCTGTGCAGGCATCTTCGTCTCGCAAGTATATAATTCTTCTGGCAACGGTTTTCGGACTGGTGATAGCCGTCCTCCTATTCTTCTATTGGAAGCAGAAACAGGATATGCAGGAGATGGTGGATGTGCTCAACTTCGAAAAAGAACAGTTGCAGGACGAGTACGAAGACCTTTCCATTCAGTTTGACGGCTATCAGCAGCTGGATATCCGCAACGATTCGTTGCAAGAGCGCCTTGCGGTGGAACAGCAGCGCGTGCATGACCTGTTGGAGGAACTGCGTATCACGAAAGTGACCAACGCCCGCCGTATAGCGGAACTGAAAAAAGAGTTGGCCACCGTCCGTGCCGTCATGGTGACCTATGTGCATCAGATTGACTCGCTCAACCGCACCAATGCACGCCTGACGGAGGAAAACGATAACTACCGCCGCCAGAATAGGGAGATTCAGCAGCAGAATACGCAACTGCAGACCGAGAACACACATCTGGCCGAAACGGTCACACGGGCTTCGATGCTGGAAATTACGTCTTTTGAGGCTGTCATGCTCAACAAGCGCGACAAGAAGACACGTATGTTCTCGCAGATACAGAAGATGGAGTTCCATTTCACGGTGGGCAAGAACATCACCTGTCCTCCCGGACTGAAGAAGGTGTACATGCGTCTTTCTCGTCCGGACGGAGAACTGATGCTGAAGTCCGGCAACAGGACGTTCCTCTTTGAGAATGAGCAGATTGATTATTCTATCGTGCAGGAGATTGAGTATGCCGGTGAAGAGATATCGGGCGTGATGTACTGGCCTGTGGAGGAGATTTTGCAGAAGGGTACGTACCGTGCGGATTTCTTCATTGATTCCCAACTGGTGGGCACCTATACCTTCAACCTGAAAAAGTAGTGTCAACAAGCCTAAAAATCTCTAACCTATTATGTTTACCAACGAAGATGTACAGCAACTCAGCCGGCGTGGTATCACTGTAGAACAGGCCACAGAGCAACTTCGTCAGTTGCGCGAGGGGTTCCCTCCACTGGATATTATCGCACCTGCCAGCGCCAAAAACGGTATCTTGCGCCTGAGCAAGGAGGAACAGGACGAATGTATTTCCCTGTGGAAATCCTATTTGGCGGAGAAGCATGATGTGGTTAAGTTTGTGCCGGCCAGTGGTGCCGCCTCTCGTATGTTCAAGGATTTGTTTGCCTACCTCGATTCGGGAGAAGAGACACCAGCTGCGTCCGAGTTCCTTGCTGCGTTGCCGAACTTTGCGTTCGGGCAGCAGTTAGAGGGCAAATCCGGGCAGGAGGCGGTTCGTTTCCTCTTGGAGGATATGCATTATGGTCGTTTGCCGAAGGGCTTGCTGGCGTTTCATAAATACCGCGACACGGTGCGTACGCCGGTGCTTGAGCACATGGTGGAAGGTGCTTGGTACGCAGCTTCGGATGGGGTGGTGCGCCTGCATTTCACGGTCAGCCACGAACATCTGCCCTTGTTCCGTCATCATATAGCCGAACATCTGCAACCTATGGAGAAGAAATACGGTGTCCGTTACGACATCACCTTCTCCGAGCAGTCGCCTTCCACTGATACGCTGGCCATCAATCCCGACGGCACGCCTTTCCGCAACGCGGATGGTTCCCTGTTGTTCCGCCCGGGAGGACACGGGGCATTGATATACAATCTCAATCAGTTGGAGGCGGACATCGTCTTCATCAAGAATATCGACAATGTGGTGCCTGACCGTCTCAAGAAGGATACTGTCCGTTGGAAACAGATTCTTGCCGGAGTACTGGTGGCGGAGCAGCAGCGTGTCTTCTCGCTGTTGGCGCATCCTTCTCTCACGGACGAAGAGCGTGAGCGGCTCAGTCGGCCTATTCGTGTCTGCGGAGTGGTGAAGAATGTGGGCGAACCCGGTGGCGGACCTTTCTTGGTGCGCGAAGCGGACGGCTCTACTTCCTATCAGATTTTGGAGTCCAGCCAAATCAGCGACCCCTCTCTGATGGCGAAATCCACCCATTTCAATCCTGTGGACCTTGTTTGCGCACCGCGTGATGTGGAGGGCAAGCCCTATGACCTCACGCAGTTTGTGGACCCGCTTACGGCCTTTGTCTCCGACAAATCCAAGGATGGCAAACCCTTGCGTGCGCTGGAATTGCCGGGCTTGTGGAACGGAGCAATGGCGCGTTGGAACACTATCTTTGTGGAGGTGCCCATCTCTACCTTCAATCCGGTCAAGACGGTCAACGACCTCTTACGCCCGCAGCATCAGCCTTCATCAGTATCTAACCGTTAATCGCTAACCGTTAATCTTTCCCGAACATGGCATCTCCCCATATGGAAATAGAGCGCAAGTTTCTTGTAACGGATGACAGTTACAAGGCGCTTGCCACGCGCAGTGTCCGTATTTGTCAAGGTTACTTGACCCTGAATGAACGATGCTCGGTGCGCGTAAGGATATGGGATGACAAAGGTTTTCTTACCATCAAGTCGAAAGCCATACGGGGCTCTTTCTCCCGCTATGAGTTTGAGAAAGAGATTGCACCCGAAGAGGCGGAGCAACTCCTTGCCTTGGCATTGCCCGGAAAAGTGGAGAAGACGCGATGGCTGGTGCCTTTGGAGGGGGGATTGGTCTGTGAGGTAGATGAGTTTCACGGCGTGAACAGCGGACTGGTCGTGGCGGAAATTGAATTGCAGAGCGAACAGCAAACCTATCCCAAGCCTGCTTTTTTAGGAGAGGAAGTGACATTCGATTCGCGTTATTTCAACTCTTATCTTTCCCAACATCCGTATCAGACTTGGACGAATTAAGGGCAAAAACAGCCTTTTTGTACTTTTTTCGTAAAAAAGTGTAGTAAAAATTTGGTCATGTCGGAAAAAAGCTGTACCTTTGCAGCCGCTTTTCGTTTAAAGCCCAGGTGGCGGAATCGGTAGACGCGCTGGTCTCAAACACCAGTGGAGCAATCCGTGCCGGTTCGACCCCGGCCCTGGGTACCAACAGTTTCCTCAACGGAGGGAACTGTTTGTTTTATGGTAGAGTGAGAACGGAGGGTTCGGGTCAGAGGATACTCATTACCGTTTCCCCCACCGCCTGTAGAGTGGGTTTGTTGATATTGCGCATGTCATCCTTGCGCGTATGCCACCACAGAGGAAATCCGGTTCCGCCTTGCGATGAATAGTGAATGATGTCCAAGGTGGGAATACCGGCCTTCTGATTCACATAGAAATGGTCATCGGTCACAGGATAGGCATCTTTCTGCACGAAATAGCGGCCGTGCCCTAGTCGTGCGGCGTTCTTCCAGAGTTTTTCGACATAGTTCCCTGCGTATTGTACGGAGTAATACTCTTTCGGGAAGGTGGCGTCCGGTGCTCCGACCATGTCCAGAACGATGCCGAACTGGTAGTCCTTTGCGTTCAGAAGTTCTCCTGCCCAGAGTTGCGAACCGAGGCACCATGTGTCCTGTCGTTCCTGTCCTGTGTAGAAAGACGGGGTCCCCATGTCTTCGCAATCAAAGAAGACGATGTCCATGGGTTTGACTTTGGCGGTAGAATCTTCCAATGAACGCCCTAATTGCCGGGCAATTTCCAGAAGGACACCGACACCGCTGGCTCCGTCATTGGCTCCGGGTACTGCCATAAACCGATAGTCGTAATCATCCTCTTCGTCGCACCAGGGGCGGCTGTCGTAGTGGGCTGCGAGTAGGATACGTCCTTTTTGGGCGGGTTCACCGTAGTGCCCGATGATATTGATGACATGCTGGTCTTTGCCGTCATAGTCAGGCATTGTCCCGTGTTGGCACTCCACCACTGCGCCGAAGCGCTCTAACTGCTGCATCAGGTAGAGCAGGCACTCGGTGTGAGCACGGGTGTCGGGTACACGCGGTCCCATATTGACCTGTCGTTCAATGTATTGGTACGCCGAGTCGGCGGAGAACTCCGGTCGGGCGATGGCTTGTGTCCGTTTGGGGGACGAACAGCCTGCTGTTGCGCACACGAGTGCGAGCAGCAGAGATGCAATGCTGATTCTCATACCTTAATGGATATTCAACTCGCTGACGCTTCGGTGCTCTTGAATGGCAAGGATGGTTTCCGCGATAGGCACGGCAATGCTTACGACGCTCACTTTCTCGCAGCGTGTGGTGTCAAAAGGAATGGTGTTGGTGAATACCAGTTCTTCCAGTTGGCTGTTCTTGATGTTGGCGCAAGCGTTGCCGGACATGATGCCGTGGGATACGACAGCGCGAACGGACCGTGCTCCCTGTTCTTTCATCACTTGGGCGGCTTTGCAGAGAGTACCTGCCGTGTCTGCCATGTCATCCACAATCACCACGTTCTTGTCTTTCACATCTCCCAAAACGCGCATTTCGCTTACCTGGTTGAAGTCGGGACGGTGCTTGTAGCAGATTACCATCGGCACTTCGTGGTTGGTAATCATGTGAAGTTTCTTGCAGAACTTGGCTGCACGTTTTGTGCCGCCCACATCGGGTGAAGCGATGATGAGGTTGTCAAGATGAAGCGATTCAACATAGTCTGCCAACGTGTTGGAACCATAGAGGTGGTCCACAGGAATGTCGAAGAAACCCTGTATCTGGTCTGCATGCAGGTCAACGGTGATGACGCGGTCGGCTCCTGCCGTCTGGAGCATGTTGGCCACGAGTTTGGCACCTATGGAGACGCGTGGTTTGTCCTTGCGGTCCTGGCGGGCCCATCCGAAATAAGGAATGACTGCAATCACTTTGTATGCGCTGGCACGTTTGGCGGCATCAATCATCAGGAGCAACTCCATGAGGTTGTCGCTGCAGGGACAAGTGCTTTGCACAAGATAAACCGACAAACCGCGCACGGATTCTTCGAAAGAAACGGCAAACTCTCCGTCCGAGAAATTGTCGATTTTGATATTACCTAACTTACAATTCAGATGCTCGCAGATTTGCTGGGCAATAGCCCCGCCTTTACTACCGGCGAAGACTTTGAAAGGACTGGTTTCCATGAACTATATGATTTACTATTGTTTTCAAACAGGCTGCAAAATTACTGCTTTTTTTCGATATATGCAAGAGTTGTGTGCTTTTTATTTGAATCCGAAGACAAAATATACCGCCAACACGAGCAAAACGGCTGCAACCATGTGATTCCAGCGCAGTTGCATTCGGAACGCAATCATCGAAAAGAGAATGAAGATAATGAGTGTGATAACTTCTTGTATTACTTTTAATTGCATGAGGTTGAAGGGGCCTCCGTTTCCTTCAAATCCAATGCGGTTGGCGGGCACTTGGAGGCAGTATTCGACGAGTGCAATACCCCAGGACAGCAGAATGACAACGATCAAGGGTGTTTTGTCGGTGAATGTGCCCATGGCTTGCAGTTTGAGGTGTCCATACCAGGCCAGTGTCATAAAGACGTTGGCAACAATAAGGAGAAGAACGGTGTATATTCCGGTTGGCATATCGGTTTGTGATTAGGATTTTTGTGTGGTGGTGGATTTGCCGGTGTGCGGCAAATAATCGCTTTTGATGTTTTCCATCGCTCCCCATAGGGAAGAACGGATGTCAGGATTCCACGCGGAAAGTTCTTGAATAAGTTGCTTTGCCCGTGCCCGTGAACTCTCTTTTTCAAAAGGACAGAGTTTGATCTGCTGTTTGTAGTCCCTTAATTGGGCGTATCGGAGAATGTCTTTCTCTTCCGTAAGGCAGAGCGGGCGAATCCATGTGAGGGGCATTTTGTCGAGTTGAAGCATCGGCGGTATGGCGCAGAAACTGCCTTGGTAAATGAGGTTCATCAACAGTGTTTCCACGGCATCATCTTTATGGTGCCCCAGGGCGATTTTATTGCATTGGGACTCTTCTGCCGCTTTCAGTAGCGCTTTTCGGCGATACCACGAGCAGAGGAAACAAGGGTCTTTCTTTTCCTCGTTGCCGATCTCTGTGTCAATGACATGAAAACGGACGCCGGCTTCCTGACAGGACTGCTCCAGATATGCCAAATCGCTGGAGTAGGGACGTTCTTTCACGCGGATATGGACGGCCATTGTTTCAATGTGCGGAACATGGATTTTGGCTTGTCTTCCCATTTCTTCGAGCAAGAGTAGGCTGTCTTTTCCGCCGCTCAGGCCAATCAGTACGCGGTCGCCGTCGGTCAGCAAACTATAGCGGGAACAAGCTTCGTGAAAGGTTCTCCATAGCTTGTTCCGCAGGCGTTCTGTTTCTATCTGTCGCGTGTCTTTCATTATCCGCCGCAAAATTACGACAAAAATTGCACATACGCAAATTTTGGAATGATTTTTTTGTCAAATTGGATATTTCCGAGTTTTTTAGACCGTTCTTTCGGCGGCCCCCTGCTCTGCAGGGAGGGCCGAAGTTACGACAAAAATTGCGTCCGAAATTACGACAAATATTTGCTTCAACATCATACACACCGCAATAAATCCGCAAAAAAAAACTGCGGATTTATTTGCACAATTCAAAAAAAAGCAGTACCTTTGCGACCTTATTCAAAAATCTAAATAAGAATGCCTAAGAAAGCGATATATCTTCATGAGCAGATCTCCCTTTTGCGCTCGCGCGGAATGGTCATTACCGATGAGCAGAAAGCAGAGGAGATTTTGTTGGATGTGGGTTACTACCGTTTGGGCTTCTATGCCTACCCTTTTGAGATCAACCCACAGCAACAACCGAGAGAGCACACATACAAACCAGATACAGACTTCAACCAGATTGTTGATCTTTACTACTTTGACCATGATTTGCGTCATATCCTCATGCGTTATATCAGCAGAATAGAAGTCAACATCCGTACATTCATCACTTACACGGTAAGTAACTATTACAAGAATGACCCAACATGGTTTGTTAATTCCAGAGTAGTCAAGGCTGATTTTCGCAACAACTTTGAACAGAAGATATATAGCACCTTACGTCAGAACCCGTGCATTGCCAACCATCATCATCGCTATCATAATGATCGTTATGCTCCGGCATGGAAGACGTTGGAGTTCATGACACTTGGCAGTATTATCACACTATACGAAAGTCTATTGGATCAGAACCTCAAGCTACAAATCGCGAAGCATTATGGTTTGAATACGATTCCTTTGTTTGAAAACTATTTACAAACGCTTAAAGTTATCCGCAATGCATGTGCTCACGGAAACCATATATTTGACTTGCGGTTAATAAAAGCTGTTAAGAAAGGACCTCTTCAGCACTTCGAAGCTGACCACCGTCACGACATCTATGCAGTGCTTTTAGTACTCTTGTATTTCTTGCATCATATATCGGAAAATCGTGAGCAAGAACTACGAATTGCACTAGAAAAACACCTAAAACAGCCAAAAAACAAAGAAAATGTAATTATTTTGAACGATTTTTTGCAAAAAGTTTTGCTATATCAAAAATAATTACTACCTTTGCATCGTCAATTATGACAGTGTCCGTATTGGCAGGTCCAATATCTACACTTTAAAAGGTGAAAGACAACGCTCCGCGATAGAGCGTTGTCGATTTTTTATATCTGTTCTTCAAAAAAAACAAAAGGGCATTACAAAGAGATAGAGAAAAATGCCAAATAAGGAAATTATCTGTTGAGGATTAATTGCGACAATCTATACTAGATAATTATCTACTATAAGGAAGAAGGATAATATTTTATCTTCTTATCACTTGGAGATGTCCATATTCTTCATCAAATTCTCCTAACGGAAGTTTTCTTAAATCATTAAATGTTTGAGGAAATTCAAAGCGTTCTCTTTCTTCTGGAAAAATATCAAACATAAATTTATAATCTCTAATCTCCTCATAGAGATTCGGTACTTTTTTAAAATTTTGCCCAATGTAATCCTTTATCATTCGTTCGGATATCCGCTTAAATCCCAATGCTCTAAAAGCTTTTTTGGCCATTTTTCTAATACGATATAGTGTTGAACGTTTTTCATAATCCGCACGTGCCGCTTTGGTAAATTCATAGCTGGAAAATTTAAGAAACCACCTACTAACCTGCGCTCCTCCTTCTATAATATAGTCTGCAGCTCTGTTCAGTTGCCTCATTACCGCATTAATATCAGAGTCCTTGAACAATGACATATAAAATGTAGGTAATAAAATACCCACTTCTTCTGAATCAACACTATCGGGACTTGACAATAATGTACAAAATGGTATACGATAATGTTCATCTAACAAATGTGTCATACTCCAAAATCCTTTACAAACGCACATTGTTACGTGTAAATAGTTATGGCACATTATATTAATTATCTCAAAATAATTTAATACTTTTTCCCATTCCATACAAAATTCAGAATGGCCATCAGCATCGGCTAATATTATTCCCTTCTCTGTACCATGACATATAAGATGTATTATCGGTTTACAATCATTTTTTTGACATTCGTCTGCTATCTCATGAAAAGCATTAATCCAACTTTCTTTGCCTGCTATACAATATTTTTTACATGACAAACTTTTGAATGTGGAATCAACTTGACACATTTCTATCAACTTATCATCTATAGCTCTGTATAAATTATTACCAATAGGTTTTAACGGCTCATTATCTATCGTATCTGCTATTGACTCTACAATAAAGATTTTATTAAAAACTATTTTCATTATTATGCATAATTTTAAACAACTCTATTAAATTCATGCTACATTCACCTTTATTAAATATATAAAAAACATAGCAAAAATCCGACTACAAAGTTACAACTTTTTTTTGACATAAACAAATAAATCTTTAGATTTGGAAGAGAATGCACAAGAAGCAACGCGGAAAGCAACACAATTTCAACACAAATATCATACATTCCCCTATCAAAATCAAAAATTTATTAGCATATCTCGAAAAAAAGTAGTACCTTTGTGCAGTTTTTCGGAAAAAAAAATGAAGTGTGGTTGTAAGATTTGGGCGGGAAAATCGTATTACATATAGAGAGGCTCTACAAATGGTGGCAAATGGCACATGATTTGAGGGTTGAAGTTGAAGAGTTTTAGTACAAATGACGCACGAGCAGTTCACGCAAATATATTTGCCGTTCAGCGGAAAGATGTATGCACTGGCATACAACTTACTCCGTAACCGTGACGAGGCGCGAGACTGCGTGCAAGATGTGTACTCCGAGTTATGGGTCAAACGGGACACGATAGAACCCGACAAACCACCACTTCCG
>CACZFM010000027.1 GCA_902780495.1 uncultured Bacteroidales bacterium
TGCTCCGAAGCGACAGTGGATTCCGCGCATGGGGCGTGGAACACTGAAACTTAACCACATCGCAGGTGGGTTACTGCCATTTTGAGGCTGCCTACCTTACAACTCCGTTAGCACTCTTTACTGTCACAGATGTATTTGTGGGGTATTGGTGTTTGATAATCATTGCATTACAAAGAAAATGCAATAAAAATGCAATAAAAATGCAAAAAAGTTGCATTTGGGGTGATAGATTTCGCCTCTTTTTTGCATTATATATGGAGGGGTATATGTAAAACACGCACCAATTAAAAAAATATGATACCGAAAACGGACCGAAGATGGACCGAGATAGCCCCAATAATGGACCGAAAATTCCTTAAACCCTAAACTCTAAACGTTAAACGTTAACCCCTAAACTTTCAACTTTAAACCAAAAATCTCTGATTTTTCTTGCATATTCGAAAAAAAAGCAGTATCTTTGCGGCTTGAATTGAAAATACATATAATATATAAAGAGATATGAAATACTTTTTAGCAATCATCGGAGGCGGCCCTGCCGGCTATACCGCAGCAGAAAAAGCTTCCAAACAAGGCAAACAAGTGGTGTTGTTTGAGCAGAATGCACTCGGCGGCACATGTCTGAACGTGGGCTGTATCCCGACTAAAACACTGCTATACAGTGCCAAGCAGTATTACAATGCTGTTCATGCCGACAAATACGGCGTAAAAGCGGAAGGCGTGACGTTTGACTACACCAAGATAGCACAACGCAAAAACAAAGTGGTGCGCAAATTGGTGGCCGGTATCAAGCAGAAACTCAATAACGAATGTTGCACCGTAGTGACAGGTGTAGCCGAGGTGGTGAGCCGTACCGACGAGCAAGTCATCATTGCCTGCAATGGCGAACAATACGAGGCAGAGAACCTGCTGATATGCACCGGTTCCAGTAACTTCGTTCCGCCTATTCCCGGCGTGAAAGACAACGAGGCTGTATGGGACTCCACCCAAGCCCTGGCGGCACAAACCCTGCCTGCATCCATGATTATTGTCGGTGGTGGCGTTATTGGTATGGAGTTTGCAACGCTTTATCACGAATTGGGTGTGCCTGTGACCGTTATCGAAGCCATGCCGGCTATCCTGCCTAATCTGGATCAGGATGTGGTGGCTATCCTCCGCGAGAAATACGAGAAAGCGGGTATCCGTATCATGACTGATACCAAAGTGATGTCGCTGGATGGCAACAAAGTGACGGCGCAGCCTGCCGAAGGAGATGCTATCACACTTGAAGCCGAACATATCCTTATCTCTGTGGGCCGCCGTGCCAACATGCAGGGATTGGAAGCACTGACCGATATGGAAATCAACCGCGGCATTGTGGTGAACGATATGATGCAGACCAATCTGAAGAACGTCTATGCCGCTGGTGACGTGACCGGCAAAATCATGCTGGCACATGTGGCAAGCCGTCAGGCGGAAGTGGCTGTAGGGCACATGCTGAAACGCATACCCGTACAGCGTATCGCTTACAACGCAATACCATCGGTGGTTTACACCAATCCGGAAATAGCCAGTGTGGGTATGCTGGAAAAAGATTTGGCAGACATACCGCATGAGGTACGCAAAATGCCCATGACCTTCTCCGGACGATTTGTTGCAGAAAACGAGGGAGAAACAGGACTGTGCAAGATGATTGTGGATACAAAGCATAACACCGTTCTGGGTGTACACATGATCGGCAATCCCTGCTCGGAATTTGTGGCAGCGGCCTCGTTTGCCGTAAGAATGGGATATACCGTTGAAGAGTTTGAGCAGGTAGTGTTCCCGCATCCGACTGTAAGTGAAATACTTAAAGAGATACTGTAATGGAATTCAAATACGAACCGATGTTCCAACTCGGCAAAGATGAGACCGAGTATTACCTCCTGACCAAAGACTATGTGTCCACGGCAGAGTTTGAGGGAAAAACCATTCTGAAAGTAGCCAAAGAGGGTCTGACCCTGATGGCACAGCAGGCTTTTCATGATGTCAGTTTCATGTTGCGCCGCAGTCATAATCTGCAAGTGGCAAAGATATTGCGCGACCCCGAAGCCAGTGAGAATGACAAGTATGTTGCACTGACCTTCCTGCGCAATGCCGAAGTGGCAGCCAAAGGACAACTCCCGCTGTGCCAAGACACAGGAACCGCCATTATTCATGGTGAAAAAGGACAGCAGGTGTGGACAGGATACGAGGACGAAGAAGCCCTTTCCGAAGGAGTATACAACACTTACACACAATGCAATCTCCGTTACAGCCAGAATGCACCGCTCACGATGTATGACGAGGTAAATACCAAATGCAACTTGCCTGCACAGATTGATTTGGAGGCTACGCAGGGCGATGAATACCGTTTCCTGTGCGTTACCAAAGGTGGCGGTTCGGCCAACAAATCGTATCTTTATCAGGAAACAAAAGCGCGTATACAGAATCCCGATACCCTTATTCCATTCTTGGTGGAGAAGATGAAGAGTCTCGGTACTGCCGCCTGCCCGCCATACCATATTGCTATTGTTATCGGTGGCACATCGGCGGAGAAAAACCTGCTGACCGTCAAACTGGCTTCAACGCATTACTATGATAGTCTGCCTACTACAGGCAATGCCTCCGGACGCGCTTTCCGTGATGTAGAACTGGAAAAACAACTGCTGCAAGAGGCGTATAAGATAGGACTTGGTGCCCAATTCGGCGGTAAATATATGGCGCACGATGTACGTGTTATCCGTTTGCCCCGCCACGGCGCAAGTTGCCCGATAGGTCTTGGCGTTAGTTGCTCGGCAGACCGTAATATCAAGTGCAAGATTAACCGTGACGGTATATGGATAGAGAAGATGGATACCAATCCGGGTGAACTCATTCCTGCTGAACTGAGGCAGCAAGGAGAAGGTGAAGCGGTACGCATTGACCTTAATCAGCCGATGAAAGAGGTATGTAAGATTCTTTCCAACTATACCATTGGCACCCGTCTCAGCCTGAACGGAACTATCATTGTCGGCCGTGACATCGCGCACGCCAAGATAAAAGCCCGTTTGGAGGCAGGAGAAGGAATGCCCGAATACCTCAAGAACCATCCTATCTATTATGCAGGCCCTGCCAAAACGCCTGAAGGAATGCCTTGCGGCTCTATGGGACCGACAACGGCAGGACGTATGGATCCCTATGTGGATGAGTTCCAAGACAATGGCGGAAGCCTGATTATGCTGGCAAAAGGCAATCGCTCAATGGATGTGACCAATGCCTGCAAGAAGCACGGAGGTTTCTATCTCGGTTCTATTGGCGGTCCCGCCGCTATTCTGGCACAGGAGAATATCAAGAAGATTGAATGTGTGGAATATCCCGAATTGGGAATGGAAGCCGTCTGGAAAATAGAGGTGGAGAATTTCCCTGCATTCATTCTGGTGGATGACAAAGGAAACGACTTCTTCAAACAACTGAAACCCTGCGAAGGTTGTACGATACTTAAATAAAAGCAAAGCAAGCATGGCAGAGAACCGACAAAAAGAGAGTTTCTGGCAGCGTATACGGCATCCGTATCTGCTTCGTTTGATGGATGTGAGTACATGGAAATCGGTGCTGAATATCCGTCTGACGTGGCTGACTGCATTCACATTGGTCACGCTGATGTTCCTCTTGACGGTTGCGCTACTTTCTTTGCTGATTGTTTATACGCCTATACGGACTATCCTTCCCGGTTACACCGAGAACCTGCGCCAACAACTGGTGGAAGCATCTGCTAAAGTGGATTCGCTGGGCACGGAGTTGGAAGTGCATCATCGTTATATAGAGATGGTACAGAAAGTGGTGGCAGGTGAAGAAACGATTGATACTGTACCCTCCGTAGACTCTTTGTTGCTGGTAAAGAGAGAAGAACTGCTTGCCGCAAAGAGTGAGGCGGCAGAAGAATATATGGCGCAGTATGAAGCAAGGGAGAAAAATAGTTTCCAGTTGTTTGACATACAGGCCAAGACACCGGTTAATACCATGTTCCGTCCGGCAAACGGGGTAATCACAGGGCATTTCCTTTCGGATGACAGTCCGCGCGGCATTCGTATCCGTACGCCTAAGGACGAGAATGCCAGTTCCGTATTGGCCGGAACGGTGGTATATGTCAATTATGAGATAGACAATACCTATACCATCATGGTGCAACATGCCGCTTATGTCAGTCTCTACCGCCATGTAGGAAAAGCGTTGAAGAAAGTCGGTGATGCCGTTCAGGCGGGCGAAAGCATAGGTATCTGTTCCGAAAAAGAAGACCTGTTGTTTGAACTGTGGCAGAACGGCAAGAATATCAATCCGGAAGAAGTAATCGTATTTTAAGGCATAAGACAGCAAGTGAAGAAACGTATCGCCATATTGGGAAGTACAGGTTCCATCGGTACGCAGACCTTGGATATCGTTCGGAATAATCCGGAACGCTTTGAGGTCTATGCGCTGACAGGGAATAGAAATCTTGATCTGTTGGTGCAGCAAGCGCGTGAGTTCAAGCCTGAGGCGGTTTGTATAGCGGATGAAACACTTTACACGCCGCTCTGTGAGGCATTGAGCGATTTGCCCGTGAAAGTATGGGCAGGAGCGGATGCCATTGCCGAAATGGTGACCCTTCCTTCCATTGATGTCATCGTTGCAGCGATGGTCGGTTATGCAGGATTGAAACCCACGATGGAGGCTATTCGTGCGGGGAAAACCATCGCACTTGCCAACAAGGAGACGCTGGTGGTCGCCGGCGAACTGATAACGGCATTGGCAGATAAATACCATGTGCCTATATTGCCTGTGGACAGTGAACATAGTGCCATATTCCAATCGCTTGTCGGCGAACGGGCAGAGATAGAGAAGATACTGCTTACCGCCAGCGGCGGACCGTTCCGTACCTTGAAAAAGGAACAGATGTTGCAGGTAATGGCGAAAGATGCACTCCGTCACCCGAATTGGGAGATGGGGGCGAAAATCACCATCGATTCCGCTACCATGATGAACAAGGGATTTGAGGTGATTGAAGCGAAATGGCTCTTTGGTGTCGGCTATGACCAAATCGAAGTGTTGGTGCATCCGCAGTCTATCGTCCATTCTGCTGTACAGTTCACTGATGGTGCCATCAAAGCCCAGTTGGGCGCCCCCGATATGCGTGTGCCGATACAGTTTGCACTCTCGTTCCCTGAACGTCTGGAAAGCAGTTTCCCGCGTGTGGATTTGTTGAAGTTGGGGCACCTTGACTTTGAAAAACCCGATACGGAGCGTTTCCCTTGTCTCGGACTGGCTTATAAGGCGATTGAACGTGGCGGAAACATACCTTGCGTGTTGAATGCCGCGAACGAAGTGGTTAATCTGGCATTCCGTGAGGGGAAATGCGGCTTTATGGAGATGGCGGATATCATTGATAAAGCGATGACGAATATAGGCTTTATTGCTAAACCTTCCTACGAAGATTATGTGCTTACGGATAGGGAGACAAGGCAATACGTTGAAGAAATAATAAACAAGTAACAGATATAATCAAAAATGATACAAGTACTGCAATTGATATTGGCACTGAGTTTCTTGGTGGTGATTCATGAATTTGGACATTTTGCCTTTGCACGGATATTTGGCGTGCGTGTGGACAAGTTCTATATGTTTTTTAACTACAAGTTCTCGCTCTTTCGTGCCAAGAAGTTTAATGGTAAATGGCATGTCCGCTTCTTTGCGCCTAATGTAACGGAGGATGATGAGTGGAGTAAACATCCTGAAACCACGGAGTGGGGTATCGGTTGGATTCCTTTCGGCGGCTATTGCGCGATTGTAGGCATGGTGGATGAGACGCAGGATGCCGCTAAACTTGCAGCGGAGAAACAACCTTGGGAATTCCGTTCGAAGAATGTGTTCCAGCGTTTCCTTATCATAGCCGGAGGTATTTTGGTGAACTTTATTGCCGGACTGCTTATCTTCGGGGCGGTGCTATTTACTTGGGGCGAAGATTCATTGCCTCTAAAGAAACAGGATCGCGGGTTGTATTTCTCACAGATTCTTTTGGATGAGGGATTCCGTCAGCAAGATAAGATTCTTACGATTGACGGCAAAGAACCGGAAGCACTGAACGATGTGGTGAAAGCCCTGATTATTGAGGGAAAACAGAATGTAACCGTACTGCGTGGCGAAGATACGCTTGCTTTGGTCATGTCGCAGGATTTAAGTAATCGTTATCTGGCCTTTCAGAATGACTTTGACAGTAAAGAGCGTGCAAAAGCCCGTGCGGACAAATCGTATCAGAAAGCCAAATATGTGCTGTTAGACTATTTCTATCCTTTTGTTGTGGATACAGTGATGCCGGGTTCGGCGGCAGCAGAG
This sequence comes from uncultured Bacteroidales bacterium, assembly GCA_902780495.1. GTDB lineage: Bacteria > Bacteroidota > Bacteroidia > Bacteroidales > Paludibacteraceae > Colicola. The sequence goes on from CACZFM010000027.1 coordinate 6,343, forward strand.
GCAGGCATACTGAAGGGCGACAGCCTTATTTCCATCGAAGGAGTGGAGACATCGGCTTTCCCGCAAGTGGTGGAAGAATTACGCCGCTATCCTTGTCAAAATGTGAAGGTCGGTTTCTATCGTGATAGTACCTTCTTGGAAACGACTGCATGGATAGGCGACCAATGCAAATTGGGCGTGGTGGCAGTCACTCCGTTGAACTATCTGCATTTTGAACACAAAGATTATAGTTTCTTGGAAGCTATACCGGCTGGCGTGGTGTTTGGCTGGAACTATCTGAAAATGTATATACGGCAGTTCCGCTTGGTATTCTCTAAAGAAGGCGCACAGTCTTTAGGAGGATTCGGAGCTATTGGACAGATGTTCCCCAAAGTGTGGGATTGGGCATATTTCTGGCAGATGACAGGTATCTTGTCCATCATTCTTGCCTTTATGAACTTCTTGCCTATCCCTGCGCTTGATGGAGGTTATCTTCTCTTTCTGTTGGTGGAGATGATTACTCGCAAACAACCTTCCGACAAATTCCTTGAGAATGCCAATAAAGTAGGATGGTTCTTGCTGATAGCACTGCTTATTTTTGCAAACGGGAACGACCTGCTGAAGTGGTTGTTTATATAAATAAAACCGAAATGGCAAACTATTTCAAACATGAGTCTGCTTATGTGGACGACAACTGCCGGATAGGCGATGGTACCAAGATTTGGCACTTTTCGCATATCATGTCAGGATGTACGATAGGCGCAGACTGCAATATCGGGCAGAATGTGGTAATCTCACCGGATGTGGTTCTTGGCCGAAACTGCAAGATACAGAACAATGTCAGTGTCTATACGGGCGTTGTGTGCGAAGATGATGTATTCCTTGGTCCAAGCATGGTATTTACGAATGTTATCAATCCGCGTGCTGCTGTCAGCCGTAAAGCCGAATACCGCCGTACGCTTATCCGTCGAGGCGCTTCCGTGGGTGCCAATGCTACCATTGTTTGCGGGCATGAATTAGGTGAGTATTGCTTGATTGGTGCCGGCAGCGTGGTTACAAAAGATGTGCCGCCTTATGCGCTTATGGTGGGTAATCCTGCCCGCCGGACAGGGTGGGTGAGCCGTTACGGAGAGAAACTTCTATTCGACAAGGACGGACATGCCACATGTCCTGCAACGGGCGAACAATATATCCTGCGGGGAGATGTCTGCACGCGAGTGGAAAACAAATAAGAATGTATAACCATTAAACACATACTAATATGATTCAGCGTCGTCAAACCATTTATTTACTCCTGATAGTTATTCTTGGGACAATTCTTTTCTTTATCCCTGTTATTCAATTCACATCGCCCATTGAAAGCGGCATACAGCGTATGTTCGAACTTGGCGCAACCGGTTTGGAGGAATTGACAGAAGAATACAGTTATGCTGCACAGGATTTGTCTTCGGTCACTCTGAAGGGAGTATGGGGCTTGAGTGCCGCCACACTGCTTATTCCCATTGTGGCACTGGTGATTATTTTCCTTTACCGCAAGCGTTTGGTACAAGCCGCTGCGTGCATATTGGAAGCGTGCCTTTGTTTAGGATATTATGGTGTGTTGCTAATCTATGTATGGTTTGGCAAGCACAATGTGGCACGAGAATGGGATTTGCTGTTCGGGTCGTGTATTCCGCTTATCTGTCTGGTGCTGACGCTTATGGCAGTGCGTGGAATATTGAAAGACGAAGCATTGGTACGTGCTGCCGACCGCTTGCGTTAAGCGGCAGTTCGTTTCCCTTATCAGACGGTGATTTCTTCGAAAGTATTTACTTTCGATTTATCGTACGGGCATGAGACTTTGATATAGTTTTCCGTAAAACCATACATCAGTCCTTTGTCCCGTTTGCTTTCCCATAGTACGGTGGCTTTCTGTCCCCGATAGGAGTCGTAGAAAGCCTTCAGTTTCCAATCGCTTATCTCATGCAGGATGCGGCTACGGCGTTGGCGTTCTTTTTGTGGGACAACGGGTAAATCCATTTCCAACATCCGTGTGTTGGCTCGTTCGGAGTAGGTGAAGACATGCAACTGGCTTACTGGCAGTGCGTTGACATAATCTACGTAGGTTTGGAAACGCTCTTCTGTTTCGCCACGAACGCCAACCATGCAATCCACGCCGATAAAAGCGTGTGGCATCACTTCCCGAATATGCCGGATACGCTCGCTGAACAATGCCGTATCATAATGGCGGTGCATGATTTTCAGCACTTCGTCCGAACCGGATTGCAAGGGGATATGGAAATGAGGGGCAAAGTGACGGCTTTGGGCGACAAAGTCAATGATTTCGTCGCTCAGCAGATTGGGTTCGCAGGAAGATATACGGATACGGAAATCACCAGCTATGTTATCCAATGCCCGCAGAAGGTCGATAAACCGTTCGTTGGTGGTGTGGCCGAAATCGCCAATGTTTACACCGGTAAGGATAATCTCTTTCGCGCCTTCCTGCAACGCTTTTTGGGCTTCTTCCACCACCTCAAAAATAAACGGATTACGCGAGCGCCCGCGCGCTATAGGAATGGTGCAATAGGTGCAGAAATAATTGCAGCCGTCCTGCACTTTGAGGAAACAGCGTGTGCGGTCGTCTTTGGAATAAGCGGGAACGAATTTGTCTTCGGCTTTCTGCACCACGCGATCCACTTCTGCCATAGCACTGATTTCCTGCGGTTTGAGGCGGGCATAACAGCCGGTGACAACAATCCGTGCATTGGGATTTTCTCTTCGTACGCGGTGAATAGCCTGACGGTCTTTGTGGTCAGCGGTGTCGGTGACGGAACAGGTGTTCACAATCACAAGGTCGGCTTCTTCGCCATTTCCGGCGCGTTGGTGTCCTTTGGCAATCAGCGTGTTCATCAACTGACTGGACTCTGCGAAGTTCAGTTTGCAACCTAATGTGACGATACGTATCTTCATCCGTTGGCGGGTTTATTCCATTTCGGCTACAAAGGTAGTGTATTTTTCCGACATACGCAATTTTTTGTATTTTTTTTGCCGGATATTTGCATAATTCAACAAAAAGCCGTATCTTTGCAAGTCCAAATGATAAAATTCATAAACCCGAAACGATATGCAAACAATTCAAAATTATGTGGAAGCCAATCGTTCGCGCTTCCGTGAAGAATGGGCCTCGCTCATCCGTATTCCCAGTGTCAGTTGCCAGGAAGAACATAAACCGGACATGCTGCGTTGCGCCGAACAGTGGGTAGCCCTTCTGTTGCAGGCAGGAGCCGACAAAGCAGAAGTGATGCCGTCGGACGGCAATCCGTTTGTGTATGGCGAATACAACTGCCATAAGGCGGATGCACGTACGGTGCTGGTATATAGCCACTACGATGTGATGCCGGCTGAACCGATAGAGTTGTGGAAAAGTAATCCGTGGGAGCCTGAAGAGCGTGACGGCCGCCTCTATGCACGCGGTGCGGATGATGACAAAGGGCAGGCGATGATTCAGGTGAAAGCGTTTGAATATCTGGTGAAGAACGGCCTGATGGAATGTAATGTGAAGTTCATTTTTGAGGGTGAAGAAGAAATAGGCAGCCCTTCGCTGGAAGCCTTTATCGGCAAGCACAAGGAGTTGCTGAAATGCGATATCATTCTGGTGAGCGATACCTCTATGATAGGTAAAGAAACACCCTCTCTGACAACAGGTTTGCGGGGACTGGCATATTGGGAAGTGGAAGTGACAGGTCCGAACCGCGACTTGCATTCGGGGCACTTCGGCGGTGCTGTGAAGAATCCGATAAACGCACTCTGTGAGATGATGGCGCAAGTGGTGGACGACAAAGGACGTATCACTATTCCGCATTTCTACGACCGTGTATTACCTATCCCGCAAGAAGAGCGCGACATGATAGCCCGCATACCGTTTGACCAACAGGCATACAACCGCGCCATTGATATTGATGAGGCAGTGGGCGAAGAAGGCTATTCAACGCTGGAGCGCAACAGTTGCCGTCCTACATTCGACATTTGCGGTATCTGGGGTGGCTATACGGGTGAGGGCAGCAAGACCGTTCTTCCGAGTAAGGCCTACGCGAAAGTGAGTTGCCGTCTGGTGGCAGACCAAGACCACGAAGAGATATCGCGCCTGTTTGCCGATTATATGCAGACCATTGCTCCGCGTGGCGTACGCGTGAAAGTGACGCCGATGCATGGCGGTCAAGGCTATGTATGTCCCATTGATATTCCCGCCTACAAGGCAGCCGAGAAAGGATTTGAATTGGCATTCGGCAAACGGCCGTTGGCAGCGAGACGCGGAGGTAGTATTCCTATCATATCCTCCTTTGAGCAGATTCTCGGTGTAAAAACCATCCTGATGGGCTTTGGCTTGGAGCAGAACGCCATCCATTCGCCCAATGAATCCATGGATTTGGAGGTATGGGAAAAAGGCGTTATCGCCGTGACGGAGTTCTATAGACAATACGGAAAATGAAGATACTGATTATCGGTCGGGGCAATGTGGGCACCAATCTGGAGAATGCCTTTCGCCAAAAAGGAGTGGATGTCGCAATAGTTTCCTCCCGTGAAGGTCTTGCCGACCTTCCCAAGACGGCGGATGTGTATGTGTATGCCGTCCGTGACAATGCTTTGCGCGAAGTGGTGAGTCAGGTTTCCGCGCAACCAAGGGCACTTCACCTTCATACATCGGGTACGATGTCGATAGATGTGTTCGGTGCAGACAAACCGCATGCAGGCATCTTCTATCCGTTTCAGACCCTATCAAAAGACAGATTGGTGGATTTTTCGGAAGTGCCTGTCTTTATTGAGGCGCGCGGAATAGATGATATCAGCGCGGTATATACGCTTGCACTGACGATTACCAACCGCGTATATGAGGCTACGCAGCAAGACCGGGAGAAACTGCATCTTGCCGGTGTGCTGGTGAACAATTTCCCCAATCATCTTTACCGCATGGCTTACGATTTACTGAAGGGTACGCATATCCCGTTCAAATCGCTGTTCCCGCTGATGGAAGAAACATTGCGGAAACTTCATGCCATGTCGCCGGAGGAAGCACAGACAGGCCCTGCACGGCGGCATGACAGCAATGTGATCGAACACCATCTCAGCCTGCTTGCCGGCGATGAGGAACGGCAGATATACCGCCTGTTGTCAGTAGCCATAGAAGAGAAATATCAATAATATATGCAATCGGAAATAATTACTATAGGTGACGAATTGCTCATCGGGCAGGTGGTGGACACCAATTCAGCCTGGATGGCACAACGCCTGAACGAAATAGGTGTGGAGTTGAAGCAGATAACCTCTGTGCATGACGATGAAACGCATATCCGCAAAGCGCTGGACGAGGCGTTTTCGCGTGCCGACATCGTTTTTACCACAGGCGGACTGGGCCCGACCAAAGATGATATTACCAAACTGGTGATGGCATCCTATTTCGATACCCGTCTGGTGGAAAGTGCAGCGGTGAAAAAGCATATCTACGAACTCTATAAGAATCGTCCGGAAGTGCTGAACCGCCTTACAGAAACCCAATGGATGGTGCCGGAAAAAGCAGAGATTCTGGAGAACAGAGTAGGTAGTGCTCCGCTGATGGTTTTTGTGCGAAATGAGTGTAAAAATAAAAAACAATGGCTCTTCGCAATGCCAGGCGTGCCATACGAAATGAAAATAGCGATGGAGGAACAGATTCTTCCATACCTGTCGGAACATGTTCTTTCGGGTGCGGAACGGCAGATTACCCATCGCACGGTTATGGTTTCCGGTATCCCGGAGTCGTCACTGGCTATTGTGCTGGAGCCGTGGGAAACGGCATTGCCGAAAGACATCCGTCTGGCGTATTTGCCGAAAGACGGCACCATCCGTTTGCGCTTGTCGGGTTATGGCGTAATGCCTGCCCGTGTGGACGAAGAAAAGCGCCGGCTGACGGAATTGGTGAAAGAATGGCTTGTGGCGGAAGAGGATAAACCGTTGGAAGTTCTTGTCGGCGAACGACTGAAAGCCGAGAAAGCAACGATAGCAACGGCCGAGTCCTGTACAGGTGGAAAACTGGCAGCGTTGCTGAATAAACATGCAGGCAGTTCGGCCTTTTATATGGGCAGTGTGGTGGCGTATAGCAATGAGGTGAAACACCAAGTCTTGGGTGTCAGTGCCGATGCCCTGAACCATTACGGTGCAGTCAGCGAACAGGTCGTTCGTCAGATGGCGGAAGGTGTCAGGCGTTTGATGCATACGGATTATGCCATTGCCACATCGGGCATTGCCGGACCTGATGGCGGGTCTGCGGAAAAGCCTGTTGGAACAGTATGGATGGCGTGGGCAACACCTGAAGGCACGTTTGCTGAATGTTTCCGATTGGGTACTTTGCGTGAACAAATCACCGACCGTGCCTGCATGAAAGCACTGATACGAATGTTGCAACTTATAAAATAGATGATGTTATGTTACAGATTGGAGACCAAATGCCGCACTTCAGTGCGGTGGACGAGCAAGGTAGAGTAGTGACCGAAAAGGAATTGCTTGGCAAAAAAACGGTTGTTTATTTCTATCCGAAAGACTCAACGCCGGGGTGCACGGCGGAGGCATGTAATATCCGTGACAACTACCATGCTTTTTTGGCGCAAGGGTATCAAGTGTTTGGTGTGAGCAGGGATTCGCAGGCATCGCATGTCAAGTTCAAAGAGAAATACTCGTTGCCTTTCCCTTTGTTGAGTGACCCGACAACGGAGATGTTGCAGGCTTTTGGTGCATGGGGTGAAAAGAAACTCTATGGCAAAACATCGTTTGGAACGCTCCGCAAGACTTTTGTTTTCAACGAAAAGGGTGTCCTTGAGCGTATCATTGACAAGGTGGATACCAAAAATCACGCTGCACAAATCATTTAATATCGAACAGAGATGAAATACGCAAAGATTTTCTTTCAGTGCCTTTTGGGGGCATTCATGACCTACGCAGGTATTGCGCACCTCACTTTTTCCCGTCTGGAATTTGTCGCACAGGTGCCGGTTTGGTTGCAGTTTACACCCGGTTTCACGGATTTTGTAGTCTTGGCTTCGGGAGTGGTGGAAGTGTTGTTGGGTCTTGGTATGTTGTGCATGTGGAAACGAGGCCGTGCATGGGTTGGTTTGGCGTTGGCGTTGTTCTATATCGCCATTTTCCCGGGTAACATCAACCAGTATGTCTATCACATTGATGCTTTTGGTTTGACCACGGATACGGCGCGTCTTATCCGTCTCTTTTTCCAGCCGGTATTGATTTTCCTCGCTGTCTGGAGCACCAATGCCTGGCAGGAAGTGAAGAACTGCCGTTGCTGCCATAGGCAGTAGTTCTCAAAGTTAGCAGGGCGGTTCGTATGCCGCCCTGCTTCTTTTGTGCGCTTTACGCGCCTTGCTGTGCATCATACGCTGCCAACTCCTGTTGGAACAGCCATTGACGGAATGTGCCGGCATAACCCGAAGCGTGGTACGCTATCAGGTCTTGCTCACGCGTAGGACCGTTGATACGCTGACGGACGGCGGCGGCAACGGTCTTGAACCGCAACTGTTGTGCCAACTCTTTTGCAGTGTACGGATAGTTCTCCAGGTTACGGCTGCCACGGATTTGTGTGAAGTTCCGTTTGGAAGCCTCACGGTGGCAGTAGGTTACGCGCGTTTTGGCGCTCAACTTGCCCGAAATATGGTCTATCGGGTCTAAAAATTTCACTTTACTCATAGTTTGGTTTAGGTTTAAATGGTTAATTACTGTCTTTCGACTTTCGACTCTTTAAAGGTTTTTTTCCGCGTTGTAGGTTTCAACGGTCTTGGTTTGAATCACCACGGATGTGTCGCCGCGCGTCACATACTGGCTTTCGTTGGTCACCACGCGCGTCACATTGCACGAACTCAGTCCCAACGCGATTGCCAAACAGGTCAGCAGGGCGGTAACAGCGGTGGCGACGATTTTATAAATCTGTGTGTTGTTCATAAACTTGAAACTTGAAATCTTGAAATTTGAAATCTTGAAATTTGAAATCTTAATTCTTAGCTCTTAGCTCTTCACTCTCCAAAACTCGGCTTCACATACTTCTGTGCCACCGCATAACTGAACAGACTGTGGTATTTCTTTTGTCCTTTGAAACCGTTCTCCAGTGCCGTACGTTGCTCTGCATCGGCCAAAGCGGCTTTCGCGGCTTGAGCGGCGGTCTTCAACGCCT
>CACZFM010000028.1 GCA_902780495.1 uncultured Bacteroidales bacterium
TGACGCAGTACATTCGTTGAATAGGCGCCTGGATCTGCGCGCAGAGCGTGAAATAATAAATCGGAGCAGCCAAAACCAGCACTTCCGCCTCTGCCATCAACGGATAGAGTTCCTGCATGTCATCTTTCTGGATGCACGCGCCGTTGCCCTTGCCGTGACAGTACTCGCACGCCAGACAGCCTGCGATATGTTTGTGCGCCACGTTCACGAGTGTCACGTTATGACCTGCAGCCTCGGCTGCGTTTTTGTACTCCTCCGCCATCCAAGCGGTGTTACCCTTCGCTCTCGGCGAAGCCTGAAGAATCAATACGTTCATAATGTATTATGTGTTATGTTTGATGTTTTATGTTAATACTTTTTGAAGATCAGCGGCATAGCCTCCGGCGCAAGCGGCTCGGTTGCTACGAGTCGCAGGGACTTGACCATGTGCAGCGTACCTTGTTTGTATTCGAGGAAATGCGGAGTCTGCAAATGTGCTTGATAAGCTTCGTCATTACGGTAAATCTCCACAATACGGATCGTGTTCGGCGAGTCCTTGACCTGCATCGGGAAGATACAAATCACGCCCTCTTCACTCTCCACGGACTTCGTCCCCACGTTATGTGCCGCCGCGAGATACTCCTCCAAATATCCCTCCTTCACTTCAATCTCCGCGATGCGAACCAGCATCTCATTTTCACATTTACTCATTTCCGCATTTTCACAGGTATTCATTTTTCCGTTCGAATTTGTGCATGCCGCAAACATGACCGCCGCAAACAAAAAGAAGAATATATTTTTACATTTTTTCATTTTCATATACGATCATTTGAAATCTGCTGCAAAATTACTACTTTTTTTTGAGATAAACAAACATAAATCCCCCAAAAATCTACCATTTTTGCAGAAACCCTCATCAAAACCTCATCAAAATCCATTTGCCCACATGATTTCTGCAAATAAATTTGCATATATCAGAAAAAAGTTGTATCTTTGCACCCGAAATTGGAGCAAGGATGAAAGAAGACCAACATACCGAGTTCAAACGCTTGTGGAAAGATGAGTTCTTCCGCGAGTTGAGTGCGTTCGCTAACAGTCAAGGCGGCACACTCTATATCGGTGTGGAAGACGATGGTACGATTGTCGGCGTTAAAGATGCCAAGTCCTTGCTTCAAGACATGCCGAACAAGATTAAGAATAGCTTGGGCTTCTTGGCGGATGTCAACCTTCTAACCGAAGACGGCAAGGAGTATATCGCTATTTCCGTCAAACCGCAGGAAGACGGCATTTCGTACGATGGAAAATATTATGTGCGCAGCGGCAGTATGGTTCAGGAATTACGCGGACCGGAGTTGGCGTCGTTCCTCATGCGGAAAGCAAAGATCCATTGGGATTCGCTGCCTCATCCGGAAGCCAAACTGAGTGATCTGGACGATGAAGCATGGAACTTCTTTATCTCTACCGCATTGGAGAACAAGCGTCTGAACAAGAGCGCCAAGGCCGAAAGCCAAGAGACGGTTTTGCGGAAACTGAATCTGATGACGGAGAAAGGCGAACTGACCAACGCGGCATTGATGTTGTTTGGAAAGGACATTGAACGGTGGAGTCCGCTCTCGGCTTTCCGTATCGGTCGTTTCGGAGTCAATCAGGCGGATCTGATCATTCATGATAACATCGTTTGCCCGTTAGTATTGATGCCGGACGCAGTTATCGATACCCTGCGTACCAAATATCTCGTTTCTACGGTCGGTTACGAAGGCTTATACCGCAAGGAGACCTTGGAGATGCCGGAAGAAGGCTTGCGAGAGATTATCTGTAACGCTATCATGCACCGTGATTATATGGGCACCTTCATTCACATGCGTGTGTGGGCAGACCGTATTCAACTATGGAATGAGGGTATTCTGCCTCCGACCATGACGATAGAGAAACTAATGGAAGAGCACGAATCCCAACCTCGTAATCCGCTGATTGCTAAGGTCTTCTATTTGCTCGGATTCGTAGAAAACTGGGGACGCGGCTATGAGAAAATCCGTGATTCGTTTGAACAGGCACATTTACAAGTGCCGACTTTTGAACAAGTCCGTGGCGGCTTCATGGCTACCATCCAACGTGAGGTGTTTCAGAAGGTGCAAGGCGGACAAGTGACTACGGAAAGCACGGATGTCCAGAAAAATGACCAGAAAAGTGGCCAGAATACCCAAAAGTGGCCAGAAAAGTGGCCAGAAAAGTGGCCGGAAAAGGCACAAATGATTGTAGAGGCTATTTCGCGTAATAAAAGCGTGTCTATTCAACAATTGGAAGAACAGTTGCAAATAGGTCACACCACTATCAAAAAAATATTGCGTGAGATGCAAGCAGAAGGCATCATCCGTCGCGTCGGACCTGACAAAGGCGGTCATTGGGAGATAATTGAGAAATAAAACATCGTCCCTTTCCGAGACGTCAACCTATATGAAATAAATAATGTATCGGCCAATCTTGACCGATAAAAAAATATAGAAACAAACAACCACCGCCTATGGCATAAAACAACAGACAAACAACATACATAAATAATAGCGTAATAAGCCCAACTTGATTTTCTGAAACCCTAGACAAGTTAACAGAAATCATTAATTGTTCAAGTACGGTTTATGCACGCTCACGTATCAGCGTGAGTTTTCCGTGCATTTATTTGAACAATTAAGGTAAGTCTAGGACCTCAGAAAATCAAATGAAGCGAACGAAAGCGCACGCTTTTATTGTGCTAAAAATAAATACAGTATGAAACGAAAAATTATTTTAATGGCACTTGTTGCCTTATTAGCAGGAGTATTTTCTTCTTGTAAGAAAGATGGAGTAATGGGTGATTACCCTATTCTTTACGTGGTAAACGGAACGGATTATTCCGTAAACGTGTACTGCGACAATCATTTAGTCACGACTGCTGGAGCTCACAACAATAGTGGAAAAGTGGTTCTTTCTAACACATCAGTCAATTTGCCAGTATATGTTGAAGCGGAATTCTATGATAAAAAAGGCAATAGAGTTGGTGGCTATGAGTGGAACAATTATTACTTTCAATGGAACAAATCGTATAAGATGACGCTAACAGGTTCATCTTCAACAAGTATGATAACCGCATTGTAACAATTAAATTTCGATAAATATGAAAAACAAAATTTTATTGGCAACACTATTAGTTGCATTATTTGCTGGGTGTAAGAAAGAAGAACCAGAAGCAGAACCCGTAGCAAAATTCTCTTATTCGGTCAATGACAAAACGGTCACGTTTACGAATCAATCTCTAAATGCAAAAAGTTTCTATTGGACATTTGGAGATGGCTCTGTTACATCAGAAAAGAGTCCTGTAAAGAAATATTCGAGTGCAGGAACTTATATGGTGATGCTAAAAGCTACAAATATTACTAAATCAAGTACATATGAGGCTACTATTAGTTTGTCGAATCCAGCTCCACAAGCTAAATTCTCATATTCAACTAATGGCTTGGAAGTTACTTTCAAGAATCAATCAACAAATGCTCAATCATATTCTTGGAATTTTGGTAATGGAAAGACCTCTACTCAAAAAGATCCAACTATTACGTACACTTCTGCAGGAACATATTCTGTCAGTTTGGTTGCAAGCAATGGAGATAAAACGGACACTTATAGACAGAGTGTAATCGTTTCAGAAATACAGCCAGTAGCCAGTTTCTCCTATAAAACGGAACATCCTCTTAAAGTCGTTTTGACAAATAATTCATCTAATGCGACATCATATCAATGGAATTTCGGAGATGGAACTACTTCAACGGAAAAGAATCCCACGCATAGATATAACGGAAAAGGTGTATACAAAATAACTTTAACAGCAAAAAATAATTCTAAAAGTAATACATACAACACGAATGTTACAATAGAAGAACCCACTAAATGTTATTTAAGTGGTTATGTAATATCGAAAGTTCCTAAACAGAATGAATATTACCAAATACGATTTACAGATCAATACATATTTAGTCCTGATAATTTTGGCACTACAGCATGGACTTTATTGTCAAATGCCAACTTACCTAAAACATATACCTTTAGTTCTCCTAAACAAATAACAGGCTTTACGAAATATTGGTGTACTTTATGGCAAAGTAGCAAAAGTGATGGTAGTAACGCCATTAATGCTTTTCGTTGTGAGGTTACTCAAAATCAATTGTTTACGAATTTTCCAGAAACATTAACAAATACCCCTCAGACAACAACAATTATTGAAATGCATTTCATCTGGAAATAATTTGTATTGAGAGTTTGACACTGTATCCTTTCGCTCTCTCGATAACCCAATTCCTCAAAACTCCAGCCTGCTCTACCACCGAGCAGGCTGGAGTTTCTTTCTTCTTTTATCCCCGATACTATCGGGCTTTCCGTAGCGTTCATTGTGCGGCATATTATGCCGCTCCTTTCTTCGTCTATTACGTCGGAATTTAATTCCGACAATCGGCTTTGCCGACATCTGTCCACGGTGTTCTGTGCTCGCGAGTTCCGCGAGCGAGGTAGATTCTTCTCGCTTATTCGGCATTCACTTTCCCCCCTTGTACATTGTACATCGCTCCATTGTGCTTTAAATAGAGTTGACCATTGCGGAGAATCTTTAAGCCCTCTCCTCGGGAGAGGGTTGGGGTGAGGTCTGTGGTTTGTCCATTTTCAAAACGCACAGACACATCGCCGGAACCAAGCGCCTCAGCCAAGCCGGAAGGGTTGTCAATCGAACCGATGCGGGTATAGGAATAAGAGCTGTTGAAAGTCTCGTAGAAGAGAACGACGCAGTTGTTGACGTAGAGCATTAGATCGCCGGCATGGATGGTGCCGGGCTGGTATGCGGCGGTGGGAAGAGAAGAGGACAGGTAATGGTATTTCTCATTGCCGTTCAGTTCGTTCATCGTGATCGTAAGGGGCAAAAGGGCAGCAAAGGCTTCGCCGGTTTCGGAATCAGCAAGCGTAGCAGTAAAGGTCTTCGAGCCGATTACTACATTGATTTGTTTGCTGGTGTTTGCCTGTTGATTCAAGCCGCAGGTCTCTACCAAATTGGCAATGAGCGTGGAGAGGTTCGAGCGGTTAGAGTTATTGATCCAGAGGTTCTCGGGCAGGTAATCGGCATCGGGCACAAGGCGGTGACAATCAGCTACGATGCCGCTGATGCCGCTGGAAGCGGAGGAGACGATGAGTCCCACTTGTTTGCCGGAGAGTTGTGCGCCGACTTGGAAGAGGTAACTCTGCATGATTGCTGCCATCTGGCTCCACCACAGCGGTGTGACGATGATGACGGTGGAATAATCCGCCACGGACACACTCACCGGATCTATCGCCGGATACGAAGCGGCATCGTTCGGGTTCGCTTTGATGGTATTGAGCAGTTGCGTGCCCAGCGCGTAGTTGTTGGCTTCGTAGCGAAGTCCTTTCTCCGCCGGTTCGATCTCCACGACATCGGCAGAGATCTGGTTCGTCAGTTCAGTAACGATACTCTTGCAGTTGCCGGTGTAACTGTAATAAACGACCAGCGTTTTGGCGGAAGACGTGCTGAGAATCAAGCTCATAGCTACACAAATTGTAAAAATACGTTTCATAGGGTTTATTTATTTGGAAGATGTTGTTTGATTCGTTCGATGTTGGCTTGAATGACTCTGGGTGCGACATACGGGTAGTCGGTTCCGTACAGGAGTCGGTCACGCGTGGTGAGGGTCAGCAGCGCGCGGATGGTCTCGTCCGAAGGCGAACCGGCCAAGTCAAAATAGAGGCTGTTGAGGTTGGCTTCGAAGTCAATCTCACCCACTAATCCATTCTGTCGCATGACCGGATAGAGCGACCGCATTCGCGGGATAGCGATCGCCAGATACGCACCTCCGTGCAGCACAACGACACGCATTCCCTGATAGCGCGCCAGCACGTTGCGGCTGATTATGTTGCAGACCGTGCGCGTGGTCTCGGAGAGGTATTCCTGCATCGCTAAAGGCGTTTGACGCATCACATTCTCGTTCACAGGCGAGGGTTTGTGCGGATGAAGGATGACTAAGGCTTGGCGGTCGGAGAGAAACGCCATCAGCGAGTCTAAGACGCTGTCGCCGAGGTATTGCCCATAGACGTTCGTTGCCAACTTGACGCCCACGGCTCCTAATGTATCCAGCGCGTACTTGGCTTCCGCAATCGCAGCATTCACATCCGGCAAGGGAAGGATGGCGGCGAACTGGAAGTTCTCATAGGAGGCAGCCAAACGCGCTAACTCTTCGTTCAACTGACGACACGCGGTATTGCATTCTGTCTGGTCGCCGAAATAAGGATGCGGAGCAGGAACCGTCAGAATAGCTCTGTCGATACCTGCCTCGCTCATCATCTGCAGATGTGCCTTTGCGCTCCATTGCGGCAAGGGAAAACCCTCGTCCAGAAGCATATTATGCTTCGCCACCAGTTCGCGATACGAATCAGGAATAGCGTGCGCGTGGTAGTCCGTCACTTGTGCCGCCGCCATGGAAGAGAGAACAAGCAGAGTAGATACAATCGTTTGCCGCATATGTATGTTTTTAAATGGTTAATATTGTGTTTTCAAATTCGAGTGCAAATGTATAGCTTTTTGCGGATATAGAATAACATAAATTTGCCGAATAACTACCAAAAACGCAGAAAACGCAGAAAAAGATCATTTTTTGACTGCCATTTTTGCATATCTCGAATAAAAATTGTATCTTTGCAGCCAAATTTCAGCCCTTATGAAAAAACTACTGAATATACGGGAACCGAATGTGTATGCGCGGCATCTGGAGGCGGAAGTGATCCACCCGCTGATTAGTGTCGTTCATTTTGATGAACTGGAGAAGGGGGTCAGGACGAGTTTGAATAGCTACAATGTGTATGGGTTGTTTATCCAACGGGAGTTTCCGCAGGACTTGTCGTATGGCGTGCGGTCTGTGCAGGTGAGCGAGTGGTCGGTAATCGCCGTCGCACCGGGGCAAATAGGCGGCAGGGAAGATGATGGCAATCCGCTCTTTCTGAACGGATGGGCGGTACTATGGTCACCGGAGTTAATGAGCAGAACAGACCTCGAGGCGCACATCGCGGAGTATAATTTCTTCTCGTATTTCTTTACCGATTCGCTGCCTCTGGAACCGCAGGAATGGGATGCGATAGAGACGCTTCTAAGCGCGCTGCGCGCAGAACTGAAAACGCACACCGACAGCGCTGCACTACGGAATATAGTGGTCAGTTATCTGCGGTTGATCTTGGATTATTGTCAGCGGGCGTATTGGCGTCAGAATGCCCGGATTACGGCGAACGAGCCGGATGTGCTGAAACGGTTTCACGCCTTGTTGGACCAGTATTATTACGAAGGCCGGCAAGCCGAGAAAGGCTTGCCGACAGTAGCATATTGCGCTTCGGAGATGGCGTATTCAGCGGGTTATTTCGGCGATTTGGTGAAGCAAGCCACAGGCGCTTCTGCCAAGGAATATATCCAAGCGTATATCATCCGAATCGCGAAGAATATCCTCATGAGCGGCCGTAGTATCAGCGAAACGGCATACATGCTCGGTTTCGATTACCCGCATCATTTCACGCGCATGTTCAAGAACAAAACCGGCATCACCCCCGGCGAGTACATTTGTCATTGAATTGTAATCGGTTTTGTAGGGGTAGTGGCACAAGATTTGTGGAGATTAGGGTGTATGGAAATGAAAATTCCATCCATACTCACTTTGACGATTTCCATATGCTCTGAAACTCATCCATGCATCACATTGGTCTTTTCTCCAATAAGTTGGATCATTTCCTGGAATAACTTTACCTTTTTGCCATACAGCAAGAATTTCGTCATTTGTAAAATTTGCCATAGATATTCAAATTTTAATTAATAGATCATTATTTTCTGATAACTC
>CACZFM010000029.1 GCA_902780495.1 uncultured Bacteroidales bacterium
GTCTTGCCTTCTTCGCGTTTGATCTTCGGCAGGTCAATGGTCAAGATACCATCTTCGACTTTTGCGCTAATCTTCGCTTCATCCACATTGTCCGGCAAGGTGTACTTCTGCTCAAAGTTCGTGTAAGCAAACTCGCGTCTCAAGTAGTGCGAATGTTTGTCTTCTTCCTTGTGTTCGAACTTGTTCTCAATGGCGACACACAGGTTGTGATCCTCATCGACATGTACTCTGCAGTACTCTTTCTTAACGCCCGGAGCAGCCAGTTCGACTACATAGCCGTGCTCGTTCTCTTTGACGTTAACCGAAGGCGCCACATTGCTTGCCGTGTTCAGCATGTCATTGTTCAAAAACTCATCAAATACGGTCGGGAACCATCCGTTTGTCGGCAGCCAACTGTTTCTACGACACATTGCATTTTTCATAATCAATCCTCCAAATTTAGTTAAACAATGTTTAACGTAGTTTGCGTAGTTTACGTGTTTTGCGTAGTATGCGTAGTTGCGTTTTCACTTGAATAGTGGCAATAAACGTGCCAAGCCCCAAATATCTGCCAATTTGTCCATTTTCATGCCAATTTGTCAACTTCCTGCAAGTTTGTCATATTATTTCCTCAACGCATGAGCAGAGACATCTATCTGCTCCGTGCGTGGAATCCATTCGGAATAAATCTGCGCGGCAGTCTCCGCGTCATTGCGAGAGATCGTGTGCAGGTAATGATAAACCTGTTCTTCATTCTCATTGGGCAGCAAAGCCAAGCGACAAAGAAGTGTGTCTCCAAGGAAAGTCTCTTTGAGCCAGTGGATACTCATGTGCGGTTGTTGACGTGACCGTTGAAATCGAGATTAATCGGATTGACACGGTGCTCAATCTGTTGGAGCGGTGTGCCATCCGTCGGAAAACGGCGTTTCCGATGGGTCTCGGAGGTCACTTCCGGCAGCACAGGTATCTGCGGTAGGAAAGGGGTCATCGGTGCAAGACGATGGGCTTCCGTGTCGAGGAGCGTCCAACAGCCGTAGCCATGCGCCACCTCTACCCCATCTGTCCGATGCACGCGGAACTCAGCATACAGACGCAAAGCGCCCACTTCGCTGTTCCAAACGGTCACATCGATATCGTCCGACCAAAGAGCCGTCTGTTCCTCAAACCACGCGTTGAACTCCGTAATGACCCAGATGCGGTTCTGTTTGATGACGTCAAAAGCAGCAAGATGCAGGCACGACATATAGCGTGCCCAGCAATCTTGATAATAGAGCAACACGGCGTTCGGCGTCATCCGGTAACGCGTGTCCATGTCTGCCGCCGTAAGTGAATAACGATGAGTATACGATTCCATAATTTATACTTTGAGGATGCAAAAGTACAAAAAAAACATGAATTATGCAAATTTTCTGTTTTTTATTTTCAACTTTCAATTATTTTTTTGTAACTTTGCGCGCTTTTTTACAAAAAGCACCTATTCAAATGTTCAAAAATTATTCATTCAAAACAGGAATCCGTTTCCGTCGGTTCTGCCACAAGGCGTACGCCGCTTTCCGTTCGCTTCACCGCGAGGTGACCATCGGACATGTAGCGGGTTACATGACCGATCTGGAGATGCTCAAGCATGGTAAGAGCGTAGCAGTTGCCCTCTGCGGCTTGTTCTGCATACCGACCATGGCGGAAGGTTCATCGGGAACGGCGGATTCCATCCCCTTAACCGACCAGCAACTTAGTCTTCAGGAGGTGTTGGTCGTTTCTCAAAAAGCTGAAGTTCATTCGGAATCCTTCCGTCTTATCACACAGGTATCGCACGCCGAGATAGAGGCGCTTCCGATACAGACCGTGGCGGATATCCTGCAATACCTGCCTGGGGTGGATGTGCGTACACGCGGTGCCAACGGTTCCCAAGCTGACATCAGTATGCGGGGCGGTACGTTCGACCAAGTGCTGGTGCTGCTTAACGGCGTGAGTATGAGTGACTTCCATACAGGGCACTATACGCTAAACGTGCCGATTACACCGGCGATGATTGAGCGCATCGAAGTACTGCAAGGCACCTCGGCACATCTGCACGGAGCCTTCTCCGGAGCAATCAATATCGTCACGAAACAAACTGTTTCAAACAGCGAAGCGCAAACAACCTCAAACAGAGGTACAACCTCTCAAACTATTTTACGTCTGGACGGGGGCATGAACGGTTGGTTTCATCCGCAGGTGGCGGCGTCCGTGGCACACAAAGAGACGCAATTCAATATAGCAGCGGATTATTCGCGGGCAGAAGGTTATCTGGCACCACAACCCACGGAGAAAGAAGCCCTTGCATGCCGTAACTCGGATTTTCAACTGGTGAACCTCTATTTCCAGACACGATGGAGAGAACTCGATGTGCAGGCCGGTGCGCAATGGAAAGATGCAGGGTTGGGAATGGGTTATGGTTTTGGGTCGCAAGACCAGTTTGACGCTACGCGTACTGCTTTTGCGTCCGCCAAATACGCGCATCGCTGGGGGGCATGGCGCTTAGACGCTCAAGCGGCTTATCGCGCTAACTACGACCGCTACGAATGGCATCGCGGGCAACGGTTATACGGCAATTTCCACTTCGCGCAGACCGCTTCCGCCGCGCTGGCTGCCCATTATGCTTCGCGTGTGGGAACCACATCCTTCGGAATAAGTATCCGTAATGAAAACATGCACTCTACGAACCTTGGTGACACCATCAATCCAAACGGACAAGTACCGAATGTAGAAGGTTTTCCGCTATCCCAAGTTCGCGTATTGGATCTGGTCAAAGGAGGTAATCGTTTCCATACGAACTACTATGCCGAACAAAGCTTCTATTATGCAGGTTTAGCCGCCTCCATCGGCATCAACGGCACATACAACTCCCAATTCGGACACCATCTGGGTGGAGGAGCAAACATCGGCTATGACTTCAAAAAAGGCGGAACCGTCTATCTGAATGCCAACCGCTCGCTGCGCATGCCTACGTTTACCGATCTCTATTACAACGCCGGAAACCAACTGGGTAACCGCAACCTCAATCCCGAAAAAGCATGGCTCCTCTCAGTCGGTTACAAAGGAGAATGGAAATTAGGAAATGTCAAATCTCAAATCTCAAATGACAAATCGGACAAAAGCATGCTCACTTTGTCCGCCGATTGGTACTACCGATGGGGAAGAGACATCATTGATTGGGTGTATGTGCCGGAAGATACGAAACGACCGTATCACGCACAGAATCAGCAACGTGTGGATGCTACGGGTATAGAACTTTCTATCGCATACCGGCTTAACGAATGGCTGCGTTGTGTGGCGGTCGATTACGCATACACCTATCTGAACTTGGACCTCAAAGAGACGGGTTCACGCTATCTCGATTACCTGAGTCATAAACTGTCTATCCGTCTGGAGCATGGTATCTACAAAGGTTTTGGCGCTTCATGGACGGTGCGCTTTCAGAAACGAGAAGGTCAGTTCAACAATGCCGAAGGGGCTGTGCAGAACTATCAGCCCGTATGGTTATTGGATGGTTCTATCTATTGGCAGAACCGCTACCTGCGTGTCGCTGCCGAGTGTACAAATATCACCCATACGCGCTATTACGACTACGGCGGAATCCTCCAACCCGGCGCTTGGGCAAAAGTGAGCATTCAGGCGAAACTATAACCTCCCTTTAAGCCTTCTTTTACAATCAACTTGTTTTCACCGAATTACAAACATGTTATCGGAGGCAAGTCGGGGGGCAAGTCGGAATTATGCCCCCTGATTTCTCTTATTTTACCATTGAGACTTTTTACTTTAGATTTTTCTCAAAGAACTCAGCCAAATGACCGAACAAAATACAGCCAACTCGGTAATTAAAAATACGCCAACTCGGTGATTAAAATTGAAAAAATATTGAAAAATATTTGCGTATGTCAATTATTTTTAGTAATTTTGCAGCGTCTTTTGATCAGTAAACCTTTTTCGTACTCCGGTCAACCTTTTTAGGTATCGAGT
This sequence comes from uncultured Bacteroidales bacterium, assembly GCA_902780495.1. Classification (GTDB taxonomy): domain Bacteria; phylum Bacteroidota; class Bacteroidia; order Bacteroidales; family Paludibacteraceae; genus Colicola. The sequence continues at coordinate 3,979 of CACZFM010000029.1, forward strand.
CAAAAGTTTACGATTTTTAAGATAGCATCTCAGTTATCGAGTTTTATTTGGGTATGTTTTACCTATACCCCTCCATATATAATGCGAAAAAGAGGCAAAATCTATCACCTGAATTGCGGGCTTTTTCACGATTTCTTTTTGGACGGCTCCCTGGAGCCGTGTTCAAATATAATTTGAACGAAATAGACATACGATATTCTTTGCATGCGACTCTTGGTAATCTGAAATGTTGCGCAAAGATACGATACAGGGGAATGTCAGGTTGGGGAATTGGGGGACATCTTTGGACATGCGGGATGATTCAGTCGCTTGTCTGATTCTGCGTGATGGGTTGGCATATTATTGCGCTTCCATAAATA